>DASVVE010000035.1:0-138195 GCA_036386675.1 Chloroflexia bacterium | reverse complement strand
CTGCGTTACACCGCCAGGAGTGGCAAGGTCACCGCGTTGGAGCGCCGCCAGGATGGCAAGCCCAATAGTAAGCAAGCTGCTGAGGATGAAAACACGCTCGGTACGCAAGTCTTACTCCCGTGCAGCCTCCCACGCGGCCAGGACCGCGCGTATCTGCTCCTCGGCTATCGCGCCCTCCCGCAGGAGTCGCGGCACCGGCAGCGTGCAATCTACGATGCTCGATGGCACTCCGCCGGGACTGCGACCGCCATCGACTATCAGGTCAACCGAGCCTTCAAGATAGGCTGCGGCCTCTTCAGCGTCGTGCGCTTCCGGCTGCCCCGACACATTGGCGCTGCTGACAGCCAGCGCGCCACCGCACGCCTCCAAGAACGCCAGCAGCCCTTCGTGCCGGGGCACCCTCACGGCAATAGTGTCGCCCCCTCCCAAAGCCTCAGGCAATGAAGGCTGCTGCGCCACCACCAGGGTGAGCGCACCGGGCCAGAACTCCTTCGCCAGCACCTCTGCCGTCGCCGGAAACACCCGCGCCACGTCGCCAACCCTGTGGGCACCCGACAAGAGCAAGGGCAACGCTTTAGCCTGGTCCCGGCTCTTGGCCTCATATAGTCGCTCAATAGCAGCCACATTGTAGGGATCGCAGCCCAGGCCGTAGACGGTGTCGGTCGGGAAGGCCACCAGGCCGCCACGCTGGATTATCTCGCGCGCCTTCTGCCACGTTTCGGTTGACGCTTTCTGGATTGGCATAGCTGGTCCCGCCTAACTCTCACGCGCGAGCAAGAACAACGCCCAGGAACGGAGTAACTCGCGGTATTCACTAGCAGGTACCGAGTCGAGCAGTGTGAGTGCCTGGTCCACGTACCCACGAGCGAGCGCCGCCACCTCATCGCACGCCCCGGTAGAGTTCAGTATAGCAAGGACCTGCTCGACCTCCGATGGTAAAGCATCGGTCTTGCCTAACGTCGCTAGTAGCACCCGACGCTCTAGCTCTGAGGCACGATTTAGCGCCTTGTAAACCATCAGCGTGCGCTTGCCCTCGCGTATGTCCGACCCTACCGGCTTTCCGAGACGAGACTCGTCGGCGGTCAGGCCGAGCAGGTCATCGTGCAACTGGAAAGCTGTGCCGCAGAGCGAGGCAAACCTACCCAGGTTGGCAGCCAGCCCGTATGGGTCAGGAGCCACCCCCAGGCCGATCTTCGCGCCGCACCAGGCCGCGTACTCAAGCAGAGTGCCGGTCTTCATAGTCAGCATATGCAGGATGCGATCTTCATCCAGTTCTTCGGCAGGCATTAGCGAGTACTGAACGTCCAGCATTTCGCCTTCCAGCAGGCCCGGAGTGAGGTCACCGGCCATGCGGTCGATCAGTTCCAGCACGAGAGGCAACGACACACCCCTGTGAGCCAGGTCCGCAAGCAGACCGTAAGTCCAGGCCTGTTGCAAGTCGCCCGCCAGGATTGCTACCGAGGTGCCATAATGAGCGGCGTCCGGCTCCTCGTGACCGTGCGCCGTCATCGCGTGGCTGCGGTACATGGCGTGCACGGTCGGGCGGCCACGCCGGGTGTCGTCTCGGTCTATAATGTCGTCGTGCACCAACGTCCAAGTGTGGAACACCTCGACCGCCGCGGCTGCCGGCAGAGCCTGGTCCTCGTCGCCGCCTACCGCGCCACAACACAGCAGCACCAGGAGCGGCCGCAGCGCCTTGCCACGACGCTGTAAATAGGTGAAGAGGGCGTCGTGGATGTCCTGGGGCTTGAACTTTGCCGAGCCGGGCCAGGCGTCCAGGTACTCGTAAACCCTGTCTCGTCGCTCGCGCAGGGCTGCGTCGAACCTCTCATCAAGCGTGTGCCGGTCCAGGTCCGAGGCTCGCCCGGCTGTAATAACCTTCATCTACAGGTGCTCCTTGAGGTTCAGGGCCGCCGCCCGGTCCATGCCCTTGACCGACATGAGTTGTTCAATCGTGGCTTCTCGTATGCCCTTTACCGAGCCGAACGTGTGCAACAACGCCTTCTTTCGTACAGGTCCAATGAGCGGCACTTCATCGAGCTTGCTCCGGGTGCCCCGCTTAGAACCCAGCTTCTTGTTATACGTATTTGAGAAGCGGTGTGCCTCGTCACGGACACGTTGGAGCAGTTTCAAGCCCTCGGAGCGGGCGTTCAGGATCACCGGCTCAGACCTGCCGGGCATAAATACCTCTTCCTCGCGCTTTGCCAACGAAATCAATGGCACGTCCCTCAACCCCAGGCTGGTAAGCAGGTCGTAGGCCACATTGAGTTGCCCCTTGCCGCCGTCAATGACCACCAGGTCGGGGAGCACGGCCCAGCCGCTTTTGTCCCAACCCGCTTCTGCACGCCCGTTTCCGCCCTCCGCCGCACGCTCCCTGCGAGAGAGGTCCGCCTGGGTGTCACCAAGCTGCGGCTCGTTGCGGTCCTCCACAGCCTCAGCCTCGAGGCGCGCCACCGCTTCGTACTCAGCGGTCGGTGCCGGTTCGTCCCTCTCTCCGGCCTCCGCACGGGCCAGGGCCACCTGCCTTTCTCCTGAAGACTGTTCCGCTGAGGCACGCTTGAAGCGCCGGGCCAGCATCTCACGCATGGAAGCGAAATCGTCGTTGCCTGTGGTGCGTATGTTGAATCGCCGGTATTCTTTCTTCTTTGGCACGCCTTGCTCGAATACCACCATCGCTCCCGCCACGTCCGTGCCCTGGAGGTGTGCCACGTCGTAACATTCGATGCGCTGCGGCCACACGGGCAAACGCAGCACCTGTTGAAGCTCCGTCAGCGCTGCCGTACCCTTCTGCTCGTCGCTCAACCACCTCAGGCGGTATTGCTCCAGCGTCTCAGCCGCGTTGCGTGAAGCCATTTCGACCATGTCGCGCTTCTGTCCCCGCCTGGGCACCGACAGCGTCACCTTGTGCCCGCGACGCTCCCGCAACCACGCTTCAATGATCTCGGCATCAGACACGTCGTCTTGCAGCAGCACTTTCGGGGGCACGTACGAAGCGTCATCGTAGAACTGCGTCATGAAGCTTTCCAGGATCTCCCCCGGAGTCGAGTCGGCGGTGCCCTCCAGCATGTAGTGCTCGCGGCCCAACAACTTGCCGCCCCGGATGAAGAAAATCTGCACGCACGCCTCCCCGTCGTTGCGGGCGAAGGCAATCACATCCTCGTCGGTCTTGGTCGCGCTGAAGACCTTCTGCTCTTCCAGCAACTTCTCCAGGTTCCTGATCCGGTCGCGGAACACGGCCGCGCGCTCGAACTCCAGGTTTTCAGCAGCGTCTTCCATGTTCCTCTTCAGCCCGCGTATGACTATGTCGTGCTTGCGCTCCAGGAAAAGCACCACCTGCTTTATGGCCTCACTATAGGCCGCCTTGTCCGCGAGACTGGCGCATGGACCCAGGCAGCGGTGGATGAAGTACTGCACGCAGGGCCGGGCGTCGTTCCCGGTAATTTCCTTGTCGCAAGTGCGGAACGGGAACAGCTTGTCCAGCAAATCGAGCGTCTGGTACACAGTGCCCATGCCAGGGAACGGTCCGAAGTATTGAGCGCCATCGTTCAAGACGCGTCGCGTGGGCAGCACGCGGGGCCATGCCTCGTTAGTGGTCACCTTGATATACGGGTAGGTCTTGTCGTCCTTTAGGCGGATGTTGTAGCGCGGGCGGTGCTTCTTGATTAGCTGGTTTTCGAGGATGAGGGCCTCTAGCTCGGTGTCGGTGAGAATGTACTCGAAGTCGTACACCTCGTCCACCATGCGCATCACCTTGGGTGCCTGCCCCTTCAGCGAGCCGAAGTACGACCGCACCCGGTTCTTGAGCGACACCGCCTTGCCGACGTAAATGATGGCATCGGCACGGTTGTGCATTATGTAAACACCAGGCGTGCCGGGCAGCGCCCTGAGCCGCTCGTCGAAACCGGGCGCTCTTTCACGTGGCGGGATTAACGGCGGGGTCCCCATACCTGAATATTACCAGAAAGTGAGCGATTGTTCTATCCTGGTGCACGCCCTCTCACCGCACACGAGGTGCAGGAGGTGTCGTTACTGACATATCTCAGCGTACCAGTTCGAAGACCGCAGTGTCGTCCGGGGTAGCGTACTCACCCATGTCGGGCCGGGCGTCCAGCACCTGCGGGTCTACCTTCCACACACTACGGTCCTGGAATTCAGCCATGAACCGCACCTGCGGCAGGGATTTTAGGTGGTCCAGGAAGCCGGGCCAGTCGGCACCATAGGGCTTTCCACTAACCACCACGTAGCGCACGCCCCACTTCCGCAACACCTCGAACGACACCTCGTCCGGGAACTCCTGTAGGTTGTCCCTTTCCACGCGCCAGGCAGGCGGCTCGAACGTCTCATACCCGTAGGCTACCGGCATTCCGGTTTGCACGCGCCGGTACAGCGCCGGACCCGACTGCGAGCTATCCAGAGGCATTTGCATGACCGTGCCCGGCGGCTGTTCCGAAAGGAAGCGCGCGGTGCCTGTTGCCTCTACGCGGCTGGTGCCCCACGCGTACGGCCCTGTCCAGAAATCGGCCAACAAGAGCAGGGCGAGAATCAAGGTTGCCATGACTGGGTTCCGCCGCACGACCGGCGGCCCGCTCCGCAAAGTGGCAGCCCAGATCAGCCCCAGGAGCACGGTTAGCGCCAACGCGACGATCACCCCAAACCTGGCAAACGCCCGCATCGAGGAGTAGAGCGGCAGCCAGTCGTAAAGTAGCTGCCCCGGCAGGGGAATCACCCCTGTTTGGCCTACCCTCACCTGTCCGTTGGCGTCGTGCAGCGTCAAGCCAAGTGACAGCACAAATGCTACGGCAGCAAGCACCAACCACGTGCCCCACAGCCGTCTCTGAGGCCGCCGGATGCGACCCAACAGCAGCACACAACCTACGATGATCGCGCAAGCCACCGGAACGCCCACGTAGAGCGCGCTTTCGATGACGTTTTGCTCCGCGTGGGCGCGCATACCGGCCTCTCCCCAGACCGGTTGCAAGGGGTTGAGTACCATGTAGTCCGCTGGCGCTGCCGAGTGCTCGTCCGCGGCTTTCGCGCTGTGCGTAAGCCCACCCTGCGCCCAAAGCTGAAGGGACGGTAGCGCCACGGGACTGGCAAGTAGGAGGAAAACCGCCGCCCCGGCCACCAGACCTCCAGCCAACCCCCGCAGGTTACCTCCGTATCCGCACAGGACGAGCCTCAGTAACAGGTACAACCCAAGCGCCAGGCCCACCATGTAAGCGTAGTACCAGGCTGAGAGTGCTGCCAGACCAAACGACAGCCCCAGGAAAAGACCGTCGCGAACCCTGCCGGTCCTGAGCAGGCGTTCCAGGAAATAGAACGCCAACGCTATCCAACCCGTACCCAGCAGTTGTAGGTGCCCCGCGAATTGCGACATCCGGTAGGGGCAAAAGGCGAACGCAAGTGCCGAGAGCATCGCCGCTAGCCTGCTCGCGGACAGTTCCTTAACAAGCAGATAAGCGCCGATGCCGGAGATCACGAAGGAGGCGAGGGCCAGCAGGTTATAGGCCGCCACGTCACCTGCAATGGCCCCCAGGAAAACGCCCGGCACAGCGTTCGCCAGCGTCGGCTCGCCCTGTCCAAGGTCGAAGCCGAACGGCGCGTAGCTGCTGGGATCGAAGAAGGGCGAGCGTTGCTCCTCCAGAAGGGCCGTGCGGAACCACCAGAGCTTGTACAGGAAAGCAAAGTTGTCAGCAGGCCAGCCCGGAAGGGAGTCGCGCAGTCGGCCGACCAGCGGCCAGGTAGCCCCAACCGCCAGCAGGCCGGTTACACCACCCACGATGGGCAATTCCCATCGAGTGTGCATGAGGGATTGCAGCCGTGTTAGCGTGGTCGCTTCCCGGTTGAGGAGGGATCTCACAACCATGAGGAGGAAAATCGCGACTGCGGTAGCCAGGATCCACGAGTAGAGCGGCAATCCTATAGTAGGAGGTGCGAAGAAACTGAAGACCAGTGGAAGGACAGCCCCAGCCAACAATACACCCATTAGGAGCCGCGTATCGACGGACCTGTTCAACAACGACACAAGCCCAAGACACAGCGCGGGCGTAACAGCAGCCAACAACAACCAGAGCAGCGGCGGAAAGTTGAGGCCAAAACGGTTAGGTGCCGCACTGATAGCTATTTCAGACACGGCGACTCCAAGCAGCCGCCTATCGCCTGTGCCGGGGTAGAAAGTGCCACTCTCAAGCACCAGGCGCACGTCCGGGGAGAAGCCAGGCCCCGTGTTAACAGAGTACGTCTGCCAGCCGGGGCTAGTCTCGAACGACCCGATTTCTGAGTCGCCTACGCGCAACCAGGCAGTGGGCAGAGGTTGGCCCGCGGGCCGCGCGGGATCGAGTGTGAGGCTAATATTTACACTCGACGCCAGGGCCGGTAGCGATACGGCCGACATCTCGCGGCTCCACCTGAAACTGCGGTCGGAGGCACGTTCCACCCCGTAGAAGTGGTTGGCGGACGTTCCAGGATTTCCGAGGTCGAGGTAAACCGGCTGCGGAGGCGACAACTGCCAGCGAGCAAGTAGGAGCGCCGGGGCCAGCAGCATGAAGCCTAGACATAGTGCCCAACGGGAGCGGTCTATGCCAACCAGCACCTTGCGCAGACCCGCTTGCTCGCCGGAGGTAGCACCCTTGCTAGAAGTTCCCATGGTTGGCATCGCACCTACTGCATGCGCCGGGGGCGACCTACAACCATCAGGATTATGGCCAGCACGAGCGCGACGAGCAGGAAGCAAGCCCCAATCAGGAGGACCTGGGAGACAAAGCCCCCAGGGTCAGCAACCGCGTCAGAGCCGAAGATAAGCACGCCCACGCTGCAAGGGCAACACACAAGCACCATCAAAAGCAGCGCAAGTCCGAACCAGAATTGCCACTTCGCGGGTCGCCCCACGCGCATGGCCTGGAGCACGCTCGGTGCCGAGTAGTGCCTTGGTGCTTCCTGGCCTGGGTACTGTGGTGGGGGCTGAGTCGGACCTTGCCCGACACCCTGCACCGCGGGAGGAGCCTGGTATTGGCGGGGTGGAATATTGGAGGGGGTGCCCTGCTGAGTGAGAGCGAAGCCACACATGCGGCAAAAGCGCGCATCACGGCTGTTTTCGGTGTTACAACGTGGACAGTGCAAGCGTGGTCTTTCCCTTAAAGGCTCAATATCGCCCCATTATAGCATAGCTCGGCTTTGGCCCTGGTTCTGCACAAGTGGCCGGGTGCGCGGCACTTACTCGGCCCGACTAGCTGCCATCAGCGTTGTAGCCACTCGCATTTGTAGTACTTTCGCGCCATTTTTGGCGGTTTTCGGTCAATTTTGCCCCCGGCAATTGGTATACTTAATGGCCCCAGGACCGCGCGTCCTCGTTTACGGCTCGGAAAAGCGGAAAGGAAACTAATGTCCAGGTCTACCTTGTCACGTCTGCGGCGGATGCCACTGTTCGTCGTGGCTATTATGCTGCTTTCAATTGGCCTGCGTTCCGGCTGGGTACCGGCACAAGCTGCGTTCAACTCTGCCGCGAGTGCTCCCGCCGGGTTTGCGTTCCCTGAGTTCGCCGCCGTGTGGCAGCGCGCGGACGGCCCGGTAGCCGCCGGGCAGGTAGCACGCTCCTGGCTGTGGGGTCCCGCGCCGGGCAGCACCGTTGAGGAGCAGTTTGCCGAGGCCAGTGGCGGCAGCCGCACCGTGCAGTACTACGACAAAGCGCGCATGGAGCTTAACGAGGCGGAGAAGGACCAGACTTCCCCCTGGCGCGTCACTACGGGGCTGCTGGTGAACGAGATGGTCACCGGGCGCGTCCAGGTTGGGGCTTCCCGGTTCGAGGACCTGGAGCCTGCAAATATCTTCGTGGCGGGTGATGTCAACGTACCGACGAACCCAACGTACGCCGATTTCGCGCCTGCCGTGGCCTCAAAGGCACCAGACCGCACCGGGGCTACGATAGACGACACGATGCCCCGCTGGGACCCTTCCCTGGCGCGGTCGCCTCAGACCTACGCCACCTATATCCCTCAGACGGGCCACAACATTGCGAGCGTATTCTGGAGCTACCTGAATCAGCAAGGACAGGTTAGCACCCCCGACGGGAAGCTGCGGTCGGAGCGACTGTTCGACTGGGTCTACCTGATGGGCTACCCAATCTCGGAGCCTTACTGGGCCAAGCTCACGGTAGACGGTAAGAACTATGCCGCGCTCGTGCAGCTATTCCAGCGCCGCACGCTCACCTACATCGCCGAGATGCCCGCGGGGTGGCAGGTCCAGATGGGCAACGTCGGCCAGCATTACTATGAGTGGCGCTACGGCACTCGCGCCGCCAATGCCGACAACAGCGGCCAGAAGAGTGCGGTTCCCACGCCGACGCTCCCCCTGCCCTCCGGCTCCTTCGTGACCGTCGAAGGTAATCAGTTTGTCTATGCGGGCGCGCCCATCAAGCTCAAGGGCACCAATTACTGGCTCAGCAACGCTCCTTTTTCAGGCACCTGGGCCTCATGGGACGGTCCGAAGGTGTACGAGGAGTTGAAGCGCGCTCGCGCACTAGGCGTGAACGTCATCCGCGTCGGCCTCCCCTTCGACCACGGCGACACGATGGACGTTGTGTGGGACAGCGATAAGGAGATGCGCGAGGTCAGCATGTGGATACAGCGCCAGATGACGCAATTGCTACAGATCGCGTCCATCCTGGGAATGAAGGTCATCTTCACGCTGTTTGAGTGGTACGATGAGCAGCCAAGTCAAGGCTCCCGCGAGGAGCGCCCGAATATTGCCTACCTGGAGGGCATCGTCCAGCCGTTCGCGAATGACGACCGGGTGCTCGCATGGGACCTGCGCAACGAACCGGACCATTACGACCGTTGGAAGGGCGGCGACCCGGACCGTGTAATCGAGTGGCTGGACCGCATGGCGACGAACGTGCGCCATTTCGACAAGAAGCACCCCATCACGGTCGGCATGGGCGACTACCGCAACTTCTGGCTCAAGGACAAGCGCGGACGCAGCGTGCTCGACTTTATCGATTTCGTGTCACTGCACTGTTACGACGCCCACGGGCTGACCGGGCAGGTGGAAGCCTTGCGTGCGCGTACCAACAAGCCCGTGATTCTGGAAGAGATGGGCTGGCCTAGCTCACCGGGCGACCAGCCTGCCCCCGAAGGGGCGCGGTTCGATGTGCCTACCCAGGACTACTTCTACACACAGATGCTGAGTGATGCACGCAAGTTAGACCTCGCGGGCGTGGTGCAGTGGTCGCTCATGGACTTCGGGCCACGCACGACGGCCGAGGTGGCAAACTTCGAGGAGCACTTCGGCCTGTACCGGCTGGATGGCATGCCGAAGCCCGCCGCCGAGATTTTCAAGAACGGCTTCTCGGGCCGCATACTGCCCAGCGAGACGAAGACATACCTGCCCCTGGACACGGCAGACAACCCCAACCTGAACCCTTAGGAGCCTAGCAATGGACGACCCGCTGGACCGTGCCGCCGACACAATCACCATCGACCTGTTCGACCAGGTAGACATCCGGGCGGGCCGGATAACGGCAGCCGAGCCTTTTCCCGAGGCGCGCAAGCCCTCCTACAAACTACGGATTGACTTCGGTCCGCTCGGTGTCAAGCAATCGAGCGCCCAGCTTACCGCTCACTACAAGCCTGAGGACCTTGTTGGCAGAATGGTTGTCGCCGTGGTCAACTTTCCGCCGCGCCGTATAGCCGGCTTTTCATCGGAGGTCCTGGTGCTTGGCTTGCCCGATGCAGGTGTGGCCAGACAGGGCGGGGTTATTCTGCTCTCGCCTGAGCGCGACGTAGAGCCGGGTGCCAGGGTCTTCTGAAGCGGCACTATGGCATGCCTTTTGCATTACTGTCGGTAGGCATGTGCGCATGAAGCATCGCGCGGCTAGCGTACAAGGTAAATTGTGAAAGGAAGGTACACAATGTCTAACGAGATCATACGAACGGAGCGGACCACTACCACCTCGACCGAGGCGGTCCCGGCGGTCCCTGTAGTGCCGGTTGAAACGGCAACCACCAGCACGACCACTACCACCGAAGTGCAGCCTGCCGCTCCACAGACGAACAATATCAACGTCGCACCCACTACGGGAGCGGACACGGCGGGCGGCGGTCAGGTGTCGATAAACGTGCCTGGCCCCGGCACCGGTACGACCAACGTCAACGTCAACGACTAGACTGACCTGTAACCGGGGCTTTTCCTGGCTCTGCGGCTAACAACAGCGGCCGATCCTGGACCGAAAAGGAGGCAGTCCCGCCTCCTTTTCAATTGCCCGGCTATTCTAATCTGTTTCTAACATTCCTCTAAGGTTTCGTTAATAGAGGGCTGCGATAATGAATACATCGCGGGAGCGCACATACCAGTAAGGGCACTGGTATCGAGATAAACAATTAGGGAATGGGACCTAGCCGCGGTCGTCGTAAAGTGTGCTCCCGCCGATCTGTATGCAAACGGGCCTCTCCGCCCCCGAGTCAGGGACATTCAGTTGTCCGGCTCGTCGGGCAGGTCATACGACCAGGAGAGGCCTGACCTATACCAGGTGGTGTAAAGAACCGGAACGGTCCACATTAGGGCCGTCGCAAGGCGAAGGAATTATCTTGAACAGATGGAGCGTAAAACGATGATCGGACGAGTTGCAAGAGCTGTGCTGGCTTCGATGCTGCTGGTGCTGCTGTTGGTACTGGGAGGGCTGTCGGTCAGCGGCATCGCCTCGAACCTGCGCATGGCGGGCCAGTCCACTTCCTCCGGCGATGCTCCAACCGCGCAGGTCAAACCGGCCAGCAACCAGGCTAACGCACCCGCGCAGACGGACAATGCGGTGCTCGCCCCTGAGCCTCAGGTCCCAGTGCAGGGTGGTGTCCTCGATGCCAGGGCGGCCGCCCGCAAGACGGGACCGGCTGTGGTGACGGTGGTGAACTACCTCGATGTCAACTCTCAGCAGGGTGGGTTTGGAGCGGTACCGCAGGCCAGCGGCTCAGGGGTGATAATCGACGGCAGGGGCTATATAGTTACGAACAATCACGTCGTTGAGAACCAGCGCAGCCTCGAAGTTATCTTCTCGGACGGCGAGAAAGCGCCCGCCACCCTGGTGGGCACCGATCCCTTCTCCGACCTGGCGGTGCTGAAGGTGGACGCCACGATGCCCGCGGTGGCAAGCTGGGGCGACAGTGACAGCCTTGAGCCGGGCCAGCCCGTGGTCGCGATTGGTTCCGCCCTCGGTGACTACCAGAACAGCGTAACCGCAGGTGTGGTGAGCCAGGTGCACAGGGACATCAAGGACGCCGACTCGACCGCGCTGCGCGACCTGATCCAGACCGACGCCGCCATCAACCACGGCAATTCGGGCGGCCCTCTGCTGGACATAGAGGGCAATGTAATCGGCATCAACGTGGCCGTGGTCCGCAACAGCGGGCTGACGGGCGACATCGCCGAAGGGCTGGGGTTCGCTATCCCTTCGAACACCGCGAAACAGGTGGCCGAGCAAATCATCAATAACGGTAGCGTGTCGCGGCCTTTCATCGGCATCACCTACCAGATGATCAACGAGAGGCTGGCCGGACAGGAAAACCTGCCTCGCGACCACGGGGTGCTGATCTCACAGGTGTCGCCCGGAAGCCCCGCCGAGCAGGCCGGTATCACACCCGGCAGCATAATCACCCGGTTCGAGGGCGTAGAACTCAACGAGGACAATACCCTCATGGAGCTGCTGATGCAGCATAAAGTCGGTGACACCGTGACGCTTACGATACTCGAAGCAGGCGCGACGGACGAGAAGGACGTACAGGTCACTCTCGCCTCCCGCCCAAAGGACTCGTAAGGTCCACCCTAACTAAGCCAAACTTCCTTCCTCCCTCCTCGAACAAGAAGGCCTGCCTAACAAGCAGGTCTTCTTGTTGTCTCTGTGAAGACAGGTCGCCTACGGGTTAGAACACACAATTTCAGGTCGCCCGCTCCCGCGCGGTTTGTTCGTGCACGCCCGGCACCAGCTGCACAGTTGAACCTGTCGCCCCAAGCGGTATAATGTCCAATAGGTGCAAGAACGCAGCAGGTTCCGCCATTTGGCGGCGCATCATGAACAGGAGGAATGTATGGCAGCAAGCATCGCCGTCATCGTGATTGATTGCGTTAATTCGGAGCCTGTGGCGGAGTTCTGGATGGCAGCGCTGGGGTATGAGGTGGCCGCTCAGGATGGCACGTGGATCAAGTTGCGCGATCCATTGGGAGTGGGACCGCCTCTGGCGATTGATCCGGTCCCTGAGGCAAAGATTGTCAAGAACCGGGTCCACCTCGATCTCAGGCCGAGCGGTACTATGGAGGCTGAGGTAGCGCGGCTGGAACAGCTTGGGGCGCGGGTCGCGAGGGTGTTCCCCGGAGACCACACGATCATGCTCGATCCTGAGGGCAACGAGTTCTGCGTCGTTGCGCCACATTCTCTCGCGTAAGCGGTTGCACGGGAGGAACTAACGGGCCGATCTAATACTCCGAAAGCATTAGGAGGTCTATTTGTCGTCCAGGGGCGCCTTTTCCATTTACAGCAATTGCGCCCGCTGGCCTGTTGCGCTAGGCCAGGACATCATACCTTCTGCCATTAACCAGGAGCCTCAAGCCCATGCAATTTGACCGCTTGTACTCCACGATCGAGTGCCATACGGCAGGGGAGCCGTTGCGGATAGTAACCTCCGGCATCCCCTTCATACCTGGAGCCACCATCTTAGAGAGGCGTCGCTGGGTACAGGAGAACCTCGATCATGTGAGGCGCGCCCTCATGCACGAGCCACGGGGTCACGCTGACATGTACGGCTGCTATGTAACGCCTCCTGTCACACCGGGAGCCGACCTCGGGGTCATCTTCATGCACAACGAGGGATACAGCACCATGTGCGGGCACGGAGTGATAGCACTGGCTGCGGTCGCCGTGGCAACCGGCATGATACCCCCCACTTCTCCTGAGACGCGGGTAGGTATGGACACTCCGGCCGGGTTCGTGGAGGCGTTCGTTGAGTGGGACGGGCAGAAGACAGGCCGTACTCGCTTCCTGAATGTGCCGTCCTTCCTCTACAGGCGCGACCTGACCATCCAGACCCCCGGATTCGGCACATTGACGGTAGACGTCGCCTTCGGAGGAGCTTTCTACGCCTATCTTGAGGCCGAACAAGCGGGTCTCGCTGTCAGGCCAGCCCACTATCGCGACCTCATTCAGCTAGGTGACGAGGTGAAGTACGCTGTAGAGGCCGCAGTTTCGGTTGTGCACCCGCTTGAGCCGGAGTTGTGCGGCATCTATGGCACAATCATCTCAGGCCCACCTCAGACGGACGGTGCGGACCAGGCGAACGTTTGCATCTTCGCGGACCGGGAGGTAGATCGCTCACCCACAGGCACAGGTACCGCCGGACGCGTGGCGCAACTGCATGCAAGAGGGAGATTGGCGCTGGAGCAGGTCTTCGTCAATGAAAGCATCATCGGCACCCACTTCACAGGAAAGGTGGTGGAAGAGACGATGGTTGGCGAGTTTCCGGCGGTTATACCGGAGGTCGCCGGGCAGGGTTTCATTGTTGGTTTTTGCCAGTGGGTTGTGGACCCGGAAGACCCGGTAGCGGAAGGTTTCTTCCTGCGGTAGCCCTGCCTGTGTTGACGCGGCCCAAACAGGCTAGCACATACTCCTATGAACGGGACAAGAAGAACCCGGAGCACAAGATGCACTCCGGGCTGAGCGTAGCATCTGACTGTTGCCGCCTACCTATTGCCGTAAAGCACTCGATTGCGTTCGTGTTCTTCAAGGGTGCGAGCGAAAGCATGCGTGTTCGTACCGTCGTTCTTCGCCACGAAGTAGAGGTAGTCTACCGACTCAGGGTTCACAGTCGCTTCAATCGCGGCCAAACCAGGCGCGGCTATCGGCCCCGGCGGAAGCCCGACGATTACGTAAGTGTTGTAGGCATGTTCCACTCTGAGCTGGTCCAGTGACAACACGGGCCACCAATTGCCAGGCTCGCCTACGGCGTATTGTGTGGTCGGGTCGGCGTTCAGGAGCATGCCCTCGTTCACGCGGTTCCAGTAGACCGCCGCGATGGTGCTCAGTTCCTCCTTCACTACGCCTTCCCGCTGTGTAATTGAGGCAATCGTCAGCATCTGGTGTACGGTACGGCCTTGGGCGGCCAGCTTTTCGCGCATCTCAGGGGTGATTCGCTGTTGCATCGTATCCAGCATGATCTTGATTACGGCGTCCGTGTTGTCGCCGGGGTTCTGCTTTATCTCGTAGGTGTCGGGGAAGAGATAACCTTCGAGGGTAGCCTCAGAGGGCGCACCTGCCTCCTGGAAGAACGTGCCTCCATACCTTGCGACGCCTTCAGCTGACCGGGTCGCGTCGAGGAAAGTGGTAGGCGTCACCAGGCCCTCCGCCCCAAGCTTCTCCGCGATCTCCTCCAGCCTGAGGCCCTCGATCACCTGGAAGCGCACACCCGGCTCGGCGGCTATCGGGGCTGTCAGCACCTCTATAACTTCGCTGTTGTCCATCTTGGTGCGCAGTTGGAAGGTACCGGCCTTGATGAGAATATCCTTGCCGCTGCTCCTCAGTTGCAGCCCGAACCAGAAGGCGCTGTCGATTATGCCCTGGGCCTCCAGGTTGGAAGATATCTCGTTCACACTCTCGCCGGGGGCGATAACGAACGCGATGGGCACCGACTCCTGTTCGCTACTGCCGCCGGATTGCAGGGTGTTCCCGGCGAACATGTAAATGCCCACGCCCGCGCCCAGGACCACCACAATCATGGCGAGACCGATAAGGCCCTTTATTATGCTGCCTACAATTTGCACGCGCTAAAGTCTCCTTTTCCTAGCCAGTTGCCATTGTAGCAAAGGAAAGGCTCCCGCCGCAAGCGAGTGTAAGGCGCTCCATCACACCGTTTGGCCCCCAGTTCTCGCTCCAACCAACCGCCGACTAGCCCTATAATATGGGCATGACAGAACACCTGCAACCTCTCGTGGCAATCACTGGCCCCACTGCCTCGGGGAAGAGCGCGCTTGCCCTGGCATTAGCTGAGGAACTGGGAGCCGAAATCGTAACCGCCGACTCGCGCCAGGTCTACAAGTTGATGGACATCGGCACTGAAAAACCATCCGTGGACGAGCAGGCACGAGTGCCACATCACATGATCGACGTCGTGTACCCGGATGAGCCGTTTACGCTCGCCTTGTACCAGCGCCAGGCTTACGCGACTATCAACGACGTGCTGAGCCGGGGTAAGGTCCCTATCCTGGCTGGCGGGACGCCATTATACGTGAATGCGGTGCTTGAGGGCTGGACTATACCAGAGGTTGAGCCGGACATGGAGCTAAGGGCGAGACTGGAGGCAGAGGCCGAGGCACACGGCCCGGAACAGCTACATCACCGTCTGGAAGTGCTAGACCCTGGCGCGGCGGCGGGCATCCTGCCGTCCAACACCCGGCGGATCGTGCGTGCCCTGGAGGTGATCGAGCGCACCGGGCGGCCAATTAGCGCGCAACAGGACAAAGTTCCCCCGGCGTATCGCATACTCTCCATCGTCCTGCACTGCGAAAGGCCCGAACTGTACAGACGAGTAGATTTGCGCGTTGATAAACAGATAGAGAGGGGCCTCGTGGAGGAGGTCGCAGGGTTGCACGCTCGTGGTTATGAGTTCGACCTGCCGTCCATGAGCGGAATCGGTTACAGGCAAATTGGAGAGTACCTGATGGGGCGGGCCACACTGGAGCAGGCTATCCAGCGGATGAAATGGGACACGCATGCTTTCTCGCGCCACCAGGGCAACTGGTTCCGGCGCGCTAAAACTGCCTTGCGAATTGACGTCACCGAGGCGGACCCTCTGCCTGAAGCGCGTCAAGTGGTGCGCTCTTTCTTGGACGGTGCCTATCCTTTAGAAGGTCGCAGCTAAGCTGGAACAGGCGCTCCGGCCGCTTTGTGAGGTCACCAGCGGTGCGGTATAATTAACGGAAGCCTTCCGGGCACTAACCACAAGGACGTGGACCATGAAATTCGCCAAACGACTTGATAACCTGCCGCCATACGTCTTTGCGGGGATGGCTAAGAAGATAGCCGACCTGCGCGCCTCGGGCATCGAAGTCATCAACCTATCGATGGGCGACCCCGACGTACCGACGCCTGGGTACCTGCTGGATGAACTCTGCGAGGCGGCGCACCGGCCCGAAAACTCGCGCTACCCCGACTACTACGGCAAGATTAAGCTGCGCGAGGCTATTGCTGATTGGTATAGCACGCGCTTCGGAGTCGAGTTGGACGCACGCACTGAAGTCTTGCCGCTCATCGGCTCTAAGGAAGGTATCGCCAACGTCGCCCTGGCCTTCGTGGACCCTGGAGACGCGGCGCTCGTGCCGGACCCGGCCTACCCGGTGTACAAGTTTGGCACGGTAATGGCGGATGGCGTGATATGCCCCCTGCCGCTCCGCGCCGACAAGGGTTGGCTGCCGGACCTGGACGCGCTGGACGAGAGCTTGAGCGATCGCGTAAACGTGCTCTGGTTGAATTACCCTAACAACCCGACGGGAGGCGTAGCAGATTTTGAATTCTTCGAGCGGGTGGTTAGATGGGCCAGGAGGCACGATGTCATAGTCGCCCATGACAATCCCTACAGCGAAATTACCTTCGACGGCTACAAAGCACCGTCCATCCTGGAGGTACCGGGTGCGAAAGATGTAGCTGTGGAGTTTAACTCCCTCAGCAAGACGTACTCGATGGCAGGGCTTCGGATCGGCATGGTAGTGGGCAACGCGGACCTCATTGGAGCCTTAGGACGTATCAAGACCAACATCGATTCGGGCATCTACGGTGCCGTACAGGACGCCGCCATTGCGGCACTTACCGGGGACCAGTCCTGGATCCTCGCTCGAAATGAAATCTATCGCAGGCGGCGCGACAAACTCTGCAAGGGCTTGGGCGACATCGGTATTCACCTTGAGCCGCCAAGGGCCAGCCTCTACCTTTGGGCCCCGGTGCCGGAGGGCTACACCTCCGCGCAGTTCACTGAATTGATGCTCACCCAGGTCGGCCTGGCGGTAACTTCAGGCGCGAGCTACGGGAAGCAAGGTGAAGGCTGGTTCCGCGTATCGCTCACAGTATCAGACGGGGATGTTGATGAAGCGATCAGCCGGCTTCCGAAGTTACAGTTCTGACGGGTAAGCACCGTTCGGTGGTGGATACGCAGTCACAACACAGGAGGAGAAGACTATCTCAACTCGAATGACAGACACGGGCAAGCCCGTGGAGAAAGCAATCCTTGTCGGCGTCGATACCGGCAAGCAGACACTCAGCATGCAAGATTCGCTGGACGAGCTGGAGCAGCTTGCGGCCACGGCGGGCGTCGAGGTGCTTGGGCGCATTACGCAAAAGCTCAACGACCCCAACCCGGCCACGCTGGTGGGCAAGGGCAAGGTAGAGGAAATCAAGGCGCTCAGGGAGCAGCTTGGAGCCGACGTAGTGCTCTTTGACGAGGAGCTAACGCCCACACAGCAGCGCAACCTAGAGGAGGTGCTGGCGGCCAAGCTGCTCGATCGCACCGGCCTCATACTCGACATCTTTGCCCGGCACGCGCAGACGCGAGAGGGGCGGCTCCAGGTGGAACTCGCCCAACTTGAATACCGGCTCCCAAGGCTTACACGCATGTGGACCCACCTTTCCAGGCAGGCAGCCGGTGGTGTGGGCCTGCGCGGTCCCGGCGAGACCCAGCTTGAAGTGGACCGCCGCCGCTCGTCGGAGCGTATCGCCAAGCTGCGCGAGGAGCTGAAGGAGGTCCACGCGCATCGCGAGCTTTACAGGCAGAAGCGCCGCCGGGAGGGTCTGCCCGTTGTAGCCCTGGTCGGCTACACCAACGCGGGCAAGTCCACTCTGCTCAACGCCCTGAGTAAGTCGGAAGTGTACGCCGCCAACGTGCTCTTCGCGACTCTCGACCCTACGACCCGCCTGGTAAAGCTACCCGAAGGACAGGAGGTGTTGCTTACCGACACGGTGGGTTTCATCCAGCGACTGCCTACGCAGCTTGTAGCGGCCTTCAGGGCCACCCTGGAAGAGATTCAGGACGCCGATATCCTGCTGCACGTCGTAGACCTTACGCACCCCAACGCGGAGGAACAGGCGGCCACGGTGGACCGCGTGCTCGGTGAGCTAGGCATTACCGACAAGCCGACCATCACGGCCCTCAACAAGATCGACCGCCTCTTCCCCGAACTTTCCGGTAACGGGCGGGTTGACGGCAAACCAGATGGAAACGATGGGGCGGCCGAGGCCAGCCTTGACGTTGCCAACATCAGCGCACGTATTTCCGGTGAGATGGAACTAGGGCCGAATTTCGTGCCTGTATCCGCGCGGCGGGGTTGGGGTCTCAATGAGCTACTTGAGCGCATACAGCAGACGCTGAGCGACACACTAGTTGCGATGCGGGTACTCATACCCTACAACGAGAGCGAACTCGTCTCGCGCTTCCACGAACGCGGCATCATCAACACGGAGGAGCACACCGGTACAGGCACCCTCATCGACGGACGGCTGCCCAAGAGGCTGGTGCGAGCCTTCCAGGGCTACGAGCAGCGTAACGGCCGCGACGAGCAG
This sequence comes from Chloroflexia bacterium, assembly GCA_036386675.1. GTDB lineage: Bacteria > Chloroflexota > Chloroflexia > QHBQ01 > JADMIH01 > JADMIH01. Next base: position 119,618 of record DASVVE010000035.1, on the reverse strand, counting down.
TAAAGTTTGGTAACCAAAAGGGAACGGCTAGCAACCGTCCCCTTTTTTGATACATGCTATTGGTTGGCCGCAGCTAAGGCGTAGGGCTGGCCGCCGCGCCAGGTTGCGTTGCGGTCGGCACCAACGGCGTGGTCTCAGGCGTTGTGGCGTTGACCGCGCCCGGTTCCTGGGGCGTGATAGTACCCGTGCCGGAGATTGTACCGGTGGCTTGCACCGCAGGCGTAAGTGTGCCCCTGGACTGCGGAGTGCCAGTGCCGGAAGGCAGCGTCGTGCCACCGGGGAGCATCGTGCCGGTAATTGTGCCCGTGGCGGTTACCTCTTGCGTGGGCGCAACTGTGGGCAGAAGCGGTGTCGCCGTTGGCAGCACCTTGGGAGGGTTGCTGAACCAGGATTGCAGCGGCTGAATGACAGCGTTGCTCACCAGGTAGACTTCCGCTTTATCGGCCGTCTTGACGTAGAAGGCTGAACCGTCAATCGTGGGGTCACCGATGAGCAACGTGCGCGTGGTGCTGGCAGCATCGCTGAAAGTAATTGTGGCTGTGATATCGGGCGGGGCCAGGCCGAACTGGGCAAGGTCACTCGCCTCTGTTATGGTGCCCGACGCCTGTAGACTCTGCAATTGATCGGCTAGCCCGCCCACCGCGAACGGGTCGGCTGTATGGGAGATTGGCTCCTGGATCGACCAGATGGTGGTCGTGATGTCCTTGGTGATTAGCAGCCTCTGGGTGCCGCTTACGGCCTCCAAGCCAATTACCTGGTTCTGGTCCTCCCAGACGTACGTTACCGGCACGGGTGTAGGCTCGCCGGGAGTTGAACTGCCCCTGTTACCTCCCAGCACCACGGCCAGCCCGCCAAGAACGACCAGCAATACGAGCATGATGATGGTTGTGCGATAGCGTTCCATATTACCTTCGCCTCCACCACATCATTACGCCCGCCAACGCCACCAGCAGCGGCAGCCCTAGCACCGTGCCGATAAGTACGAGGTTCCGCTGCCCCGCGTCCAGGGCTACCGTGCGCGGCGTAGAGGGGTCTTTCGGCCGGATGGACACAAGCTCGTTAGCGCCTGCCAGGTAGGAAATCGTATTGCCAAACAGGTCCACGTTGTAGATCGGGATTTGCTGCTGCAAGATGTTGTTGCTGGCGAAGTCACCGTCTCCGAACACCACTATGCGCGTCCCAAGTGTATTGGTGTCGGTAACCGTGCCGGTGGCGGGGTCCGCAGGCTCCACGAGGCCCGCTAGCGTGACCGGGCCGGGCAGGTCGGTGCCCTCGTCGTAGGCGGGCTGCGTTGTGCCGCTCAATGTCGTCTCAAGCCAGCTCAGAGGCGGGGAGCTAACGGTGCGCACGACCGGGCGTACCTGGAAACCAGGCTTGGGTGTGCCCTCCCTGAAGCCGAGCGAGGCAAGGAAGGCCGTCCGCAGCTTATTGCGCTCCAGGTCGGCAGTGATATCAGTAGAAGGGTAGGTGTCCGGCCCGAGGATGCTGGCATCGGAGGGGTCCAGTTGTATCGCCTGGTCGAGGGCCACGCCCTGCACCGGCTCTAACCCGTAAGGCGTGAGCAGGTCGTGCAAGGGCTTCTGTGCCTCTGGCGACATAGCTGGGTCCATTATCACCAAAAGGTGCCCGCCCGCGTCGAGGTAGCCCTGTATCGTCTGCATCTCCTGGGGCGTTATCGCCTGCTGAGGCTCCACTATTACGAGTACCGTCACGTTCGATACGGTGAGCGTCGGGGAGGTTACCAGGCTCCACGAGAGCGTCCTGTAGTTGTTCTGCTCAAGCGATTCCCGGGCGGCAGAGTAGGCTCCCGCTTCGAAGGCGTTGATATCGCGCTCTCCATGCCCCGTGAGGAAAGCCACCGTATTCACAGTGTTTTGCCCCAGGCGCACAATCGCACTGGTGAAGTCGCGCTCCGTGATGCTATCGGCAACCTCGCGTTTCTCACCGTCGGTGAAAACAACCACACCCTCGCGGGTGATGCCAAAGCCGACCGCCCGTGCGGGCTGTGCGAAGGGGTCGATAATCTCGTAGGTTAGCTTTCGGTTGCGAGTGCTGTACTCGCGAAGCAAGTCCTCGGCCTGCTGCCGCGAAGCGCCGTTCTCCCGCCGTATGAAGGCCACCGCTTGCACGCTGCCGGGGCGGTTGTTCAGGCTGTCGAGCACGCTCTGGGTCTGGGGGGAGAGCGAGAAGTCGCCGCCCGCCGTCCAGTCGGCCCTGACCGTGGTGACGTTCTCCGAGAGTATGTTGATAACCACCGCAATAGCGATGGCCGCTATGGAGGCAACCAGCGCGTTGGTCGTGAGGCGGGTGCTGCGTTTGCCCGCAGCTTCTCCAACCGATTCGGGCGCTGCCAGCACGAAGATGGCAAAACTTACGATGGCTGCGATAATCAGTATGCGCAGCGTCAGGTCCATGGTGCCGAAGTCGAGCGTCAGGCCCTGGAAGGCAGCCCAGTAGAAGAGAGCGATACCCCCGAAGCCCAGCGCCGCGAAACCGGCAAGCGTGGCGATGAGGGCACGTCCAGACTTATTCATGCCCTGTACCTCCTGGCTTCGACAATTTGGATAGTGATGAAGAGCACGGCCCCCGTAAACGTGAGGAAGTAGATCACGTCCGTCAGGTCCACGATGCCGCGCACGAACGGGTCGTAGCGGTCGCCAATCGAAAGCTTGGCGAGCACCGCCGCTACGTTCGGCGCAACGTTGCTGGTCAGCACGGTGATGATAAACAGCACCAGCAGGATTGCCAGCGCGATTACCGCCGACAATATCTGGTTAGACGTCAGCGATGAGGCGAACAACCCCACCGACAGAAAGGCCATGCCGAGCAGGAGCAGGCCGATGTACCCGCTAAAGATAGGCCCCCAGTCGGGATTGCCCCGGAACAGGACTAGTATCAGCGGGTAAAGAATCGTGAGGAACATCATTGCCGCGTAGAGGCCTAACGCCCCGAGGAACTTGCCGATCACTACCGACCAGTCCTTGACCGGCGCGGTAAGTAGCAATTCAAGCGTGCCCGTTCGAGACTCTTCAGCCAGCAGTCGCATGGTGAGCGCGGGCGAGACAAGCAGCAGCAGTATCGGGATCACACCAAATACGTTGCGCATGCTGGCGTCACCCGACGTGGCGCTCGCGGTGAAGAACAGGCCGGTGATTACCAGCCAGAAGGCGACTATGATGTAGGCGATGGGCGACACAAAGTAGGAGCGCAACTCCTTGCCGGCCACGTAGAGGGCGTTTCTCATCCCCTTACCCTCCTGCGGGTGACCACGCGTCCCTTCGGTTCGGTGGCGACGTCTACATCCTCTTCACCCACTACGTCGGAGCCTTCCAGCATACCGTCGTCACCGTCACCGTAGCCTTCCTCGTCCGCGTACTCTTCATCGGCGGCGGCCTGCTCGTCCTGCGAGATGACGCTGATAAAGATGTCTTCCAGGCTGGGGCGGTATACTTTCAGTTCGAGTAGCTGGTTACCGGAGCCGACTATGGCGGAGGCCAGCCCCGCTCTCACGTCCACACCCGGCGTGCCCTCGACCTGATAATTGTAGGTACCGGCTGGCAGCGATTCAGGAGCCAGGTCGGCCGTACCGTCCTGACCTGTACTGAGTAGACCCGTGCTCGCTACAGACGGAGCCTTGCGAAGTGCGTCAAGCACGCTACTAGGCGAACCCACCACTTCCAGGTGGACCGTCTGCGCCTCGTTAGCGGTGGCCGCCAGGTGCACAGGCGTATCCAGAGCTACAAGCCGCCCGCGATTGATGATAACCACCCGGTCACACACCATGCTCACTTCAGCGAGAATGTGCGTGCTAAGGATGACGGTATGGTCCCGGCCAAGCTCGCGGATAAGCTCCCGCACGCCCGTAATCTGCACCGGGTCGAGGCCCACGGTCGGCTCGTCAAGTATCAGCACGTCGGGGTTGTGCAACATCGCCTGGGCCAGCCCCACGCGCTGCCTGTATCCCCGCGACAGCGCGCCGATCTGCTTGTGCGCCACATCCGTGATGTTGAGCCTGTCCATCACCTCACCGATGCGGGCTTTGCGTTCGCGCGAGTTGTGGGTGCCCGTTATACGGGCGCGGAAGTCCAGGTACTCGGTGGGGGTCAGTTCGGTGTAAAGGGGCACCGTTTCGGGGAGATACCCCAGGTGCTTCCTCGCCTCCAGTGACTTGTCCGCCACGTCGAACCCCGCCACTCGCACGCTACCTGAGGTAGCGGGGATGAAGCCGGTGATGATGCGCATCGTGGTGGTCTTGCCCGCGCCATTGGGACCAAGAAAACCGAGAATTTCGCCTCGTTCGACGCTGAAGGTTACGTCACGCAGGGCTTGGAAGCTGCCGTAATGTTTAGTCAGGTTTTCCACCTCTATCATGCAGAGATGTCCTCACTTTCAGGCATAATTCGGCCCGAATATGGATTTCGGGAATGGGGAACGTTGGCCGCGCATGGCACGCAGGGCAACATCGCATTGTATCTAATGGCCCAGCATGTTGTCAAGGAATAGACTCTGAGTCTCTGATTCGTATGCAAAAGGAAGGAGGCAGCCACTATGACTGCCTCCGATCTGCTCGTTGCGGTATTTACCGGCCCGCTGTGATGTAGTAGCAACTCCAATGGCTCTGCATGCCTATGCTCCAGGCTTTGGCAGTGGCAAAGATCTGGGACTTGGCGTCGTAGATGTTGTTGGCGCGGTATGGGTTCCACCTGCCGCCCCAGGTGCCCCTGTGATACTGGAACAGACCATGATAGAGGCCCTGGGGGCCAACTACGCTGGGCTGGCCGCTCGATTCGCATATCATCACGCGGTACATCTTGTCGATGGTCTGCGGGTACGGGTACATTGCCTTCGCCTCGACCATCCACGCGCGGTACTGTGCGAGACGGTCCGCCCTGGATGTCTGCGCGCTTGCCGGTGAGGCGACCGCCGTAAACATTGCGGACATGACGATAACCGCGGCTATGATAGCGGTAAGACGCGACCTGCCCGCCGCGCCAAACTTGCTTGAAATTCCCTGCATTTTTGTCCTTCCTCCTCGCATAAACAAAGCGCCACCGTTCCATTGCGCCTGGAAGTGGCTAATCGTATATAAGGGAGGCGCAAGATATGAGTCAATGGTAATGACTCATTTATACTACGAAGAAGAGTATATTTTACGTAATTCTACGTAAGAAAATAAGGGGTCTATATAGAAGCTTGTTTGATGCGTTGAGTGAGGCCGGAATAGCGGAGTGTGGACGCAGTATTTTGTACCGCCCGCTTTACAGCCTCGGGGGAACCTGCCAGAACAACCAGGTTGCGGGCGCGACTGACAGCCGTGTACATGAGGTTGCGCTGCAACATCCGCCCCTGTTGCGGCAGCACCGGCATGATGACAGCCGGGTACTCGCTGCCCTGCGCCTTGTGCACCGAAATGGCGTAGGCGTGCGTCAACTCGTCAAGCTCCTGGAATGTGTATTCGACCGTCCACTCCGCGTCGAAGCTGACCACTACCCGCTCTTCTTCCAGGTCGATGCGCAGTATGCGCCCAAGCTCGCCGTTGGAGACCTGCTTCTCGTAATCGTTCACCACCTGCATGACCTTGTCGCCCACGCGGTAGATGCGGCCCCCGAAACGACGCTCCTCTTTCGTGGCGGCGGGCGGGTTGAGCACCGCCTGGAGGTTCACGTTCAGCGCGTCAACCCCACACACGCCGCCGTAGATCGGAGCCAGCACCTGTATGTCGTCCACGGGGTCGAGCTTGAAGTGCTGGGGCAGGCGGCGAGTCGCCAGGTCTACAACCAGTTGAGCGCAGGCTGCGGGGTCGGGCTGAGGCAGGAAGAAGAAGTCCATTATGCCCTTGCCCGTGCGTGGTACTCTCCCAGCGTTGATCCGGTGTGCGTTGGAGATGATGGCGCTGCCCTCAGGCTGGCGGAATATCGTCTCCAACGTGATTACGGGAACGGTTTCACTAACGATGATGTCCTTGAAGACCGAACCGGCACCCACCGGCGGCAGTTGGTCTGCATCTCCCACAAGCAGGAGGTGCGCGCCCACCGGAACGGCGTTGAGGAGCGCGTCGGCGAGGGGCAGGTCCATCATCGAGGCTTCGTCCACCACCACCAGGTCGGCTTCGATGGGCGCGCGCACCTGGTAGCTGCCCCCCGGCTTCAATTCCAGCAGACGATGAATCGTGCTGGCTCCGACCCCTGTGGCCTCGGTCAGCCGCTTGGCCGCCCTTCCGGTGGGTGCCGCCAGCGCGACAGTACGCCCCTTCGCCTTCAGCAGCCGCACAATGCCCCTCAGGGTCGTCGTCTTGCCCGTACCCGGCCCGCCTGTCACCACAACCACCCTCTGCGACAGCGTGGCGCGTATGGCCTCCTGTTGCTGCTCTGTAAGATGCACCGTCTCAAGCGTGGATAAGAAGCGCCACGCCGACTCCCAATCGACGCGCTGGAAAGCAGACAATCGGTCTTCGCCCGCGGCGCATATCCTTGCCAGTGCCGCCGCGACCGACACCTCAGCAGTGTGCATCTCGGTCAGGTAAGCGCGCTCGTTAGCCTCCGTGCTTGAATTTTCATCGACATCAGCGACCGCGAGGAAACCTGCCTGCCGGAGTTCGGGAAGATTTGCCCGTATCGTCTCGGTCGAGAGACCCAGTAGCTGGGAAGCTCCAATCAGCAGGTCGTCGAGTGGCAGATACACATGGCCTGATGAAGCGGCCTCCCTGAGCACCTGGGACACGCCCGCGCCTATCCGTTGCAGCGCGTTGGAGGCTATACCCGCCTCCACGCCCAGTGTGTCGGCCACCTGGAACGTAACGCCGTACACCTCGGCAAGCAGTCGATAGGGCTGCTCGCGCACCACAGTCTCGGCGGCGGTGCCATACTTGCGCAGTATCCTGGCCGCCAGCGCGATGGGCACCCCCTGCCCTTGCAGGAAAACCATCAGGTCCTTCAACGTGCGGCGCTCGGCCCATGCCTCCGCTATCTGCTGTGCCTTACGGTGCCCCAGCCCCGGTACCTCACCGAGCCGATGGGGAGCGCTATCCAGCACCTCCACAGTGTCCAGGCCGAAGGTGTTCACTATGTGCTCGGCAAGCACCGGCCCCACGCCCTTTAGCAGGCCGGAACTGAGGTACTTCTTTAGGGCGGCTGTGGTACCCGGCGCGGCAGTCTGGTAGCGGGCCACCTGGAATTGGCGGCCGTACTGGGGGTGTTGCACCCAGTGCCCTTCCACCCGCAGGCCCTCACCCACGTTAACGGCGGGAAGGTGCCCCGCAATCGTCACCAACTGCTTCTGCCGGGGCACCTTCAAGCGGCCAATCGTGTAGCCGTTCTCTTCGTTTATGTAGGTGATCTTGTCTACGACGCCGTCCAGCGTCTCAAGCGCGCCTGAGGGCTGGACGGCGGTAGCTTCTTGTGATGGTTGGCCCATAGTTAGGCGTTAGAAGGGCAGTTCGTCCTCGTCGTCCATCTCACGCGGCTCGGCTGTCCTTCCCCTGCCTCGACTCCCGCTAGCCGCTGCTACCTTAGCCAGGGCACTCTTCTCTACAGGCTCGGCCCCACGTGTGCTCTCTGCCCCGTTCACCGAGTCCAGCATCAGCATGTCCGAGGCCACGATCTCCGTGCGGTATTGCTTCTGACCGTTAGCCTCGTACGAGCGTGTGCGCAGCCGCCCCTCGATATAGACAAGCCTGCCCTTTGCCAGGTGCTCGTTGCAAATCTGTGCCAGTCGGTCCCAGGCCACCACGTTGTGCCAATCGGTCTCTTCCTGGGCGTTGCCTTCCTTGTCGGTCCACTGGCGGTTCGTCGCCAGGGAGAAGGTGGTAACGGGCATGCCACTGCCAGTGTAGCGCATCTCCGGGTCGGCACCCAAACGGCCGATTAACTGCACTTTGTTCAAACTCCTCGCCATCTCTTCATCTCCTCATAATCAGCTCTAACAACTCTGCGATATTCTTCAATTGTCCGGTTCGGGCTGGCCTCTGTTACCCGGCCCTGGTAGCTCCTGTGCGGCTCGTGCGGGGCGTCAGGTCAATAGGCTCCTTGCTGCCTCCCGTGACAGGACGCAGCGCGGGACGGGCCACACCGGCAGCCGCGCCCTCACGCGTGGAGGACGCAGGGGGGCGCACCTCTGTAGCAGCACGGGCGGCGGGTCTCTCAGCGGGTCTTTCCGCAAGGCGCTCAGGGGTAGCAGGTCGCGGCTCATGGTGGCTTGCGCGCTCGGCCAGCTTGTCGCGCAACTCGTTGAGCCGATTGGCGACAATCCTGTGGTGGTGCGCGGTCTCATACGCCTGTACGTAAGAACCGAGGGCCAGCATGAGCTTTATCATGTCCAATTCGGGGATGCGCATGGTCAGGCGGGCCGTAGGTTCACCGGCGGGGGCCACACCCCCCGTGTTGGTCTTTTTGCCGGGGCCGTTGCTGATGGTGAGGCGATAGGGGAAGCGCGCGAAGCGGCCGCCCTCGCCCTCGTCCCACTCCAGCAGGACCGTGCGGCTCTCAATGTGGCCGTCTTCGCGCTGACTGCCGCCGTACTTCTCCCACTTCCCGCCTGTGACCGCGAAGAAGAGGCGGTTGCACACCAGGTGCGTCAGGAGGCGGGCGTCGTCTTTGTCGAGCCAGGCGCTGGCGTGCCCGGTCTGCCGGTTGGTGGCCTGGTCGTAACCTGCGATCTCGACCTTTACCTTTTCGATGCGTAGTGCGTCGTACAGGTTGAGGAAGTTCTTGTTGGTAGCGTAAACGTAAATCTCAGGGGACAACTTGGCACTTCTATCTCGCTCTTCCACTCTATCTACTCCTTTACTCAAACTCTCAAAATCTCAAACGATCTCAAAACTCTTATGCCGCCTTCGACTGCTCCCGCGCGTCCTCAACGAAACCGCACATGCGAAGGCTCTCGATGTGTGCGCACCTCACCTGCCCGCACTCGCACTGCAAACCGTGACGCCCGAGACGCACCCGGACCGGCGCTTCGTCCCCGTTGCGGACGATGTAGCCGTCACTTGATCCCGTGACGCTGATGCGAGTGAGGGCCTTGTTAAGTGCGCGAATGTACGCCGAATCGCGCATCAATCCCTCCTCTCCGCTGAACAAATGTTCTACATAGATTATAGCACGGGGGTTCTATTTAGTCAATAGGTCGGGGGATGGTTTATTAACCTTTTTTAGCACATATCGTGCGTGGAGGGGCATAAAAGAAGAGGCCACAACGCACAAGCAGCGTGGCCTCCCCGGTTATGAGCATTACCTGAATATCAGGCGCAGTAGGCCGACTCCAGCTGCTTTATAGCCATGCGCAGGATGCGCTCTTGTGGCAGCACGAGAATGGCATGGGTGAGTGTCCGGTGAGCGTCTTCGGTTTGGCCGGCGGCTATCTGCGCCCTGGACAGCGCCAGGAACCCATCGGGCCCAAGCTGGTGCATGGCAACTATCTCCGCTACGTCCAGGCCGCCGCTCATACGAAGGGCCAGGAGGAACTCGGCCATGCTCGAACCCTGACGCCCCTCCCAGGCTAGGGCGACCGCCTTCGCCAGGTGCTGGTTGTAAAGCTGCTCAGGACTTACCAGCAGGTTTGGCTCCCTGCGGCGCAGGTTTGGGTCGGTGCCGAGGGTCCGGTGTGAAGCACGTGTGGTCTGCGTGGGTGCACCTGATGGCCTTTCAGCAGAGCGCTTCTGAGAGAACTGTATTGGAGGCGGCGGAGGGGCGTAGGCAAAGGTCGAACGCCCTGGTAAGTGCCCGGCGATGGCTGCGAAAAGTTTCCTTGGGCGTAGAGCCATCAGCCGAAGCGCCAAAGAGTAGAATATGACGATGCCCACCAGGCCGGACAACAGAAAGGCCCAGGGTACGTCATTAGTGGAGTTACTGGAGCCGATAAGTGGCACGGCCTGAAGGGGAGCCACTTCCTCCTGTAAAGGCTCAGGAGCGGCCACGACCGCTGCCCCAGGCTCTTCTGCTGGGGCAGCACCCCCACCCCCAGCCAACTGTGGAGGCAGCATGGAAGGCGACGACGCTCCATTCAAAATCCAATCGGCTACGCCACGTCTGGTTATATCCAGCGCTTCGGCCCCTGTGTCAACCGGTGCGGCAGCCAGCTTCGCGAACCCGTAATCGAGTAGCGCCGCGCTATCGGCATACCAGCGAGGCGCGTTCAGCACGACCGCGATGAGGCGGCGGCCGTCACGCGTGGCCGAAGTTACCAGGCATAGCCCGCCCTCGTCAGTCCAGCCGGTCTTTATGCCATCGGCACCCTCGTAGCGTGTCAGCATTTCGTTGGTATTTAGCAGGTAGTGTCCGGGCGCTTCATGGCTTACTTGCTTCGCCACCTCGTTGAAGGCGGGGAAGTGCATAGCGTACCAGGAGAGGCTGGCGAGGTCGTAGGCACTCGAGTAATGGCCTTCCATGTCGAGACCATGTGGGTTAACAAAGCGGCTGTTGCGCAGGCCCAGTTGCTCGACTCGCGTATTCATCAACGTGGAGAAACGTGCAAGTGGGTCGTTCGGGCTATCCTCTGCCGAGGCCGCTTTGCCCGCCAGACCGCGCGCCACGACCATTGAGGCGTCGTTGCCGGAAGGTAGCATCATCCCGTAGATAAGGTCCAGCAACGTCTGGCGCTCGCCGCTGCCAAGGCCCATGCTCGATTCACCTACCAGGTCTTCGTCCACTACCGTGAAGACTTCGTCCAGCTTGCCGTATTCAAGAGCCAGTATCGCTGTAAGAATCTTCGTGGTGCTCGCGGGAGCCAACTGGTCGTGCATAGCGCGCGAGTAGAGGATTCGGCCGGAGGGGTACTCCACCACAATCGCGGCACGGGCACCGATTTCCGGCTCGGGAAGGGCCTCCTGACCGGCAGGCGCGGCACCGGCAACCCGGCCCAAAGAACTAATGAGAAGTAACAGGAGCAGGCAAACCGCGCCCGTACGCGCTCTCAAATGCCTACGTGAATATGCACCCATACCTGGACCTCGAAGCAAAGGGAAAACTCCGCTCATTAGCTATTGGAGCTAAGCGTGGGCGGAGTATAGCAGTTCAACCTATGCTGAATTGGGTTTTCCACAATGTGGAAAACTCGGTCAGGATGTGGAAAACTCTTGCTCTTCTAGCTTCGCCAGGATCGACTGGTACACCGGCTCAACGGCTTTCGCGAGGGCCACTACGCGCTCCGCCGTGTCATAGACCCGCCCGGTGTCGAGCGGCCAGAGCGGCTGGGTTTCGTAGAGTCGCACCCACCCCTTGTCCCAGGGTTCCAGCCACACCCCGCCGCCAAGCTGCACCTGAAGGTCGAGCAGGCACTTGTCGAACTCTCGGTAAAGCGCGGCGTTGCGGGTCTCGTCCGACTCCATGTGGAAGCCTACCTCCAGCCGCGCCTCTCGCTCGTGAACCCACACTTCGTAATGCACCGAGGCGTCATCACCACTCCAAAACTTGACGAGCCGGCCGCGCGCCTGCACCTGAAAATGCAGCCCTGCCGCCCGCAAGTCGGCCCCGGCCTGAGCGGCAACCTGAGTGATAAATTGGCTCGCACTCAACCGCGGACCGGACAGCAGGCCAGCGTCCGAGACGCTTCGACCGGACAGCGGTGTCTCGCGGGTCTCTTCTGTTTGGCTCACCGGGTAATCCACTCCGTGGCTGCCATCCTAATTGGTCCGCGAATTGATAGCGTCGAGTGCCTCAGAAACATCGTCAAGCCCCATCTCGGCCAGTCGCCACGAGTAGCGCGTCATAACGGCCGCACGGTGCAGGCCCGTGTGCCCCTTGCACTGGTCGGGTGTCAACACTACCTCGGCATCTCGACCTAGCTCGGAGCGTAGCTTCTGCCGCAGACGGTCCAACTCCCACCGCTCCCACTTATCAAACGCCGGTCTTCTCAACACCTTTTCCACCGGGCCGGTTCTTCGAGCGCCCGGCGGCGCTTCCACCGGCCCCCCTCCAGGCGCGCGAAGGGACGGTAGATACGCCCGCGCCCATTCGTTGGCTGCCAGCATTTGCTCGTACACACCGCCCCCAAACAAAGGCACCATTTGAGACAGTTCGTGCGCAGTGAAGAAGTCACGTTGTGACAGTTCCAGGCTGCCCTCGGAGAGTATATAGTTGGGGCATAGGTCGTCACCGAGTAAGCGGCCAATCCGCACCCACGCGATCAAGCCTCGTCTGCAAAGCCACACTCGCCCGGTCCGCGAAATTACCAGCAAATCTATATCGTCCCGGCCGTTCAGGTTGTCAACGGCGAGCGCACCAGTGACTGCCACCATACGCACGAACGGCAATCGCCTGAGCCACCGTGAGTACACCCGTGCACGTTTCCATACCCTGGCCGACTTTTCAGCCCGCTCTTTGCGCACAGCAAACAGAGCTTCACGCCCCTTCAGGCAATAATTGTCGTCCTCGGTCGAGACGCGAGCAACCAGAACAGGTTCGTTGCCGAGGGCCGCGCTTATCGCTGCCACCGAATATGAGGTTGCGATCTGGTAGCGGTGAATCTCTTCTAATGAGAGCGGAGCGTCAAACAGGTCTGCGTACACGAGCGAGCCAAGCACCGACGACACCAACGGCAGAGTCTCGCGCACCGTGCCGTTAAGTGTATGTGCCGCCAGGTTGGTTTCCAGTGTGGTACCCAAAGACAGGCCTCGGAAGCGACAGATAGGTAACCCGATGGTAGAGTCTACCGTGAGAGGTTACACGGTCCCGCGCAGGTGCACTGTCATTGTCGTCGCACAAACGCAAGACTATTTTCGCATTTCCAGCGCCTGCTTGCCAATCAGTCCAAGTTGTACCTCGTTGGGAGTGCCTGCATCCGCCGGGTGCCACTCGAATCTCGCCCGCTCGAAGTACTGCACGGTGTAGACTTTGCCATCGGCGGGGCTGATCTCAGGAAGCTCCTCTGAGATGGGGTAGCCGAAAGCTGCCAGGCCCCCTTGTTGGTTCCAGAACCGGAGGAAGGCCTCCTTGACGCTGTGCCCGGTCTGTGGGAAGTAGACTCTATCTGACACTGACTCGAACGGCTTTACTTGCTGGAAGTAGCGGTTCCTGGTGACCCACAGGCCAACAGCCGCAAGCATGACTTCGTCCTGGGTGCCTGCGAATTCAGGGTGGTGCTCCAACACGGCGCGTTCAAAGTATTGCACCGTGCGCACCTGGCCGTCGAGCGGGTTCTGCTCGCTGACCTCCTCGGAGATTGGATAGCCCAGCTTCTGAACGCCCCCGTGCATCTCCCAGTACCGCCGGAACGCTCCACCCAGCGTGTGCCCGCTTTCGAGGAAGTACAACCGGTCGTTGGCGCTCGGCTTCGTATTCAGGTCGAAGAGTATGTACCGCCGGGCGAGCTGCTTGACGCTGTAGTTGGCGAGCAGTCCAACGTAGTCGGGGTGCTCGCCGAGCCAGGTCTGGTCCGCGCTCAGCAGGTAGGATGCCCCGGCCCGCTGCAACCGCGCAACCTCCAGGATGCTGAAACTCCCTTCGTCCAAAGCCCAGCCGGTGCGGCCGCTTGCATAATACAGCTCAGGGGCGTGCGGACCCACAATGATGATTTGCGAGCCGGGTGCCGTTATGGAAGCTATCTCCTTCCCCGCCGCCTCAAGCTCCAGGGCGTCAGTGCTTACCTGAGTGGAGGCCCAGGCAACCTGCCAACCGGATAGCGCTACAAGTCCGATTGCCCCCAACACGGCCAGGTGTCCCATGCCCATCAGCGACACCCGTCTGGCGCGCTCCCCCGCCTTCTGCGTGCGCGCTGCCACGCTCTTACCAAGGGCAGGGCGCGCTTGCGGACGTGCTGTGGGGGCCTCCGCAGGTGTCTCAGGCAGGTCCAGCAGCCAGGCGGTGTGGGGCGACACGGCGTAGTCGGACACCGGGTCGCGCTGCTGTTCGGTGATAGCCCGCCACACTCGAGCGGGCAGAGTGCCAGCCCAGGCTGCCCCGATACCCACGAGAGCACATGCTGGTAGGAGGACCGGCAACAGCACGTCGTCATGTCGTGCCAGCCGCCCGGTATCCAGCAGGGCGTGTAGCAGCCCCGCTGCCAACCATACGTTGAAGATACCACGCGTTCCCTGGCGCGCCCCGTTCAGCATCCCCGCTACAAGCAGCAGCAGACCTACCACTGAGAGCACCCGCCCGATGGTCATGCCCATCAGCTGCACGTAGGTGCCATAATTGAACAGGTTAGCGATCAATCCTGCCGGGCCTCCCGCTCCATCGCCGGTGCCAAGGGCCAGGACGTCTACCTTGGAGGAATAGAGCCACCACGCCCCGGCGGCAACCAGCAAGGTCGCCACGTACGCGACGACTTTCCCCCTGTGCGTGGACCTGTGCCAGGCGTCCCCCCAGGTGGCTACCGCCGCGCGTGGGTTGCGGCCCTGTAGACCGGCCTGCAACTTTTCTCCGTCTACTGAGAGGACAAGGTAAGCGGCAGGCAGCGCCAGGAGCAGGCTACCGGGATCAACCAGCGCGGCAAGAGCGCCGGTGGTCAGTGCGGCGAAAAACCTGAGCGTCGAACCTTGCGTCCGGGCATGTGAGACAGTATCCCGCCAACCCAGCAAGGCAAGCACCGCAAGCCCCTGCGCCGCGATTATCATGGTCGCCGGAGAAAACTGCTGTCCGAGCGTAACACTCAGCGGCGCGACCGCGAAGAAAAGCGTGGCGTATACGGCCGCAAGTGAGCCTGCCGTGCGCCGGACCACCGCGAACAGCGTAAGCGCGGCAATAGCCGAAAAAACCGCCGAGAGCACACGCCCGAACCACTCCACCGGGACTCCCAGGTGCGACCCCAGCGCCGAGAACCAGTTGAAGACAGGCAACCCCACAAGAGGATTTGCCGGGGCAACCCCGTTCCAGGGTGGCGAGCCTAGCAGGAAGCCCCCCTGCTCGGTGGCCGCCGGGAGTTGTCCTGCCAAGACCTTAGCATAGGCGGCGTGTGTAGCCTGTACGCCAAGCGGGCTATCGACCACGGTGGCAGGTAAGGCGATAAGTCGTAAGCCAAATGTCACCAGCACGAGCAGACCAACAGCCGCGATCAAGCGTCCCGACCAGGGTAATGAGGGGGCTTGGAAGCGGCGCGCGGGTGCCTCTTGAGGCTCTACGGGGAGTCGGAGTGGGGTAGAAGGCGTCTTGCCACGGCTGTTGATTGGGCCACTGATGCCCTGTGGGTGGCGAGCGGACCTGCCGACGTAGCGGCGCGGCACCGAGCGAATGGTCGAGTGGTCGTCGCCTGAAACTCTCAGCATTTGCGGCCGGCGCTCGAAGGCTACTACATTGTCGGCATCCAGTTCGTCGTAGAGGTCCGGCGGGAACGGCACGGCTTGCGGTGGCGGGCCTGTGTTGACACTTTCGCTTCGCGACAGGCGCGCATACCACCGCTCGGTGAGATTGTGCAGCCTGTGGTCCCCTGGTCCCTGGTCAGACATCGCTCGCTCCGGACTTGTACGCCTGGCGATTGTATCACAGGGGCAGCATGTGGATAACTGCTAGGGTACCGGCTCCAAAGCTGCGTCGAGCACCACGAAACTGAGTTGCCGCGGATCGTCGCCTTGCCCCAACTCGCGCGGGCTGTCGGTGCCCTCCGGACTGATGAAAGTGAGGGTGCTGACCCCCTGTGGTAGGCCCAGAGGTCCAATCGTGTAGGGCTGCAATCCACCGACCGTACCATCAAATACCACGTGGTCGCCGTGCAGTATCCTGAGGGGCTTCGCTCTACCCAGGCTTGCCGCGCGGAACGTGAGGTACGCCTGTTCGCTGCCGGGCGCGTCTATTCGAAGCGTGCCCTGTTCGCGCAGCCAGCGATAGGTGCCGTTCGGTCCCACCTCCCGCGGCTCCCAGCCATCCCCCACGCTCAGGAACGGGACGGTGCTGGCCGGGGCTGGAACCAAATAGACTTCTACGTGTTCGTCCTCGTAGGTGGGCTTTGCATCTTCACCGAGCACGTAGTGAATGGCGTCACGCGAGGGCTGGAGGTCCGGCACAGGCTCCACCTTGTCGGGCAGCCTCACCTTCTGAAGCACTATGTACTTTGTCTTATATTGCTGGAACGCGGAGAGCCATTCGTCACGGCCCGACCTGAACATATCTCCGGCCCCATCCACATACGTCAATTCCTGGTACCCTGGCGTGCTGGTGATGAACGGGTGAGGGAACTCACGGGATATGTAGCCACCGAAGATGGGCTTGCCGTGCGCCGTTTGAAAATACATACGGTACGCCCCGTGCCAGTAGTCGTCCTGGGGCGGAAGATCGAGGATGGAGAAGTCGCCCGGTTCACTTCCCACCTGGTGATACCAGCGCGGGATGTCTGCGGGGCGTTGGGGGTAGGGGAATGGCGTCAATTCAACGACGACCAGCAGCAGGAACCCCACGACAAGCAACGCCCCTCTAGTTGCCAGTTTCACACGCGGCCACCAGGTGTTCAGCAGCACGTTCGTGCCGTACCCCGCGAGGACTGCTAGGCAGAGGGTGAGCGGCATGTCGAACCTGTCGGGGCTGCGGCTGATGCTGAGCACCGGCAACTTTTCCACAAGCTGGTACGGCATGACAAGCTGGAAGTTGGGGCTGAACAGCCATTGTATCTGGTGCCCGTTGATTTGGAGCACAGGTCCAAGCGCCAGCAAGAAGAACAAGAGCACACAAGCGGCCCAAAACCACTTGCCGGGCAGTGGAAGGCGGAACGGCGCACGCCCGTTGAAAGCGGTGGTTTTCGCCTCGGGGCCTGGGTCAGCGGGGCCGGCCGGCTCTTCCGGTGTCCTCAAGCGAGGCCGGAGCGCCTTTGTGGCAAACAACGCCACACCGGCAAGGAACAGTGCTGTGTACGTGAAATAGACTTCATAGCGGTTGCTGCCGTAGGGCCATTCGCGCCGGTTGGTGAAGTACTGTCCCCAGAGGTGCTGGCCCCGCACTGGCTGGAAGAAGGCCATCAAGTCCGCTGAATTGCTGAGCGCGGCGTCCTTCGCGGGCTGCATATAGGTGGTTTGTCGAAGCTCGCGTATAGTCGGCACTAAAATGGGACTAACGAGCACAAGGTAGATGCCCAGGCACAGCCCTATCCTGACCAGCGGCTCAAGCACGCCCCTCGTGGTAGGCGGTCCGCCTCGCCGCCGGTACTCCCAAAGGTGCCGGGCAGCCACGTACACCCCCAACAGCCCCGCCAGCATCAGCGCGTACATCGTGTAGTACCAGTCCACCAGGGAGACGAGGAACAGAAAGAAACCCGCCGGGAGCGCCCGCCGCGCCAGCCATCGCAGCACGTCGGCACGCGAGGTCCACCCCACGTCGAACACCGCCTTCAACAGGAACAGCACGAAGAAGGGCACCCATTCCAGCGAAATGAGTTGCAGCAGACTGCGCATCGTGGCGATATGATAGGCTGAGTAGGCAAACACCACGCTGCCCACGAGCGCCGCCCAGCGATTGCCGCAGAGATAATGCACCAGCAAGTACGCCCCGTACCCGCACATCACGAACGAGAAGAGCACGACGATGTTGTAGGTGGTGGTGAGGGAAAAGACCGACAGCAGCGGCACCGCAAGCAAGCCGTTGAAGACGTTCAGCGTGTGATAGTAGAGACTGACCGGCGTCGGGTACCAGATCATGTCGGTGACAAAGGGGTTGCGGCCCTCGAACAGCGCATGGCGCACCCACCACAGGTTCCACAGGTTCTGGTCGCGGTCTTCCAGCATTACGCCCGGCACCATCGTACCCGCGCCGGGTAGAAAGTTGAGCACGAGCGGCCAGGTGAAAATAACCGAGAGACCCAGGTGCGCGAGGAGTGCGCCCAGGTGCCAGCTTTGCCAGCGCGACACCCTGGCAGCGCGCTCGACTCGGGAGGAGGGCTGCGTTTCTTTGATGGGGGCTGCGGTAGTTACTGTGGACAATGTTCGCTCATTGGCAGTGCATTTTTGGCGTGCTATGTTCTGAGTTCAGTACAAGCAGCAAGGTCATACCACGTCTGTGATTGTAGCAGACGGGACTCTCGCGTGCAAAACTAACGGTCATTGTAGCCAACGTTCGAACTGCGCTTCCCGGCTGTAACCAACCTGAGTATGCTGTATAATGAGCCGTGTCCTTCCCGGCTCGCAGGTGCCGTTTGTGTAACGCAGATTCCCCCGGTAGGTTCCATGATACTTCTGTATAACCCTCGGGCCACCGAGTTCAAGTACAGGCTCCCTATATCGGTACTTTCGCTGGCCGCGGTCTTCGAGGGCAGGTACGATTGGCGTATCGTCGACGGCAACACCGATGCGGACGCGGGTAACACCATCCTCTCGTTGCTCGAACGCGACCCAGGCATCAAGTACCTGCTGGTGACCGTGATGCCAGGCCCCCAACTCTCGCACGCCGTGCCCCACACCAGGGCGGTCAAAGCGCGCTTCCCGCATGTTACCACCGTCTGGGGTGGATATTTCCCCTCGTCTCACCCTGAGGTCGCGCTGTCCGACTCCTCTGTGGACTACGTCGTGCGCTCGCAGGGGGAGAACACGATCCTGGAGCTGCTGGAAACGCTGGAACGCGGCGGCTCGGTGGAGGGTGTAGACGGTATATCTTACAGGGACGGGGGTCGGGTCAAGCACAACCGGGCGAGAAAGCTGGCCGACCCTAATGACTTCCCCGTGCTGCCCTACGAGAAGGCGGACGTGCCGCGTTATCTCAAGCACACTATCCTCGGTAGCCGCACTACCTCCTACAGTTCAAGCATCGGTTGTCCTTTCACCTGCTCGTTTTGCTCGGTGACCAAGAGCTACGCAGGTCGCTGGATGGCTGAGAAGCCGGAGCGCACCATCGAGACGGTGAGGTACTTACACCGGAGGTTCGGCGTCAACGGCCTAGAGTTTCACGACAGCAACTTCTTTACGGCAGAGAAGCGGGTGGCCGCCTTCGCAGAGGGCATCAAGGGACTGGATATAGGTTGGTGGGGCGAAGGCACCATCGACACCATCATGCGCTACGACGACCGCACCTGGGAGTTGATGCGCGACTCCGGCTGCCGCATGATCTTCATGGGTGCCGAGAACGCCTCCGCCACAACGCTCAAGTTCATGAGCAAAGGTCCGCTCACACCGGAGACTACGCTGGCGATGGCCGACAAGTCAAGGCGCTATGGCATAGTCCCCGAGTTTTCGTTCGTGCTGGGCAACCCGCCCGACCCCGAAGCCGACATCGACGAGAATATCGAGTTTATCTACAAGATAAAGCAGATCAACCCCGCCAGCGAGATCATCCTCTACATGTACACACCCACACCCGGCGGCGCTATGTACGACGAAGCAGTCAAGATGGGCTTCAAGTACCCTGAGACGCTGGATGAGTGGCTCAGCCCCGAGTGGGCGAGCTTCTCCAGGCGGCGCAACCCTCATACCCCGTGGGTCAAGCAGGAGCACCTCAAGAAGCTGAACAACTTCGAGACGGTCCTTAACGCGCGCTACCCAACGGTGTCCGACCTGAAGATCCTACCCTGGCACCGCACCGTATTGCAGACCCTCGGAAGCTGGCGCTACAGGTTGCGCAAATACGACAACCCGCTGGAGCTACGAGCCTTCTTCAAATTCATCTCTTACACCCGGCCGGAACAGGCAGGCCTATGATGCCGGTAACCTTGCAACACCAGGACAAGGAAACCCCGTCCAGCCGGAGCCTGCCCGCGGCCCGCACAGCAGCCTAGCGCCAACGTGAAGCTCGCCCTCGTCATCCCAGGTTTCCAGTCCAGCGGCTCGGACTGGTGTATCCCCGCGTTCACGAACCTCGCCCAGGAACTCTCAAACCGCAACGAGCTGCACGTTTTTGCGTTGCGCTACCCTCACCGACGCGGCGACTACTCGATTGGTGCCGTGCGCGTTCATGCCCTGGGCGGCGGGCAGTTGGCGGGCCGGAGGATTCGTGGTGTAAGCTTAGGCAAGCTGTGGGCGGACGCTCTACAAGGCATCGCACGGGAGCATAGGTCCGCGCCGTTCGACGCCGTCCTGGGGATCTGGGGGACTGAGTCGGGCTGGCTTGCAACTCAGTCGGCTAGAACGCTTGGCGTACCGTCGCTGGTACACCTTGCCGGGGGCGAGCTGGTGTATCTTCCCTCAATCCGCTATGGATACCTGCGCCGGGGGATAGATGGCATGCTGCTCAACCATACGCTAGCCTTGGCGGATAGGCTCACGGCCCCATCTCGGCAGATGCTCAACTTGCTCGCGGCCGAGTTTCCGGGCGTGGGCCAGAAGGCGGTCCGGTGGCCGCTAGGCGTAGATACTGCCCTGTTCCGGGCCGCAAAGAGCGGCGGCATCGAACGCCCCTTCACTTTCGTCTCGGTGGGCAGCTTCATTGCGGTAAAGAACCAGGCCTGGTTGATTCGCAGCTTCGCTGACTTGAGGCACCGCCGGCCCGACTTAGACACCCGGCTTGTCTTGGTTGGTGAAGGTCCGCTGGAGCCATACATGAAGCGCCTGGTCAGACAGCTGCAACTCGCGGGATATGTCACTTTCCGTGGCAGTGTCCCACACCATGAGCTAGCGGAAGTGTACGCAAGCTCGTCAGCTTTCCTGGTAGGTTCCTGGCACGAAGCCCAGTGCATGGCGGTGCTGGAAGCCATGTCGTGCGGGCTGCCCTGGATTGGGCCTCCAGTTGGGGCGCTCTTTGACATTGGGGCGGACCAGGAGCGCCGCGGTGCCTTATCCGGGTTGCTCGTTCGCGAACGTAGCATCTACGCCATGGCGCGGGCGATGGAGAGAGTAGCGGATCTTTCTGTGAGCGAGTATCAAGCGTGGAGTGCCAAGGCCGCCGCCTTGGTGCGGCGTGACTACGACCTCACAACCCAAACGGCGAGACTGGAGAGACTCCTCGCCCGGTTGACGCAACTCTACCAGGGCTGATACAATCGGCCATACGCTGTCTCAGGTTGCCCTGTTGTAACTTGCCACGTATTGATTTGCAGTGCGCAACGCGACCCCCGCGCTGTGCCATGCCACGGAACGTGAAGGGTAAGGTAAATGACGACCGTTCTCCTGGGCCAGTCATATTACATGCGCTTTGACCCCAAGGAATGGGAAGGCAAGAAACCCTACCCGCCCCTGGGCACGCTCTACGCTGCGTCTTATCTCCGCGAGCGGGGTTATGATGTCCGCCTCTTCGACTCCATGCTTGCCGAGTCTGAGGACGAGTGGGCCGCCGCTTTGGACCGCCACAGGCCCCAGTTCGCCGTAATCTACGAGGACAGCTTCAACTATCTCTCCAAGATGTGCCTCTCCCGCATGCGGGAAGCGGCCTTCACCATGATCGCAGCCGCCAGGACTCGCGGCATCCCGGTCCTGGTGTCGGGCTCAGACGCCACGGACCACCGCGAGAAATACTTTGGGCATGGGGCCGACGGCATCATTATCGGGGAAGGTGAGATAACCCTGGCCGAGACCCTGGACGCGCTAAACGGGCGCTCGACCGCCGCGTTAGGTGACATACCGGGGCTGGCCCTCCCAGGCCACGCTGAACCGGCCAAACGTGGCTTCATCAAGGACCTGGACGCCCTGCCCTTCCCTGCTTGGGACCTGGTAGATGTAGAACGCTACCGCTCAATCTGGCGCGGTCACCACGGCTATTACTCCATGAACATGGTGAGCACTCGTGGCTGCCCCTACCACTGCAATTGGTGCGCGAAGCCCGTCTACGGCCAGAGGTACAACGTCCGCTCGCCTGAAAACGTGGCCGCCGAACTTCGCTGGCTGAAGGACCAATTTGCCCCAGACCATATCTGGTTCGCCGATGATATCTTTGGCCTGAAGCCGGGGTGGATAGAGCGGTTTGCAAGCGAAGTGCGGAGACTGGACGCGAGATTACCGTTCAAATGCCTATTGCGCGTCGATCTGATAAAGCCCGGCATACCTGAGGCACTGAGACGAGCTGGGTGCGAGATCGTGTGGGTGGGTGCTGAGTCTGGTTCGCAGAAAATACTCGATGCGATGGACAAAGGCACAAAGGTAGAGCAGATCTACGCCGCCGCGCGAGACCTGCACGCACAGGGCGTCAAAATCGCGTTCTTTCTCCAGTTCGGCTATCCGGGCGAGGACAGGCAGGACATCGAGGCCACGCTACGTATGGTCCGGGAGTGCCGGCCCGACGACATAGGCATGTCCGTTTCGTACCCTCTTCCAGGCACGAAGTTCTACGACAACGTGCGCGCACAACTTGGTGAGAAGCAGAACTGGCTCGATTCCGGCGACTTCGAGATGATGTACACCGGCCCTTATTCGACGGCTTTCTACCGTAAGCTCCACACGGTCTTGCACAAGGAGTACAGGGCGGGCAAGACGTGGCGGTCTCTCAAACAGGGGGCCGGGTCGCTGCCGCCTGGCGCGAGGGCACGCGCGGCTGCTTCGATGCTTTACAACCTTGTGACGCTGCCTGTGGAGCGCCGCAAGCTGGACGCGCTCGCACGCAAATCACAGCCCACCACCTTGTCGCTGCCCCGGATATTGTCACCTGAGGCGGCTGCCACCCCTTCAGCCCAGGGTGACTGATCGATGAGTGCACTAGCTCGCCACAAGGTGGTCCTCTACAATCCCAAAGCCGTCTTCTGGACGATGCCTCTGGCACTCCTTGCAGTAGGCTCCGCGTTGGACCCCGCGCGCTACGAAGTCAAGATCATCGACGGCAGGCTGGAAGCCGATCCTATTGGGGCCGTGCTGAGGGAGACGAAGGACGCGCTCTGCCTGGGTATCAGCGTGCTAACGGGCGAGCCATTGCGTGATGCCCTCGAAGTCAGCCGGACAGTCAAACGCGAGTTTCCGAACCTGCCAGTGGTATGGGGCGGTTGGCACCCTTCGCTCTTCCCTGCTGAGTGCCTGGCTGAGCCAAGCGTGGATGTGGCCGCCAGCGGGCAGGGTGAGGTCACGTTCGCTGAGGTGGTAGCGCGCTTTGCTTCGGGCGCGGACTTGGGCGGGGTGCAGGGTGTGACCTGGCGCGACGCAGAAGGCAACGTCCTGACAAACCCCGCCCGGCCCACGGCGGATGTCAACCTGTTCCCGAGGCACGACTACGACCTGATTGACGTGGAAGCCTACTACAGGCACAAGGGGAAGCGGCAGCTTGATTACATCTCCTCGGTGGGCTGCCGGTTCCGTTGCGCCTTTTGCGCCGACCCCTTCGTGTACAACCGCAGTTGGTACGGGCTGACTGCGGCCCGCATCGCGCAGGAGCTTGGGGAGTTATCGCGCAAATACCCGTTCGAGGAAGTGGCTTTCCAGGACGAGACCTTCTTCACCCGCCGCGAGCGTGTGGAGGAGATTTGCCTAGCCTTCCTGGATGCGGGCCTGCGCTTTTCCTGGACGGGCACCATGCGCGCCGACCAGGGGCACCGGCTACCGGATGAGACCCTCACCCTTTGCAGAAAGGCGGGGCTGCGCCGGGTGATGATAGGGGTGGAGGCAGGGACCGACGAGATGCTGAAGCGCATCAAGAAGGACATCACGGTCGCACAGGTCTTCACTACTGCGGAAAAGCTGGCGCGGCACCAAATCGGGGCGATTTGGAACTTTATCGTGGGCTTCCCCGACGAGCCGGAGGAGAGCTTCGAGGCCACGCTGGACATTGCCAAGCGCCTGCGCGCCATGAGTCGTGATTTCGAGGCAGCCGTGTTCTTTTACAAGCCCTACCCCGGAAACGAGCTTGCCGACCAAGTACGCGCCTCCAATTATGCCTTTCCGTGCTCGCTGGAGGAGTGGGCCGACTTCGACTACGTAGGCTCTGCGGGGCCGTGGGTGAGCCGCGAGAAGTTCCAGCGCGTAGAGCGGTTCAAGTTCTACCAGAAGTACGCATTCGGGCGGCACAGGCATGCGCTGACCCTGCCGCTCCAGGCACTCGCCCGCTGGCGCGTAGACCGCGATTTCTACAGGTTCCCGATAGAGCAGAAAGTGGTCGAGGCGTTGCACCCGGCACCGAAGCTGTCATAGTGCCCCACGCACACCCTATGGATATACTGCTGACCCACGGCTACTATCTCTACGAAGACCCTCACGAGTTGAAGGTGATGAAGCCCTACCCGACACTCGGTTTGCTCTACATCTCCTCTTACCTCAAGAGTAAAGGGTTCGGGGTGGAACTCTTCGACACCACATTCTCGAACCGGGAAGACTGGAAAGCGTATCTCGCCCAGCACAGGCCGCGCATCGTTGGCATCTACACCAACTTGATGACGAAGTTGAACGTGCTGCCCATGATCCAGGACTGCAAGGCAATCGGCGCTACTGTCGTTGTGGGTGGGCCTGAGCCGCCTCATTATGCCGATCAGTTCCTGGACGCGGGCGCGCATGTGGTAGTCATAGGCGAGGGCGAACTTACGCTGGAGGCTCTCATCCCCCGACTCCTGGCTGCCGGACCGCACCGTCTGCACGATATAGCGGGTGTAGCATTTCGGGACGAAACTGGAAAGACGGTTCGCACGGCCTCGAGACCCCTCATCAAAGACCTAGACGGGCAGCCGTTTCCCGACCGCGAAGCCATTGATATGAAGCGTTACCTGAGCACCTGGAAGGACCACCACGGCCGCAGCTCAATCTCCCTTATTACCGCCAGAGGGTGCCCTTACACTTGCCGCTGGTGCAGCCACACTGTCTTCGGCAATACCCACCGCAGGAGGTCGCCGGAAAACGTGCTTGCTGAGTTGGAGCTAATAATCGACAGGTACGCGCCCGACCAGCTATGGTACGCCGACGACGTGCTCACCATCCACCGAGGGTGGACGCTCAAGTTCGCGGCCCTTCTCAAGCAGCGTGGCATCAAGGTGCCCTTCGAGTGTATCTCACGCGCCGACCGCCTGGACGCTGAGGTCATCGAGGCGCTCACCAGCATGGGTTGTTACCGGCTGTGGATAGGAGCGGAGAGCGGCAGCCAACAGGTCCTAGACGCCATGGACCGCAAGACCCGCATCGAGGACGTACAGCGCAAGACGCACATGCTGAAGAACGCGGGCATCGAGACCGGCATGTTTATCATGATGGGCTACGAGGGCGAAGAAATTGGGGACATCGAGGCGACGGTGGACCACCTGAAGAAAAGCGATCCGGACCTGTTTCTCACCACTGTGGCGTACCCAATCAAAGGCACACCCTACTACAACGAGGTCGAGAGCCGGGTGGTTGAGGCTATGCCCTGGCACCAGCGTACCGACCGAGACCTGACGGTAGAGGGGCGACACTCTAAGCGTTTCTACTCATTTGCCACGCGCTGGATGGTCAACGAGGTTGGGCTTCACAAGATGCTCAAGTCCAGGCCGCGGGACATCCGGCGGATCGCGCGGGCCTTCGTAAACTCGCGCGTGGGGCGAATAGGCATGGCGCTCAGCAAGGGAGAGAAGGAGCTTGCGCCCGCCGGGCGGGGCCAACTCCACACCGAGAATATTTCCGGCAGCTAGCC
Source organism: Chloroflexia bacterium (assembly GCA_036386675.1). Taxonomy (GTDB): domain Bacteria; phylum Chloroflexota; class Chloroflexia; order QHBQ01; family JADMIH01; genus JADMIH01. The sequence continues at coordinate 94,275 of DASVVE010000035.1, read as the reverse complement.
GTAGCAGGGCACTGTTTGCCTAGGAACGGTTGCCTCTCTTTGCGCGGCTTTCAAGCAGATGGTCGTAAAAAAGGTACTGTTGCGCCCACCCAGCCTTCTGGAAGCGCGACTGGAAGAACTGTAGCACCTGGCCGTATGCCGTCGGTGTTAGTGATTTGCCCCTCAAAGACGGCAGGTATCTATCCCTGGTCAGTTGCCACACGTGCGTATCGACCGGGACCGCCTGGTCCTTAGACATGGCGAACAGGCACACGCAGTCGGCAATCTTCGGCCCTACCCCTTCCAGGCGCATTAGCTCTCCCCGGGCGGTAGCAAAATCGAGTGCAGCCAGTTCATCAAGCCATCCTTCCGGCCGAGAGGCCACCTGCCGGGCTACCTTAACCAGGTTGCCTGCCCTCCACTCAAGCCCTGTCTTCTCGGCCAGGGCGTTCGGGTCCAGCTCCGCGATTACGGCGGCGGAGGGGAAGGCATGGGTCCAAACCTTGCCGCTCGGGTCCGTGATTGGCTCGCCGTGATCGCGGGCGATGAGGGCGATTGCCTTCATGATGCGAGGAATGAAATTGGCCGTCGAGCACATGAACGACAGCAGGCACTCTTCGGGTCGCTGCAATACAAGCCGTAGACCCATGAAGCGCACGCCTAGCCCGCCGAGGTAGGGGTCGGCCTCTTTCCAGCTTTCGTAGAGTGGGGGCAGTTCCACGTCGAGGCGCAGGAACGTGCGCATGAAAGCCTCGTCGTCCGGCTGTGGGTAGGTGAAGAACTCGAAGCGGTCCAGGCCGTCAGTAGCACCCGGTACTTGCCTTATACGCAGCATTCGCGAGCCAGTTACCGCGTCCCACCAGCCGTCGTCAGTCTTGCGCCAGCGGAACATCTGTCCGTTGCTCAGTGTGTACTCAAGGTGCAATTGCCCCTTTGGGTACTCAAACACCGAGGGTTGTAGAACGTCTGCCTGAGACATACCCATCTCCTTACTCGCTGTTATAACACAGCCACGCAGCCTGTGCACCTGGTGCGCCACTTCGAAAGTGCGCTCCTATAATGTTATAATGTTGCTTAGACTTTAATTTGTCGCACGCCAGGCAGGGCATGCGCACCGGAGAGGCCAATTTGTCAGTTCGCACCAATCACATACGGGTTGCCGAGTTGCGAGACATATTGAACCAGGAGAGATACGAAGCGCTGGACGTACGCGACCCCATAGCGATAGCCCGTGCCGCAGAGCGGTTCAACGTGCTTGACGCGGCGCTGAGCGAGTTTCCATCCGACGAGGTGCTGGACCTCTACAGGCCGCTCCTGTCGGTGTCGCAAGCCGCCAAGCTGCTGGGCTATAAGCCTAAAGAGGTCCGGCGCTTGTTGGGGCAGGGCAAGATTTCGGGCAAGAAACAGGGTAACGAGTGGCGCATACCGCTCAAAGCGGTGCTTTAGAGGAGGAGAAGTCATGGCAGTTGATCTTGCCGGGGCCGCAGCCGAGCGCAAGTCGGGGGCGAGGTTCGTGTCGAGCCGGATTGAAGCCGTGCCGCCGTCGGGAATACGTCGCTTCTTCGACATTGCCGCGACGATGTCCGACGTGATTTCTCTAGGCATCGGGGAACCCGACTTCGTGACGCCGGAGCCGATTGTCAACGCGGGCATCGACTCGCTGAAAGCCGGGCATACAAGCTACACCTCCAACTCCGGTATATTGGAGCTTCGCCAGCTTTTGTCCGGCCAGCTGAACAAGCTGTACGACCTGGACTTCGACCCTGAGACAGAGCTGCTAGTCACGGTTGGCGTGAGCGAGGCGCTGATGCTGGCCCTCATGTCCGTGCTGGAAGCGGGCGATGAGGTGATCGTGCCGGAGCCGTGCTTTGTCGCGTACCAGCCGACGGTGACGTTCGCCGGGGGCAAGCCCGTGCCTGTGCCGACCTACGTCGAACAGGACTTCCAGGTGACCGTAGACGACCTTGAGAAGGCCCGTACCCGCAAGACAAGGGCGGTGCTGCTTGGATACCCGAATAACCCAACAGGGGCCGTCCTGGAGCGTTCCAGGCTGGCTGAGATTGCCGAGTGGGCCGAGCGCAACGACTTGATAGTGGTGTCAGACGAAATCTACGACCGCCTGGTTTACGGCATCGAGCACACTTGCTTTGCGGCGCTTGAGGGCATGCGGGAGCGCACCATCCTGCTGGGCGGCTTCTCCAAGTCCTACGCTATGACCGGCTGGCGCATCGGCTACGCAGCGGCACCACCCGCGATGCTGGCGGCCATGCGCAAAATCCACCAGTACATCATCATGTCCGCGCCTACCACCGGGCAGGAGGCAGCTATCGAGGCCCTCCGTAGCGGCGAGCCATTTGTTGAGGCGATGCGAGAAGAATACGACCGGCGGCGGCGAACCATCGTGGACGGCTTCAACCGCCTGGGGCTTGAGTGCTTCGAGCCGCGAGGGGCATTCTACGCCTTCCCATCCATCAAGAGCACCGGGCTGTCGGACGCGGACTTCTCGGAGAGGCTGCTGATGGACTATAAGGTGGCGATGGTGCCCGGCTCCGCGTTCGGGGAGTCAGGTGCGGGACACGTACGAGCCTCCTACGCCACTTCGCTCCCCAACATCGAGGAAGCGCTAAACCGGATAGAGACGTTCTTGACGGATTTGAAGAAGTAGCACGCGGCTAGTCCAACCATGCACGGAATGAAGGCCTGGGAGTGTTGCTCCCAGGCCTTCCGCTTCAGGGTCTCATCTGCGTGACGGAGCAGTGCGCCCTAGGGCAGCCCGAGGGTCAAAGCTTCCAACGCGAGTCTCGGGTTTACGTTTTCCAGCAGTTGCTTGCGGGTCTGCTGGATCAGACGAACAGCCCCCGCAGCTTTCGCCACCGGAGTTCTGCGCGCTATCGAACCGAGCGACGGCAACTGGTCAACGCTGACAGCCAGGTTAGAGGCTCCCACTTTCACAACCATTACGTCGCGCCACCACGTCTCCCATTCGTCCAGCATCTCGAATAGCTCCGAGCGAGCGTCTGTGTAGCGTTTCGCATACTTAGCTGCTGCCTCAATCCTGTCGAGGACCGGCGCTCCGGTTAGCAAGGCGGCTTCCTCTAGCGCGGACCTTCGCCGTGACAGCGCCTGCTCATTGCCCAGCAGGTCTACCGCATAACCCAACCGCCCGCCCGACAATGCCGCCAGCGTCTCTGCTTGCTCCTCTTCAGCGCCCCAGACGTTCGTGAGGCTGGAAGCGACAAGGCTCCTGGAGAACGGGCGGAACTGAACTTGCACGCACCTGGAGGAAATCGTCGGCAGCACAGACTCTTCGTCCGGTGCCAGCAGTACCAGCATCGAATGCTCCGGCGGCTCCTCCAGCGTCTTTAGCAGGCAGTTAGAGGCCTCCTCGTTCAGCCGGTCGGCGTCTCCAATCAAGTAGACCTTACGTCTAGCGGTGTGCGGGTTCAGCCCAATAGATGACTGCATGTCGCGCACAACATCGATGCGCAATTCCCTGGAGGGAGCGCCCTTCTTCCCAGAATCCCCCTGGAGTTGGGTCTGCGCCTCCAGGCTGATTTCTGTTACGTCAGGGTGGGCACCACGCATGATACGAGCGCAGGAGGGACAAAGCAGGCAAGGGATGTCGGGCCACGGTTGTCCCGCCGGAGTCTCCCCCAGGCAGTTGACGGCCATCGCCAGCGCCAGCGCGACAGTGCGTTTACCGACGCCGTCCGGCCCCGTAAACAAGTAGGCGTGAGACAACCGCCCAGTTCTTAGAGAGCGGCGCAAGATAGTTATTGGCTGGTCGTGCCCGATTACGGGCCAACCGGACGGCTGTGGGGCAATATTGTGCATCGTGCCTGCTGCGGTTAGCTGCGTGCCGGGGCCGGACGCGCGGGGGTCGTTGCCTGAGTCGCCTTGGTTACCGTCGCCGGGCCAAGTGCCGCGTTGAACCGCCGCCGGTCCTCGCTGGTCAAGAGCCTCTCCACTTCGCTCTCCAACTCGCGCTCCTCGGCCATGATTGACTGTAGCTCCCGCACTGCGAGCCTGAGTTCGTTCAGCGGCACGGCAGGGTAAGTCGATTCCTCGATTTCGATCTCCGGGTTGGCGAGGAAGACCACCAGACCGCGAACCGGCACGTTCTCCTTGTTTTGCTTCGCGAGAAACGCTTTGACAGCGGCTGTCTGCGTGTCCAGCTCAAGCGAAGGGTTGCCGATGGGGGGCCTGGTACCTGAGAAGCGGTCGAGTAGCGTCAGCCGCGTCTGCCAGCGGTCGCCGGTGCGTCCCGCAGTGCAGTGGACGGGGCCGAGCGCCTCGTTGGCAGCGAGCACAACGACGCCTGAGGGGGTGAGCAGCATGTGCTCGACCTTGCGTCCCTCAATGGTCGCGCCGTGGTGCAGGCTGTACTTGTCGCTGAGGCCCTTCAGCTCGTTGGTCAGCATGTCGTTGATGCGGGGCACGTTCTTGAGCTGCTTCTGCCTGTTCCGCCCTGTCGTCCAGAGGGGGAACCCTAGAATCAGCAACGGGTATGCAAAGAACACCAGTATTGGATTGACATAGAAGTAGATCGAGCAAAAAATCGAGGCAACCAGGGAAAGTAGGCCGCTGTACTGCATGATACGCGCGCGTCGCAGCCGGGTGCGCAGGTCTGTGCTCTGGTGGGTGAAAACGTTCATCTGTTTACAGGCTCTCCTAAGGCCCCTTGGGCCGACCCCCGTCACAGTGAGTGCGAGGAGCGACCGTCGGCAGTTGTCCTGACTTTACAGGGCATGCTAAACTGGGCCGGTGACTAAGTCTAACACATGGCCGGGGCCGGTTCAAGAAGCCGCGGGTGGCGCGGACACCCCCGATATCAGCATCGTTATTGTAAGCTGGAACACTAGCGACTTGCTCTTGCAGTGCCTGCGTTCTATCCAGGACCCTGCGGTCAAAGAAAACCTGCTCTTAGAGTTGATCGTGGTGGACAACGCCTCCATGGACGGTAGCGCGGACGCAGCAAAGGCACTCGGCGGTGTTGGTGTTAAAGTGATGCCGCTCCGCCGCAACCTAGGCTACGGTCGAGCCAACAATCTTGGCCTGCGGGAGGCCGCCGGGCGCTACATCCTCATCTTGAATGCGGATACGATCTTGCTGCCTGGTTGCCTGGGCCTCTTGAAAGAGTTCGCAGAGCGCGAACCGCAAGCTGGGATCGTCTCGCCTCGCTTGTTGAACGAGGATGGGACCATACAGAGATCCGCGTTCCGCTTCCCAACCTTGGTAATGGCTGCCATCGACCTCTTCCCACTTCCTTCCTGGCTACCGGGGCGAGTTCGCTTGTGGGTAGAGGGCAGCGTTGCCAATGGTCGTTACTTAATTGAGCAAATAGCCAACGAGCCATATAAAATCGATCATCCACTTGGTGCCTGCATGCTGCTCAGGCGCGAAGCCTATCTAGAGCGTGGCGGGTTCGATCCCGAGATCTTTATGTACTCCGAGGAGATAGACCTGGCGCTCCGCTACGCAAAGGCGGGCTGGGAGTGCTGGCAGGTGCCGCAGGCCCACGTGGTGCACCTGGGAGGGAGGAGCACCGGCCAGGCGCCGGTAGCCATGCAACGGGAGCTGTGGCGGTCTCGGCTCTACTTGTACCGCAAGCACAGGTCGCGGCTGGCTACACTCGCCCTAGCCTCGCTGTTACTCGTTGCGCAGGTGGTGAGTCTCCTTACGGTAACAGTCAGGCGACTTGTTGGCAGGCTCACGCCGATCGAGGCCGCGCGCCGCCGCCGCATCGCACGCACCCTCATAAAGGTGGCGCTTTCCAGATGAGCACTCCCCCCCAGCCTGAGCTAACTGTGGCGGCCCTCGCCTGGCGTGAGGGTGAGCACCTGACGAAGTGTTTCGCCAGTCTGCGGCTCCTGCAAGAACTTACCAGCGCTCGCACCCTGATAGTGCTTGATGCCAGCGCGGACGCGGCAACGACGGACATCGCACACAGGGTAGCCGACCAGGTACTAGGCCACCCTTTCGACAACTTTTCTCGACAGCGTAACTTTGCCCTCGATGCCGTATCGACCGGGTGGGTCTTCTTCATCGACCCAGACGAGCGGATGACGAGGCCCCTAGCTTTAGAACTGGCGGAGGTTATCTCTACGGGTGAGGCCGCGGCCTACCGCGTGCCCAGGCGCAACATCCTATTCGGCAAAGAGGTCCGGCATACTGGCTGGTCACCCGATTACCAGGTGAGGCTTCTCCGCACGGACAGGTGCCGTTACGATGAGACGCAGGCGGTCCACGAGGTGCCTCTTGTCGATGGCAGCATTGGCTCGCTCAACCATCCACTCATCCACTTCAACTATGAGACCTGGCGGCAGTTCATAGCGAAACAAAGGTCATACGCGCCCCTAGAAGCGCGGGCCCTTTACGCGGCGGGACATAGAGCGCACCTACGCAGCTTCATCGGCCAGCCTGTACGCGAGTTCCAGCGCAGGTTTTTCGAGTACAGGGGGTACAAGGATGGGATACTAGGTTTCGCGCTCTCGGTAGCCATGTCTGCCTACCGGCTGCTAACCTGCTGGCACCTATATCGCTTGCAGAAGACGCCCATTTGACCGCCTTTCCACCGACTTTCCACAGTTTGACAGCCTATGACACCTGCTCTATGATGGCCCTCACCTACCGCTCCTGGGCGGTGGGACCGGCTAGTGTGACGGCTACTCCATGCGATTAGCATGGGACGGGGCGGCGCATCATGGACAGGGGAGCCAGTGGAGTAAACGCGGGGCTGAGCGACCACGCTCGGCAGCGGGGAGCGCAAAGCAACCTGCGTGCGAGTGACATGGAACTCGTTCGCCGGTACGGTATCCTCGAGTACCGTACCGGGGTCCGGTTCTACGTTGTGAGGCGCAGGGAAGTGGCGCGATACCGCGAAGTCGAGCCTAGGCTTGCCAAGCTGCACGACCTCGTGATGATTGTGTCCGGCGACGGCACCACGGTCATTACGGTGTATCGCAACAAGAAGGCGCTGCGGGAAATCAGGCGCAAGCCGAAGATGAACCTGTTCCGTTCTTGAGCGAACGACTGGCATCCTTCCCTGAGCCGGGACTCACTAGGGAACGAGGGGATCTGCAACTGCCGCAGGTCCCCTCTTCCTTCTACCACTCAGCACTAACTACCTTGAAGCGCCAACGTCCTCTACAATGAGCGCCTCAAGCTCGCTAACTTCCGGTGAATCTTTCCGTAGGAGCCAGCCCGCGAAAAACCAGAACAGGGCGAATAGCTCCCATGAGAACGGCCCGTAGCCCACGTAGCCCAGGACCGGCATCTCGAAAATCTTGCCGAAGCCCACGAAAGGAATCGTGTAGTACCACTTCGGGAACGCCCAGAAGTTCCAGAACTCCCACAGGAAGCCGCAAATCGTGCCTCCAATGAAGAGCGCCAGCGGCACTCGCCAGTCGCCGCGCGACCAGTACCCGAGTATCGAGGGGTAACCGCGCCAGTAGTTAATCGGGTCGAGTATGAGCGCGGCAAAACCCCATATCAGGGGGAAGAAGTACAGGGGGAACAGCGCCGGCAGCACGAAGAAGAGCACTCCGGCAACGACGAGTGCGACCAACAGGCTTTTCGAGACGCTGAAGGTGCGGGCGCGGCCCAGTCGCTGTATAAAGCGCCAGCCTCCGACCCACTGCGCTGTCTCCCACACGGCGGGAATAACCGTGCTGAAGAAAATCATCGACCAGAGTTGCGCCCACCATTCAGGGATGTCAAAAGGTCGCAGGTAGTGCCAGTTTTGCACGAACCAGTTGACGCCCTCGAAGCCGAGCCAGCCAAACGCCGACAGCGGCAGCATCCACAGAAAGACCCTGCGGTGCGAGACGAACAGCGAGCGGCCGTCCCGACGGTAAACCAGCGCGTCCAGGGCGAAGATGTAGCCAAACCACACTGCCGCGAACCAGTAGTCTGACGGCGGGCGCAGAAAATCCCCGGTGGGCGTCCGGGCGAAAATCAGCACGTGACCGAGCACAAGGAGCGCGATGCCCGCCCAGAAGTGTGGCTTCAGTGCTCCCCTATCCCTATTTGCCTGGATAGCTTGCGCCAAATGTGGGTTACTCTCTAGGAGCGCGCTTCGAGGGGAACTTGACACGCAGCCAGCTTATGAACGCCAGCAACAGCAGCACCACAAATATGACTACCGTGCCGATGCTCGCTACGCTCAGGCCGGGCGGCCTCCCGCTGTCGATACTGTAGGTGTGCATCGATTGCAGCCCGAACCACTCTACAAGGTAGTTCACGCCCATAAAGGTGAAGAGCACCACCGCGAAACCTATCAGCGAAAGCCAAGCCATCGTGACGTTGCGCACGCCACGTTGTACCCTCACATGGAGGTATGCGGCATAGGTGAGCCAGGTGATGAGCGCCCAAACCTCCTTCGGGTCCCACGACCAGGCCTTCGTCCACGCCTCCTGCGCCCAAATAGCACCTGTAATCAGCACCAGCGTGACGAATGGGAAGCCCACCGCCACCGCCCTGAACATGAACTCCTCGATTGCCGCCCCGGAAGGAAGCGCCGCCGGGATACGGCCCCGGAGGTGGTGCTTGGCTAGGAAGGTGAGGCCCGCCCCCGCTGCCGCCGCAAAGGCACTGTAAGAGATGATCGCCATCGACACGTGGATGACCAGCCAGTTGGACCTGAGCGCGGGCACCAGTTCGATGGTGCGCTTGAGGTCGGTCGGTATGAACCAGACTGCGTAGCTGTGCAGGCAGAAGATCAGGAGCACCACAAATGCGCCGAGGGCCTTCGTCCTGAGCACCGCCTCAAACAGCACCAGGTACACCGTAGTGATGCCGAATACGAGTACTGTTGCAATCTCGTACAGGGTCACGTAGGGCGGGTGCCCTGCATGCACCCAGCGCATGCCAAGCCCGGTGCCCAGGGAAAGCCAGGCGAGGACCACCAGCCCGGTAGCGATGTGGCCCAGCGCCGGCGAAAAAGACACACCCTGTCTGGAGCCTTCACCGGCGCCATCCAGGGAGACGTCCATGCTGCCCCCTGCGCCCGCACCGGCACCTGCGCCCGCCAGCGTCACCTGGCTGCGGGGTGCCAGCAAGGCGCGACCCGAACGTGTCATCAAGTGGGCGCAGAAGAACAGGAACGCCACCAGGTACGACAGGTACGCTACTATGGTGAGCGTCGGCTCGTTGAACCCGAATGTTGGTGCGTCGAAACCCATATCTCCTCCTAAGCGGGCTGGAAAAACTATAAAGGCCTATTACACGTCTGCTGCTTCGGTCGCGGGCACCGGCTTTTCCGATGGGCGACCCGTCACGGCCTGGCGCGCCGCCGTGCCCAAGTTTTCTTTGATCCGAAGCGCCAGCCGTTCAAAATCGCGCTCGAAACTGACCTTGTTCTTTTCCGCCATACCCCCGACCAGCAAGTTGATGGTGCCGGGCCGCGCCTCATCCACGCCGATGCGCGCCCAGCACCGGGTAAAGCTGGTGTAGAGCGACAGCGTGAATCCGAACGTCATTACCACGAAGAAAAACCCAACAGGCCCCAATCCAGGGTCCTTCGCAACTTCTAGGACGGTGGCGGTGTCCCGCGTGAAGTCAAAGCTGATTTGCTCGTAGCCGGGCAGTTGAAGCGAGCCGGTGCGCGGGAGAAATCCGTCGTATATGGGAGTCTCGAAGTTCTTGTCCACGAACGCCTGCACGTATACCGGCGGGTTCTCGTTTTCGAGGCGGCTCACGTCCTGGTAGTAGGTCATAGCGAGGGTAAGGAAACGCTCGCCCACGGGGAACTGCATGAAGTCTTGCGGAAGATTGTCGCCGCTGATCTGGTTGAACTCGACCAGCGCCCCTGCCGTGCCCGTCGTCGCCGTAACGGGGCCGCTAACGGTCATCTTGCGCGCTTCAAGCTCATTGCCGGTATCATCAGTCGCCTGCACGAATACGACCGGCTGGTAGCTCACCAGGAAGAAGTTGATGTCCTGGTAGCGCAGAGGGTCGTTCACGACAATTGTCTTGGTTAACACCTCCTGCCCGTCCTCGACCACGGCCAGTGTGTGTTTGTACTCCTTGATCGTCTTGCCGTCTTCGTAGTACTCGATCCAGAACTTGTCGTTGCGCACCGAAAAGTTGGTATCGTGCCCGACGTTTACTTCGTCGCCGGGATAAAAATAGACCGACTGCTCGCGCCAGCCAAAGTTTGCCATGCCCGCCCACACGAGTATTAACATCACCAGCGCCCCGTGGCTTACGAACGTAACCAGCTTCGACCAGCGGTCGCGATCCGCGTACACATAGAGGGCCTTGCCATCCTCCGAAGCCTGGGCTACCGTGCGGTACCGCCCCTTGCGCAACGCCCCTCTGAGCGCGCGTTCGGCGGTCGAGAGGTCCACGGGCACGTTGCGGAACTCCGCTTTCTCCGACAGACCGCTGATGAAGTTGTCCGAAAATCTCAGGTTCGGTGTGCGTATCTGGCGCATGATGGGCTGCCAGCGATTCAGCGTGCACATCACAATGCTGAAGACCACGGTGACCACGAGCAGCCTGAACCAGAGGGAGTAGTAGAGGTCGTAGAAACCGGCCCAGTAAAGCAGACCTGAGAGGTCGCCGTACCTGGACTGGGCGTTGTCCAGGAATACCTTGAGTTCCTGGTCGAAGTTCTGGATCCCGGCCGGCATCTGCGGTATCACGGTGCCGAGCATGGCGGCCAACGCCAGGGCCACGTTCAGCACTACGGCGAAACGCACCGAACAGCAGAGTGCCCATACCGTCTCAACGAAGTCGCTCCGCTGCCCACCCTTGGCGTCCGCAACGCCCCCCCCGCTGCTCTGGGCGGCCGGGGGCTTACGCGGTGCGACACCCTTATTGGGTATGGTGGTTACACGGTTCGACATAGTGAACGCAGGCGAGCAACAGCGGCGGAGAGTCTATAAGGCATTCGGTGAAGGGACCCGGAAACGGTGCTCCATTCTGATATTACCACCGGGTCCATACCCCGTCAAGCAACGCCGCATGAATATTGCCTTAATGATACAGCCGTATAACGGCACTACAGACATTTACGGGAAGTGGGACCGTGCAACACGCCCGGCCCCGCCAGTATAAGACTAACGCTTGCGGCGCGAGGTGAGGCCGCGAAGCTGTCGAGCCGGGAAGCTACGCACCAACCGCGCGCGTAACGTGTCCCAGGCGCGCTGGGCAGCCTTCCGCTCGCCGGGGTCCGCGGCACGCGGGCTGAACCTCTCCCGCACGTAGGCGCGAGAGATGGTACGTGCCAGGCCCGACGTGCCTGGGAACTCACGACCCAGTGTTTCGCTGAACTCGTAGGGCGTCTGATGCGAGGAAGGGCCAAGCCTCAGCAGCCTCGACATCGAGATCATTCTTGAGTAGTAGAAGCCTGGATTGGCTGCAACAGCCGGTCTGCGCCGCACGAAGAAGACCATTACCAGACCGGCCGCTACTCCTGCTACGCCCAGCCACAACCAACCACCCCCCGTGCCGCCAAAGCCGAAAAAGGGGCCGCCACCCCCATCAGCGGCGGGCTGAACCTCGTCCTCACCGAGGCCACGCTCAGGGTCGGGGAGCGCCGCCGTGATACTAGGTTCCGGGGCGGCTTCCGCGAAGGGAGTCGGAGCCTGCGCAAGCTCGATCTCTCGGCTGGCGGCGGGCTGTGACGGCGTAGGCTCGAACTGTATCCAGCCGTAGCCGGGGAAATAGACTTCCGGCCAGGCGTGCGCAGCCGACTCGCGTACCACGAAATCCCCTGTGCCCGAATCGTACGTCCCCGGCGCGTATCCTGCCGCGAACCGGGCTGGAATGTCGAGGCTGCGCAGCATCACGATCATTGCCGAAGCATAATACTCGCAGTAACCCTTCTTGTTCTCGAACAGGAACCAGGCCACCCGGTCCCGGTCTTGCGGCGGCTGGCCGATAGATGTGCTGTACTCGTAGTTCTCGCGCAGGTGGGCCTCGATTGCGCGCGCCGCGTCCAAGGGGTTGTTGGCCCCCGAATTCTGGACCACATCCAGGGCGAGGTCCCTCACCTTCGGGTCCAGGGTCACCGGCAGAGCCAGGTAACGCTCGCGCACCCACTCCGGGTAGTCTCCCATCGCGGTACGCAGCTCATCGTCCGTGGCCTCCGACACCATCGACATCACCGTGTAGGTGTCGCCTCTTGACAGGTCGTCCGGGGCGTGCACCGAGCTGATATCGTCGTACACCGGCACCTGCCCGGTCGCGCGCAGGTCTATGGTGTAATCAGGTCCGGGGGATACATCGATTTGAACGCGGACGCCCCGCCCCGCTAGCTCCTGCCGCCGGGCATCCAGGTCTATGTTGTTGTCCCGTGCCACCGTTTTCAACCTGGCGTCGATATCCTCGAATGTGCCTTCAGGCGGGGCCGACTTGCGCAAATCGACCTGTATGGTGTTGAGTTCGCTGACCAGCGTGCGCAACTCCAGGGGCAGCTCCGTGTGGCTGCGTGGGTTGCTTCCAGCGTAGAAGCTGTCGACGTTGTACACTTCGTCTAGGTCGCGCCAGGAAACCTCCAGGCGACTATCCGAAGTGAAGCTGGCAGGGCGTAGCGCGGCGTAGAGAATATCTTCCTTGGGGATCGCCACCTCGACAGTGTAGCTAATCGGCCTCCGTCTGGCATCGTCAGACCCAAGCGGTTGGTTGGCCTCTAGTGCCAGGAAGGAGCTGAGGTCGCTTATCTTGAAGGTAGCTTTTGCCGTGTTGTTCCAGCCGGAGCCGGTGTACTGGTCGTAGGTTGTCGCCCGCCAGTAGAGCCGCTCCTCTGCCTTTACTTTCAGGGCGATAGCGTCCGAAAGGTTGAGCGCGCCGCCCATTGTGAACTGCTTGTTAAACGAGGCGTACCCGCCGAAGCTCTGGTTGCCCGGCACGGTCGACCAGAGTTTGCTCATCGTGTTCTGGAAATCGACCCAGGGCTTGTTGACGCGCTCCCACACCCCGTTCAAGGTGCTGTTGGGGGCGCTGGCGGGCACAAACCACATCGCCAGCGCCAGGAACACCGACACCGCGCTACCGGCCCACAGGAAGGCCCACGTGAGCGTTGGGGAATAGTTCACCCGCTCTCGCTGCCACCGTTCTTCCTTCATCAGCAGGTTGAAGCGGATCATGAGCAGCAGCGCGCTGAACATGAACACCACAATGTAGCCGTTCAGGTTGATAGGAGTGTAGGAGAGGTTGATGAGCAGCGCGACGCCGTTCGGCACCAGCGCCCACCAGAGTTGCCGGGACCGGAAGACAAAGTAGGCCGAGCTATAAGCCAGCACCCAGGCTACCACTGCCAGCGACAGCACAAACACCACAAGATCGTCGCTGACATCCTGTCGCATGGCGACACTGACCCAGGCGGCGGTCCTTTCGACCAGGTTCTGCACCTTGTCCTGGATCGTCACAAGCCCCGGCCCCTGCATGACGCTGGAAACAGCCACCAGCACGGTGATTGTGCCGATCTCAAGCCCAAGCACGTCCAGCAAGAACCTGGGCACGCCCCGGACCTTCGCCATGACGATACCCGTGACGAGACCGATGAAGGTGATTGGGGTGAGAATCGACAGGCCATCGGACCACTGGGCCTGTTGAATCGATAATGTGACGCTGAAGAGTAACAGAGCCAGCAAACCGACAGTCAGCCAGCCCTCTTGGAAACGAAAATACTTGGTCATAATTACTTCTTGAATGTTGGACGTGATGCGGGAACAAGACGCGCGGAGGGCTTACAGAGTAATTATACCGGATTGGCCCCCACGAGAGAAAGCGGCGCTAGGTGGTACGAGGTCGCCGCCACCCTCACGCGACATGCATTCCCTACTCTTTATAACCCCGGAACCTCAACGAAGGTTCCGCACCGCTACCCCGCCATACTCCTGGGCAAGGGCGGCATTGATCGAGTCGTCTCGCTTCACGAGGTACGAGGGCACATTGATGGCAGTGAGGCCGGACACCAGCATGAGCGCGTTGTCCTTGCCTCCAAAGGTGCTCGGTTCGACGATTACAACGGCAGAACTGGCGATACGCAGCTTCTGCACCCTGAGCGCATCCACCCACTGCTCGTCCACTGATGGAGTAACAACCACGACCGTGTCCTGCTTGCCGAAGAGGTGCCCTTCGGTGGCGAGCAGCCCGGCTAGCGGTATGGTGCCCTCGGCTCGCAACACGGCAAGCGCACGCAGTATCTTCAGTAGTTGCCTGCCGCCCCGGTCAGCGGGAATGGTCACGTGGTGCTGCCCCCAGGCTATGAGGCCCACAGACCGCCCCTCGCTGAGAAAGAACGCAGCGAGCGAAGCGACAATTGTGACCGCGTATTCCTCGGTGCTAGGGTCCAGGGTTAGCGGCTCGCTGGCCCCGCCTCCGTCGGCCGAAAGTCCGTCGGGCCTATCCGTCAGGCGCCTGCGGTTGAAGGCCTGGCGTGCATACTCAGCGGCATCAGCATCGTCCCCCATCGCGGACACATGCACATCCTCATGCAGGTCGAGCACCAGCCACAGGTCGGAGGTGGGGTCTAGCTCGAATTCCTTCACCATGAGCTTCTGGTTGCGCGCGCTCACGGGCCAATGTATGCGGTTGACCGGGTCACCGGGCGTGTATTCCCGTATGCTCACTGCGTTCGGCGTCGAATGGAAGGCGCGCCGTTCGGTGCGCAATCCGCCCGGTAGCTCCCCACTGGGAAGGCCGAACTGCGTGAGGGGCACAGTAGGCGGAAAAACCAGCACCTCGCCCCTTCCTTCCAATACCTGACTGGTCTGGAATAGCCCAAACGGGTCGCCGGTAACTACTACGGTGGGCCCAAGCCGGTATAGACCTCGGTGGATGCAGCGCGTGCGCACCTGCCAGCGTTTAGCCTTGCCACCCGGCAGCGTCACCACCGCGCCTACGTGATGCCCCGGCAGGGACGACTGGTCTCGCACCTCGAGCCACAGCTTGCGCAACCAGGAAAGGTTGCGCAATTCTATCGTCTCGCGGATTACCTGCCCGACCTGCGCCTGGGTGGGGGTCACCTCGCGCCGCACTTCAAGGCCGCGCCGGTTTAGCTTCGTCCACACCCAGGAGGCTATGAGCACCGCCGCCAGCACGTACGCAAGGTAGTAGACCAGCCGCATGCCAATTGTGGCCGCAGCGACGTAAATTACAACGGTCAGCACCGCCAGCTTAATTGCGTTGGCGCTCTCGGAAAGTCCTCGCATTACAGCCCTGCCCCTAGCGTCTCGGCGTTGACGGCAGCGCGCCGGGTACGACGGTGTTACGCAGTATTTCGGCCACCACCGAGCGGCTGTCGGCGTTGCGGATGCGCGCGGAGGGGCTGAGGATCAGGCGGTGCGCCAATGTCGCTTCAGCCATAGACTTCACGTCGTCGGGGATGACGTAGTCGCGCCCGCTGATGGCGGCCCTCGCCTGGGCGGTCAGTTGCAGGGCAAGCGACCCGCGCGGGCTGGCCCCCAGGTACACGTCCTCGTGCCTCCGGGTGGCGCTCACAAGGCTGACAATGTACTCTTTGATGAGCATATCGACGTGCACGGTGCGAATGGCCCTCTGGGCTGTCACCAGTTCCGAGGCATCCACCATCTGGGTCAAACTCTGGAGCGGGTGAAGCTCTTGCTGGCGGGTCAGTACCTCTATTTCCTCCGACCTGCCGGGGTAGCCGAGCGAGAGCCTGATGAGGAAGCGGTCTAGCTGCGCTTCCGGCAGCGGAAAGGTACCTTCGTACTCGATTGGGTTCTGGGTTGCCAGCACGATGAAGGGCCGTGGCAGGGGATATGTGACGCCGTCTACCGAGACCTGTCGCTCCTCCATAGCCTCCAGCAGTGCCGACTGAGTCTTGGGCGTGGCCCTGTTGATTTCATCCGCGAGGAGGATTTGCGTCAGCACAGGGCCGGGGCGGTACTCAAAGTCGCCACTCTTCTGGTTGTACACCGAGACGCCCGTAACGTCACTCGGCAGGAGGTCCGGGGTGAACTGCACGCGCTTGAACGTGCAGCCAACCGAGCGGGCTATGGCTTTCGCCAGCATCGTCTTACCGACGCCGGGTACGTCCTCCACAAGGACGTGGCCCTGGCACAGCAAGGCAATGAGGGTCATCTGCACTTCCTGGTGCTTGCCGATGATTACTTTCTCCACGTTCTCGCAGAGGCGCACCGAAAGGCCACGTACGTCGATTGACTGGACCTGCTCGACGCCGGCTCCGTTCCCCCTGCCGTCCCCTTGAGGCTCAACGCTCCCGCCGGAGCTTGAATACTGATTTCCCATGCTGGACATTTATTCCTCTCTCATATTCCTGTTATTGATAACGCACGGACCATTAAGGGCGATACACGAATTATATCAACTTTTGCTGGACCGTGCCGGAGACAGTCAGGAAATCAAAAAGGGACGGCGCGCGCCGTCCCTAACTCGCCGGTTGAGGTCCCACATCAGGAAAGCTGGGTGGCTTCCTTCGCCGTGGGATACATCGCGGTATGCTGGTCGCTGACCTCTTGCGAGTTGCCTGACGGCAGCAGCGACCGCGTCTCGTCACCCACCGAAAAAGGCGCTCCATTCGGTCCCAGCACAGACATGTCCGAGCCGGAGCATTCAGGCCCTTCCACGGCCATCTTCCCGAACGGCCCCCTCACACGGCGGCTGAGCTTGCTCCAGACATTGTTGGTGTTGGGCGCGGGCGACTGGGGCGCGCCTGTCTTCAGGGCGTGCTTGACCAGCAGGTCCAACGATTCGTCCGCTTCGGGGGCGCTTGCCTCCTCAATTCGCTCGCGCAACGTAGAAAACATATCGCTTATGTAGCGGGAAGGTGGTTGTACAAGTTTAGTACGCCGGATCATAGGCTGCCCCCATTTGCAGCTGGCTCTGAGACTCTAGCCGTTCTCGCAACGACTTACGGGCGTGGTGCAGGCGGGACTTCACGGTCCCGACAGGCAGGTCGAGAATGTAGGCAATCTCAGGTAGTGAAAAGTCTTGCAGGTAGTGCAACGTCACAACGAGACGGTGCTTCAACGGCAGTGAGTTGATGGCATCGCGCATCTTTACGCGCAACTCCGACTGCTCGGCCATCGCTTCCGGTGAGTGGTGCGGCTCGGCGGCGAACACACCCTCGGCCACCCCATCAATCGGTTCGAGGTGCATCTTTCGCCGCTTGATGGCGTTGCAGCTGAGGTTGACAGCCACCCGGTGCAACCAGGGTGAAAGCGAGCCTTCGCCGGTGATGTTCATGATGTTGAGGTACGTCTTGTAGAAACAGTCCTGCAAGACCTCCTCGGCGGCCCCGGCATCTCTGGTGATGGCGTAAGCAGTGCGGTAAATCTGGCCCTGGTACTTGTTGAAAAGCGCCTCAAAGGCCGCCATATCCCCCCACTGGATGCGCCGTACCATCCCGGTATCTTCGTGTACGGCGGCGGGGGCTCCCAGGTTTGCTTCCAAATGTATCACCTCTATCTGGGCCGCGTATTCGTCGGCAACGTCGTCGACGGGCAGGGCATCGCCCTCGACCTCTTGCGAATGACGCTCGAGTCGCTGGGCGATTAGCTGGAAATTGACTTCCATTGCGATACCTTCACTATCCAGCTCGCTTCATTGGCGACTCGGCCTGCATGAACCAAAGTAGCGAGACATTCGCGACTGCGGAACAAATAGAGAGAAACTGTTCATGCCATCCGATTTTCGCTAGTATATCACAAGGAAATCGGAAATGAAAGAGCCTCACCACTTGCCGTCCAAGCTGCACTCCGGTCCTTATGCGTTAACACAACCCCGGAGGCATAACGGTTCTACAGTTTCCAAAATCGCGATTAACGTCATCTTGCCAACAGCCCAACTTTGGGACTTCGGAGCTTGAGTTGCGCGTGGACTTTAGCGTCACAACAAAGTACGCCGGCACGTTGCAGGTCCTTCAGCCGCGAATAGGCTTCCCAGTGGGAAAGATGAAACGCCTGCCAGTTCTGCCATAGCCTGTCCGCTTCCATCCGCTCAAGCCGGCCTTGCAGGTTGTGGATAATATCTTCCCTGGCCTGCCCCTCGGCCTCGCGCAACCCGTCGGCCAGGACGGGCACCGCGTCGTTGGAGAGCACGTGCAGGTAGCGGGTCGCAAGGTCGTCGCCCCGGTGCGCCAGGTTGTAGGCGGCCACTTCCGCGTCAGGGTTCATGATGTTGATTGTCATCAAGAAGACCAGCAACCCCACGAACGCACCGATTGCGAACCGCTCCGGCTTCACCCACATCGTTCCCATGAGCCACAGAAACGCCAGCCCCAGGAAGATGATAAACACTCTGACGAAGATGCGCAGGGGTGTGTTGATGTAGAACTCGATGTTCTCCCAGACAAGCATGCGCCAGAAGGCCGACACCAGAATCACCATCGTCAGCGCCACCAGTCCGGAGGAGAGCAAGTTGTACGTGCGTACCTGCCTATCCGTGACGAGCCGTGCCGCCCACCGCAACCCAAGTATCAACGCCATTGTGAGCAGCGAGACGAACAGCAATTCACCGAAGCCCTGGCGCACGTACTCGCGATAGGCAGCGTAGTTCATGGTGCGTTGTGCGTGCCCACTGAACAGGTACGCGAACTGTACCCAGCCGAACATCCCGAATAGCACCGTGACCAGGCCGAGTACGGTGGCGCTCTCCCCGAAGCCAATGCGTCTGAAAGGCTTGAGGTCGCCCGGCAGTGCGTACAGTTCCTTCAGGTCTTCGGCATCGCGCTTGCGGCTGAGGGTGAAGTAGATTGCCCCCGCGCAAAACCAGGCCACCGTCAAGATGACCGTAAGGTGCTGCATCATCTCCGGGAAGTCCTGTGCGAACTTCATGTCGAATAGATCGCGCAGGTAGTCCGCGAAGAATATGTCGGCGGACGAAAGCAGCAGACTGAACACTATCAGCACAGGCAAGGCCAGCAGCAGCCCGCGCAACATGGGCACGACCAGGCGCACCCGCTCGCGGTGGGCCTTGGCCGTGGAGGCTACCTTCACCACCGGGGGAATAGGATCGGCCATGCTCCGCACGAGGCTCGTAAAGAGCACCGCCGGGTATCCAAGTATGCCGAGGCGCTCGACCTGGTCGGCGGCCAGGAAGTAGAGCAGCAAGGCCAGGAGAAGCACGACGGCCACGACGTTCATCCAGGTGAGGGAGGAGTTGGCGCGTACGAACAGCATACCGGCGAAGAACAGGAGCGGCTCCAGCAGCCACAGGTTGCGCCTTGCCAACGAGACACCTTCCATGCGGCTCAGGGCGAAGATCGAACCCAGCAACAGCAGCACGAACAACAAGACGGAGATGCCGATATTCTGCCCGTAGAACAGCAGATCGCCGGCCCAGCCCAGTCCCAGTGCAACCCACAGCACCCTCAGTGGTGCCTTCAGCGTTTGCATGTGCCAAACCCCCTCACAACAAGCTTCGTCACGGAGACACTGCTATTGCAAGGGGTGCAAATACCTACCTTTGCAGTAGCAGTCCTACTCAATAACGGGCCGGAGGAAACTGGGTTGCACAGGCCATCGGTGCTGCTTGACTTCCTGATGACCAGCACGCCTGTAAAATGTTACTGCTCAGGACCGTAGATACAGACACGCCCCGGTGACAACTGACCGGGGCGTGCTTGTGGATATTAGAAACCATCTCACAACCAGAGGTAAGGAGATGAGCACCCAAAGTCCCACATTGTCATTCTTCGCTGGGCTCAGAATCTCGTCCTTCACCACCCAAATACCACCTTTCCTACAGCCACAAGGTACCATAAGAAAGAGGAAATATCCCGGTGAAGGACGAGATTCTTCGCTGCACTCAGTATTTCGATGGTGGGGCCTTGCCGCCAATACTCGGGGCTGCTGCTTATGACATGGCTTCTAGTGACCACTGCGAAACGATTGAGCGCCGCTACTACACTCCGCGCGGCAAACTCAAGAGCAGGTCGAGCGAGGCCACGCCCCTTTTACGCACTGCCTATGGCGAGTGTGCGGTTCCAGGGAGGGCATAGGTATCAAGGTAGAGTTCGCCTACCCAGTTCCTCTGGTCCCGCCGCTGATAGCCTTGCGCCTCAAACTGCGAAATAACCGCGCCTATGTTGACGGACTTGAAGTACGCGAACGACACCGCATCAGGCTTGCCGCCCGGCAGTTGTGACAGGTCAGGCATACTGGCATAGTCGTCTACCCTGATGAACTTACCCTGCTTCAGTTGTGGCTGGTAGATGTCCAGCAGTGTTTCCGAAAGCGTGGGGTACACGATAACCTGCCTGTCGGACTTCGCCACCTCCGCCGTTGCCGCCGCCAGACCCCGCCAGTCCTGCTTTATGCCCCCCGCATACAGCGCGCGAAGGGATATTCCTGCGATGCCGATAACAAAAACCACCGCCAACAGGCTCGCGGCGCGCGCCCACTTCGGCCAGGGTGTGAGGGTGGAAGCGTAGCCCGCCCCACCGACAATCATCGCCCAGCCTATTACGGCGGTCAAAATGGTCCTCTCGGCATACCCGGCGCTGACCTGACTGGCGAGGATGGCTGCCGGGATAGTTCCCAGCATCAGCAGCGCAACAGTGATAGCCAGGCGGTTGCGACGCCACAAGGCCATCAAGGAAAATGCGATGACCGCGCCCATCACCAGCAAGATTAGCACACGCACCAGCAGAACGGGGTCGATCGCCATCTTGGGGGCCATGAACCCCATATCCCAGGCGGTATACTTCCAGCCCCAGTAGTAGCCGACATGCGGCACGCCGGTCGTGGACGCGTCACCACCCGCCCCGATAACGCTGAGCAACGAGGTGCTGACGCGGTAAGGTGTCGGTCCCAGGTAATTATCTCGCCGGCCGCGCCACTGGTCGGCGGAAGCCAACATTTGGGGCAGCCAGGGCAAGTAGAGCAACACGGCACAAAAACCAGCCACGAGAACGGGCACGGAGCGCCGCCTGTGCTTCCAGAGCACCAGCAACACGAGCAACACCTGGGGGGCCAGCGCATAGAAGGAACTGTAGCTCATATAGACGGCCACAAGCAGCGCGAGTCCGTAGCCAACCGCCCACCTGACCTGTGGAGCCTTATAGAAGAGGACCAGCATCAAGTACGACGTAGCCACGGCAAACATGGTGGGCGTGTACATCCTGGCCTCTTGAGAGTACCAGATGTGTACAGGAGATACCGCCAGCGCCAGGCTTGCCACGATAGCGGCCCTACGGTTGAGCAGAGCAGACACCAGGAAATAGAGCACGACTACTGTGAGTGTTCCGCTCACAAAGCTGAAGACGCGGGCGGCGATGTTATCGGGGAATACCACCGCCAGAAGCTTGACGACCGCATGGTACAGGGGTGGGTGCTCAGTGTAGCTACCATGAAAGCCGAGCACCACATCCCAGTCCCGGCGGGTGTCATATACCGTATTCCCTTCATCGAGCCAGTAGCTGAGTGTGTCAAGATGGTAAAGGCGTAAAGCGCCACCAAGCAAGAGTACGGCCCAGGCCGCCACCGCGGTCAGGGGCCAGCGAAGCACCGTCTGTCTGCCCGCCAACGACAAGCCACGCCGGTCAACTCCGGCAGCCGCTTCCTGTTGAGTTACTGACACTTACTCCTCCTACTCCCCGACGCGGACAGTACGTCTGTGCATGAATTATAGCTGTCATAGGAACCTACCGGCGACTAAACTCGGTACTGACTGGTGTTTGTAGAACCGGGTTAGTTGTAGATACGGCACATTGGAACGAGCTAATTCTAACACGGTCTCGCGCCCTGCAAGTAAAAACCGGAACCAAAATCATTCCCGGAAAACAGCCTGGTGATACTGCCTGGCCCGCACGCGCCTTTCATGCTTCTGCTGTAGAGGCCGACAACGGGGGAGGTCCACCGGATAAGTCTCCTGGTCGTTGACCCCTCTCCAATTCCACTGCTTGTTCCTTGTGAGTGCCTACTCTGGTATTATAAAGAAGACCATTTCTTTCAGTCATGTTGGTTCCAGTTTAGGTCCAGGAGCTTGAGATAGGCGCATAGGCGGGGAGTACCAGCAACCAATACTTTGCGTCCAAAGGTTAACATGAATGACTCTCCCAGCACCCACCCGGGACTTGGGAAATCAGCGAAAAGTATCATGAGGGCCCGGCAATCTTCGCTTGTATGGAACATTCCGTACAGGCTAAGGTATCTCGCTTGTTGCGTGCTTGGCATGACAGCGTTCTGGCCCGTACTTTCAACCTGGTTTTTAGCCGATGACTTTCTTCATCTGCGCTGGCACGAACATGCCTCTGGGCTAGATACTTTTCTGATAACCGATGGTATGTTCTATCGCCCACTGAGTACGTTTCTAACCTGGAACCTTGGTTACTCCCTGTTCGGCACAAATGCCCTCCCCTACCATATAGTCAGCTTGTTACTGCATGGGCTTACTGCGGCACTGTTGGGCAAGGCTACAGCCATCATAGCCAACAATGAGCGAACTGGCTGGATCTCGGGCGCTTTATTCGCTGTGTACCCATTGTGCACCGAGCCTGTCGTATGGCTCGCAGCCCAGTGGGACCTATGGGCTGCCGTCTGTACGACAGCAGCCGTATTAGGATTCGCACATGCCTGGCGCACAGGACGGCGCTTATCATACGTCCTGGGCTGGTCTGCGGCCCTGTTCGGCGTCTTCATGAAAGAGATTGTACTTCCCCTCCCCGTTATAATTCCTTTCGTGGCTTTAGCAACAGAGATGAGTGGGGGTAGGGGCGAGACAAAGGCCGACTCCCGTGGCATCTCCGATAGAGTTTCGTTACTCAAACGTATAAGCATATGGTCAGCCCCCTTTGCTCTGCCGTCGCTTGTATTCATCTCAATAAGGTATCTAGGTAAGGGTAGCATTGGGGGCTACGAATCAGCACGAACTGATTACAGCGTCTTCTTTTGGGATGCTCTGAGCAGTGCTGTAGGGTTCATGATCATGCCGCTCAACCGCGACATGTTCGGTGCAACCCTGGTACAGGTTGTTGGATTTACGATCTCAATATCGGTAATGGTAGGACTGTTTTTCTTCGGCAGGACGCACTGGCACATGCACTTACTTGCCCTGGTTTGGTGGCTTACCTTTCTTGTGCCGGTGCTTAACCTCATACTCCTGACGAGTGACACCACTCGAGGCAACCGGATATTTTACTTCAGCTTGATGGGGTTTCTCGTTTCTATGGCAGCCGTCCTATCTGCCGCTATGGACCATATAAGGGCGAGGAGAGCTTTAGCCGTCTTAGTCGGACTGGTGATACTTGTTTCCATTCCAGCTACCTGGAAGCAACTAGAACCCTGGCAGCAAGGCTCCCGACAGGCAGAGCGTCTCGTCTACGAGCTATCCAGTGAAGTCATACCCATTCCGTACCCGCCCTCCCAGGTAAACGTCAAGAATTTACCCCTCGAGTACAAGGGTGCTTTTGTGTTCTGGAACGGTTTAGACGATGCCCTGCGAATATTCGGACAACGCCAACTAGCGGTCCTCGCCGTAGATGAGTTGGACCATAGTCTTCTTGGCGCACCCTTCATGGCCGACAGGAATGGTATCTATAATGTCGAGCTAACTTTCGATCCTCAGCGTGAACTTTACCACGTAAGAGACATACGTGGTGCAACGGTGGGGGGTATGCCGCCACCCGAGGGTGATGCACTTACGTGGGACTATAGAAAATGTCCTGAGATGAGGAGTAGCTGGCAAGCCACTAATGCCACATTCTCATGCTCTCAAGAACAGACGGCACCTGGGTCTGGTCGAGCGTACGCTACTTTCAGCCCCAACAATCAAGATGCATATCTGACACTATCGGATCTGCCGCTCAGCGTAGAGGGAAACAACTTTATTCGAGTAGGCATCGAGGCCCGGATGGCCGGGACCGGAGAAGGCTACTCCGGCCGGCTATTTTGGGCGACAAGGCAGCCTAATGAATGGCTGGAAAAGAGAAGTATAAGTTATGCCTTAGAGACATCGGGGCAGTGGCGCATCTACTGGATTTATGTACCTGTAATTAAGCTGGAGACGCTAGAAAATGGATTGCGGTTGGACCCCGTCATTCGAAACGAAGATGGTGCCAAAAACGAAACCGTTAATTTAGATATCGCCTGGATTTCCATTACGGCAGTCCCCTAACGCGCTACAACTACTCAAGAGTGACCGGCGCAACAGGCCGCAGAAGGCCTACGCACAGCAAAACGAAAGCCCTTCCACTATTGTAGGAAGGGCTATTTCGTGCCTGAATTGTGGTGCCGAGGACGTGACTCGAACACGTGACCCTACGATTTTCAGTCGCATGCTCTACCAGCTGAGCTACCTCGGCGGGGTGGGCAGCGAGGGGCTCGAACCCCCGACTTCCTCGGTGTAAACGAGGCGCTCTGACCAACTGAGCTAGCCGCCCGCGCTTTCCGCGGCTCCTTCGCATTGGAGTGCGAGACCACCGCTATTGTTAAACTGGTGCCGAGGAAGGGATTTGAACCCTTACCCCCTGTGACGGGGACTAGGCCCTCAACCTAGCGCGTCTGCCTATTTCGCCACCTCGGCAAGTTGGCATGCTTGCTAAAACAAGCACACCAATAGATTATAAGTGCTCCACACGCCGATGTCAAGCCAAACAGGCGCGCGGCTAGCAAAGAAAAGTACAGCGTCTGGAGGTAGTGACTGTCACACAATCCGCCTCTGCCACTCCGTTCACGCTCCGGTTACGGGCCGGTAACGCGGAAGTTGTCGAACTTGGCTTCACCCGTGGCGAAGGCGTAGAGTCCTAGCTTGCCGGACGTTATTGTCGCGTCCTTGGCGGTCAGCACAGCGGCCCCGTTTACCGAGACGGTGATATTAGGACCGTTTGCCGACACGGTTAGCCTCTCCCACTGGTTGCGGGCGTGGCCGTTCCATGCGCTAGAGATCGCCAGCCGCTTGCGCTCGCCGGGTGACACCAGCAATAGTTCGGCCTTTTCGGATGCGTTCGGGCTATCACCGTAAAGGCGCAACAGGTAGAAACTCCCCCCGGTCATACGGAATACCGCCCCCGTGCCCTCGCCGCTCCCCGATCTAAAGTAGGTATCTAGCGTGAAGTTGTCCAGTGTGGTACCCGGCTTGTTGAGCACCAGGAATGCATCCTCCGCCGTATTGTCGCTGTGGGCGTCTCCCACCTGCTCCAGCACGCCATTGCGTACACGCCACGCTGGCACGTCAAGGTCGGGCGGGGCCAGGGCAGCAAGGGGCTGCCAGTTCAACAGGTCCGCCGACGAGAACGTATCTTCGTAAATGGTTGCCTTGGTTGAAGTGGGCAGGCTCGGCGCGGATGGGATGGGCGTGGCGGTAGGTTCCGGCGTGCCAACGACCGTCGGCTCCACAATGCCGCCGCCCGGTACGTACTCACGAGGCCGTGGAGGCTGGTAGAAGTTCGGTAGCCCCCGGTTGTCGAACACGGCTGGGCCGCCTGCTTTGTCCAGGACTTCCGAGCCGAGCAGTCCCAACTGTACCTCGAAGCGCGTGCCGGCCATTTCGGGGTGCAACTCCAGGCGGTTCCGCTCGAAGTACTGCACCGTGTACGGCTTGCCGTCCGCTTTGCTCACCTCGGTGAACGGCTCCGAGATCGGATAGCCGTAGACAGGCAGGCCACCCGTGCTCCGCCAGTATTCAAGAAGCTTCCCCGAAAGGTTATGTTGCGTCTCCGCGAAGAATTGTGCGCCTGCCTGCCGCGCCGCAGGCTTGAACGAGGCCTCACCTTTGCGGCTGTCGGTGACCTGGGCGCCTAGTAGCTGAAGCTCCACCTTGTGTGGGTCCGGGTTCTTGGGGTTGTAGGTGAAAAGGGCGCGCTCGAACCATTGGGCGTCGTAACCCTGTCCCGTGGGGTACACCAGCGTGCGGGGGTAGCCGAACTGGGACAGGCCGCCATGTTCCCTCCAATACGTCTCGAATGGCCCCCAGACAGTCTTGCCCGTTTCTTTGAAAAAGGTGTCTCCCCTGGCGGGCACGCTCTGAAGCAAGGTAGGGCCGAGCAGGCAGACAGTAATTGCGGCCAGCAGGCCTTTATGCGTTGCTTTCATCTGTTTGTTCCCCTTCTGAACGGTTCGGGCGCATGTTACCCTTAGTATAACCCCTGCGGCATGGTAAAGGTTGCACATACCTCCAGGTCCGCAAGTCCGAGGGCGCGGCTCTCGACTGTTGCATACTCCAGTACAATCACGTATATTGTGCATCGGCGGGGCGGGCGCTTTGCGGTTCTGCACAATGCTTCGCGACTTCACTGCAAAGGTGGCAGAGCAACTTGGCACAATATCTGGTTACCGGGGCCGCCGGTTTCATCGGCTCAAACATAGTTGAAGAGCTTGTCAGGCGCGGCGAGTCGGTGCGCGCGCTCGACAACCTGGCTACCGGGCGCATCACAAACCTGGATGCCTTTCGTGGGGAGATAGACTTCCTGGAGGGCGATATCACGGACGACGCTCTCCTGGCTAGCGCGATGCAGGGCGTGGACTACGTGCTCCACCAGGCGGCCCTGCCCTCGGTCCCGCGCTCGGTCGAGGACCCGCTCTCGGCACATGAAGCCAACGCCACAGGCACCTTAAAGGTGTTGCTGGCCGCACGCGAGGCGGGCGTAAAACGAGTGGTCTACGCCTCCTCTTCCTCCGTGTACGGCGATAGCCCCACGCTCCCCAAGCACGAAGATATGCCCACCGCGCCCATGTCGCCCTACGCTGTAAACAAACTTACCGGGGAAGACTACTGTAAGGTGTTCGCCAAGGTGTACGGCCTGCCCACTGTGGCGTTGCGGTACTTTAATGTCTTCGGGCCGAGGCAAGACCCGAAATCGCAGTACGCGGCGGCCATCCCCGGCATCGCCTCAAAGATGATGCGCGGCGAGCCGCCTACGATCTACGGGGACGGCGAGCAGACCCGCGACTTTACCTACGTGCAGAACGTGGTAAACGCCAATCTGCTGGCCTGCAAGCGGGATGAGGCGGTCGGGCTGGCGATGAACGTTGCCTGCGGCGAGCGCATTTCGCTGTTGCAGCTTGTGGCCCTTCTCAACGAGGTCCTGGGCACCCACCTTGAGCCGGAGTTCGCCCCCACCCGAGCGGGTGACGTGAAGCACTCACTTGCGGATATTACCCTTGCCGAGCGCACGTTGGGCTACCGGGTCGAGGTAGGTTTCAAAGAGGGTCTGGAGCGTACAGTTGAGGCCCTCAGAAACGCCGGAACGTAGCGGTAAGCAGCGCGGCTCGTGAGGAGAGGGAGGACGGCAGGGTTTGGAGTTCGAAGAGTACCGCATCATGCGCGAAGCCGAGGACGTGCACTGGTGGTATCGCGGCTTGCGCGGCGTCATGTTCACCCTGCTGAAGCTCAATAAGCAAGAGGACCGCCGGGTGAAGATACTGGATGCGGGGTGCGGCACTGGCGGCAATATATTTGCGCTCACGCAGGCGGGTTTCTCCCAGGTCCTCGGCTTCGATTACAGCACAGACGGTATCCACTTCTGCCGGGAAAGAGGTCTGGACAACATCTGCCAGGGCTCCCTCATGTCCGTACCGTTCCGCGACAACTCGCTCGAAGTTGTCATCTCCTGCGACGTGATTAACGACGAAGGACTGCCTGATGAGATACAGGCCCTCAGAGAGCTATACAGGGTGCTGGCACCGGGCGGGAGGCTCTTCCTCAACCTGCCCGCCTACAATTTCCTGCGGGGCGAGCACGACAAGGCAACCAGCGTGGCCCGGCGATATACGACATCGAGCATCGCGGAGAAGTTGCGCGCGGTCGGGTTCAAGGTCCGGCGAGTGACGTACTGGAACATGTTCCTATTCCCGCTGGTGCTGGCTGTGCGCCTGGCAAGCCGCCTGCGAGGACGAGACGAGCACGACCTGGCACGCTCCGACATCAAGTTGCCGTCCGCCCCGATCAACTGGCTCCTCACGGCACTTTTGCGCGTCGAGCACTGGCTGCTGAGGAGGGTGAATCTGCCGTTCGGCTCGTCGGTGAGCGTCGTAGCGATAAAGCCCCCGCGGAGATAGTTGCCCTCCTAGCAGACGGTTGGCGGGGGTTGAAGCAGGTTGAAGCGGATTGACTTTTCCTTGACAAGGTTGGTGCTCTCTGATATAATTTCGACGTTGAATGCGGAAGTGGCGCAGCGGTAGCGCGTCTCCTTGCCAAGGAGAAGGTCGCGAGTTCGAATCTCGTCTTCCGCTCCAAATGGGGAAGCTTTGTGGAGCTTGCCCCATTTTCATTTCTGCCGCCGGAGTGGCGAAATGGCAGACGCAAGCGACTTAAAATCGCTCGCCGCAAGGCGTGCGGGTTCGAATCCCGCCTCCGGCACATTTTGGCTACATGTTCTAGTTCTGTCGCGTCCAATATAAAATGAGAATAACGCTCCATTCCAATATAAAATGAGAAAAAACGGCACGATGCCACCATGCCGCTCCAAGTAATATGGTGCCGCAGGCGAGCGTGCGCCACCCCCAAAGGGGAACGCACGCTCGCTTCCTTTTGTGTATCACCTTTGGTCCTTTCAGATGACGAGGACTACGAATGACTAAAGAACCACTAACCTGCGGGTGTCATAAAGGCGCACGCTCGAATATCAGAGTGTGAACATGGGCCGGGCCGGAGCCTGGGGCACAGCCCTCTGTAGGGGAAAGACAAACTGGTATCAGGGGACCGGGGCAGCATGAATGAGGGTACGTGACATAGAAATCTGGACATTTCAAGTCATCGGGCGCTTGAAGCGGAACCAGCAGATCGAGGACAGCAGGGTGGAGTTGAAAGCTGCCTGGCCTGACAATCCCGCGAGTGCCGCTCGACGCATCGCAGGACATGCGAACGCGGCTAGGGGTGAGGACATTCTCTGGCTCATTGGCGTGGATGAGGCCAGGCGCGTGGTTGTCGGGGCGTCACCCACGGACCTCGCTACTTGGTACCCGCAGGTAAGGTCGCACTTCGACGGTGTGGCACCAGACCTGACAGACGTTGCAGTGGATGTTGATGGTCTCACCGTCATGGCCCTGCGGTTCGCCACCGACCAGGCACCCTACATAGTGAAGCACAGCCAGGCCCAGGTTACGCGGGAAGTCCCCTGGCGTGATGGCACTCGCATTCGTTCCGCATCGAGGTCCGAACTCCTCTTGACCATGGCCGATGTGGTGCGACTGCCCGACTTTCGGCTATTGAAGGCCCAATTCCAGGTACGTCCGCAAGGTAATGATGGTAAGGGTCACACCGGCAGCGTGAGCCTTCACCTCTACGTGCAACCGCGTACTCAAGGGCGGGTGGTGCTACCAGTGTATGCACGCCGCCTCACCTTCAAGCTACCTATCGAGGCAGCAGCACCCATACCTTGTCGCGTATGGCTAATAAGCACAGAGCCGCCCGACAGTAACCCTTTCGAGGCAAACCAGCAGGCACGACTGGCGGCGGCCACAATCCATGTCAGGGAGCACGATATACTGGTCAATGGTCCTGGAAGTCTGTATGTCGTGGGCGACTTCGAGCGCGTCCTATTGCCCGACGGCTATGAAAACCTGGCTGTAGAGCTGCAACTCACCATCTCAGACACGAGTTTTCCTCGCCCTATAGTGATACAGGCTCAAGTAGTTCCAGGGGCAAGCAAGCCGCAAGGTACCACGAAGGTCGCCTACTGGAGTCTGCCGGCCTCCCAACTGGCGGAATAGGATAAATAGGATAGCACAGCTTGTGCTATCCACAAGGCCCCCTGCGTAGTTGTAAGTTGTACCAGAGCCGGGCTATCTATCCAGAGCCGGTTAGCGCCGCCCTCTCCCTACTTGGACTGGTACAGCGCCTCTCTAGCCAGTTAGCCCAGGCTCCTTGCCGCCGCGTACTTTGCCCCCTACCTTGCCTTGCATGGGTATGCTGAGACGGGTCTACGGCGCTGCCGTACAGCTCAGGCCGATTAGCGCGAATAGCTCTGGATGAGTGCCCGCCGGCATTGTGCGGGCATCCTGGGCAATCTCGCTAATGTCAGCCGTCAAGCTCACCCACTCCGGGACGCCTATGGCTTCCTGGATGTGGCTCTCTACCTGCCCTGTCAGACAACTCCCCGCCACCTCGCCCGCCGAAGATTGCTCGCCTTTGGCCGCAGTTCCCAGCACCTCACAAGCCCAGCACGTAACCTGCTCCTCCGCACTATCCGTGAGTTTGGAACTTAGCTGCCGCAGACGAGCACCGAGGGCCTCAGCGCGAGCCTTGAGCCGTGCCGGGTATGCCGGGTCAAAGATGCGCGGACGAGCCACAATGGGCGGGTGCCCCTCGGACTCGCTACCAAGTGTGCGGTTATGCCACCAATCCGTGATGCTTCGGTGTTGGGTACCGTTGTCGGAGCCACCACTTGGCGGCTTGGCGGGCGGCGGAGCTTGATCGCCAGTAGAACCTGGCTTTCCGTATGTAGAGTCCGGGTCATCCGGGGGCTTGGGCCAAGGCGCTTCGCCGTAACTAGGTACGAGCGGCCTACGGGACTCAGGGACATAGTAGCAGCGCCTGACCGTCACGCGCCGCCCAAATGATGGCACACAGCGGAAACCCATCACCACATAAGCGAACCCGTACTGCACCTTCTTCACGGTTGAGGGGCCACTCAGACTTTCAGGCTGACCCGCAGGGAGCGCGTGTGCTGAGGCCACCTGGGGTGCCGACCCGCCTGCGCCACTCACAACCAAGCCTGCGATCAGTAGCCCTATGACCATAAGGCGCTTACTTACACCCGTAGAGCCGGTCCTTGCTATCGCCACCAGCAATCGGCGGCGTCTACCCTCATTGTGAACAGTCATCGGAGCTGCTCCTCTCTGCGTTGAGCAATGAACGGGTAACGACACTTGTCTCCGACTCATTTACGCTAGAAGCAGAAGTAGGTCGCGCGCGAGGACTAAAATAGCTAGTGGGTAAGTGATGCGAGCCTGCCGACACCATAACTAATATCCTGTAGTGCGTCCGTACCCGTGCCTACGAGAAGCCGGGTGACAAGGACGACGCAGGCTGCTGGGCACTCAATTACCTGGTTAATTTTGGCGGCCCACCCAGAGCGTTGTTTTTTTCTAGGCTCCCGTCAGTGTTACTGGCACTCTTAGCCGCATCACCTTGCTCAATTTTGTTGGCGCTAACTGATGTCTGCTTGCGTAATGCGTCGAACACCACCTTTATTGATGGATACAGACAAAGCGTAGTGAGATGCCGGCCCACCGCTGCGGCTATGGCGGTCGGAGTCACTTTTTCGCCCCCTTCCTCCAGGGCAGCTTTGGCTGCCATGACTTTCTCCAGATAGGCGCACTCTCTCGCGCGTCGCCTCTGTGCCACTGCTAGCTGCCGTGCGTGTGACAAGCCCGGTTCCCGCGTTTGCTCGCCCGCGCTTGCGGCAGCACTTGCGCGCGGATGCTTGTAGAGCGAGGCAGAACTGTATTGCAGCAATTTGCAAATAGCTTTCCGAGTAACCGCAGCGCCCCACTCGCGCAACAGGGCCTTGGCTTCCTCCACCTGCCACAGATTGTATGCATCAAGGTCTTTCTCATGCGCGGCAAACTGTCGGGCCATCTCCACGCGCGACTCTGCGATGGCCTGTTGGAGAAATGCGGCTACCTTTGGATAGCGCTCAATCACCCCGCAGTCCGTACCCACGATTTCAGAGACGGCAGCCTTAGACACTGGTACACCAATGCCTGTCAACTTCCTTACCGCTCGTTTGCAATTACGCAGTAGCGTGGCCTGTCGCACTACGGACTCTGCTGTGTGTGAGAAGGAGCGCTCGTCCTTAAGTACCCCCGACGCTACTCGCTCACTTATGATGGGCGAGGCACGCAACAAGGCTCTTGACACGCCAAGGTACCTGCTAAGTGCAGCTACGGTCACGTACCCAGGGAGGGTTACAGCGTCGGCTTCAGGCTGCGTAACCGTAGCTTGCTCTACTGGGGCTGCGCACACTTCAGTCCTTTTGTCCGTGCAACCTTGTGGCTCTGCGCCGGCCCGCTCGTGCCCCGCTAGTGACCGAGCTTTCGCGTCGTCAGCCCCCTGTTGCTGTGCGCGCAAGACCCTAATGGCCGCATCCACCGTCCTCCGCCAGGCGTGCTCACTAGCCACATATGTCCCCCTGTCGCGTAACTGCTGACGCTCTCCCTTGATTGCCAGTGCGCTCACCTGTGCGGATACCCGTTCGTTCCACGCGCTGACGTGTGCCATGAGCCGCGCTCTCACCTCCGGGCGACGCATCATGGTGCCACGCGAATAACCTACCAGTTGCGCAACAGCCTGTTGCGTGGGTGGAGAGCCAGCGCTCTGGAGATCGGCTACCGCTTGGTCAACAGCCAGCAATAAGACTTCTAAGGGAGACGCCGGCAGCACTGCTCCTTCGCCCAGTCGCCCCTGCACGCGCATCATGAGTTGTAGCTGCTTTTGCCTACGCACGCAAAGACCCATCTGTGTGCGCTGCTGCTGCCCATCCTGGCGGCATGCATGCTCGTTGATGAGTGGCGGTACCGGACTGCCTGCCGCGTCTCGAAGCGGCCATAACACTGGCGTGACCGTCGTGGCAAAGAGTTCCGCTGTACGCGTTGCGCCCGAACCACATTGAGCCAATAAATCATGCAGCGAGGTGTGCATATATCTAGCGTACTCAAAGTAATATCGGAGCCTGACACCTCGCCCGGCGCTGCCGGTGTCTCCCTTTTCCACTCCACTGACTGCGTTTATTGGCGCGCCCAGCACAAGTGCTACTTCTCGACGGTAGATGCCGTTCTGGGCGCGCAGAGAGCCGAGGCGAGCACCCAAAAATGAGCCGAGATTTGTGTGGCCCGAAGCGCTCAGGAGCGAGCGGAGACGTGGTTGCGGCTGAAGTAGGCACTCCAGGTCAGTAAGGGTGCGCCGCGCCTCCTCCCACTCTGCGTCATTGAGACGAGTAAGCAACTTTGGGCCGCACTCACGCAGGTCGCCACCACAGGACCAGCATGCGCACATCTTCAGAGTTGGTGACAAGAATTGCAGCGGCCTCGCGCAGTGCGGGCACACTTCAAGGAGCCTACAGCCGTGCAGGGGACAGCCAAGGAGCATCTTGAAGCGCCAGCTCAGTGGGTAATAAGGCTGCGGTGTGCTCGGTCCGGGGCGGACTGTTTCTTCTTCTTCTTCAATCTCGATGGCCGGCACAGCGGATGCAGGCATCCATCGTTGCGAGAAGGTACTTCCATGCAGTAGCCCGCTCGTAAGGCACGCTGGACAGTAGCGCAGAGTAGTTGCCAGTGAGCCGGCTAGGAACCTGCCAACTGGCTGGGGGCGCGTGGCGCGACCGAAGTTGCGCATCAGGTAGTAGAACGTAGTACCGGCGAGTAGAGGCGGTGGGCACGTGGTGACACGCGCCAGCTTTACCCAGCTACCGGGAGGGAAGTCAGCCATGCGGAGCATGGTGCCGTCACTGTCGGTCGTCCTCCAGGTCAGACACACCTTTGCCAGTGCGGAGATCGACGTGAAGCGATTTTGCTGACCTATCCTGGTGAGCCAGCTCGTCAGAGACTCCAAAGGTAGCGGTCGAGGGTGCAGCGGCAACGTCTCAAAATACAGGTACCGCTGCCCTTGTAGAGAAATGAGGTCCTCGTCCAGGTAAGAGTCACTCCAACTGGAGTCGTCCCTCACAGGCGCATCGGTTTCTAGTTCTGATTCTTCCACTGCTCGCACAACACCCCTCACTCACTCACTCACTCACTCCCGACCACGCCGCCACGGGTCGTGTATGATAACGCTCACCGCGCAAACGGCACACGGCACCATAGAACTACCAGGTGTCATGTCATGCCGATGATGAGATGTTGCCCTCACAGTACGTAGAGCGGGGCCGAAGCACCGTTCCCGGAAGCACTTTTCAGGTGCGTGCTCTTTGTTGTAGCCGGGGGTAGGAAGTTCCAAATCTGGCGAGTCTGTATGCCGCGCCACGTTGCCTCCAGTCTCGCCAGACTCAGGCAAGGCTCATGCTCCAGGATGGCTGTCACCGAAGCGTCCATAATCAGTACCATAACATCGCGGAGAATGCCTCCCGTCATCGTCTGGATGCGCGAGGCTATGTCGTCGGGCTGCGCGGCATCATTGCGCTTGCCGTGCCGCTTCCCGATGGAGGCATCCACGGCTTGTGGAGGCAAGGCCAAAAAGGAGCGCTGGCTAAAGGGCAGGAACAACTCCAGGTAGGTAAGTAGCTCGCGCAGCCGCTCATTGGTGTACTGCGTCAGGGCATAATAGTCGTTCCAACGCCCGGCGATCTCCGCATCGGCCTCGGCCCAACGGGTTGGGTGGCAACTTGCGACAACGATTGGCACCCCGCGCACGAGGTTCGATATTTCAAGCAGGCGGCGCTTGATGGAGTGCTGTACTAGCTGCTCTATTTCGTCCACAATGAGCAGCTCTACCTGACACTTCTGGAAGTAGATCACAATTTTCTCCAACAATTCTTCATCATCATTGCGTGGGTAGTAAGTTACTCCAAGCTGTCCCAGGATGCGGCGGAAAAGTGGCCGTGCGGAGCGATTGTTCACGGGGGCGTCCACTTTTACGACCTTGACGCGATTGAACTCCGTCTGGACGGTCTGGGTGTCGTGGTACGTGTACCAGTCAAGTATCGTCGTCTTGCCCGCACCCGACTGTCCACTCAGCATGAAGTTGCGCTGCTGTCCCAGCGCTCGGTGGCGTCGAATAAGCCCCAATTTGTCCAGCAGTCCTCGCAAATCTGGGGTCATAATAAAGAGGAGATTGTGCAGCCAAAGCAGACGTTCCTCATCAGTACGTCGCACCCATTCCCCCTGAAGATGCCTGCGCAGGTTTGCGAAACCCACACGTTCGACTGCCTGTGGCAGCAGTTCTAGCGGTTCATAGGCCAGCTTGGACCGTAGCCGGATACGCAAGCTCGCTATTTGCATGCCCCGCTGCGCGTCAAGGGCGTCATCGGGATTGAGGGCGGAAGCCCTCAGTGCAAGCTGCGCATCCTCCTGCTGCCACTCCTCATGCCACCGTCGGAGTTGCTCAAGGCGCTTCGTCACATCGAGAACGTCTTGTAGTGCGGCGGTACGCGCAGTGGATGTCTCTCCGAACCGCCCCGACCGCGCGTCACCCGCCTGTGCGTCGCCTGTGTCGGCCCGTGCGGTATCGTGGTCACTCTCCTGTGCCACAGACCGGCTACCCTCCGGTTCGCGGTGGGTAGTGCCGAAGGCGGCGTCAGTGCCCTTGATTGCTCTAGGAGGCTCAGGGCTGCTTCGTTGTGCGTTATCCATTGTGCCACCTTTCCTCTATCAAAGAAAAATATACGGTTCGCAGCGTTTCGCCTTGCGTGCAGTCCGCAAAGCAGTCCATGCCATTTCAACGGCATACTTGGTTCATGCCTGACGCTTCGTTACGAATCCCGACAGCAACTGAGTGTACGCTCGATCAATGGCGTCCTCGACTTCGACCTCCTGCGCGGGCGGGGCCAAGTCCTGGTGAGTAGGCTGCACAGTCTCGTCAGGTGACACCGCAGGGAGTGGTACGCTCCCCGCGCGGCTCTCCCCGTCCGCACCTTCCTCTCCACCACTTGCTGACACCCACTGTACGTTTGGTACCTGACTGCTCCTGTCCGCCTTATTTTTGCTTCCCCTGGAGGGCGGAGTGGCGCTTTTCTTAGCCTCTCTCTGCTCGTCCTGCCGTGCTTCGACCACCGCCTCCACGGCCTGTACGAAACCGAGCACTTCAAGCGCGGCGCGGGGCGAGCCTGCCTGCCGCTTGGCCGCCTCCCACTTCCACTTCGGCATCGTCCTGCGGCCAAGCGCCGGATCGACCAACCGCTTGGCCCACAAGTCCCCTACCCAGCGTCCGTCTTTGAACAAGGCGATCTGAGAGATGTCTTGTGGCTGATAGCGTATTGAGTAGCGAACGGGTTTGCCGCCGATGTCACGCCGCAATAGCCTCATTGAATTGCTATCACCGGGCCTCGCTCCATAATGAAGGTTGAACAGCGACACCCCTTCCCTGCTCACGGTGCGCGTCTCAGGCCACAACCTCCAAAAGAGCCGCTCGGTCTCGGCGGTGAGCGGGGGGACGTGAGGGTGAGTCGTGAGCATGCCGTTCGCCCATTTCTCGTGTGGGGTCATGCCGTTGAGTTCGACGTGCGGAGTGTGCTGGTAGCTCAGTATCAGCAAATAGATGATGATATAGATGTCCTCGTATAGCAGGCACGTAGCTTCAGCAGCCTCACGCACATCTCTGGGGTGGCTCGACTGTATCGCACCGGCGTGACTTAGGAACGTCTTGATTTGGCCTGAAAGGTTCCCGAAAAACCGCTCTATGAGCGCCCCGTATCTCGCACGATAAGGAGGTCGCCACCGTAGTTCTATGTTGTTATAGTTGCCCTTGTCGCTGATGTCCACAGCCAACTGTTTCAGCGAGTGGGAGTGGTGCGCCCATGCATTATCGAGGAATAACTGCGAAGGAATGCCGTACCCAGATAGGGGAAGCCCCGCGAGGCCCTCAGAGCCGCCAAAACTTATCAGCTTGGCGAGGGCCTCCTTACTCCCCTTGCCCTTGCCACCACGTCCCTTTTCTCCACTTACATCTGTACGGGACTGTCCAAGAGTGCCGCCATCGCTCTGGTGTTTGCCATTAGCGTGGCTTTCCCACAGTGCATCGGAGAGACTTGTAAGATCGAATGCACTTGACACCCCGGCATGTCCAGCTACGGAACTGCGCCTACCGTGTGAGTTGCTAGTCTGGACCGTGCTGAGGTCACGCAGGTGAGCGAGGTCGCCCAGGTCGTCTGCCTCCCCTATGCCTACCCCTTTCGCGTATAGATGCAGCAATTCACGACGTGGGTCTTTCGGCCAGATCGCATGCTTCAAGGCCAGTTGAATTGACTCGATGCAAGGGTGCTCCGCTAGTAGGGTAAAGCCGAGCACACTCCGCGACCATGCATCAAGAAATACGGTGAGCCACAAGCGCGTGACCTTGCGGCTGCCCTTTGCGTCTACGGTGAACACATCAATGGGAGTATGATCGCTGAAAACGTATTGTAGGGGCAGGGTAGCCAGGCGCACGAACGAATCAAAAACGAGGAAGTTGTGCTCCCATGCTTCGTGCCCGTAGCGCGCCGTGATTACCTCCTCACCCAGGTCGGGTTGGTGCGTGAACCAATCAAAGTGCGCGTAGAACCAGGCGCGCGAGGGCAGTTTCACGTGTATGAGCAGCAGCGCCTTTTCGGGGTTAGCCAGCACGTCCGACATGTCTACGTCCGTATCGCATAATTCCTCAACCAAGTCCTCGCGGGCCGCGCCCCCGCACTTGCGTAGGTCGATCCAGCGCCTGCCCGTGCGCTTGTGCAGCGCTCTGAGGCTGTCGTAGACTTCCTTCTTGCGCAGGCGACCTAGTCGCAGGATGGCGGTGTCAACCATGTGAAGCTGTGCGTCAGCCAGCCTGTGATGCTTGTACGTGCTGCGGTGGAGTGACGCCGCCAGCCGGGACTCGCTGCCGCCACTACGCAACTGCTTATCAAGGTACCTGTAAAAAGTTGCTATGCTGATTCTGTCGCCCTGGCCTTGCAACTCTGCGATTATGCCCTTGAGGGACAGCGTGTAATTGAACTTCTCCCCGGCTTTGGTGGCTCTGTCCTCTGCTACTTGCATGAGGCGTCGCACCTTGTTCACGACCTCCAACATGTACCTGGCCTTGCTCAAGAGCGGGGGAGAGATGTCCGCTTCTGCGGAGGGTGCCGGGCCGGGGTGAAGGGCCTCAAGTTGCACGAGCAACTCCTGGTAGGTGGGTGCGAACAGCGGCGGGGGGAGCGGGAGCGGGGCCGGGCTACCTGGCGTAGGCTTTCTACTACTATCGCCGGCGCTACTCACGCCACCGACGGTGCCCGCGTCCGCCGAGAAGGTCTTGGGCTTACCAGGTGGTGGGAGGAGCAACTTGAAAAGGGAGAAAGTCTCGTGCTCGCCAGTGTCGCATCTTGTGGCATGAATGAGGTGCGCGTTCTCCGCGTCGAAGCGCTCGAGGACGTAGACACAAACGGTGTACGGTGTAGTGTCGGCCGTGGTAACTAGAGGCGGCGAGAATATGCAGAAGTACCAGCCGGGCTTTATGTCGACTCTCCCCCCTCCACTGCTAGCATGCCGCGCTGTCAGCCTTCTCCCAGCGCGTGGCGCAACACCTCCTTGTCTGCTGACGGTGGCGGCGGTACTGACGGTGGCGGCGCTAGCTATGTCGTGTGACGAACCTGGTGCGTTGTGTCGTGTCATTTGAACGTCCCTTCCCGTTCTGCGGACGCGGGCAGCTTCACTGTGGCGAGTGGAGTGAGCGTGCCGTCGAAAAACAACAGGCGGCGCAGGTTAGTTTCAAGTTCCGAGTGCCAGAGTAAGTAACCGAGAGTACCGACGATCACACCAGTGTCAAGAGCTAAGTCTGCGGCGAGGCGGTCCACCAGCACGCCGATCAATACGGGACCACCAGCCACGGAATGCAGCAGTTTCCAGGTGGCATCCGCAACTATTGCGTTGAAGTGGCAGCGCGAACGGAACATGATGAGCGCCTGGAGGTTGGCAAGCTCGGCTCCCTCCGGCAGACTATCTTCTTCGTGGCTCATGTACTTTAAGTCTTGTTGCTCGCAGTAGAGACGCAGAGCCTCTGCGCGTTCGCTCGCTCGCCGGTCCCCATCCCCATTCCGCACGGTACTGACGACTTCGTGTATCTCAATTGTGCCGTCGTCGCGCTCGATCACGAACTGGGGTACGTGGCGATGGCGGGTACCGTCGGGGGCCAGCCACTCAACAGCGTGAGGCTGGGTCACAATGCGGTGTATCGTGCGGTCTCGTAACAGCCTCAGCAAAAGGCGATTTTGCTGAAAGGACTGAAAGTGGAGGGCGCTGCCGTCATCGCTCATAGTCTGGCCGCGAACTGCTCCACCCACTTCGCCAGTCTGCCTGCGACTCGGTTTGTTCACGGGATGTGTACGCCTACGCACCATTCTTGTTCCTCACTTTCGGTGTATCCTCGGCACGTCCGGTACTACGTAGCTGCTCTGCTTCTCCGGGGATGAGAAGCACATACCGGGCAACACTACTATGCCGATTCTCTGCGCCGCCACTCATCAATGTCATCAAGATCGTCCAAATTAAATTCCTGGTCGTCTTGCCACGCCGGGCACGTGGCTCGCAACTGGCACCATCTACATTTCGGATTAGGCGTAGGATCGTAGGGGCCGCTTGCGAGTGCTTCAATGCACTCTCGTAAGCACTGGCGGTTTCTAATTATTTGAGCCTGGTCGTAATGAGCCACGCTCGATTGCAGGCTGACCAGGTTGACTTGAGAAACGACGACGTTACGCACCAAGGGGTGGCGGCGGTAGTTGTGCCAACTTGTGACAAAATATAAGTAGCTAGGGAGGTGGGCCGCCAAGAGGTTGGGTGAAAGCACGGTGCCTCGGCTGTTTGTTTTGTAATCGAGGATTTCCAGAGTTCCATCCTCCATCAACACAAGGCGGTCGGCTTGGCAGGTGAGTTGCACGCGATACCCGCCAATCTGCACCTTGCATGACATGTAAGTTTCAACACCTAACACCTTCCCTGCCGGCTTAACCCTGGGGTATGCATATTTGACAAGATTGAATACGGTGTCCCGGACGTAGTGCTCATCGTACCTACCCGCCTCCCCCTCCGATGGCAGGCTGGCTAACACCAGCGAGCGCAAATAGTCCTCCCATTCTCCCTCTCCCTCTTGGCCGACAGGCTCTACGGCATCCTTGCCCTTTTCTTGTTTGCCGGGAGCAAACAGCCTTGCTAGCGTCGCGTGCGCGGCGATGCCGACTGCGAGAGCTTGCGAGTGTGGAGCTGTCGCCGCTTCCTCGCTCTGCACTGCTGCCTCTCCTCCTCCTTCATGTGGTGGCGCTGCTGCTTCTGCGCCTGCTTCCGCCGTGGCGGCGGTAGCATTAGCGGAGGGTGTCACACGCTGCGCTCCTTCTCCGTACAAGCCATTCCACTTATATAAGCAGTCCTGCGCAATTTCCAGGCGCGATGGCGACAGCCATATTGTTTTTGTTTGCGATGCTCTATCCACCGTGTTACCCTCCTACACTTACCTTGCGTACTCGCCCCGTTCCGTTGCTGTGCTTTGTCGCTCACGCGCACATCGTTTGAGTTGGGAGCACTTACTACCGACACCGGATGGTGGATAATTACTTTGCAAATGCCAAAAATCGTTCGTGCATCCTCTTGACAGGCCCCGAAAGTGGATGTATTGTGTGTAAGACAGGCACAAGTGAATAGTTAACTCACAGCGTACCGGGTGTGGCAATGCCTGCCCATCGGCCTTGTGGGTGGAGGCAACGCGGTTTTAAGCGCAAGATGATTTGTTTAGCTCGCTCATCATATTGCCCTTAATGCCGCGTTTCTGCAAAGTTATCCACCGTTTCCCCACTATATAGCACAACGGTTCTAAAATGCAATAGTTTTTCGTGCAGGAAATTGGGTCTTTTTTGCACATTACGGCCAAATGAGGTATAATGACTGCCGTGGGGACGACTATGACGCATGCATCGAGCAATTTTGACCGTAAGTAGAGGTTAGCGGTCGCGTAGAATTGTGGCCGAGTGAGAAGCGCGACACCATCCCTAGCGGGGGCTTACCAGGCTAAGAGTGGTCAAGGTCGTAAGACATGGTGGGGATCGCAGGGGTCGCTGTGGTGGAGGGTGGGAGGAGAACGGACTAACACCTACAGGTTGAGTAGAGTGGAGGGAGGGGAGCAGTACAGTGCGAGCAAAGCAACCAGACGAGATTAAGGAGCGCAATAAAGAGCTAGGCGCATTGATGCGGGAGGCCCGGACATCGAAGGGCGAGACTGTAACGCGGTGTGCCGAGGAGTACCTGGGCATCACCAGGCAGCGTTACGACCTCATGGAGCGGGGGGAGGCAAACATCGGGTGGGGGGAGTTCGCGCACCTGATGGAGAAGTTGGAAGTTGCAGATGAGTGGTTGCTGCCCCGCATGCGCGATAGGGGACTGCTGCTGGGCGCGGCTTTCGACACGCAGGACGACCGCCCGTCGGCAGTTGCTGGACTAAGTGTGCAGGGCGGAACGGCACAACCTGGGGAGAGCTTGGAGCAAGTGGAGCGTGGGGAGGGTGGGGAGCGAGGTGAGAGTGGCGGAGGGCAACTGCCCAAAGGTGCTGCTCATGGTACGGCTGATGAGCATGCAACTTCCAACTCAGCTTCAACCCGTGCTTCGACGCCGCCGATCCCGGTGTGTACCCCAGAGCACCTGCTCTTGCCCCTTACGGATGGATATGGCTACACCGTGCAGGTGCTCGATGCTGACGGCGCGATAATCTACACTATGGACTGGGCGCACCCACGTCGCAGGCGGGTACGCACCGCCCGGCTGCGGCCAGTGCCCTCAACTGCGCCTTCTAAGACGAGCGCCACGGCCGCGATGTAGCGAGTATGGAGTAAGGAGTAACACGCAAGTAGGGCGGGAGCCAGGATAGAGCGCGTGTCCCGTCAGGGCGAACGACTTACTCGCCACTCCGCGTTTTCCTCTTGCGCTTGTAGCGCTTCAGCAAACGCTTCAGTGCTTTGGATGCTTCAATGCGCACGTTGGCATCTCCAGCGCCAACAGCAGAGCTGATTTGCTCTCTCAGAGCAACATACTCGCGGTACTCTTTTGCCAGCGCTTCGATCTCCTCACGGTGAAAGACTGCCACGCGCCCGTCCAACCAATTGCTCGGCTGCAACTTCCCACTCTCGACCCAGCGCTCTACCGTTCTGATATTGACCCCGAACGCGGTGGCAGCGACTGCCGTGCTGACCAACGTGCCGCCCCGGTCCTTGTGTCGCCTCCTCTTGAGCGCGCCCGCATCTCCGCCGGTCTGTGCGACTCCAGGTTCTAGGGACGCGCTTTCCTGTCCGGCCAGGGGTACCATTGGTGGTACTGGCGGCTCTACAAGTCTTGGATGCATGGCTCTGAAGCGGTCTTGCGCCTCTCGGAAGGGAAACGCCTCGACAGGCTCAATGGAATCTGTAGGAGGCTCGGTAGCCCCCTGGCCGGCAGACTGTTCGTGGAATGACGGGGTATGCGCAATGACCGAGGCTTGCGCGCCAGTGGCACTTGTGGGTGCTACACCCTCACGTGCTTCTGAAAACAAGTCAGCAAGCTCGACGTTCAAAGCCCTGGCTATACCGAGGAGGGTGCTGATCGTTAGGTTCCTTCGTCCTCTTTCAGTATCGGAGTAACTGCCACGCGGCAACCCTGCCTGTAGCACGAAAGCTAGCTGGCTCTTATAGCCACGCTGCACGCGTAGTTGCCGAATACGTCTGCCTAGCGCTTCAAGTTGCTCTCTGTCGTTAGGGTCTACTCCTTCTTTTGCCTCCTTCCCTACAGCCCGGCGCTTGTCGCGCTTACTTCCCCGCTCGACAGCGTCACCTCGACCAGGGCCGCTGTCCGCGTCCTTGTTGTCTCTTTTGTCACCACTGCTGGCACCGCTTGGCTTGCGTTCGCTGGGCATGACATATATTAGTTGCCCAGACCCTTGACCTCGACTCCGTTTGCGTGTATATCTACTATACCTGTCGTCTAAACGACAGGTGTTGTACGCGGACCAGGGTGTAGACCGGGGAAATGCTTAGAGGTGGATGGTTGAAAGCCTTTGAAGCGGTAAGCGGTAGCGTGCGAACGGTGGCAGGAGGAGGAGGCAGAGGATGGCTGAGACAGGATTCAATGTGCCCAAACGTCTGCGGCGTGCTGAGGGGCTTCTGCGGCATGGGGGTCATGGCGGTGATCGAGGCGCTAGTTACGATGAGGGCAGTCACGACGTAGGGAACCTCGCCCGCCACACCCGCATGCCTGGGGGACCGGGAGGCGCGATGGTGCCGGTTCCAGTGCCGGTACTTATTGCTGCTCTGCTGTGCATTTGCGCATTCTTGCTAGTTGCGTGCGATACGAGCAGCAGTGCGAGTGTCAGCAGCCCCGCGCCGGGCGCGTCTGCCACACCGACGACGCCACTCGTTGAGGCGCACACGTATACCGGCCCTCCAATGAGTGAGGTACTGCAAAACAGCGCACTGGTTGATCTTGCAATCGGAGCAAGTAGCGAGGGCTGGGCGGTCGGCCAAAACGAAGTCATACTCCATTTGCAAGGGGGTAGGTGGTACGTCGAGCAGGCACCCCCAGGCGGTGGCTTCTCCGGTTCAAATAGCTACTTGAACCTGGTGGCAACTGCCGCCGACAGCTCGACCGGTAGCGAGAGCACTGAGGGTATTGAGGGGGCTGCCGAGGCATGGGCGTACAGCAACCACAATGCGCTGTTGAGGCGTAAAGGAGGACGGTGGGAGACGGTGGCTAATCCCAGCCAAGCTACT
This sequence comes from Chloroflexia bacterium, assembly GCA_036386675.1. Classification (GTDB taxonomy): domain Bacteria; phylum Chloroflexota; class Chloroflexia; order QHBQ01; family JADMIH01; genus JADMIH01. Next base: position 51,038 of record DASVVE010000035.1, on the reverse strand, counting down.
CTTAGTGATCTGGTTGTCACGCAAACCTCCGATGCCTGGGCAGTGGGCAAAATCTATGGTGGCGTGATGTCGAGCAAGACGCAGGGTGCAAGCATGTACTATGGGGCAGGCTCAGGTCGGTGGTCGGTCGTGGACCTACCTTCTGAGAATGGTAGCACTGAGCCGAGCAGCGAGACAGACTCTGTAACACCTAGCGAGTTGGCCGTCTCGCCATCCGGCGCTACTTGGGCACTGGCCGGAAATGTCATGTTGCGGGCAGACGAGGGCACAAGCCGATGGGAGCTGCTCACACTGCCCCCGCCGGTTACAGAGGATCGGCTGAGTGACCTTGCCTTCTCAGCGGACGGCACGCTGTGGGTGCTGGGGGACAAGGCTATCTGGCGCTACAAGCCGAGCGGTGAGGACCAGAGGGAGGACCAGGGGGAGGCCACGCCGGGCATCTTGTGGGAGCGCTTCGCGGGTGAGAACATCGAGAGCACGCTGGAGCGCTGGCGTGGCGCTTCGCTGTCGGTTAGTCAAGATGGCACCCAGGCTTGGGTGCTGGCATTCGCTCGCACCGAGCCAGGTACTTTTGCAGAGCAAGCCTTCCTTTTGCTGGACTTGCGGTCGGGTAAGCTCACGCAGGTTTCAAGCCCCAGCGACCTGCTTATCCACGATGTAGAGTGGGCAGCCGGTGGCGAAGCATGGGCTGTGGGTGGAAGCGGGCAACGGGGCGGCCAGGGCATCATTCTGCACTATAAAGATGGTGAGTGGAGCGTCTACGAGCCGACAAAGTAGCAAAGGTAGCCTTGCTAACTCTACTTACCGGGTGCCGATCTCCTCCGACGGGTGCTCAGGTTACAGTACCCTGTGAGTGCGGCTTGCGGAGGAACACTGCCGACTCCCTCAAAAAGAGCTTCTGCCGCGTGCGCCCATTACGCTTGCGTAGCACTACCAGGTCCAGCAGTTCAAAGCCCAGGCACCGAGCGATCTCTGCTATCACCACATCTGTGGCAATCGGCAGGTAGTAGTGGCGCGAGTTCGCCACCACATAAGTTAGCACCCCACCTGGCTTGAGCACTCGCCACTGCTCCTTGAGCGCGAGGTACATGTCATCGAAATAACCGGCGATCTCCTGTTTCAGCCGCCACCTCTCATCATCTCTGATGCAACGCGACTCTCCCATGGCCGTCAGTTGCTCGGCTATGGCCCGCGTGCGGGGGTCGTCGGCAAGATGCGTGGTCTGGGGAAACGCAAGGCTGTGGTGCGAACGGAGCGTACCCAGGCGTAAGTTTCGCCACGCATCGTGACTCTGCACGAAATGGAGCAGCCATAGCTCCAGCTTGTATATCTCAGAGTAGTCAAAGTTGTTGAGGTACGGCGGCGAATACATGATGGTGTCAAAACACTCATTCCGTATACAAGCCTCCGCACCCTCCACCGTGCGCACTTCCTTCAAGTTGGTCGCCGTGCCCCTGTACACGTCAAAGAGGGGCTTGTCCGCCCGTACCGGGACTGGGGGAGTTGCAGTTGGGGCTACACTCTGGGGGGCTGTACCCTTTGCCCCGCCCTCGGCCTGGGCCGCAGGAGTGCCCCCATTGTCCCGGCCGTGGTGCTCATGGTAGTCTCTCACGTCCGCGAGGATTTGCCGCCAGCGCAAGCTGAGAAGTAGTGGCACAGCCTTCGGACCTGGCTTGGGCACGTGTCGCAGAGCGCGACCGTCCTTACGGAGGTTGAATACGTCCTCCACAGCAGCGGCAATGCCCAACCTCAACATGTCGCGGATAGCGGGGCTACCCTCAAGCTCGCAAGTCAGTTGGTGTGCGGCGAGCAGCACCTGCACGTCGGCTGGATCGCTATACTCCGGCGTACTGAGCGTGACCAGTTCCGGCACCGGCAAGGGCGTCGTTGGTAGCTGCGCGGTCTCCATCCTTATGACGGCCTGCTCGAACTCCGCGGGCGAGACCTGGGTAATAGCCGCTTTGGTAGCGGACACGAAAGCGATGAAGGGGTTGTACTCGACGCCCGTAACGCTGATGCCTTGCTGCGCGAGGGACACACCCGTGGTGCCGCCGCCCAGGAAGGGGTCGCACACGACTGTTGGTACGTGAGCGTAGTGTTCCGTCATCCAGTGGCAAAGCCAGGTCGGTAGCTCGGCGTCGAACGCCTCTTTCAGACTGTACCAGCGGTGGATGGACACTAACGAGTTTGCCTGAGCCGTGACCAGGTCATTCGTAGCGTCCGTCGGGGGGATACAGCTCCGTGGGAACTGTTGCTGAAGGGAGTCGTACCACTCCTCGAAGGGACGCGCAGCCTCGATTAGTTCTTGCTGCGCGTCCTCTACTTCAGCAGTCATAGACTCTCCATACAATTGGTCTGGGCTTTCTGAGGTGGTAGATGCTTCATTGGAGGCATTGTAGCAAACGCCACCGGCGAGCGGCAGCGCCTGCACAGCCAGTTTCTCCACACTCTCGTGCGGCCCGAACTACCTAAGCACCTATGCTCGCGCTACCGATATTGTTCTGAGGATTCTCCTGCTTGTGCCCTGATTATTCTTCCACCTGCTCCCCGCTCTGGTCAGGGCTGCTCGGCCTGGTGTCCTCACCGGCGCTCTCCGTAGGGCTTGCCCCTGCTGGGGAGGTAGGAGGGGTGGACTGCCCACCTGAGTTGCCTTTTTGGTCAAGTTCCTGCCACATGGAGCGCGTCACACCAGTCGGCTTAAAATCGAACTTGCTGACTTTGAACACAAGCGGGAAGTTCTTGGTCACGCCGTCCTTCGCGCTCAGTATGAGCGCGTGGTATTCGGGCAGTTCTGGAGCAAAACCCTCGATTGTTTCCTTATCTGCTAACCCGCACACCTCCACCCGCCGTATGTCTGTCTCACTCACCATACGCGTCATTATCAGGTTGTCAAGCAAACGGAACACCGAGTCGGGCAGCGCGCCTGGGGTGTTGGTAATGAAAAAGAGGTTCATTCCCAAGTGCCTTATGACGGGTATGAGGTTATTTATGTCCCGCTCGTTCATGTACATGTGGGCTTCTTCAAAGTAGACGGTAGGATAGATCGGTACGTGTGTTGGGTCAGCCTTCAGCCGGTCGCTTTGCCTGTCGCAAATACCCTTGAGGTGGTCGATCACGAGCTTGACTACCACAGTCTGTACGGAGGGTAGCAGGCCACCAATGGAAAAGACGATCACGGGCGTCTGGCCCTGACGGTCAACGTTGTGGAACGCAGAGGTGAGGGATACTGTTTCAGTCGCTTCACCCTTCCTTATACCCTCATCTTCCGCCTGTGCTTCCTGTGCGGTGGCAAAGAGGTTGTAGCGCTCGAGAATCTCCAGCGACTGCACAAACGAGCTTCGCTGCAATTTGATGTAGCTCTCCGAACCTGGCAACACCTTGTCGGCCTGCTGCTTGAGGAAGCTGATGTCCAGTGTTGCCGAACCCCCGTCTCCACCACCGGACCTGCGCCTGCCACCGGGAGCGGGTCTTGCTTTTCGTTGGTTGAACAGTAGGCTGAGGCCCGCCTTGGCCGGATTGCCCGTCCTATCTGTAAAGGGCGCTAGCTCGTCTATGGCTTCCAGGAAGGAACGAGCCTCCATGCGGTCGAGGCGAAACTTCAGGTTCCTACCAGGAGTGAACTCTACAGCTCCGTCCAGGCCACCATACTCATTGTTGATGTCGAACACGACGGCGGGCATGCCTCGCTTGCGCGACTCAAGTACGATGCCCTTCGTAATGTGGCTCTTACCAGCGCCCTTCATGCCTGTTACCAGGTTCACCTTATCGAAGCCCTGGCCCGAAAAAGCCACCGGCTCCCCGTTGAACTCACCGAGGTCCACATTAACCTGTGGGCGGCCTCTCAGGATGTTGCCGAGCAGTAGCGCGGGGTTGATCTGGAAGATGTCCACGTTTCTCGTGACCACGTTGCCAGCCGAGGGCTGCCACTGTCCGTTGACAATGGACGCTCGCACCTTGAAGATAGCGGCCAGCAGACGATCAATGACTTCGGTCGGTTCGTGGTGCGTGCGCTGTAGCTCCTGTGCCCGCACCTTGGTGAGCAGCCGCCATATGACTTTGCTGTCGGCCTGCGAGTATGAAGCCGTTTCTTTCCTGATGACCTGCACTATTACGCCGTTCTCTCCCTGGTCCCGCTCTCGCAGGTAGAACACGTCGCCAGGCTTGATAGGCACCTCCTCCGGGTAGTAGAGTAACTTGCCCGTACCGGCGGAAATCTCCACCATTTCGGCGGCACTTATAGCGGGTGCAGAAGCCCAAGCCGAGGTAACAGGTGGAGGCGGCGGTGGTGTCAGAGAGGTAGTGCCATCTCCCACGGGGAACTGGACTACCGGGAGTGTAAAGCCACCGGGTACGACCGGACTGGGGACCGGAAGGCCACCGGCGGGAGGCAACCCGGTCGTACCCTTGCCAGCTCCCGTATCGCTACCACCATTGCTACCGCTCTGCGCTGCCGCGTCGGAGGCAGGTTCCATGTTCTGTGTCATTACAAGCTCCTCTCTCTCCTCTAAATCCTCTGTTTGCTACATCTTCAAGGGTGGTCCCGGTCGCTACCGGGCCTTACTCTTACTTGCCAAAAGCTCCAAACGGCTGGAACAGCACGCTCATTGACTGCTCCTCTCTTACTCTGAGGTTGGTGCGCACGACGAGATCGGCCAGCAGCGTCAGTGCTTCGCCTCCGAGGAAGCTGCTATACTGATGGGCGTCAATGAGTGGCTTTGGATAGCCGCCGTAAATCTGGGACTTATTGTAGACATCATTGATAACATCTTCGTCCAGGGACGCCCCCGATCTGGCCGTATCAACTCGGAACGTCAGGGCGGGTGGGCCGAAACCGAACCTCGCAGCGTATATCTCGGTGCCCTCGGTCATATCCTGTGGTGCCCGCCGAGTCCCGGCTGCGTAGGCGGCACTTTCCGCTCTGAGTGCAGAGAGTAGGGGCGCGTATCCCACGAATGTTGGGTATGGGTCAAAGAGGGTATCAATTGGCATCCCGCCGATTGTGATGCGCGACCTCTTGCTAATGGCGCACACGTCAACGGCGTGGTTGTAGGTCGAGGTGAGCATAGCGCTCAAATATGCGCGGGGAGTGTCGTAACTGACGGTCAGCGCGCCGTCCACGAGCAGCAGACCGCCTCCGTTGCCCGCGAGCAGACCTATAGCTTCCTCCTGTATCATGCGCTCCACAAAGCTGCGGCAGCGGTCCTGAATCTGGTTCTGAGTATCAGCCGCTGAAGGTCGCGTAACGAGCGCGCCGTTCACCACCTGCACGTAGAGGTCGGGCTTGCCGATGCGGGTGCCTATGTACTCGAAAACGTCCACCTTGTTCTGGGGCGTTATCACAAGCGCGCCGGTATTGTAGCTTAGTACCAGGACTTCATTGCCTGTATAGCAGGTTGCGGCACCCCGGATGGCGAACGCCGTGCCTCCTCCTGATAGCTGGCCGAGCGAGAGCACGCCACTGTCCACGGCCACTATCAGGTCGTTGAACTTGCGCTTTGATGACGTAAAGGGATAGGCTTTGACAAAGCGCGAGAAATCAAGCGGCGGGGAGTCCGCGGGTTCTACGTACTCATCTTCCGGTTCGCTCTCCGGTACGAGTTCATCGAGTGGCGGAGTTACAAGCAGCCCGGAGGTACCGGCAGGGTCGAACTTTGAGAAGCACACCTCAACGAGCGTATCAATATCCCTGTTGGATGGGTTGCTAAATGCGATAGGCATAGACGGTTACTCTGCACCAAACTCTAGCTTGCAAGCCATAGTCTCGTCGCCTGCAAGTTGCCAACTATTGTACAGGGAGTGGGCAAAAGTGAGCGTCCGCTCCCTGTGTACTATGTTTACATATCCTGGTGTCCTACGACATATCGTAAGCTAGAGGTACGTATTTGTCAAGAGGCAAGCGTGCGAAATCGTGCGTGTGGGGCTGTCTTGAGGCACTTGCGTGGGACGTGACAAAGGCCGAGCCATCCTATCGGGTGCGGCTCGGCCTTTGTCACGTTATTGCTGCACGTGCTTGTGCTAATTGGCTCGTGGCGGCTCCTCTATTTGCGAGTAGCACTCTCCACTGCAACAACATGGCGCTCCACTACCTGGCGCTCTTGCTGGGAGAGGCCGTAGAGGTCATAGACAATTGCGTTCACCTCGTCCTTGGTGGTCTGAATGCGTCTGACGATACGAGTTCTTGCGTGACCGGGAGGCTCACTGCTAAGGGAAGTATTCAGGAATATCAGTCTCTTGACCAGGTCCACGATCTCGTCGTGTTTTCTCATCTCATCGCGGTTGAGAAAGTCAACCAAACGGATGGGCAGGCGTTCGATAAAGCGCTTCCCATACGACCAGTACCCTCCTCTGAATGGGCTGCTGATCTGGTGCAACAGCGCGTCAATAACCGGAGAATTGAGCACCGCCTGTAGATAATGCAGTGAGTGAGGATCGTCCCGTTCTTGAAAGCGGACGCCGTAGTACGGCCCGTTGCCACCCCCTGTGAAGTGAATGCCCGTATCGTCATAGGCGTACCTAGCATGTTGTGATATGACCTGCACGACCAGCTTGGGAGCTGTCATTTGTGCCAGGTTCTGCGTCCTACCGAAGGCGTACCAGTAGTCGTGGTCCCACTTGCCGCCCTCTCGCGCCGTGAGCGTCTCCTTGTGGTGGAGAAGGTACTCCCAGGTCCGAGGGTACGAACGCTTCATCTCGGTGGGCGAGACGAGCGTCGCCCGGTCGCCTGCAACGTGGTACGGGAAGATGAGCCGGTGAGCGGGCGCTAACGCCTCAAAGGTGGACACGGTGACATGGTTCAAGAAAGGCTTGAGTAGATGTTCTTCCAGCAGCCATTCCGTGCCGTTGCGGTCCTTCACCTTTATGAGGCCCTCTGGACCCGGACTTGAACCTGGACCTCGGTCGAGGTCCGAGACGATGAACACCTTATCAGCCCCAGTGACTAGGCCCTGGAAGATACGCGCTATCTTACCCAAGTTTGTGACCAGATCGGGCATCCGGTCGAAGAAGTCTATGGAGCCTACAGCGTCGAAGTTCCAGGCCCCGCCCGTTAGCTGCAAGCCGTCCACCAAGGTCCGGCTTGCTTCTCCTCGGTAGCGCCAGCTACCTAAGTCGTTCACCTTGTCTACCACTACTGCACTGCTCCCGCTCTTGCTCAAGAATAGCAGCGCGGTGTACGTGGTCGCGTCGGCAAATACCTGCTGGTCCCCGAAATGCACGATCCCGCTTACGTAGCGGCCTTGCGCCAGAAGGTTGCGTAGCGGCTCTCCGTACTCGGCATTGAAGAACTTGTGTGGCAGGATCAAGCCTAGCTCTCCCCCTTCACCGAGTAGCTCAAGGCTCCTCTCGACAAACAGGGTGTATTTGTCGTAGTTTCCCCTGGACGCGGCTACATAGCAGTCCTTATACAGTTCTACTTCGCGCTTCGCCCATTCCTTCATGCCCTGAATACGAATGTACGGCGGATTGCCAAGTATCACCGAAAATCGCCCCTGGCTCATCACCTCCGGGAACTCGGCGTACCAATCCAGGGGGTTCACCTCGTACAGTTCGGCGTCCGTGAGGAATGTCAACTTTGGGTGGTCGGGACTGATGAGCGAGTTGCCGCACTTGATGTTCTTATCAAGGTCGGGGAGCGCTCGCTCGTGGGCGAAGCGCAGTTGCATCACCAGGCCCTCGTCGGTGGCCCCTTCCAGCACGACCAGCAGCAGAGATAGCTTTGCCACCTCCACAGCGTAAGGGTCAATGTCCACGCCAAATATGTTGTTCAGCAGTATGCGCTTCCGTTCCTGCGTCGTTAGCTGCCAGTCGCCATATATGTCCTGGTATAGCTCGTCCTTGTGCTTGCGCACCCCCTCCAAGATGTATCTACTGCGGTGCCATTCGAGGAGGTATCGGTAAGCGCCCACAAGGAAGGAGCCTGAGCCGCATGCCGGATCGAGGACGCGCAACTTTGAGACTTCCTGTGGAGTCTTCCCTTCCAGGACGCCGCCAAGCACCCGGTCCACCATGTATTCGACCACGTATTGCGGCGTATAGTACACTCCACCGGCCTTACGCACCTCCGGCTTTTCTTCCAGCCGCACCTTCCTGTGCTCGTCAACATGGATCACCTGGCCGAGGAACTGCTCGTAGACTTGCCCCATAATCTCCACGGGGATCATGCCGAACTCGTAGGGATAGGGGTAATAAAGGTGCTCCACGATCTCGCGGAGGGGCTTGTCGTCAATGGTCAGCCCAAGCGTGAGGTCGTCCTCCGGCGACAAACGCCCTCGCTCTCTCGTGAAGTGAAACAGCCCGGAGTTGTACTTGTCGTCTGCGTCTCTAAACAGCGCGCACAAGCGCCCGTAGGGGTTGCTCTGCTCGACCAGCAGCTTCAGTTGCTCGTATGGCTCTATGCCCCGGTCCTCAGCTACCCTCAAGAACAAGAGACGGTCCAGCGTCATCTGCACTGCATAGTTGAGGGCTGATGCCGTGAGCGTGGGATTGCGCTGGGCGATGTTCTTCGCCAGTGAGAGCCGCCAGGACTGCATCTCGCCCAGGAAAGCCTGGTCTACCGTCTTTGTGCCCCTGGCCGTGGCGGCTTCTTCCGCGTACCGTTCGAGCGCGCCATCGAGTACGGCTTCCCTGGAGAACAAGCCATAGAGCTGGTCCCACTGCTGCTCGTACTCCTCGTAAGGCACGTAGAACTTGAGGGCAACGTCAGCATTATCGGTGGCTCTTGGTTCCTGTCGGCAGTCATAGACGCAGAACTCTTGAAAGTCTGTCACCACTCCCAGAGGCAACTTAGCGGACCAGCCGTAGCGCCGGAGCTGGCGGGCGGGCTTGGGGTCCGACCTCAGTCTGGAGGTGGGACGCTTCGCTTCTACAAAGAACTTGCGCTTGCCACCCAGCCGGAAGGCGTAGTCGGGCATCTTCAGCCTGGTCGTGCCGCGTTTCTCGTCTGTCTCATCCTCACCTTCGTTGAGGCGTTTCTTGCCTCCGGGAATGCGAATCCTATCTTCGTGGATGACTTCCTTGTAGTCGGCGGGATTGCCCCTGGTATTCTCAACGTCCCATCCAAGAGCTGCAAAGAAGGGGTCCAGGAACTCACGACGTACAGAGGTCTCATTGAGCGTTTGAAAAGAGGGAGTGCGCTTAGAGGGGAAGCGGTCTACGAGTTCACGAACAACGGCGGGAGCAGACATAGTACGTTAGCCTCCTCGATGACCTGTCTAAGCCTCAAGTGCCTGAGTAAGTGCCTGAAAAATCGCGCGCGGAATAAACCTGGTTACATAGGCGAGCCAGAGACGGTCCCGAAAGTAATCAGCCCTCGGTGCCAGGGTGCCAAACTGCCAGGCCAAAAGGTTGCCGGGAGCGCGACACTAAAAGAAACCCATTGTACGGCACGACACGCAAGAAGTCAATAGGTGTTGACTACTATTTGTGGACGAATTGTAGCTACCAGCTCGTGACCGGCCAGGTGCCCAAGCCGCACCTGCTCGTCCTTGCATGGCAGCAGAACGCGGTGAGGTCGGTGAGGTGGTCGGGGGTGGGCGCGTCTTAATATTGCGGCTGGCTGTCGGACTTTCTCTGCATGCTCTCTACTCCTCTGCTCCTCTAATCTCTGTTGACTGACTGCGCCTGGTGATCTTAGGCTGCCTGCTATCCGTTGCCCCCTCGGAGAATGCAGGCGCAGTCATGTGGCACGAAGTCCGGCACGCCTTATTAAGCTAACCTACCATTGACGTAGGTACCTACCCGACGTATAATTCATCCCGTACCCGCTCCTTGCACTAGCAATTCTATCGCATTGCAGGTGAGTAGCGCGTAAGAGCTAGCAGGAGGAAACGCCGGCCAATGGACTACCAAAAGGCTCGTAAGTCTCAGGACGCTGAGGGGAAGGCAGAGAAGGAGTTGACTCTCCACCCCGACCGCCAGGGCCTGCGCATGGTATTGGGCGATCTGGAGGCCGAGGTGATGGAGGTGGTCTGGCGGCATTCGATGCGGGCGGAGGCAAAGGCTGACGCGGGGTCGCAGGTAGAGCCGAGTGCTGAGGCGAAAGCTGAGGCGGAAGCTCGTTGGTGTACGGTGCGTGACGTGTACGAGACGCTACGCGACGAGAGACAGAGGCGCATCGCCTACACCACGGTGATGAACACGATGACCCGCCTGGCAAAAAAGGGAGTGTTGGAAAGTCGGCGTCAGGACATGGCTTACCTCTACCGCCCTCGCCAGAGCCAGGAGGACTTCATTCATGGGGTTGTAGGTCACGTGCTTGAGAGGCTGTTAGTGCAGTTCACAGGCCCCACCCAGCGCGGCTTGCAAGACTACTCGGCTCGGCACCCGGAGGAGGCCCGAAAGGTAGAGGGCCTGCTCTCCGACATCGAGCGGCGGCGCGCCGGGCAAACCGGGCGGGCGGCGCAAACGGGACAAGCATCATTACAGGCACCCGCTGAAGCACCCTCTAACTCAGCCGCTCAGGAGGAGCACTAATGCACACCCTCCTCATCGCAGTCTCCCTATTGCTGGCCCTCGGCGGCTCCCTGGCGTGTGTGTGGTTGTTGCGCTTCGCATGCGCGCTCATCACCCGGCGTCTGGTGGCACTGGCCGGGTTGCTCATCCCCGCGCTCTCGGTGGTGTTACTCAGCGTATTCACGGCCCACTTCCTCGCCCACGTGTGCTTCCTCGCCGCGCCTCCCCTTGATGTGGCTATCACCCAGGCTCTCATCGGGGTAGGTGCCCTGGGATTGGCTATAGCGTTCACGCTCAACGTGCTGCGCGCGACCCTCCTTCCCATCCAGATGAAACGCCGCAGTTGGGAGGCACCCTCTCACCTGCTAGAGAGGGTACGGCGATTGGCCTGTGGCACGGACTTACGCATGAGCCTGAGCCGCGTACCTGGTGTGAGAGTGTGCGCCGATACCGAACCGTGGGCGCTGGCCGCCGGGCTACTGAGACCTCAACTGGTGGTATCGAGCGGCCTGCTGGCATTCCTCGATGACGAGGAGCTTGACGCCGTGCTGACCCACGAGCTACAGCATGTACGCCGAGGTGATTTGTGGTGGACGGCGCTGTGTGGCGTGCTGCGCGATCTCACCTGGTTCCTGCCCGCCACTCGCCATCTATACGCGCTGATGCTCTCCGAGCAGGAGATGGCCTGTGACGACGCAGTCGCGGGCGAGCCTCGCCGGTTGGCACTCGCCAGCGCCCTGGTGCGAGTATGGCAGAAGGGGCTGCGGGTCGAGGTCGCACCCCCGCCGAGAGGTTCCCTTGCCTTTCTGACGCCCAGGCGTTGGGACCAAGTCGAGGAGAGGGCGCGCAGGCTTCTCGACCATCCGGGTGTTACCACTCAGGTCTCCCCGTATAAGGCTATTGTGGCGCTCGGTGTCCTGCTCGCGGTGTTTATGCTGGCCCAGATAGCGTCCGCGATGGTGGCTATGCAGGGTATGGGCTGCGACATCCATCAGCTAATGCCGATGCACTGACCCCTGGTGAAGATGTCTTTATACCTGGTGAGAGCCGGGTAGGAGCGTACAAGCCCGTTCAAGAGCATACAAGAGTAAGCATGAGAGTAAGCAGGAGCAAGTAGGAGCATAGCAGAGTGAACAACACAATGTGGCTGCTTTACGGGGCGGCGGTACTGGCGCTCAGTGGTCTGGTTGGTAGGCACCTGGGTAGGTTCCGCGAGGCGTACACCGAGATGAGCGGCATGATGGCCGGCATGATGATGGGCATGCTCAACGGCTTTCTCCTGGGGTACTGCGCGGCGGCGGCCTCCAACAGCATGTTCTGGGGCAACCTGGTTGGCATCGTGTTGGGATTGACGCTTGGGGTCTACTTTGGCCGCGCCGGTGGTCTCATGGGAGTCATGGATGGGGCGATGGGTGGGGTCATGGGTGGCTCTATGGGCGCGATGCTCGCGGTCATGTTAGCGTTTCCGAGGGAGGCTATCCTGTGGACGGCGGTGCTCCTCGGAGTGATCTACGTCGCGGGCATGGCGGGCCTGGTTGTGCTCATCGAGCAGAGCGCGCCTGGGCATGCTGCCTTCCACCGGATGCTCCCGCTGTTCGCACGCGCCGTAAGGAGAGAGGCGGCTGAGGGCATTGAAGGAGTTGAGGAGGCCGAAGCGATGTCTTACGCAGACTTACCAATACACGCTAACACGACCTCCCCGAAGGGTGGTCTATCCCAGAAGCGACTGGTGGACTACTACGCCGTGCTGGGCGTGTCCAGAAACGCTACCGCTGACGAGCTTTCAGAAGCGTACCTGGAGAAACTGGAAGGTCTCACTGAGGGCGACCAGGCCGCAGCAGAGCGTATAGAGCGGGCGTTGTCCGTGCTCACCGACCTCCATAAGAGGAGCGTGTATGATCGTAGGTTGCGAGCGAGCGAGGGGAGTGCGGGGAGGCCGGAGAGTGAGGCGGCAACAGCCTCAAGAAGTCCTGCGGTTGCAGTAACAGCGGAGGCTATCAGAACTCCCAGTGACCGGGCAACGGTGCGCGTTTCCCAGGAAGCAACCGGGGCGGCTTCGGGGCCGGGTAGAGAGCCACGTCAAGAGAGGCCGTTGCGAGGTAGCGCCGGTGTGCCGGTACGACCGCATGATAGCAAGGCAGGCAAACGGCAGGGTGCCAGAGGGGGAGCGGGTGGCACCGGGCGGCAGGTGAGCAACCCCCCCGGTCCACGACAGCGGCAAGCACAGCCTGTGCGGGACCAACAACAGAGCACCGTAATCTCCGTCCCGTGGGCGGCGGCCCTCCTGGGTCTCGTATTACTTATCGCCGTCGGCTGGTGGGTGGTGAGCGCTCTAAGCGCTACGCGCCTGGGAGCCGGTGCCGCGACCAACGCGCAGGTCCAGGTGGCACCTGAGTTGGCAGCTAAGGCTGTGGTCGCGCCTGTTGGTACGGATGGCAGGCAGACGGTGGACCTGGTGGTGAACGGGGCTAACATGAGTTACGAGCCGAGCGTCATTAGGGTGAAGCAGGGGGTGCCTGTACATTTCAACCTCAGCGTCAAAGGCCGCGACCCTGGCTGAGGCCGCTTCGTGGCGCTCCGAGGTCTCGGAGCATCAGGTGTGGCGAACCCCGGCGAGGTGACTGCGATGGACTTCACTCCACAGCAGACGGGGACGTTCGAGATCAACTGCGGCATGAACATGATGGTCCCAGGCTATGTCATCGTCACTCAGTAATATTAGTGGGAGCAGCAGCGGTAGCAGCGGTAGCAGCGGTAGCAGCGGCAACGAAGGTTCACGAGCCAAGCTGGGTGCTCTTCGAGGTTGGCTGGTATTCGGCACAATTGTCTCCCTAGTAGCTTTGGTGTCAACTCTTTGGCTCATCCTGGGCGGTGCCCGTAGGCCCGACGGCGCTAGCCCGCAGGAGCAAGTGACCGTCGGGGCTGTGGCTCCCGACTTCGAGCTAACCGACGTGAGCACCGGCGAGCCTGTCAAGCTCTCATCTTTGCGGGGCAGACCCGTCTGGCTCAATTTCTGGGCTACCTGGTGCCCGCCGTGCAAAGAGGAACTGCCGCGCATGCAGGAAGTCTACAGCGGGTACAAAGCCGAGGGGCTGGCTATCGTGGGCATCGACATGAGGGAGAACCCCGCCGACGTGCGCGAGTTCGTCAAGAGCAAGGGCTACCACTGGACCTTTGTGGTGGACACAGACGGTGTGGTGACGAACAGGTACTTCACCGCAGGGATACCCACCCATGTGTTCGTAGATGCCGAGGGCGTAATCCAGGCTATTCATATAGGTGAGCTTGACAGTGGAATGATGGAGGAGTTTCTAAGCAAGATCGTGAAAAGCAGCGGGAAAGGCGCGAGCGCACCCTCTAACCCGACCTGGAGAGTGCCCAACTAGGTACGAGGTGGTACGGATTGTGTAACAGTGTGACCTTACCCTAGCACGCCCGAAAAGTAAACAAAGTCACAGAAAGACAAAGCTAAAAGACTTGAGAAAGGAACGCCGCACATGATCTACTGGAAGAAAACGCACTGTCTTGGGGCGCGACCCCGCAGGACCAGGCGCAAGCTCGCGCGCTCAAGCATCCTGGGTGTGCTGCTGACGGTCGCCGCCTTCTTGTCGCCCCTATCCCCCTTCTCGTCCCCGTCCACCGTGTCACAACCGTCTGCTTCGCTTGGCCTGCCGGACTTCTCGTTCTTGTTCCGGCCTCAAGCAGCCGCAGCGCACGGTGAGGCGGTTGTTATCGAGGGCGTACCCTCAATCAAGCAGCGGTACAGCCTGAGTTGTGAGTACGCGGCAGCGGCTGCCGTGACCCTCTTTTGGGGAGGAGAGGTGGTGTCGCAGGACCACTTCATAAGTGAGGTGCCCACGCACCCGAACCCTCACCTGGGCTTTCGCGGCGATATAAACGGGCCGCACGGGGGGACCAGAGATTACGGCGTGTATGCCGAGCCGCTGGTGCCGGTGCTGGAAGCGCACGGGTATGATGCCACCGTCTTTTACGGAGGCGCGGCGCGGCTGAAGGCGGAGATAGACGACGGGCATCCGGTGGTGGTGTGGCTCACCACCGGCAAGGCTACCCCTCGGCAGGGCTTTTACCAAACCTACGCGGGCGAGCGGTTCAAGCTGGTGGCCTACGAGCACACGGTAGTGGTGTACGGGTACGATGAGGCAGGGGTGTACTTGATGGACGTGGGAGACGGCGGCAGATACTACACGGAGTGGGAGTCGTTCTTGCCGCGCTGGGGCTACTTTGACGAGATGGCACTGCTTATTCACCCAAAGTAAGAGTAACCGACAGCCGCTCCGTTCGGGGTAGCGCAACGAGAGAAAGACAGAAAGATAGAGCGAAGCAGGCAGCAGAACAAGGAGCTACGAGGAGGTATGTACGATGGCACACACTGAGCATTCGGCACAGTCGGCGGTGGCAGTAGACCCGGTCTGTGGCATGGAAGTAGACCCAGGACAGGCGGCAGGGCAGAGCGAGTACGGCGGCCAGACCTACTATTTCTGCTCGCCTGGCTGCAAGAGGCAGTTTGATAAAGACCCGGAACAGTACGTTGGAGGGCAGACTACAGACGGGGCCGAGAGCTAGCCTCTCCACTGGCAACTAAAGGCCGGTATCCCTGGAGGGACGGTGCCTTGCGGTGCCTCTCCCAGTCCCCTGGTGTTGCTCTCCGCTCCATCTCCCCTGCTTCTAACTGCTGAGTTATTGTAGACCCGCTCGCGCTAAGGTCTCGGACCGGCTTACTCCGATTGGCCGATTACCCGACTGGGCCTGTTAGCTACACTATGCCCATATAAACCCCCCCAGGGGGGGTTTGGGTCATAGGAGGCACATACATGAATGATGAAAGTAAAAAGAACGCGCATAGCGCCCAGCCAGGAGCGGGAGACACCACACAGTCCGCACCTTCCGCTCACCATAGCGGTCATATTAATGTTGGTTACAGCGGGCACGGAGGCCACACCGAGCACGGCCAGCATAGCGACCATGCGCGCAGTGAGCCGGACCACAGCGCTCACGACCACAGCAAGAATAATGAGCACGGTGAGCACGGCAAACATGGCGAACATAGTGGGCACCGCGAGCCTACCGCCCACCAGGACCGTGCCAGCGCTCAAGAGCAGACCGTACAGCAGCACCATCACGACCACACCGCGGCCACTACCGCAACCACCGTAGCGGACACCACAGGCGAGTACGCAGGCCATCATGCAAGCCTCGGCACCAGAACGGGGTCTCACGAGCATGTTGACCCAATTGCCCTGACTGCCTCCGCTACTCAGACCGCTCAGATGGCTCAGGCTGCTCAGGGTGCCCACTCCGGGCACGCGGCACACCCGACACACGCCAGCCAGGGGGTAACTGGAGAGCACGCCGCACATAAGGAGCATGGTGGGCATGCGGCGGGTGCAGGGCATTCTGGGCATGGTGGGCACGGTGGGCATGCCGGTCACTCGGAGGCGATGTTTAGGCGACCTTTCTGGGTCTCCCTGCTGCTGACAATCCCCGTATTGATATACTCGGCACTCCTCCAGGAGTTGCTCGGCTACACAGCGCCCCAGTTTCCCGGAGCGCAGTACCTGGAAGTCGTCTTGGGCAGCATCATCTTCTGGTACGGCGGATGGGTATTCCTGACGGGTGCCGTAGACGAGCTGCGCCGACTGACGCCAGGCATGATGACGCTCGTGGCACTTGCCATAAGCACAGCCTACTTCTACAGTTTGGCCGTCACGTTCGGCCTGGTGGAAGGCATGCCCTTCTATTGGGAGCTTGCTACCCTCGTGACGATCATGCTGCTGGGTCACTGGATGGAGATGCGAGCGGTCGGGAGCGCCCAAAACGCCCTCAACGAACTCGCCAAGCTCCTCCCCGACACGGCGGAGCGCATCGTGGGCGACCGCACCGAGCGCGTGCCCGCAAGCGCGCTCGTAGTGGGCGACCTGGTGCTCGTGCGACCGGGCGCGCAGGTGCCCGCGGATGGAGTGGTCGCGGAGGGCCAGAGCCAGCTCAACGAGAGCATGATAACTGGCGAGTCGAGGCCGGTGGACAAGGTAGCGGGTAGCGAAGTGATAGCGGGCACCGTGAACGGCAGCGGCTCTCTCCGCGTGCTCATCAACCGCACCGGCGAGCAGACGATGCTCGCGGGCATCATGCGACTGGTGGGAGAGGCCCAGACGAGCCGCACGCGGGTGCAGGCGCTGGCGGACAGAGCCGCGTACTGGCTCACCCTGGTGGCCGTTGGCGTGGCCGCGCTCGCACTCGTGGTGTGGGTGCTCGCTCGCGGCTTTGACAACTACACGCTGGAGCGCGTCGTGACCACGCTGGTCGTGGCCTGCCCCCACGCGCTGGGCCTGGCTATCCCACTGGTAATAGCGATCTCCACCACCCTATCTGCTCGCAATGGCATCCTGGTGCGCGACCGCCTGGCCCTTGAGAAGGCCCGCAACCTCAACGTAGTAGTGTTCGACAAGACCGGCACACTCACCCGTGGAGAGCAGGGTCTGGTCGGCATGGGGGTCGCGGAGGGGCAGGGCGTCAGCGAGGACGAAGCCCTGGCACTCGCGGCAGCCATAGAGGGAGACAGCGAGCATATCATCGCTCGCGCCCTCGTGCAGAGTGCTAAAGAGCGGGGTGTACGGCTACCTGCCGTGACCGACTTCCAGGCTCTTCCCGGCCGTGGTGTAGAAGCAAACGTAGGCGGGGGCAGGGTGCTACAGGTGGGTGGTCCACAACTCCTCAAGCAAAGTAGTGCTACGCTGCCGGACAACCTGGCCGCGCAGACGCGGGAGTGGGGCGAGCGCGGCCAAACGGTCGTCTACCTGGTGGAAGGCGCGCGGGTGCTGGCGGCGTTCGCGCTGGCTGACGTGATCCGCACGGAGAGCCGCGAGGCGATAGCTGCCCTCCGTGCGCAGGGCGTGCGAGTGGCGATGCTCACCGGCGACTCGGAGGAGGTAGCGCGCTGGGTAGCGGCGGAACTTGGCATTACGGAATACTTCGCGCAAGTCCTTCCAGAGCACAAGAGCGCCCGCGTGAAGGAGCTACAGCGCAGCGGTGCCCAGGTAGCTATGGTGGGCGACGGTGTGAATGATGCACCCGCCCTGGCGCAAGCCGATGTGGGCATAGCGATAGGCGCGGGCACCGACGTGGCTCGTGCTTCGGCTGGGATCGTGCTCGTCAGGAACGACCCCAGGGACGTGGCGCGCATTATCGAGTTGAGCCGGGCCAGCTATCGCAAGATGATGCAGAACCTGACCTGGGCGGTCGGCTACAACGCCGTGGCGCTACCTCTGGCTGCGGGCGTGCTGGCACCCTTCGGGGTGGTGCTGCCTGCGGCGGTGGGCGCGCTCCTGATGTCCGTGAGCACGATAATCGTGGCCCTCAACGCTCAAACTCTGCGACGCCTAGACCTGCGGGAGGTGGGGAGGGCAGCGATACCTGCGGGGAGCCAGGCAGCAGCCGCAAACGCGACCAAGTGATAAGGAGACGCCTGGTGCCTGTCCTAGTAGTGACTGTCACCAAGCTTTGACCTTTGTACACCCTACGCTCAACCTGGGTGAGGCATAGTGTAAGGAGCAGTACCACGACCACGGCCACGCGGCCCGCGACTGTACTCAGGCGGTTCGTAGCCCAACAAGCCGCCAAAGCAGTAGGAGTCATAGGCTCGAAATGGGGGAACAGGCAGCAGGAAACAGGGAGCATGAAGCAGACACTGCATACCTGTAACAACCATCAATCAACCACTATGGAGGAGAAAGATGTTTCAACTATTACGTAATCGCACCCTACGCACGAACAGGAGTGGGGCACCGGCCCTCGCCGCGTGTAGCCTCGCCTTCGGTGCCCTCTTGTCCGTGTTCTTGTTCGCTGTCGTCGCGCTGTCCACAGCACCCGCCGCAGCCTCGCCTCTAAGCGCACCCTCCACCTCGCCGCTCGCACAGACGCAGACCGATGTTGAGCATCTGAGCGGTATGTCGGGGGCGGAGTTTGAGCAGCACTTCTTGAGCATGATGATCGAGCACCACCAGGGTGCCGTAGAGATGGCTGGCCTGGTGGAGGCGCGTACCGCTCACCAGGAGCTTAAGACTGTGGCGCGCAACATCATCGCGGACCAACAGCGCGAGACCGCGGACATGACCAACTGGCTCAAGCAGTGGTACAACATGGCACCTATGAGCGGGATGATGCACGGGGACATGCACGGTATGTCAATGTCGCTCGAAAACCTGCGGGGTGACGAGTTCGACAAAGCCTTCTTACAGATGATGCACGAGCACCATCGTGGGGCTATAGCCATGTCGGAGTTGGTGCCCACCCGCGCCACGCACAGCGAGCTAAAGACGCTGGCGCAGAACATCATCACATCGCAAGAAGCCGAGATACAGCAGTTCATGCAGTGGGCCAAGACCTGGTACAACCTGGACCTCATGGCCCCGGCTTCAGCCGCTGGGGGCGGTGTGGTCTCTCAAGACCCGATGGGGGATATGGGCGATATGGGCGACATGGGAGGTATGCAGCCGGGCATGCCACGCACCGGCGCACCAAACGCGACCGAGAGTGGTATGCTGTTCCTCACGCTACTTGCGAGTGCGCTCCTCATCGTGGGGCTAGTGGTTGCCCGTAGGACGCGTTCGGCACGAAGGATATAGGCTTACGCTCCTAGCCCTCGGCTATTGGGCGTAAAGGCGGGAGAAGTTACGGAAGGGAGAGGGCGGAGGGCGGAGGGTCGCCCTTCGCCCTCCGCGTTTGGAGACGACAGTAACGCTCCGTAGAGGTTAGAGGGCGTTCGCTTCTCTTGGGCGTGTAAGGCGTTGTAAGAGCCGTACAGTGCCGTAAGAGGCTGTCAGTGCCTACTCACACTCACCACCGTCCTTACCACCGTCCATCAGCCTGAACGCGTCACGGATGGCCGCTCGCTGCAAGCGGTGGAACGTATAGGCTATGCTTTCGGGTGTGTGGGGCTGGGGTGTCTCAAGCCACCACTGCACGAGCGCGAGCTGCGCCCCTGCCAGATATATCGCCAGCACGTCGAGGGGGATAGTGCTGTCGGCCCCCTCAAAGGCGCTCCGCAGATTGGCCTCGATTTCTCGCGCGCTCCAGTCACGCATGCGCCGAAGGAGCAACGGACCATCCTTGCCCTGGAAGATGGGATGCAAGCGCGCCCACGCCTCTTTGAGATGCTGGTATGCCGCTATCATGCCTGGTGGCACTTGGGGCGACAGCAATGCTTCACGGGAGAGGGGGTGGGGGTGGAGCGGCCCAAAGTGAAACTCCGAGACAATGGCTTCATGGCAGCTCATAAATAGATCGTCTTTGCTGCCGTAGTGCAGGTAGAAGGTGGTACGCCCGACGTTGGCGCGCTCAACAATATCCTGGATCGTGGTAGCGTCATAGCCACGTTCCGCAATCAAGTCGAGCAACGCCTTTTGCAACACTGCTCGCGTGCGCTGTACCCGCCGGTCAGGTTTCGACATGAGGCATCCTTCCCAGGTGTGCCTGGATGTGCCCTGGAGGAGCAGTCGCTCGCTCGTATTCTCTGATACCATGTGTGGGTAAAGCGTCGCGCGTGGAGGTAACGTGAAGTTTCTGAGCAATTTGCGGACACTGTTCACAAATTAAGGAAGCGCGGGCTTTGCTTATTGACTCCGGCCACGAACTACCGTAGTCTGGGCGTGGCAGGTCTGACATGGTACTGATTATCTGGTACTTGGTTATACAGGGAGAAACAACTATGTCGCAATCTGACACAAGGCCCGACCCTGGAGCGGCCCCGGACGCACCCGCTGGCGTACCCCGTGACACGCCACCGGGCACACCGGGCTGGGTGAAGATGTTTGGTCTCGTCGCTCTCGTCCTGGTCGTGCTGGTCGCTATCATCATGGTCACAGGCATTGGTGGTCAGCACGGACCCGGTCGCCACCTGCCGGGGGGCAACTCAAGCGGCAGCACACCGACTGCTAAACCTGATGCGGGCACGCCGACACTGCCAGTTGGCGGCGGCATACCGGCTGAGGCAGCGCCGGTCCGGGCACGCTTTGCGTCATACACGGTGGAGCAGGCAGCGCGCGAAGGGTACGTTCGAGACGAGTTTTGCCTCGATGCCACAGCCTTCGGTCAGTCCGTTGAGCATGGAGCGATGGGCTTTCACGCTACCAACGAAACGCTCCTCCGAGGCCCCATCGACAGCAACCGCCCCCAGGCGCTGATGTTCGACTCGGAGGGGCGGGTGCTGGGAGTCGAGTACGAGGTGGTGGCAGACGCGGTGTCCGACCCTCCTAGCCTCTTCGGACGGACGTTCGGTAAGCTCCCCGCTCATGCGGGCGTCGAGCACGAGCATTACGCGCTCCATCTGTGGTTCATCGAGAACCCCAACGGGGCGCTCGCGGATTTCAACCCCAGCTTGACTTGCCCGCCCGGAAGCACGCCAGGACACGAGCCTGGCGGCGAGGACCATTAGATTAATATGGCCGCGACCAGCACTGCAACCACACCATGATTATGCCACCCGGCCTGCGCAAGTTCGCCCTCAGTATCCATCTCACGGCCTCCGTGGGCTGGATTGGCGCGGTCGCGGCCTATATAGCCCTCGACGTGACAACGGCGGCCAGCCAGGACGCTCAGACGGTGCGTGCCGCCTATCTTGGGATGGAGTTGATAGCCCGGTACGTCATAGTCCCCCTGGCCCTCGCCTCGTTGCTTACCGGGGTTGTTATGTCGGTGGGCACCCGGTGGGGCTTGTTTCGGCACTATTGGGTCTTAATCTCACTTCTGCTGACCGTACTTGCGACCGTCGTCTTGCTGGCGGAAACGCAGACCATCAGCTACTACGCACACAGAGCGGCAGACCCCGCGACGCCAGGTGACGAGCTACGCACACTGGGGAGCACACTGGTCCACTCCATTGGCGGCACGGTGTTGTTGCTCGTCATCCTCGTGCTCAACGTGTACAAGCCACAGGGCTTGACCCGGTACGGTTGGCGCAAGCAGCAGGAACAGCAGGAGCAACGTAAGGTGTCTCAGCCTTAGAGCCGTAGACGTAGTAACTTAGGCACGGCAGGCACCTAAAGTTAGCTTCCCACTCTCAAGAGCAAGGAACAGAGCGCAGAGCAGGGTGCGTTTACCCCGTCTGCGCTCTGTTGCGTGAGTAGCCTTAGCAGCCAGGGCCACCACCATACCGCACTATTCCTCTCTCCGACTATTGCGAGTATTGCTGGTCGGCCCCTCTCCGCCAGGTATTTGGTTAGACACTAACCATTGTGCCGGTGTAGCTTGTCAACTCTACGCCGCGCCGCGAGCACCAGTAAGGCACCGGCAAGCGCAACTACAAAGCTGATGAGGAGCAGGCTCTCGATAGAGGGTGCCGGCATGCTGCCAGGGGCGGAGCCTGTACGAGGCATACCCGGCGCGTTCTCTCCCATGCCGGGTCCACCAAGTGCGCCAGGTGCGAGGGGAGCGCCGGCCAGGGCGGGAGTGACCAGTCCGCACAACGTGTCCGCACCCGCATGGCCCGCCTCACCTGCTCCGCCTTCCGGGTGCAGATCAACGTACCAGCGTCCGAACTCCACCTCCGCCGCTACCTCGCTCGTAGAGAGGCCGGTGCCCGTGGCGTCGGTGCGCACGGCCTCAAGCCCGTACAGAGTATCGCCCGCGCAACTGCCGTCGTGAATGTGAGCGGCGTACTCGGTGTTGGGCCGCAGGCCCACGAGTGAGATGGTTACTCTCGTCCCGCCAGAGGACGTATGCTCGAAGGTGGCTCCACTGGCCGCGCCGTTCGGGTTGGTCTCAGCGCCTCCGGGTGTAAGGTCGGCGCTGGCATATACGTCCCCTCCCATTTGCGCGTGGGCCTGTCGAGCACCGGGCGCGGCGAACGTGACTGTAGCTACCAGGGCCAGTGTGACGAGTGCTACGAGGGGTCTAAAGCTGCTTACGCTTGAGTGACGCTTCATTTTCATCTTCATCGGCTGCCTCCTTGCTAATGGTCTATGGCTCGTTACAAAGAGGACGCCGCGAGCATCTGAAAAGTTCCCGCTACCTTTCACACCTGACACACAAGGGGTGCCACGGGCGCTATATGACCTAACTCTTTTCCCATCCTGAGAACACGGAGCGGCATGGGGCGGCGTGGGTTGGGTCTGGAGACATGGGGCGGCATGCGGTCGAGGGCGGAGTGAGGAGGCAGGGGAGCAATGGGGGCAATGGGTAGGCGGCGAGGGTATTAAGAGGGAGCCGGAGGTGGTGAGTACCAGGTTTGCTCAGGTGGGGCGCTAAATGAGCAGCGAGCGGCGTGGAATGCGGCTGACGTTTTTTCTCAACTTACGCTAGAAAGTGCCGTTTTTTCTCACTTTATAGTAGATTATTCTCACCGACCAAGAACTTGTGGTGGCACTCTCGCGCTATTCTCATTCTCAAATTACAATGGACGCGACAAGTTCTACGCACGGAAAGAGGGGCTACGTGGCCCCTCTTTCGCATTTTTATAACCGATTTATAACATTGACCACTAGTGGGTCATTTAGCTCGACTATGGACATTGTTCAAAGTGGGTGCAGTGTCCGTCTCCTGGTGAAGATCAACAGGTACATAGGCCCAAACCTAGCGACGCTGTCACCGGGGCAGAATGGGGCCTTCAGTTTCGACGAGGAACGACCCGGAGTGTCTCGGTACGCAAGATCCCGGTGGTTTCGAGTGAGCAATTCGCCCTAGCCTGCCCATATCCCGCAAGGTTCTGTTTCTCACGGGTTTGGCTTGGGGCATTCCACCTTCTGCAGTGTTATCCTGCCCCTGGTGACAGCGTCGCTAGGCTTCGGCCGAGTCGTCGAAAGGGGCGCCGAAGTTCCAGGCAGTAGGGGTGGTCCCTGGATTCGCTGCCGCTGCTGCTCATACCGCTCGAACTTCGGCGAGCCGCTTGACTGAGTGCTCGTCGTCCCAGCAGACGGCGGCTTCCCAGGCGGCCCACGCCTGCGCGGCGATGTCGTATGCCTCGTGGTCGAGACCGGCAGCGTTGTGAGGCATCACCAGGTCGAGGTCGGGGACGTCGACGTGCGCCTCGTCCCAGTCGATCAGCGCGACCCGATCTGCGGTCATGCGGATGTTGCGTGGGTTGGGGTCGCCGTGGACGACGCAGGTCTGCCGTCCGACTAGCCGCGCCCACGCTGCTCGGCATCGAGCAACGCCCTCAGGCGGCATCGCGCCGAGGTCGATCTTCGTCCCGGTCTCGGCGTGCAGGAGGTCGGTCGACGATCGCCAGCCCGGGCGCTGCGGCCACCCCTGCGTCAACCGATGCATCTGTCGGAGCGTGTCGGCCACGCGACGCCAGTCGGCATCCGTCTCGGGCGGTCCGCCCTCGACGTAGGTCATCACCACCACACCGTCGGCGAACAGCCGCCCGTCCATCGTCGGGATCGGCACCGGCACGGTTAGACCTTCACGGGCGAGGCGTTCGAGGAGCTCGGTCTCCCACGCGAGATCAGCGTCGCTCCTGACACCGAGACGACCGACCGCGAGGTGCCCATTGACGCGCACGGTCCACACGTCGTTGGCCACTCCGCCGGCGAGCGGTTCGATGCGAGCGACGTCATCACCCCACTGCTTGAGTGCTTCCCATCCCACTGGCTACATCACCCCTTCACGCATCGCAAGATCACGCCCTATCAACACAAACCAAATGCTTTCCATTCGTCGGCATAACTCTCATTGTCCCGCGGGTGCAGCAATATAAGTCTGGCCCGTCGCGTCATCCAGGAGAGATTTGGCGCGGGCGACCAGGCTAGCGGGTCGACACTCTCGGTCGATGACCTGCGACTTGTAAGACTTCAAAGTGGATCTGGGAATGCTCCAAGAGCTATAGTACTTTGACTGCCGAGCATCTCCCAGGAGATATCTTCAGTCGTAAGAGTTAGCTAAGCAATGAACCTATCTACGGTCCAATTTAGGATGTATGATCTAGTTATCTGGTCGAGGGCAACTTGGTCATCAACTGACTAGCTGCAGTAATCTACTCAGAGCTGGGGTGAATGAATAGTCCTCAGGTAGCGCAAGTTGCTCCTACGAGGCGCTCTGCCACCCTGCAGCCGACGTATTCACAAATGAGCTGGCGTCCATGATGATGAGCACAATCCTTGCCGACCTTGCCGACTCATATGTTATAACCACCTTATAACATATGAGCGGGGATGCAGCATGATTCAGCCCCACGGGCACACGCTACGACCGGACCTGCACGCACGAATACGCAGCAGTACCCAGGTAGGACCAGCACCTCCTGAAATCCCGCCTCCGGCACCTTCCGCGACTAACACTCACATTAGTGCCTGTCCACGGGCAGCCAAAATAGCATTGACAGAAAAGCCAAGTTGGTAGTATACCAATACCGTGCCTTTGCGCATGGTAGGGGGTTTAGAGAACGTGGGCTACTGGAGAGTGGCACACATCTAGCTTGTCGGCCTTTGGCAGACTGCTCAGCACAGTGGAAGTTGCCCTAACTCCCAGGCGTAGCCTTCGCCAGATCGTTCCCGTCGCCCCTGCGCTCTACACTCTCTGCGTGCTTTGCCCATGCCTTCCCTCTGAGCGACTGGCCCTACAGTTCTGTTCTTATGGTTGAGAGCGCACGCGGACTCCACTTCGTCACTGACGCCGCATGGCGGTCAGAAAGGAGGTGCCAAAAGGTGACTTGCCGGCGACATCGGCAACAGCAAAACTAACATGCTCATTAAGTTAGTAGTAACACACCATAGAACAAATCTGGAGTTCAGCGACCTCTTGCGAGAGACGCCTTTTACGCCTGACCACACAGGCTCAAAGTGCCTGCTTGGCGCGAATCTTGCAGGCAGCCGTAGCCCGAGACCGACTTAGCGGCGAGGTCTTCTGAAACCCACTTTCAAGAATCAGAAGGAGGAGTTCTTCAATGCGGAAGCATTTTAAACTGGTCGTACTTTTCGTGATCGCCTCGATGTTGCTGGCAGCTTGCGGCGACCAGCCCGCGGCCACTCCCGTGCCTGGGACCGCCACCACAGCACCGGCTGCCGAAACGGCCACTACTGCGCCGGAGGCGGGCGTTACTGCCACGAACCCGCAGGAACCGGCCGTAGACAATACCGCCACCACGGCACCCGCGGCTGATGACACGGCGACTACCGCCCCGGAAACCGAGGCGACCCCTACTGTAGCAATTGGTAAGCCTTCCGAGGAAGGCGTGCTGACTCTGTGGGTGCAGAGGTTGGCGGTGCCTGCGGTGACCGCTGCGGGCCAGCAATTCACCGAAAAGTACAACATCCCTGTCTCCGTGCAGGAGCTGGAATTCGGCCAGATCCGCGACCAGCTCAAGACCGCCGGACCCGCCGGTGAAGGCCCCGACATCATCGCGGGCGCTCACGACTGGCTAGGCGAACTGGTCACCAACGGCCTGGTTGAGCCTCTCGACCTGACCGCCGTCCAGAGCAACTTTGACCCCGTGACTGTCCAGGCCTTCACCTACGAAGGCAAGGTCTATGGCCTCCCGTACGCCCTTGAGGCTATCGCCCTCCTCTACAACAAGGACCTGGTACCGGAAGCTCCCAAGACCTGGGAGGAGTTGAAGACCATCGCCAAGCAGCTCCAGGACGAAGGTAAGGTAGACCAGGGCTTCGTGCTCATGCAGGGCGACCCCTACCACTCCTATCCGCTGTGGACGGGCTTCGGTGGATATGTCTTCAAGCAGAACCCTGATGGCACCTACGATCCCAGTGACGTGGGCCTCGACAACCCCGGCGGCATCAAGGCCATGACTGAGATCGACCAGATGATAAAGAACGGCCTGCTGCGTCCTGACATCACGGGCCAGATCGGTGAGACCCTGTTCGCGACCGGCAAGTCTGCCATGACGGTGGGCGGCCCGTGGCGCTTGGCGGACCTGCGCAAGGCCGGCATCAACTATGGCATCGCGCCGCTTCCTATGATGGATGAGCAGCCCGCGCCGTTCGTGGGTTCGCAGGGCTTCATGGTCTCCGCGTTCGGGAAGAACAAGGACATCGCCAAGGCCTTCCTGACCGAGTTCATGGCTGCCGACGAGCCTATGCGGGCGATGTACGAGGCCGACCCGCGCATCCCCGCGTGGCTGCCCGTGCAAAAGGAAGTGGCTGCTTCCACGGACCCCAGCGACGTAGACATCGCGGCCTTCGCGCAGTCGGCCACGCTCGGTAGGCCGATGCCTGCCATCCCGCAGATGTCGGCGGTCTGGGAGGACTGGACCAAGGCTATCAACCTCGTATTCCAGCAGCAGGAAGAACCTGCGAAGGCGATTACCGATGCAGCCAACACCATCCGAGGCAAGCTCACAACGCCGTAACGATGGAGATCCAGGCACCGGTAAAGGGGGAGGCGCGCGAGGGCGCGCCTCTCTCCCTACCTCGAACCTGCTCCTTCGCATACTTGGCTTACTCTTCATTGACGCGGTAGCGTTCTACTTCGCCTACGCTCTCTTCGGCCAGAACCAGGGAGCGGTCGCGGTCGTCCTCCTCATTGTGACGGCGGTGGTCAACTGGCTCTTTATTGACGATCGTGTGTACCCCTGGCGGTGGTTCACACCGGGCCTCTTGCTGATGCTCTTGATGGTGGTCTACCCCCTCGGCTTCACGATGTACACGTCGCTGACTAATTATAGCGACGGCCATCTCCTGACCAAAGAGCAGGTGCTGGCGCAGCTCACGAGCCAGTACTTCCAGCCCGAGAACGCCGTCAGCTACACATGGACGGCCTACCGCAACCCCGACGGCACGTTCCTGCTGGTCTTCGAGGACCCCGAGGGCAACCGGCTGTTCGGCAACGAGCAAGAGGGCCTCAAACCACTTGAGGCGGCGGGCGATCTGCCTGCCACCCTCAGCGATTCAGCCGGTAAACAATACCAGAAGCTAGAGCTTACACAGTCCCTCCAGTACCTCGGCAGGCTGACGCAGATGCAGCTGGAGAGTGGCAATAAGCTCATAAAAGTCGCGGGACTTGGCAGGGCCAGCGAGTCGATACAAAGGTACGTCCACGACCCGGCGACCGACAACCTGACAGACCAACAGACCGGCGTGGTGTATACCCCCGTGAGGGGTACTTTCACGGCCCCCGACGGTAAGACTCTCAGCCCCGGCTACAGCGTGGTTGTTGGCCTGGAAAATTACACTCGCGTGCTGACCGACAAGAACATCCAGGGTCCGTTCATCTCGGTCTTCATCTGGAATTTGACCTTCGCATTGCTGTCGGTGCTGTTCACCTTCGCGGTTGGACTGGGTATGGCGCTCGTCCTCAACGATAAGAATCTTCCGTTCAAGGGTGTATGGCGCTCCCTTATCGTTATTCCTTACGCGATCCCAGCGGTCATCAGCACAGTTGTCTGGGTCGGCCTCCTGAACCCCAACTACGGCCAATTCAGCGGCTTGATCGCCAGCATTTTTGGCGACTCGCCGGATTGGTTCTCGAACGGCACCTGGGCTAAAGTGGGTATCCTCTTAATAAACACCTGGCTTGGCTACCCATACATGATGCTCATTTGCCTGGGCGCACTCCAATCGATCCCGACCGACATGTATGAAGCGGCGGATATCGACGGCGCGCCCGCCTGGACGCAGTTCTTCAAGCTCACGTTGCCCCTGCTCCTGGTAGCTATCGCGCCGCTGCTGATAGGCTCCTTCGCTTTCAACTTCAACAACTTCGGCGCGATAGAGGCCTACAACAGAGGAGGTCCGCCCATCCCTGGGGCTGCAACCCCCGCCGGGCAGACCGACATTCTGCTCTCCTACACCTTCCGGTTGGCTTTCGGCGCGGGGCAGGGCGCTGACTACGGCCTTGCGTCCGCCATTGGCCTCTTCATATTCGTGTTGGTGGCCGGTCTCACCGCCTTCAACTTCCGCTTTACACGGCGATTGGAGAACCTCGTATGAGCATAAAGACCGCAAGCAGAGAGGCAGTAGCCGCGCGCCCGGTTCGGAGCGAAGGGAACCTCACAGCTACACGCCGCCTGAAACTGCTGTTCAAGCTAGCGTTGGTGCTGCTGGCGACCGTCTTCGCGCTCTACCCGGTGGCCTGGATCATATCGGCTTCGTTCAACCCGCTCAACTCGTTGGTGGGGCTGAGCTTCATCCCGAATGGGGCAACGTTCGCCAACTACCAGCGACTGTACACCGACCCGCAGACGCCCTTTATGCTCTGGATCTTCAACTCCGCGAAGATTGGCCTGATCTGCGCCATATTGATCGTGTCCTTCACCGCGCTGTCGGCCTTTGCTTTCAGCCGCTTCCACTTCAAGGGCAGACGCGGGACGTTGCTCACGGTCATGCTGGTGCAGCTCTTCCCCAACACGCTCGCCCTGGTTGCTCTGTTCCTGATGCTACAGCAACTTGGCAACATACGCGGGCTGGAGTGGCTCGGCCTCAACACGCACGGAGGGTTGATTCTCATCTACATAGGTGGCGCGTTGGGCTTCAACACCTGGCTGATGAAAGGCTTCTTCGACTCGATACCGAGGGAGCTTGACGAGGCCGCCACGATCGACGGGGCAAATCGGTGGCAGGTGTTCTACCAGATCATCCTGCCGCTATCCCGTCCCATCCTTGCCGTCACCGGCATACTGACCTTCATCGGCGTGTACGGTGAGTTCCTCATTGCGCGCCTGATGCTGAGGGATAGAAACGAGTTCACATTGATGGTGGGACTCTTCCTGTTCGCCAGCGACCGCTCGCAGGAGTGGGGCGTGATAACCGCGGCCGCCTTGGTGGGCGCGCTCCCTGTGGTCATCTTCTTCTTCCTCACGCAGAGGCAGATTGTGAGTGGTCTATCCAGCGGCGCGGTAAAAGGTTAGTTCCTTTCAGCGTACCAATGACAACTCGCAAGGTAGGGGCGCGAACTCTCACGCCCCTACCTTGTCCCTGGTGTCAACTGCACACCGCCCGAAGTCTGCTGTCGCATTACCAGGAGCCAAAGATGGGTAACTTGTCCGAGAGCCTGCATCATACGCTTCGACGCGCGAGGCTGGCAATCGGTAACCTGCTGCCTTTTCTCGCCATGCGCGAAGTCGAAAGCGATCCGGTAGCCGACAAGCTCAAGGACCTCAATTGGGCAGACACCGAGGACGACGCAAGCGCGGGTAGACAGGCAAATGGGCAAGCTCCCAAGGGAGATGGCCTGGCGCAAACCATTTACCATGCACGACCACAGAACCCTTTCGGTGAGGACTTCTAAATGCCAGACGAAACGTTGAGCTTGCAGGCCGCGCGGCGGCTCAGAGGCGGCAATCTGACCCACGTACCGCCACCTTCCTCCCCTACTTCCACCCGCGTGACTATCACCCTGCAAGCCGCGCCGGACGCCCTCCCGGAGGCGCTATTCACCGACCCCCGCCGCGAACATGGCTGGCGAGTGGCCCTCTCCTGGGACGACGCTATGAACGCCTGGCAGGCAGTCGTGCTGCTCCCCCACGAGCCAACGGTGCTCACCTACCACTTCTTACTGCGCGACGGTTCCACGATACGCGAGCGGCACCAGGTGGAGGGCGAGGTCGAAATGCTGTTTGGGGTGTGGGAGGAGCGGGAGTTCCAGATAGCCGTGTATGACCCCAACGACACACCCCCGACCTGGCTCCCAGGCACAATTTTCTACCAGATCTTCCCGGACCGCTTCGCGCAAGGTAACCCGGAGAACGTCCGCAAGGGTGGCGGCACCTACGGCCAGGAGCCTCTATATCCAGGTTGGGAGGACAAACCCGAGCACCCATCAAAGGGCCGGGACTTCTTTGGTGGCGACCTGCCCGGCGTGCTTGGCAAGCTAGACTACCTCAAGGAACTGGGCGTGACCTGCATCTACTTCACGCCTATATTTGCTTCGCCCACCAACCATCGTTACGATGCCACCGACTACAACCTGGTTGATCCTCGGCTGGGCACCGAAGACGATCTGAGGCAGGTAATAGTTGAGGCGCGCGACCGGGGCATCCGCGTGCTGCTGGATGGGGTGTTCAACCACTGCTCCAGCGACAGCACCTACTTCCAGGACGCGCTGACGAGCAAGGAGTCGCCCTACTTCCGCTGGTTCGACTTTATCCACTGGCCTGAAAGGTGGGTTGGTTGGCTAGGTATAAGGCACAAGCTGACTACCTGGGGCATCAAGACCATGCCGGAGTTCGTGGAGTGCCCGGAGGTCGAGGAGTTCTTCTTCGGCAAGGATGGAATCGCGCTGAAGTGGCTCTCGTTGGGCACCGTGGGCTGGCGGACGG
This sequence comes from Chloroflexia bacterium, assembly GCA_036386675.1. GTDB lineage: Bacteria > Chloroflexota > Chloroflexia > QHBQ01 > JADMIH01 > JADMIH01. The sequence continues at coordinate 20,368 of DASVVE010000035.1, read as the reverse complement.
ATGTCACACCCTGGGTGACACACGAGTTCTGGCGGCGTTTCCGCAAGGCAGTGCGGCGCGCTTACCCGGAAGCCTACCTTGTGGCGGAGGACTGGGAGAACGCACCCCAGCGTCTAGTGGGCGACAGCTTCGACGCTACGATGAACTATCGCTTCGGCTACAGCGTCATGGGCTTCGCGATGGGCAAGCTATCCCCCACGGAACTGGACGACCGTCTTGAGACTCGCCGCCGCGACACTCCGCCACTCTCCTTCCACGCGCAGATGAACATCCTCGGCTCCCACGACACGGCCCGCATTCTGACGCGCATGGACGGCAACAAGGAGCGCGTGACGTTCGCCACGGCCCTGCAACTTGCCTATCCGGGGTCACCCATGATCTATTACGGGGACGAGGCAGGGGTTGAAGGTAGCTACGCCGAAGAGGGGCGCGCCTCATACCCCTGGGGCCGCGAAGACCGGCAGCTTCTTGACTTCTTCAAGATAGCCATCAACGCACGTCGCGAAAGCGCTGCCCTGAGCAAGGGAGACGTCTCCACCGTGTGGATAGACGATAGGGGAGGCTACGGCTTCATGCGCGCTCACGGAGGGGAGAGGGTCGTGGCACTTTTCAACAATAGCGACGCGCCCCTTGAAGCTGAGATTTTGCTTGGGAACGAAATGAAGGATGGCGAAGTCTCAGACCTGCTATCCCGCCTCCCGTCCGCTCGTATCTCAGGGGGTACTCTACGCACCACCATTCCACCCCTGCGTTCGGGCTGGTACCGGCTTTCCTAAGCGCGGCGTGTGGCTCTGGTTCGCTACTGAGAAATAGGCTCAGAAACGTTTCATAGAGGAGGACCACAATGGACAGAATGGACAGGGCCGACGCCCACCAGAATGCTGAACAAGCTGAGCGCCTGGACGAGGCAGATGCCGGCACCGCGCAGGGACCGGCAGCCGCAGGCATAATTTCCGCCAACCTGGCCGGGCTGAACACCGGCTTGAGCACAATGAGCACTGCCGCGCCCTCGGCAGGTAACATAGGTGGCGTGTCAGGGGCGCAGGCAGAAGGTGTCATAAGTGGCGACGAAGAAGTTGCCGAGGTTGCCGCGTTGAACCTGGACGCGCTGGAGCAGTTTGGCAGCAAGCACCGCCAGACCGGAGACGAAGGTGTCTCGCCGGAGCAAAAAGAGATCGAGGCGGACGAGCTAAACGGTTAGTCGCCGGTAGCAGGCGTCCTCAACCACCCTCGCCCTGTACGTTCTGAGGCCGGAGGGGGTTACGCTGTGCCAACAGTTACGCAGTCGCACGCGAACGTGTAATACAACCAGGAGATCCAATGAACAGCGATCAGGCTACAGCGTCCTCGATACTTACCCGCCGCTCCAGCGGCCTATTGTTACACCCAAGCTCGCTGCCCGGACCCTGGGGTATCGGTGATCTCGGCCCGGAAGCCAACGCCTTTGTTGATTTCCTGCACGCTACCGGACAGCAGCTATGGGAAGTACTGCCACTGGGGCCTACAGGCTACGGCGACTCGCCATACCAGTCCCTGTCGGCGTTCGCGGGCAACCCGAACCTGGTCAGTCCTGACCTCCTTATACAGGAAGGATTGTTGTCGCAGGAGGACTTGGCCGGCATCGAACCTCTGGCGCAAGGCTATGTCGATTACCGCGCGGTTATCCCTTTGAAAGGGCACCTGTTGCAGATTGCCCACCGGCGCTTCCTAGCAGGTGCTAGCCCTAAGTTGAGCGAACGTCTACAGTCCTTCCGGGCGACACAGCAAGAGTGGCTGGAAGATTTCGCACTGTTTGCAGCCCTGAAGAACGCCCACGGTGGGTCGGAGTGGCTCTCCTGGGAGGAGGAGCTAGCGCGTCGGGAACCGCAGGCATTGGAGCGGGCACGGCTGGAGTTACATGACGAAGTTGAGTTCCAGGTCTTCTCGCAGTTTGTGTTCTTCGGCCAGTGGCTTCAACTTAAAGCCTACGCAAACCAACGTGGGGTTCACATCGTCGGCGACATCCCGATCTTCGTAGGCCACGACAGCGCCGACGTTTGGGTCCACCAGGATATCTTCTTTCTGGACGAAACCGGCCGGATGACTGCTGTGGCTGGGGCCGCCCCGGATTTCCACATCAAGACGGGCCAACTCTGGGGTAATCCACTTTACAGGTGGGATGTGCTCAAGGAACGACGTTACGACTGGTGGGTGCAGCGCTTTCGCATGGCCCTGACACAGGCGGACATCCTCCGGCTCGACCACTTCAGAGGATTCGCGAACTTCTGGGAAGTGCCCGCTGATGCCGAGAACGCAGCTAGCGGGCGGTGGGCACCGGGGCCGGGCACCGACCTGTTTGAAGTCGCGGCGCAGGAGTTGGGACCGCTGCCGCTTGTCGCTGAAGACCTGGGGTTGATTACACCGGACGTGCACGCGTTGCGCCAGCAACTTGGCTACCCCGGTATGAAGGTGCTGATAGAGGCCTTCTACCAGGGGGCCGACAACCCTTACCTTCCCCACAACTACAAGCACGACTTCATGGTCTATCCTGGCACCCACGACATGCCGACTGTGCGCGGCTGGTGGGCTAACGCTTCGCCTACCGTGCAGAATAACGCGCGACTGTACATGGGGGTGGACGGCCATGACATTGCCTGGGACTTGATACGGCTGGCAATGGCATCGGTGGCTGACATGGCGGTCATTCAAATGCAGGACCTGTTCGAGCTAGACAACAGCGCTCGGCTGAACACGCCCGGCACCACCACGGGCAACTGGACATGGCGCTACCGTCCGGAACAACTCACCCCCACGGTGGCCTCACACCTGGAGATGCTGACCCGGATATATGGTAGGAGCAGGTCCTTGCCGTCCCAGGACGTGGAAGCTTAGTACGTCCCGATGGGCCAAGCACAAAATAGGATCATGCGATAGCCACTGTATCAGCGTGCCCTGCCACGAGCAAGTAGCACCAGCAGAGTTGCACCGCGCCGGTCGGCTTCTTGTCCTGCCATGCCGCGTGTGGTATGATATTGTGCCTGCGCCCACCTGACCGAGGTTGGGAAAGCCGCGGCCAGGACTTCCCCCAAGCTTTCAGGACGGAGCGCCCACACACATGGACCAGACCCCTGCCGACGAGCAGTCACCTGTTTACGAAGCCGGTAAACCTACTACCCTCATCGTCGGCCAGTCGGGCGGCGCGACGGCGGCCATCAATTCTTCATTGGTTGGCGTCTTGCGGGAAGCGAGGTCTCAGGGGATCCGCCGCATCTACGGCATGCGTTACGGCATCCGAGGCCTCCTCTCCGGCGACCTCGTTGACCTGAGCAACCTGCCCTTGGAAGTGCTGCCCGCCCTACAGCAGACGCCATCTGCCGCCCTCGGTTCGTGCCGCTACCACCTGACAGACGCCGACATCCCCCTTGCTATGTCCACGCTGCAAGAGCACGGCATCGGTTATATGGTCTACATCGGCGGCAACGACTCGGCCGACACCTCTCACCGGCTCGCCACAGCCGCGCTGGAACAGGGCACCGACCTGAAAGTGATCGCGGTGCCCAAGACCATTGACAACGACCTGCCGGTCACCGACCACTGCCCCGGCTATGGCTCGGCGGCACGCTTCATCGCTATCGCCACGCTAGAAACTACGTTGGACACCCGCGCCATGCCGGACATCTACCCGGTGAAGATATTGGAGACGATGGGGCGTCACGCAGGGTGGCTGGCGGCCTCCTCGGGGCTGGCGCGGGCCACCGGGTGGGAGACCCCTAACCTGATCTACATTCCTGAGTGCCCCAAGGACGTGGACGAAATCCTACAAGAGGTGCAGGCGGCTTACCAGGCACGCGGGCAGGTGGTCATCGTCATGTCGGAGAACCTGCGCTCCCGCGACGGCAGGCCCTTCGCGATGGCAGGCATGGAAGCTCTCAATGGGGGGCAGCAAGGTAGCGTCAAACCCGACTTCGTAGACGACTTTGGGCACGCCTACTACAGGGGCACGAGCGCGGGTGTGGTCCTGCGACAGCTAATCACCAACAAGCTCGACCTGCGTGCCCGCATGGACCAGCCGGGTACCCTCCAGCGCATGTCGCAGGCCCACATGAGTGAGGTGGACCTGATCGAGGCTGAGGAGTGCGGTCGTGCGGCCGTGAGGGGCGCGCTGTCTGGCACCACCGACCAGATGGTAATCCTGGAGCGCGCGGAAGGCCCCAGTTATCGTTGCACCATCGGCATGGCCGACCTTGAGCAAATAGCCAATGTCGAGAAACGCATGCCCGCGGACTTCCACACGGAAGAGGGCAATTTCGTCACCGACGCCTTCCTGGACTACGCCCTTCCGCTCGTGGGAGCGCCACTCCCGCAATTCGTTGAGCTATTGGCATAGGCATATTTTCTCTGTCTAACAGGCACGGCGCGCATTTACAACCGGAGGCTCCAGCAAATGGAAGTACACAAAGTAGGTGTATTGGGAGCGGGAACGATGGGCAATGGCATAGCCCAGGTGTTTGCCGCTTCCGGGTTTGAAGTCCTGATGCGCGACGTGGGGCAGATGCCGCTTGATCGCGGGTTCTCGGCAATCCAGAAGAGTCTGGGCAAGTTTGTTGAAAAGGGGAAGCTGAGTGCCGAAGAAAGCGAAGCGGCACTCTCCCGCATAGCTACAACCACCGAGCTTCGCGATCTTGCCGGCTGCGACCTCATTGTTGAGGCCATCTTTGAGAACTTCGAGGCAAAGTCGGCGGCCTTTGTTGAGCTTGATGGCCTGCTGCCCGCCGAATCGATCCTCGCTTCCAACACCTCCTCCATTGACATCACCCGCCTTGCCGCGATCACCAAGCGGCCAAACCGCTTCATTGGGATGCACTTCTTCAACCCCGTGCCGCTAATGTCGCTGGTTGAAATCATTCGCGGCCTTGCCACTAGCGACGAGACGTACCAGACAGTGCGCCAGCTTGCCGTCAAGCTTGGCAAAACGCCGGTAGAGGTGAAGGACTACCCAGGCTTCGTATCCAATCGCATCCTGATGCCGATGATAAACGAGGCGGTGTTCGCGCTTTTCGAGGGTGTCGCCACCAAAGAGGACATCGACACCGTAATGAAGCTCGGCATGAACCACCCGATGGGTCCGCTTACCCTTGCCGACTTCATTGGCCTGGATGTCTGCCTGGACATATTGCACGTGCTCCACGACGGCTTCAAAGACCCCAAGTACCGCCCATGCCCCTTGCTCGTTAAAATGGTGCAGGCCGGGAAGCTAGGCCGCAAAACAGGAGAAGGTTTTTACAAGTACTAAGCGGCCGAAGGATGATAGTTCCAGCCATCGTCCATCGTCTATCGTCTATCGTCCCCCCGGAAAGGCCCCCACATGGATTTCGCGCTAACCGAAGACCAGCGGCTAATCAAGCAGACTGCGAAGGAATTTGCGGACGAGCAGTTGGCCCCCCTCGCCGCCGAGTACGACCGGACGGAGGAGTTTACCGCCCCACAGGCCAAGATGCTTGGGGAGATGGGGTTCCTCGGCATGATGGTACCGGAGGAGTATGGTGGTTCGGGCCTGGACACAATTTCTTACGTGCTGGCGATGGAAGAGGTAAGCCGGGCTTGCGCGTCGTCCTCGGTAACGATGACCGTGCAAAATTCGCTTGTGTGCTGGCCCGTTACCGCCTTCGGCAACGAGGAGCAAAAGCGCAAGTACCTGGTGCCGCTGGCTCAAGGGGACATCTATGGCTGCTATGCCCTGTCAGAACCGGCGGCAGGCTCCGACCCAGCTTCGATGGCAACAATGGCGGTGGAAGACGGTGACGACTACATCCTGAACGGCTCCAAGATTTTCATCTCGAACGGCGGCGTGTCCAAAGTTGCTCTAGTTTGGGCGACTACCAGCAAAGAGCTAAAGCACCGGGGCATTACCGCCTTTATCGTTGAGACAGATACTCCCGGCTTCACGGTGGGGGCCGAGGAGAAGAAGCTGGGCATCCGGGGCTCAAACACCACTGAACTGCACTTTGAGAACTGCCGCGTGCCGAAGGCGAACATCCTCGGCAACGTGGGTGACGGCTTCAAGATCGCTATGCAGACGCTCGACGGCGGGCGCATAGGTATTGCGTCACAGGCGGTGGGCATTGGGCAGGCGTGCGTTGATGCGTCGGTCAGGTACGCCCACCAGAGACAGGCGTTCGGTAAGCCGCTGGCTGAAATCGAGGCCATACAGATCAAGGTCGCGGACATGGCGATGGAGGTACAGGCCTCACGCCTTCTGACGTTCCACGCCGCCTTCCTGAAGGACCTGGGACAGCGTTTCAGCAGAGAGGCCGCGATGGCGAAGTTGCACGCCTCTGAGGCAGCTACGAGGGCCGCGCACATGGCCGTTCAAATCCACGGCGGCTATGGTTACCTTCGAGACTTCCCGGTCGAGCGCTTCTACCGAGACGCCCGCATCACCGAAATCTACGAGGGTACGTCCGAGATACAACGCCACGTTATCAGCAACTGGGTCCTACGTGAAGGGCGCCCAGCCACCGAGTAGCCTCGAAATCCGAAGGGCTTAAAAGCAAAAGGTCCGGCTCCCGTTCGGTGGCTGGACCTTTCACATTTGTTCTCCGCTCGCGAAGTTTGAGAGAAGCGGGCTACAGATGCTTGTATTCATGATGTTACCCTCTGCTTCGTCTCTTACTTGGCGAGCATCTTGATGAGCTGGCGGGCCTTGTTGTAGCGGCGGCTCTTGGTCGCCTCGGCCTGCTTTTCCCGCTGAATCTGGCGAGATACCTGCTCCATCACGTAATAATTACCGTTCATTGCTTTTATCTCCTTTGCTGATTTTTTATATTGATTAGTTCCGGTTGATGTCTACATTGTAGCCGGGACCGCTCTTCCTGAAATCGGCATTCGGAGGTAACATGTGGCGGCATAAGACCTAGTTTAGACGGCAATCTAATAGGTCTGCCGTACTGAGGTCACGCGTGAGCAAATGGACTTTAGTAGTACGCCGAATGATGTACGATGAGAGGTCTGTGTAGCCAGCGAGGGTGTGGCTAAGGCTGTTGAGCCTGGAGGAAGTAAATGCCGTTTGGGAAGGAAGTGCCTGGGGAGTTTACCGGGGAGTTGTGCTTGCCGCCAGCCTGATCGCGCTTATCAACTGCTTGTAGGGGACGCCCTTTTCGAGGAATAGGTTCACGCCCGCTGCCTGTGCTTCTGCTCGTTCGCCCGCTTCGTCGTGTATGCTCAGACCGACTACCGAATTCGCCAATCTTCTCTGCGTTATTTCGGCGAGCGCGTCATACTTGTCACAGCAGCGCATGTCCAGATCAATGAGAACAACATCGGGGCGTATTCGCTGCGCCAGCTTGATGGCCTCGCAATCGTCCGCCGCCTCGCCCACAACCCGGATGCGGGGGTCGAGTTCGAGCATCGTCTTGAGGCTGGACCGGAGGCAGTCGTGATCGCCGGCGATAAGGACCCGGATCTGGGAGGCAGGTCCGGAGGCTTGGGAAACTGGGGGAACGTACTCGTAGTGTGCTGTCATATTTGAAAACATTTGCGGCGCGTCTAGTTCGCGCGATGGGTACTGGTTGTGCGCACCAGGCACCGCAGAGTTTCCACCGAAATTTGTCATCCGTTGCTCCTTGGTGCCTTAGATTTGGCCGGTTCCGGCCAGGCGGCGCGTCTCGTATAACAGCTTAATATATCTCTTACGCGTTTGTCACGGGTACTGCGCGGTAATATTTTACGGGACTGCCGCAGGAAGGGCAATAGGTCTTGAGATGTAGAATAGGCATATTTTGTGCCTGAGGGCGTGCTGTGCCTGCCCCGGTGCGTCTAATCAACGATTTTCTGGCGTAGTGCGTACACGGCGGCCTGGGTGCGGTCGGATAGGTGCAGCTTCTGCAAAATGTTGCTCACGTGGGTCTTGACCGTCTTCTCGCTGAGCACCAGGTCTTCGGAGATGTCCTTATTGGTCTTGCCGTGAGCTATGAGTCGCAGCACTTCCAGCTCGCGTTCCGTGAGGTCGTGACGAGGGGTCTGGGGCTGTGGATTGGTGAACTCCTGCATCAGCTTGCGGGCGATTTCGGGATCAAGCTGGGCTTCTCCCCTGTACACGGTACGGATGGCCTTCACGAGGTCCTGGGGCAGCACGTCTTTCATCAAGTAGCCCTGCGCCCCCGCCTTGATAGAGGCAAAGACCTTCTCGTCTTCGCTGAACGAGGTCAGCACAATCACGCGTGTAGAAGGGGCCATTACGGTGATGGCACGGGTCGCCTCCACCCCGTCGCTGTTGGGCATCACGAGGTCCATTAGCACGATGTCGGGCAGCGTGTCCCGCACCACCCCTACAGCCTCACGTCCGTCCGAGGCCTCTCCTACCACCTCGATATCCGACTGAAGCTCCAAATATGTGCGGAGGCCCTGCCGCACTATCGCGTGGTCATCCACCAGCACAACGGCTATCTTGTCCGAACCGGCTCGTGAGTCTGTGACTGCCATTTACACCCTCCTCCTACTTTTCACACGGCACCGTGACGCGCACGCGTGTGCCCTGCCCGCCAGGCGCGGGACCTATCTCAAAAGTGCCGCCCAATTGCTCCGCGCGCTCCCGCATGGAAGTAAGCCCCAGGCTGTTGGGCCGGTGCTTGAGAGTGCCCAGCCCCACGCCGTTGTCCTCAACTGACATCTTCGCCAGGCTGTCCTGTGTGGTCAATGTTATGACAACTTGACTCGCCTGAGCGTGCTTCACCACGTTATTGAGCGCCTCTTGGGCGATCCTGAACAGGGCCTTCTCAATGGGGAGGGGCATCCTGCGCTGTCCCACCACGTCCACGCGGACCGTGAGGCCGTGCCTCTCCGAGACCATTTTAGCGTGCTTTGTCAATACGGCCGCCAGGCCTTCCTGCTCCAGGTTGGCGGGGCGCAGCTCAAAGATAAGGGTACGCATCTCCTTGAGGGCGGCGTTAGCCGTTTCGTACAGCACCTGTATCTGCTGGCGAGCCTTGTCGGGTTGCGCATCAAAGAAGAGGTTGGCAGCCTCGGCATTGAGGACCATGCTAAACAGCGCTTGTGATAGCGAGTCGTGAAGCTCGCGTGCCAGGCGGTTGCGCTCCTGTAGGATGTACTGCTCCTGCGACCTGTCGTACAGCTTGGCGTTTTCGAGGGCGATTGCGGCCTGGTTCGCGAAGGCCAGTACGGTTTGGCCGTCTTCCTCATCGTAGAAGCCCGGTTCGTGCTTGTCCAGGGCCAGCGCGCCTATCACTTCGTTGCGCACCATCAAAGGCACGCCTATCCAGGAGCGAGTAGGGTCACCGTCGTCCGTGATGAAGCTTGGCTCGTCCCTCACGTTTTGCAGCACTATCGGGGCCTCACCGTTCAAGAGGCGGCGGGTAAGGGCGTTCTCGTTGGAGTCGAAAGAGACGCCGATCACCTGGCTTGGCTCGTTGAAGCCCTCGGCGGCGATAATCCGCAGCTTGGTGCCGAACAGCATCTGGATGCTGGCGCGGTCATAGCTGACCACCTCGGCCAACTGTTCCAGGATAAGCGATAGCACCTGGTCGAGGTTGAGCGTGGAGGTAATCAACGCGCTGGAACGCACGAGCGCAGTAACCTCTCGGACTCGCCGCTCAAGCTGCCTGCGCTGCTCCTCAAGCAGTTTCACCTGCTCTTGCAGGCGAGCGTTGAGAGCCAGCGAATAGAGCTTGCTGAAGCGTATCACCAGCCAGCGTAGAGCCGTATCGAGCGAGCGGGCCAGCACGAGCGCCGCTTCTTCATCCCGGTCCCAGCCAAACTCGCGCTGCACCACCGGCAGCACGGCCTCGGCCAGCAACAGGTGACCCTCAAGCACCTCTGAAATGTCGAACCCCTGCTCCGCGCGGTGGTCGCAGATTTCATCGGCGTAGCGCGACAAGGTAGTGAACTGCCCCGTCCTGAAGAGGTTGGCAAGCGCCGCTATGCACGCCGAGGTAGAGGTTTGAAGCTCCGTCACTGTGCGCTCGCGGTAATGGGAGCCTTCCATGCCGAAGAGCAGCTGCACCCAGGAGGCCACTATCTCAGAACGATAGCCCTCCAGGAGGTCGGACAACTGTGGAACGATCATTATTTCGTTGTGATGTGCTGATCTGGTTGCCATAGTTGCAGCGTGACTAGTGATGAGTGACGAGTATACGGCCACTCGTCACTCGTCATGTACTACTTCCGCCCCGGAATGCCAGGCTCAGTCATCGCGACCGGGTCGAGAATGCGGTCCAAATCTTCTTCCGTTAGCAGGCCCATTTCCAGCACGATGTCGCGCATTGAGCGTCCGGTGCGGGAGTTCTCCTGGGCGACTTTCGCGGCGGCGCTGTAGCCAATGTAGGGGTTGAGGGCCGTTGCGAGGCCATTCGACTCTTCAACGAACTTGCGACAGCGTTCTTCGTTCGCGGTAATGCCTTCGACGTTGAACTCGGATACCACCCACATCGAGTTGCGGAGGATGTCGATTGACATCAGCATGTCGAACGTCATGACGGGCATCATCACGTTAAGTTCGAGTTGCCCCGCCTGCACCGCCATCGTGATGGTAGTGTCGTTGCCAATCACCTGGAAGCAGGCCATGTTCAGCATTTCCATCATCACCGGGTTTACTTTGCCTGGCATGATGGAGGAGCCGGGCTGCACCGCCGGAAGGTTTATCTCGGCAAGCCCTGTCTGCGGCCCCGAGGACATGAGCCGAAGATCGTTCGCAATGCGGGTTAGCTCCAGCGCCAGCAGCTTTAGCGCCCCGTGCGCTTCCGCCATGGCTGACTGCGACTGAGTCATCTCCACCAGGTGCCCGGCCGGACGTAAGGGTAGTCCGGTTAGCTCACCCAGCTTGGCGACGACTGCCTTCTGGTAGCGCGGGTCGCTGTTGAGGCCGGTGCCCGCCGCAGTAGCCCCGATGTTCAGTTCCAGCAGCGACTCGAAAGCCTGCTCAATCTTGCGGCGCATCTTGGAGAGGGTCACCGAGTACGCGGTGAACTCCTGCCCAAGGCGAATAGGTACGGCGTCTTGCAGGTGAGTGCGGCCTGATTTCACCACCCGGTCGAACTCACGCCCCTTATCCTCGAAAGCCCTTTGCAAGCGGTCCAGCGAGGGGTAAAACTCGCGCATCTGCAATAGGGTGGCAACGCGCATGGCGGTTGGAAATACATCGTTGGTAGACTGTGCCATGTTCACATGGTCGTTCGGGTGGACGGGCTTGTACTCGCCGCGCTTGCCGCCCAAACGCTCGTTCGCCAGGTTCGCCAGCACCTCATTAGTGTTCATGTTGTGCGAAGTGCCCGCACCGGCCTGTATAGGGTCCACCCGCCACTCGTCAATATGCGCCCCCGCCAGCACTTCTTCAGCCGCCTCGATGATGGCGTTGGCAACCTGGGGGTCAAGCTGCTCCAGGTCGCGGTTCACTTCGGCGGCGGCACGCTTCACCAGCACGGTGGCGCGCACCATCGTCGGGTGAGGCAGCAGGCCGGTGATGGGAAAGTTGCGGATGGCACGGGCGGTCTGCGCGCCATACAGAGCGTCCTCGGGTACAGGGACCTCGCCCAGCGAGTCGCGCTCGGTACGGTAGGCCCCGCTGCCTACGTTGTGAGTGTTGTCAGCCACGAATGAATGCCTCCACGCAGGAAAGTATGTTGCATTATAACATTTGGGAATTGGGAATGCGGATTTCGGATTTGCTGAGTGTTTCTGCAAGTCTCTATGGCGTGATACCGCTGACAAATCAGCTATAATGGCGGCGTGAGCGATAAGACGATATTGGTGGTTGACGACGAGCCGAATATAGTCGATTTGGTAAGACTGTACCTTCACAATGAGGGTTTTTCGGTGGAACAGGCGCACGACGGCAAGCAAGCTTTGGAGCGATATCGTGCTACCAGGCCCGCGCTCGTGGTGCTGGACTTGATGTTGCCGGAGGTTGACGGTTGGGAAGTCTGCAAGCAAATCAGGCGGGAGGGCGACACCCCAATCATCATGTTGACTGCCCGTAGCGACGATATTGACAAGATCGTGGGCCTGGAGCTTGGCGCGGACGATTACCTGACCAAGCCCTTCAATCCCCGCGAGCTAGTCGCCCGTGTCAGGGCCGTGCTAAGGCGGACACCAGCAAGGGTGCCGGACTCGCACCCCGAAGCCGCCTCCCATTTCGGCAACACGACCATTGATGAAGCACGGCACGAGGTGACCGTCGCGGGCAAGCAGGTGGACCTCCGTGCCAAGGAGTTTGACCTGCTGCTGGCGTTCGTTCAGCACCTGGGGCTGGCGCTGGAACGAGACCGTCTGCTGAACCTCGTGTGGGGCTATGAGTACTTTGGCGACACCCGAACGGTTGATGTGCACGTGGCTCACCTGCGAGATCGACTGGCGGGTTCTTCGCTAAGCATACAGACGCTAAGGGGCGTGGGCTACAAGATGGTGCTTGATGAGGGTGAGACTTTAGGTTAGCTTGCTTGATTGGTGTCGATGTTCAGGACTTTGCGCGCAAAACTTGTGTGGTCCTTCACCGCGGTTTCGGTGCTGATGCTGGTGCTGGTACTGGCTGTCGGTTTCGTGCTGGCGCAAACCAGCGCTCGTAACACGGCGTTTGCAAACCTGGAACAAAAGCAGAGAATCGCCGTCCCTTTCATCGCTCTCGTGCTGCTGGAGGAACGAGGGGGCGGCAGACCCGCCGTGAACGAGACGGCGCGACGCGCTCTGAAATCGGCCGACCTCCGCGTGTTCGTGCTCAACCGAGACACCTTGCAGGTCGAACACGACACCGCCGGTAATGCTGCGTTGCTGGACAAACAGTTTCCGTTCGCGGCCACTGGCGCGGATGTGCAACTCAGAAGCGGACAACCTGTGCGCGGGGTCGCCGCGTTCGAGGGCGAGGCGGACCGCTACCAGTATGTGGCCCAACTAATACCCGTTACCGCCCGCCCGCTGGGCGCGCCGCCGGGCAGGCCGCCCAGGCAGTACATCGTGGTGGCGCAGCCGGAGCCGAACCTGGATCGCATCTTTCAGAGCGCACAGGAGTTGTTGCTGCCTGCCGCCCTGATAGGCCTCGTTGTCGCATTGATCGCCGCTTATTTCCTGGCACGCTCTATATCCGATCCCGTCACCAGGCTTTCGCAGGCGGCAGCCGCAGTGTCGCGAGGCGATTACAACCAGCACTTGCCCGTGCGGGGGCAGGACGAGATTGCCGCGCTTACGGGCCAGTTCAACGTCATGGCCCAGGAGGTGAGCAACGCCCACCAGATGCAGCGCGACTTCGTCGCCAATGTCTCGCACGACCTGAAGACCCCGCTCACGTCAATTCAGGGCTTCTCCCAGGCGATGCTCGACGGCTCGATCGCAGATGAGGCCGACTACAAGCAGGCGGCGAAGATCATCAACACCGAATCGCAGCGAATGAGCCGCATGGTAAACCAACTGCTGGGCCTTACCCAGCTCCAGAGCGGCCTGCGCACCCTGGAGCTGCGCCCGGTGGAGATTGGGCCACTACTCGGCCAGTTTGTGCTGGCGATGCAGCCACAGACGGCAGCGGCAGGGATTGAGCTTGTGGCACAGTTCAGCATGGATTCGGTGGTGCTTGGCAACGCTGACATGCTCAAGCAGGCTTTCGGCAACCTGATAGACAACGCTGTGAAGCACACCCCCAGCGGAGGCACTATAACGGTGTCATTGCGGCCCGCCGACAACGGTGTGGAGGTATTGGTCAGCGATACGGGCGCGGGCATACCGGCCGCTGACCTGCAAAGGGTGATGGAGCGTTTCTACCAGGTGGACAAGGCGCGCCCTTCAAGTCAGGAGCGTAGCCTGGGCCTGGGGCTTGCGATAACACGTGAAATCATCCAGGCGCATCATGGGCGCATACGAATTGACAGCGTCGAGGGCAAAGGCACCAGCGTTTCGGTGTGGCTACCCGCGTCAATGCGGCACGCACCGAGGAGAGATGACAACGTCCCAGTGCCTGCGACGACGTCGGATTCGGGATGGGCCTCGGACCACGAGCCGGGCATACCAGCCAGCACGTCCACATTATCGAAGTCGAACTAGGCTACGACTTCCACGGAACGTCTAAAGTGTTCAGGAGGCCCAAGTTTGGATCTATCCGCACTCGGCGGGTGGCCCATAGCACTACTGGCAGTGGTGGCGCTTGCGGGCGTGACAATCGGGTTCGCCTTACTCATAGGGCGATGGATAGACGCACAGAGCAATAGCGTGGTCGATCCGCCCCGGAAGGGCCGCAAACAAGATTCAGAGCGTGAGTAGGTCGCCTGCCTGTTGTATAATGCCTGGACGCACACGCGTCGGCACTTGGCTCCCCAGGAGGTAGCATCATTGCACTGGACCGGCCTCGCCCTCGGACTCTTCTCAGCACTGGTCATCGGCCTCGGATTCGTCTGGGTCATCCGCTTCGAGTACTACGTTGGTGCTTACAGGTGGAAGTGGGTGGCGGCAGCAGGGCTGTTGGTTTGCACGGCCTCGCTCTTCATGCCCAACTTTGTGCTTTCCGCAGTCACAGGCATCGTGGGGGGCAGCATCGTATGGGGCGCTATGGAACTGCCGCACCAGGAAGAGCGGGCCGAACATGGCCTCTTCCGAACGCACCCCGACCGCGCCTCCCGGCCCAAGCTGCGGCACGATGGCACCCACGACCACGGCTCGAAGCCGGGCCTCGGGAAGTGGTGGAGCTTCTAGCATGCCAGTCGGAATAGAGTTGCAGTGGGCGGGCCTGGTCTTTGCGGTCGTCACGTTCCTGACGATCTGGTGGGGCCACATACTGGTCCGCATCGTCCACTACTACATGGGTACGCGGCCCGCGCCGGCCATCTTCCTGGGAGGCTTACTGTTGCTCCTCGGGTCCACGCAGACCGCCAATGAGCTGATCGGGGGGATTTGTGGGATTGTGGGGCTGACGCTCCTGTGGGACGCGTTCGAGCTATTCCGCCAGGAGGCGCGTGTGAGGCAGGGCCACGCACCCCTAAATCCAAGGGTCCACAAGGCCGCTGCCGGTCTTGCTGCCGCCAAGCTGGCCGAGGGGCTACCGGAAGGCGACCTGGGAGGCACTTGCCTATCGTGCGGCTCGACGCCGCACAGCCGTTATCTATGCAGACGCGGCCCATACTGCCAGGTCCGACATTGGGAACGTTACTCAACTCCACAGACGATGGAAATAGAGGCGAGTGAGCGCTAACGGGGTTGGTACGCAACAAGAAGGGGGTGGGACTAGTGGTCCCACTTCCTTCTTGTTCAAATCAGGTTAGCCTACTCAGTCTTTGGCTGGATAGCTGTAGCGTTTCCTTCGATTACCTTGCGGGCCGTCCCGTCAGTGGCGGCACCATTTGTTGTGGCGGTACCGTTGGTGCCATGAGGCTGGAGTCCGGTAATCTGCCCTAGCAGGTCGCCCACCTTCACCCCAGTGAGCGTCTCGAATAGCTCCGGCACCTGCGCTATCATCCTGGCGACGTCCGCCGTTATCTGGTTAGCGCCCGCGCCCTTGCCGTCACCGCCCGTTGAGATGATGGTGATCTTATCGACGTTGTTCAGCGGTCCGGCCATTGCCCGGGCTACTTCCGGCAGGCCGGTGAGCAGCTTGTCCAGGATGGCGGCTTGGTTGTACTGGAGGAAGGCGTCGGCCCGCTTCTGCATGGCATCAGCTTCGGCTTCGCCCTTAGCCCTGATTATCTCGGCATCGGCAAGACCTACGTTGCGGTTGGCTTCGGCCTGGCCCTGGCCCTGTAACTTCTGTGCCTCGGCGGCACCTTCCGCCTCCAGGATTCGGCGCTGCCTCTCGGCCCCGGCTATGGTCTCGATCCGCTGCCGCTCGACCTCTGCCGGCTTAAGCACCGTGGCGATCAACTCACGCTCGCGGCGGTTGATTTCGGCGTCCTGCACTTTCACCTGCTCTTCGCGTTGGACGCGTTCGATTCTCACCTGCTCTGCGGCCACCTGCTGCTGCATGATATTGGCCTGGATGTCGTAGGTCTTGTCGGCTATAGCTTGCTGCTTGCGCACAGAAGACATGTAGTCGGCCTTCTTCATCTCCAGGTCGCGCTGGGCCTCGGCTTGCTTGGCGGAGGAGGCCGTTTCGGCCATCACCCGTTCCTGGTCGGCCTGGGCCTTGGAGATTGCGGATTCCCGCTGTGCGTGCGCGCGCTTGATTGCCGTGTCACGCTCGGCTTCTGCGGTTGCAATGTCTGCCTCCCGCTTGATACGAGCCACGTCGGGGCGGCCCATGTTCGTGATGTACTCGTTCTTGTCGCGCACCTCTCTGATGGTGAAAGAGATAATCTCGAGGCCCATCTTGTCCATATCATCGGCTGCGTTGGACCGCTGGCGGTCGGCTACCATCTCCGGCTGCTTCACAATCTCCTCGATGGTAAGCTGGCCCACGATGCCACGCAGGTGGCCTTCCATCACGAGCCGGATGAGGCCCTCGCGCTCAGGCGGGGTCTTGGTGAGAAGTTGCTCGGCGGCAGTCCGGATGGATTCGGGGTCGCTCTTTACCTTGATCTGAGCGACGGCTTCCACATTCACCGCCACGCCTTGCCTGGTGTAGAGGTCCTGCGTGGGGGCGACGTCGAACGACATTAGCTCCAACGACAACTCTTTGGCGCTTTGGAGCAGTGGCATGACTACAACGCCGCCACCCTTGACCACCTTGGGCTGAGTGCCGGTGCCCAGGCCGTAGATGATAAGCGCCTGGTTCGGGCCTACCTTGCGGACCAGGGAGACGATCCACATCAAGCCCAGGAGAATAATGACTACCAGGGAGGCTACGATTAACAGGGTTCCGCCGTCCACAGCTTTCTCCTTTCGATATTGAAACCTTCCTCCAACCTCACGCTGCTACATCAACGCCCTTCACCGGCGCTTGTAGCTACTTCCTCGATGTCCCGGCTCTGGCCCAGCAACCTATCGATCTCCTGGACCTGGGCCAGTCCTTTCTCGTAGCTAATGATGACTACTTCCGCACCTTTGGCGATAGCCTGCTCATCGGCGCTCTTGGCACCGGCGGTAAAGCGCGAACCGTTCTTGACATAGACGATCTCGCCAACACCACCGGCTCGTATGGGAGAAACTACCCTCGCGGCGGTGCCGGGCAGCTTGTAGTCGGAGGTGGAGAGCGGCTTGCTCATCATCGGCCACAGCACGCGGGCCAGCAGCACGAACATGATAGCGCCTCCTATGAGGCCGCTTACCACAGCGAACCCACCCGCCACGTATCCGTTCAGCCCAAGGCTATTTCGCAGCAGGTATCCTACCCCACCAAACCAGGTGAACGCTGCCATGATCGTGGGCATGTTCAGTACGCTCGGACCGCTGCTGGAGTCCGCATGCCCGTGCGCGTCAACGGGGCTGACATTGAGGTCCACGTGATGCCCGGCAACATCGAGGTTGACGCCGTGCCCACCGCCGATATCAGCGCCACCGACGAAGCCCAACAACAATGAAGCTGCCGTGAATAGCAGCCCAAAGAGGAACACACCCATGAACAGGTTCGCCAGCCAGTCCGATCCAAACATACGCGAGGCTCCTTTCTAAGCGACAAGCGCCCCAGAACCTTTTGCTGACTACACCTATTATACGCAAAATAACACGCAGGGTTACACGACAGGGGCCCTGGGGGACGATGGACGATAGGAGACGGAACCGCCAAGACGCCAAGACGCCAAGGACGCCAAGGACGCTAAGTACGCGCCAAGGTTATGGTTGTTCGGACGGACGCTGCCCTGTACTCTGCACTCCTATCGTCCATCGTCCATCGTTCCCTAGAACAGCCCCGGAATGTTCAGCCCGCCGGTTATCGCGGACATCTTTTTCTGTTGCAGGTCGAGCGCCTTTTGCAGGGCCTCGTTGAAGGCGGTAAGCACCATATCCTGGAGCATTTCCACGTCGTCGGGGTCCATCGCGGCAGGGTCGATGCGCACCGACCTGACCTCGTGGTGGCCGTTCATCTCGACGGTAACGGCCCCACCGCCCGCCGTGGCTGTGACGGTGTCGTTGGCAAGCTCCTCTTGCACCTTCATCATCTTGTTCTGCATCTGCTGCATTTGCTTGGCAAGTTTGCTGGGGTCCATGGTACGCGCAACTCCTCTAGATTAGTCGTCGAACTTGGTGATGCCAAAGATATTCATCGCCGCGCGCCCTCGTGTGGTCTCGTGTGGCGCGGTCTTCTTCTCCTTGGCGGGCTTTCCTCTCATCTCGGGCGAAAAGGGCTCGGTGGGCGTGCCACCGGTCTCCTCCTCCGAGAACAGGATGCTCTCTAATATACACTTATACCCCAACACGCGGGTAAGCGCCTCCTCGATGATAGTGCGGTAGGGTTCCTTCTGGCTGCGGTCGCGCTGGATTGGGTCGCGGAAGCTAATCACTACGTGACTGCCCTTCACCGAGAACGCGCGCACAAGGGCCGCGTTGTTGAAGACACTGCCCACGTTCCGGCTTCGCGCGGTAATCTGGGCGCACAAGCGGGGCCATAATTGCTTCAGGCGCTCGGCCTCATCGCCCCCACCCTCCGGTGGAGCTTCCAATAAAGCCTCTTCGGGTTGTAGCGCTACACCGTCCGGTGCTGCCTGGGCGACCTCTTCTTCCACTTCATGGAGGAAAGCAGGCGGCTCAGAGGGGGCGGGAGCGGCTTGCTTATCGGGCGGACTTGCCTCAAGCTTCGGCGCGCTTCCGTTGCCAGACCCATTCGTGGAAAGCGTACCGATCTCGCGATGTATGGGCGGCGGCAGTTGCGGTTCAGGAGGAGTAGGAGGTGCCTGTCTCGCGGGCGAGGGACGTGAAGGAGGCACACTGCCAGCTTGCTCGGCCGCCGCGCTGAGTTCCCCGCTGCGTTCGCGGAGTTGCGGCCTGGCTTCGCTTTCGGGAGGGAGTAAAGCTGACACCAACGCCATCTCAAGCGGTAGTTGCCTGTAGGCGGATGAGCGAATGGCCGAATCTGCCTCCGCGAACTCCTTCACCCACCGCAGTAACTCCGGCATACCGGCTTTGGCGGCCTGGACGTTGAGGCGGGCGCGCATCTCCTCGGTGGCGTCCAGCAACCCGACCTCGGAGGCGGCACCGCTCTTGACAAGCATCAGGTTGCGCAGGTGCTCCACTATCTGCCGGTTGAACTGCCGGGCATCCAGGCCCTCGTCCAGGAGGCTGTTGATCTTCTGCATCCCTGACGCCAGGTCTCCGGCAAGCATCGTGTCCACGAAGTCGGCTACCTGCTCCGCTCCCGATGTGCCGAGCATGTCCTGCACGCTCTTGAGGGTGATACCTTCCTCGGCGTAGACGCGCAACTGGTCGAGCAGCGAGAGCGCATCGCGTAGCGAGCCGGTAGACTGCCGCGCCACAAGCTCCAGTGCGGCTTGCTCCGCATCGATACCCTCTTCATCGCAGACATGGCGTAGACGTGCAGTCATGGCGCTCAACGAAATCTTTCGGAAGTCGAACCGCTGGCAGCGAGAGGCGACCGTGGCCGGTACCTTGTGCACTTCGGTGGTAGCCAGTATGAAGGCGGTCTGAGGAGGTGGCTCTTCAAGCGTTTTCAGGAGGGCGTTGAAAGCGGACACGCTCAGCATGTGCACTTCGTCAATGATGTAGAACTTGGTATGCCAAACCGAGGGGGCGAAGTTGGCACGCTCAATAATCTCGCGAATGTTGTCCACGCCGGTGTTGGACGCGGCATCTATCTCAATCAGGTCGGTGACAATATCCTTGCCCACGGCCAGGCAGTTCTCACACTGGTTGCAGGGCCTCTGCGACGCATCAGCAGTGCAGTTGGCGGCGCGGGCTAGAAGGCGAGCGGCGCTGGTCTTACCCACGCCGCGCGGTCCGGTGAACAGGTAGGCGTGAGCGATTCGCCCGGTGGCGATGGCGTTCTTGAGCGTGCGCACCACCGGCTCCTGGCCGACGAGTTCCTCAAACGTCAGCGATCTATACTTGCGATAGAGGGAAGTTGAAGCAGCCATAAACTCCTCATGCAGAGGTCAATTGCCCCTCCGCCAGCATATTATAGCCCATTTGAGGACTTTCCACGACTCGCTAACGGGGCCGAAAGTTAGTGCACAACTGCGGGTATGTTATGCTAAAGCCATGTCGAATGCGGGCATAACAGAGGTACAGACTCCTGTAGGTGAGAGCCGTATCAGTCGTGCTTCAAGCATGACTAGACGGTCTGGTTTTGCGCTCTGCGCATTACTTACCTGTCTGGGATATGTAGCACTGTTCTTGCTGCTGCAGTCGAGCATCCTCTGGCAAATCTACTCCCCCGTTCAGGCTCAGTTCCCGCAGCTTTTCGGTTGGCTCGATGCACCTTTCCCAGAGCCTCAGTCGAGCACCGGGGCCGACATCGGTTGGGGGCAGGTAGGTCTTGTGCTGTATGTGTTAGTGCTGGTGTTCCTGTTCGCGGTCT
>DASVVE010000034.1:0-190331 GCA_036386675.1 Chloroflexia bacterium | reverse complement strand
CAATTCGAAATTCCAATTTCCAAATCCAAATAAAAAAGCCCTTCGTCGTGCGACGGACGAGAGCTTTGCTTCGTGGTACCACCGTGCTTTGCGTGCGCCTCGCGGCGTGCGCCTTGCCGGTCAGGGGGCCTGTTCGTTCTTACGATATAGGTCTGACCACGCGCTGTAACGGGCGCGACCCTGATGCTCGGGAAGGTGTAATTCAGCATGTGCCGCCTGGGGGTTCGCAGCATACACCCTTTCTCTGCGCGGCTTTGCACCTGCCTACTGAGTCTTCCTTCTACGCATGGCTAATATAGCTTTGTGGAGTTTTATAGCATAGCAACTTGGGGCCGTCAAGGTACGTGCGCAGTAGCGTATCTGGTGCTGTGGTCTTAATAAAGTGGCAAACGCCTCTCAAGGATGTAGAATGAGGTATGCCTGCCATTTTCACCAACCAGACTCCAGGGACCGTAGCAAGGTTATTGCTGGGTACGTTACTGATGCTATGTCTTGTGACGGGCAGCAACTTGTTCGGTTATCGCTACTGGAATGTGACGCAGGACAAGTACGAGGCAGCCCTTGCAAAATGGCACAGCTTACCGATTGAGGAGTATGAAGAGACCCTCACGCTTACGGGTTCGGGTACTTGGAAGATTGTAGTACAGGTAGAGCGTACCAATGGGGTTAGAGTAGAAAAAGTGCAGAGCGTGGAGAGCCTCGATGAAACTGCGGCGAATCTTGAAAAACGTTGGGGTGCCGAGGAGTTTGAAAAATACTGGACGGTGGACGCGCTGTTCCGGGGTATAAGCCACCTACTAGAGCATCCAGAAGGGCTGGACCCAAATTTTGAGGAATTTGCTATTGACTTTACCTGGGTCGAGTTCGACCCCGATATGGGTTACCTAAACTCCTACACCAAGACTCATAACAGGACTGAGGTGCTTCAATATGTCTCAGTGGATGTGCGGGTCCTGAAATAGTAGGGTGTTTTTCCACAGGCTTCATTTTATTGGACGTACGTGTGGCAGATGTGTCTATATTGTGGCAACGGAACTGCGTTCGCGCATAGACTTGAGGGTCTGTATCTCCCCAACGTGGCCCATACACCCCTTCAGCAGTAACTTGACCCACCCGTATGCCGTCCGCGACTTGCCTATGCCCGGCACCGTTTCGTGCAGCGCACCGTCAGGCATCGCAGCTATGCGCCCGTTCACTGCTTCTATGGCGCTGTCGAGGTAGTCCAGCAGGTCCGTCGCGCTCATCGGCGGTATGGCGGCTACTTCTTCCATCGTGTAGCCGGTGACGTTGCCCAGCCCTGACGCGCCGATGCCCCTGGGGTCGTAGCCGGTCCTCTCGGCCCAGCCCTGCATGTGCCATAGCTCGTCCTCGGCCGCTCCAGTGTGGAGAATGCGCGCCGCCAGCACGTCGAGCCAGCGGGCCACGTGCCACACGGTTACGCCTATAGAATTAGCCTGTGGGTCTGGCTGCCAGGCAAGCTCTTGGGCGCTCAGGTCGCCAATCTCGTCTCGTATTTCGCTGCCGATGTCGCTCATCAGGTCTAGCAAAACTTCTTTATCCGTCATTGTCCCTGCCCTCCCCACACTTAATTCCGCTAAACATAGGGCGATTATACCGCCGGTACAACAGGGCTGCCAGCAAGTGGTCGAGGCCACGGCTGTGCTGGGGCCGGAAAGCAGCACCCAAGAGTTCCCCCTGTCATCCTGAGCGTAGCGAAGGATCTCAAGAAGGTGAGTAGGGGCCATGTTGAACGTGTCGGACTGTGGTACAGAAGGTTCAACGTAGGGGCAGGAGTAGCATCTGAGATCCTTCACTGCGTTCAGGATGACAGAGGGGAGATAGTCGCCGCGATTGGGTCAGGGACAGTTACAGCCCTTCGTTGTGCCTCGGTCGCGCCACCACGATTCGCTGATAAGGTATAATCGCCTATTGAAGCTACATCACGATACCGTACAGGAGCAATAGCATGGCAATACCCACCCGCGATGATGCCCACATGTTGATAGAACTGTTCAAGCTGCGACTGGACCCCCTCATGCAGGAATCGCAGACCTGGTTCGAGGGCCAGTTCCAGCCCGGCACCTGGGAGGAAATACAGACCCGTTACCCCGTGGGCAGCAAAGAATGGCGCATGCTCAACACCGTGCTCGGCTACTGGGAGATGGTAGGCGCGCTGATAGACCAGAACTTGATCAGCGACGACCTCATATTCGACGCTATGGAGAGCCTGGACGTAGCCTGGGACAAGGTTAATAGCTGGCTCCCCGAAGCCCGCTCGCAGATGGGTCCCGACCTCTGGGAGAACATAGAACTGCTGGTCAACCGCCAGAAACGCTGGCGCTACACGAGGCTACCCAAGGCGCAGAGGATTTAGCCGGGGACGATGGACGATGGACGATAGGAGACGGAACCGCCAAGACGCCAAGAACGCTAAGTACGCGCCAAGATTAGGATTGTTTGGATGAGTGCTGCCCTGTACCTATTCAGTTCTCAGTCCTCACCACATCTATCGTCCATCGTCTACCGGGGTACAAAGATGCGTACCATGCTCAACGTGCGATAGCCGAGGCGTTCGTAGAGGGGTACGCCGTCCCTGGAGGCCAGCAGCATGCTGGAGGTGTGGCCTGATTGGGCCGCTTCTTGGAGCGCGTGGTACATGAGGGTTGTGCCGATGCCCTCGCGGCGGTATTCGGGGAGGGTGCCCACGTTCCAGATGCCGGGCACTGGGCCACTCATCACCAGCGAGAGCGTGCCGACAGGCTCACCGTCCAGCCTGCCGAGGTAGTGCCGCACCTCCCTCACAGCCAGCGTGTTGTTGCCAAGCACCATCTCGGCTTCCTCCGGGGCTATATGGAAGACCCGGCTCAGTACGTCGCGGAAAATCCCCAGGTCTCGCGTGTTGCTCACACACGTTATCTCCAAACGGGGATTGCCGGGGTACTCTTGCAAGACGTGCGGCGCGCCTTCTAGCCACATAGCGGGCATCCGGTCGTACTCGTAGTAGTCCATGCCGCGCAACACCCCACCCGCGTGGGGCAGCAGGGCGTCCATAGTCATAAGCGAGTAGGGGCGGCCCTTGGTGGTGAAGTACTCGACTATGCCGCGCAACGTGTCGGGGTTGAGCAGCCGCTCCTCAAGGATGGCAGCGCCGTTGAACACCGGGGCCGTGGACGAGCAGTACCAGCACTGCGCCCCGGCTACCACATCGTTGCGCCCGCTAGCCGAGCGAGACAGCGCCTTGAAGCCCTCTGCCGCCGCGAGTGCCATAGCCATGAGAGTATCGTAGTCGGGGTTCTGCTGCGAGGGGAGCATAGAAGGGGGTTGCCGCCAGGTGTTGGGGCTGCTGAGGGAGTACAACGCGCGCTGAGTATGCGACTATTGTACTACGCTTGTCCAGCGATTTTCCGAATCGCCACGAGGGTACGGTCGTTCTCTCCAAGAGAAGTCCGAAATAGGGGAGGCAAGGCCATGTATCCAAACGATTGCATAATAGACGCCCTTCGATAGAAATCGAGGGCTACACTTTGCAAAGTCTGCCGCAGGGCAGACTGGGTCATCTTTGAGCATCTGTAAAGACCTAATGAGATGTATCAGTCCCGCAGGGACTTGGCAAGGTGTAGCCCTCGATTTCTATCGAAGGGCGTCTCGTGCCGGGAATGAACGCATCCTGCCGTCCCCGTTCCACGAATTGAAGTTGTCATCTTTAGAGGATGTCATGTCAACTTCACTTTTCTGTTGGATGGTGAGACTACATTTAGGCGAGTCGTATCATGTCCTGAGCTACTACTCACACACGCGTGTCACACACGCGTGGGGCCACTTTTGTGCTGCTACTTTCCAGCCCAAGCGGGGATGTGCAAAAGCCTTCCGGTTCGCGTTGGGGTAGGCGGATGTGGTAAAATTAAGCGTGCGGAATGCACAGATGTTCGCAAAAATGGGCTGAGTTGCCGCGCTCGTTCGCACGCTTCTTTCTCAGCCTGACGTCAGGAGTTGCTTTCTTTTCGCTATGTACGTAATGCGTTTTACCGTGATCGATCCGGATGGCACAGTGAGCTTTGTAGCGCCGTGCACCGCTCTCAAGGCGCTGGTGGCGGCGTGTAGCAAGGGTCCGGCGCGCCTGGCCGATCTCCTTGAGGCTTCCGCCGCCTACGACGACACCCTCAAGAACCAGGTGCTCGATGGACTGGCGGTCTTTGACGAGCACAACAGCGAGGGCAATCTGGAGCAAATCCACAGCGCCCTCGACTATGCAGGCGAGCAGAAGTCGCAGCACCAAGTGCCCGCCTTCCGCGTCGTGGACGAGATAACCCGGCAGGCGAGCCTCGAATCGGTGCAGGCCGGCCTAGTCATCTTCAACATCCGCGACCGCCGCATCGTGCAGGTGGTCAACACCTACGCGGACGTAAGGCGGCAGGACCGGGGCCGCATCCACAAAGACGGCGAACCCACCCGCCAACTGTACCAGTATCGCCTGCCCATGGACTGGCAGATAGTCCCCTAGGAATTTCGGATTTGGAATTTCGAATTTCGAATTTTCTTCGAGATCGTAATCCAAATTCGAAATTCGAAATTCGAAATTCCAAATGATTCCAATCCGTTTGTCCCTTCGTAACTTCATGTGCTACCGCGATGCCGCCGAGGTGTTGGACCTTACGGGGGTGCACCTCGCGTGCCTCGCGGGCGAGAACGGCGCGGGGAAGTCGGCCTTGCTCGAGGCTATGACCTGGGCTTTGTGGGGCCGCGCCCGCGACCGCATGATGGACGACGAGCTTATCAGCAAGGGCGCTACCGAGATGGAGATCGATTTCCACTTCGGCATGGGTCCCGAGCACTACCGGGTGATACGCAAGCGCGCTCGCAAGGGCAACACCGGCACCACCATGCTCGACGTGATGGTGAGCGAGAGCGGTGAGGATAGCACCTGGAAGACTATTTCCGGCTCCACTGTGCGCGAGAGCCAGCAGCGTATCAACCAGCTTCTCAAGCTCGACTACGAGACTTTCATCAACTCGGCCTTTATTTTGCAGGGCCGTGCCGACGAGTTCACGGTCAAGAACCCTGCCGACCGCAAGCGCATCCTGGCCGACATTTTGGGCCTGGCGCAGTACGACCGGCTGGAGGACGCCGCCAAGGACGAGGCCCGCGAGCGCAAGGCCCGCATGAACGAGCTAGAAGGCGCGATCAGGCAGGTAGATGTCGAACTACTCAAGCGGCCCGCGTACGAGCAGGGTTTGGAGGAGGTCGAAGCGCAACTCATCGACGCCCAAGCCAGTCTCTCTACCTCTCGCGCCGAGCTTATCGAGCTACAGGCGCAGCTACAGAGCCTGGAACACAACCGGGGGCGGCTAAAGGAGTTGCAGGAGCGCCAGCGCAACCGCGAAGGGATAATGCTCACGGCGAAGGCCCGCTTGGAGAACAACACCGGCCGCAAGACCGAGCTTGTGGCCCTGCTCGCCCGGCGTGAGGAGATTGAGAAGGGTTACGCCGAGTGGCAGCGCGTGCAGGAGGAAGAGCGCCGCCTGAACGAAGCCCTCGCCACTATGCGCCGCATGGAGAACGAGCAGTCGGCGTTGGAGCGGCAGATCGACCGCGAGAAGTTCCAACTGGAAGGTATCGTCACCAACCACAAGGACAAGATACGCGAGCTTGGCAGCAGGCTGGCGGGCAGGGGCGTGCTGGAGAATCAGCTTTCCGAGGTACTCGATAAGCTGCGCCGGTTGGAGCAGTTGCAGGCCCAGTACGAGGACACCCGCTGCCAGCGCGAGAACCTGGACGTGCGCATGCAGACGCTCACCCGCGAGCTTACCCAGGCCAAGGACGAGGGGCTGCAACTGCGCCAGAAGCTCGACCTGATTATGAGCACCCACGCCGAGCGCAACGGGCATGCGGGTTGTCCCCTGTGCGGCTCCGACCTCACTGCCGACGCCCTGCGCCGCGTGCAGACCTCTTACGAGGACGACATCAAGCAGAAGCGCCTCGATTACGACCGCAAGCAGAAAGAGCTTGAGGGCATCAACAAGCAGATCGTGGCTACCGAGCGCAAGCTGTCCCAGGAACGCGAAGAGTTGAAGCCCCAGGAGATGCACCGCCAGCGGGAGGCCAACGTACGCGCCAAGATTTCGGGCCTGGACATGGACGAGCAGCAGCTTGCCAAAGAAGAGGCCGCACTGGTGGAGGCCCGCATGCGCCTGGACGAAGGCGACTACGCTCACGAGGCTCGTACGGCACTGGTCGCGTTGCAGGCCCGCATGCGCAGCCTCGACTACGATGAGGAGGCACACCGCGCGGTGAGCCGTCATGTGGCCGATATGCGCGCCGCACAGTACGACCAGCTTTACCACAAGCTGCAAAATGCCGAGCGCGAGCTTGCCTCCGTCGAGCAGTACATCGAGGACGACACGCTGCACCTGGAGGCCTGGACCGCCGAGCGGGCGGTGGACGCCGAGGAGATAGGCACGCTGCTGCCCAAGCTGGGGCAGTGGGAGATCGTGCGCGAGCAGCACGCGGAGAAGGTAAAAGAGGAGAAGTGGCTGGCGGGGATGGTCGGTGAGATGGGCGAGAAGCGTGGGGGTCTCAAGCGCCAGATAGAGCACTGCGAAGGCTTACAGGAGGAGAAGGGCCGCTACACCACCGAGTACAACCAGGCTGTCGAGGAAAAAGTCGCTTACGATGAGTTAGCGGTCGCGTTCGGCAAGAAGGGCATCCAGGCGATGATTATCGAGAACATCATCCCTGAGGTGGAGGAGGAGGCCAACAAGCTGCTCCACAGGATGACCGATGGCCGCATGACGGTGCAGTTCGCTACGCAGCGCGACGCCAAGTCGAGCAAGAGCGTGATTGAAACACTTGACATAAACATCTCAGACGAGATAGGCACCCGCGCCTACGAGATGTACAGCGGCGGCGAGGCGTTCAGGGTGAATTTGGCGGTGCGTATCGCGTTGAGCAAGCTGCTGGCGCGGCGGGCGGGCACCCAACTCCAAACGTTGGTGATAGATGAGGGCTTTGGCAGCCAGGACGGGCAGGGCCGGGAGAAACTGGTCAGCGCCATCCGCTCTATCGAGGGCGACTTCGAGCGCATCCTGGTCATTACGCACATCGAGGAGCTAAAAGACGAGTTCCCCGTACGCATCACCATAGTCAAGACCCCCACCGGCTCCCGCATCATGATGGGCGAAGGCGAACTGGCCTCGGCGGCGTAGCTGACAGCGATAAGAGGGAACCGCCAAGACGCCAAGGACGCCAAGAGCACGCTAAGGTTTAGCAGGGTAGGGACACTAAGCCTCTCGCCCAAGATGACTAACCCCTCTGTTGCAACTAGAAGAACCAAGCTCCCCCTGTCATCCTGAGCGTAGCGAAGGATCTAGGATGGTGGTAGCGTCTCTCTGCTGAACCTTTAGTACGCCTAACAAAACCTAGCCGAAAGAGTACAAGGGAGCATGGCTAAACCAATCCTCTCAGACGAACTTTGGGCGGTTCTTGAACCTTCTTCTGCCCGTTGAGCTACCTAAACCTACAGGCGGACGCCCACGCCTCCCAAATAGAGCTAGAGGGTTTTGTTAGGAATTCTTAGTACCATCTACCACATGTTCAACGGCATCCCTTCCCATCTTCTTGAGATCCTTCGCTACGCTCAGGATGACAGGGCGGCGCTTGGTCCTGAAGGACAAGCCTCTCACCAGAAGATACCGGGCATAGCTTCTATCGTCCTCCCAACCGCCCCTCCGCAGCCCCACCAAACCCCTCTCCTAGGAACTTGCAAACCATCTCGCCCGTTAACTTACTAGAGCCAACCGCCGCTAGATGACTTCACATCCTCGGACGTGTGGCTTGTGCACATCACCTGTGGATATGGTCCCATTCGCCTACCAGCAAGTGTAAGATAGTTACGCGCCCATATACGGGGCGGGGTTGGATAGCGAAGTTCGCACGTCTGGGTCGGAAGGACTGGATGGACACACGCCGTACTTTCGGGATAGTGCTCACGGAGATAGCGGGGCTTGGCAGCATTGCGATGCTGTTCTACTACTTGCACGTCTCGGGCACGGCATCGCATGCGGACCCCTGGTCGGTGGACAGGGTGGTGGCGTACCTGCTGATGTTCGTGGGGGCGCTGCTCATCTTCCTGCCGTTCAGCATGGCGTTGCAGTTAGGGCCTGTGTGGCTGCTGGGTGCCGGGTCGTGGAGCCTGCTGGGCTACGTGCTGGTGTTCGTGCCCGCGCCGCAGGGGTCGGGTGCCAGCTTCTTCACCTACGTGGCCTTCCTGGCCTTGCTGTTTGTGGCGCTGGGGTCCGCCCTAGCGTTGCCCCTCGCAGCGGTGGGCAAGCGGCTCCTGCCGTCCACCAGCGCCTCGGTGGAGATGGTGCGCTCGTTGAGGCAGGGGGCTTTGCTGGCGCTCTTCCTGGTGTCCCTGCTGGCGATGTCGCCGCTGGGCGTGCTCAACTGGCTCAACATCGTGCTCGTTTTTACCACGGTGTCCCTCACCGAGTTCTTCTTCCTGGCGCGCAATTAGAAACGGGTTACTTCGGTACGCGAAATCTAGATCGGCACACAAGTGTATCTTGTATCTCATCGTGTCGTGGGGCATGAAGACCCCACGGCTGGAGGCGGCGAAATGAGTAGCAGGCTGGCAAGGCCCGGTTACCTGGTGGCGGTGCAGGAGCCTCGGAAGCGGCTCAGCCCCTCCGAGCCTTTCTACCGTCAACTAGCGCGCCGCCTCTCCTCCTTCCTTGACACACTGTCGCAGCCTGCGTTGCTGGCGCTTAGCAGCGTGCTGGTGCTAATTGCTGGGGTAGCCGACTTCCTTACAGGGGCGCAATTTACCTTACTCTCCTTCTACTTGCTGCCTGTGGTCCTGGTAACGTGGTATATCGGCAAGAACGCGGGCTTCTACGCCGCGGTCGCAAGCAGCGTGGTGTGGACCCTCAACTACGCCTTCACCGAACCTGTAGCATGGGAGACCCTCGCGCCCTACTGGAACATAGTTACGCGGTCGGCCATCTTCCTGGTGGTGTGCGTGGTCATATCCGAGATGCGGCGGGCGCTGAACAACGAGAAGGCCCTCGCCCGCACCGACTCGGTTACGGGCGCTTTCAACGGGCGCGCCTTCCAGGAGCGGGTAGAGCAGTCGGTCTGCTACGCCCGCCGCTACAGGCGGCCCTTCACGGTAGCCTACGTAGACCTGGACAACTTCAAGGCGGTCAACGACCACTTCGGGCACAGCGCCGGTGATTTCTGCCTGCGCCTGGTGGCTGACACCATTCGCTCGTGCACGCGCGTCACCGATTTCACCTCGCGCATCGGCGGCGACGAGTTCGCCCTCCTGATGCCGGAGACCGGCTCGGAGCAGGCCCACATCGTGATGAATCGCCTGCGCGAGAGCCTGCTGGAGGCGATGCGGCAGAACGGCTGGCCCACCACCTTCAGCATCGGCGTGGTAACGTACCTGGCCGCGCCCGACACCGTGGACGCCCTCCTCAAAATGGCCGACGACCTCATGTACTCGGTCAAGAACGGCGGCAAGAACGACATCCGCTACGAGGTCTACACCGACCCCTCCGAGCCGGTAGAACGCTACAGGCAGGCGGGATGATTCTTGATTGGGAAATTGGAATTTCGAATTGCGAATTTGTTAGTGAACTAACCATGCCGAATTGTTGTTACAAGCTATAACGGCCAACAAATTCGCAATTCGAAATTCCAATTTCCCAATTCCTTATCAGGTGTATACTTAGCTATGAACAAGATCACCATCATCGGCCTGGGGCTGGTAGGCAACTCTATCGGCATGGCGATCAAGCGGGCGGCTGTCGAGCCTATAGGCGACTACCCGACCCCACCGGCCCAAGGCGTGCGCGTCACCGGCTTCGACCCCAGCAGAGACCGCGAGGCGGCGGCGCTTCGTCGTCATAACAGCGTGGACGAGATAGCCCCCGATTTGCGGCGGGCCGTGCAGGGTGCAGAGCTTGTGGTGCTAGCCACGCCCGTAAGTGCCGTGCGCGAGGTGATGGAGGCTATCGCGCCCTTCCTGGAGGATGGGGCTACGGTCACCGATACTCTGACTGCCAAGGAGCAGGTGATGTCCTGGGCGGCGGAGTTGCTTGGCCCCAACGTAGGCTTTGTCGGCGGGCACCCTATGTCTACATCGATGGACCTCTCCCTGGCAAGCGACGACGCAGCGCCCGGCCCCGACCTCTTCTACAAGGCCCACTACTGCATCCTCCCCGCCCCCAGGGCAGGCAGCGAGGCGCTCAACCGGGTCATCTGGCTGGCCGAGATGCTAGGAGCGCAGCCCTGGTTCATAGATGCGCTGGAGCACGACTCCTTCGTGGCGGCGGCCTCCCAGTTGCCCGCACTGGCGAGCGCCAATCTCCTGCGCATTACCGCAGCCGGCTCCACGTGGTCCGACATGAGCGTTTTCGCGGGCGAGCAGTACGATGCGGTCATTGGACCGATGGAGACCAACCCGGAGCGTCTTACTGAGGGACTCATGTCCAATCGTGCAGCCCTCGTACGCTGGCTGGACCAGTATATGCTATCGCTGCACGAGCTGCGGGAGATGCTGGCCGGGAGCGACCGTGAGGCCCTCCTCGACGCGATGCAGCGCGCCCACACCGCCCAGACCAGCTATACCAACCGTAGCGAGCGCGACAACCTGCTTCGCCTCGAACTGCGCGAAGCCATCCAGGACAGCCGCCCCTCACGCGGTCTCATGGGCGGCTACATATCGGACAGAGTCTTCCGCAAGAAAGATCAGAAGTGACGCGTGACGAGTAATGAGTGATGAGTGATGAGTGATGAGTGATGAGGACTAAGGACTGAGTTGTCGCGGGTGAGGTTGGTGCATGGCTAAAGCAACACAGCCCGATATAACTTCCCCTGTGGCGGACAATAAGGACGACTCCCTCAGTCCTCAGTCCTCATCACTCATTACTCAAAACGCACTTTCCCCCGGCAAGCACATCACCATAGTCGCTCTCGGCATCTTCCTGGCGGCCCTCGACCAGACGGTGATTGTCACGGCCCTGTGGCCCATCTCCACCGACCTGCAAATCCCGGTTACCGAACTCGACCGCGCGGCCTGGGTGGTCACGGCGTACTTGCTCGGCTACACGATTGCGCTCCCGCTCATGGGCCGGGTGGCCGACGTGTACGGGCAGCGGCGCATCTACCTGGTGTCGCTGGGGCTGTTCTTGCTCGGTTCGGTGCTGTGCGCGCTGGCCCCCACGCTTGAGTTCCTTATCGCGGCGCGGGCCTTGCAGGCTATCGGGGGCGGGGCGGTGCTCCCTGTAGGTATGGCGATGGTGCGGCACCTGTTCAAAGAGCACCGGGTGCCGTTTATGCTGGGCGTGCTGGGGGCGGTGGCTGAGGCGGGGGGCGTAATCGGCCCGCTGTGGGGCGCGCTGGTAATGCAGGGGTTCGAGGGCTGGTTCGGGGTAATCGGCTGGCGCTGGATCTTCTGGGTGAACGTGCCCCTGTGCCTGTTGTTCGGCTTCCTGGTGTGGCGCACTCCCGCCCTGCCGCGCTTCCCCGGCAAGGTAGACTGGGCGGGCGCGGGTCTGCTGGGGTTGGCGCTCCTGGCACTGTCATTGGGCCTCTCCACTCCCGGTACGGTGGGCGCGTGGGCGGGGCTTACGCCTCAGACCACCGGGGGCGTGTCGGGCGATCTCATAACGCCGCAGAGCTTGGTGCTGTTCGGCCTATCGATAGTGTTGTTCGCGGCTTTCGTGCTGTGGCAGCGGCGAGCGTCCACTCCCCTCATCCCGCTGGAGCTATTCTCCCGGCGCAACTGGCCCTTCTCGGCGGCCAACATCACCAATTTCATGGTGGGGGCGGCCCTCATCATCACGATGGTGAACGTGCCCCTGTACGTGGCGAGCGTGCTCGACGGGACGGCGGAGCAGGGCGGCTTTATGCTGCTCAGGATGACGGCGCTCATCCCGGTGGGCGCGATTGTGGGCGGCTTGATGGGGGTGCGGGTGCAATTCCGTTGGGTGGCCGTGCTGGGCCTAATTGTCACTGCGCTAGGCTTCTGGGAGATGAGCACCTGGAACCTGGCCGCGCCCGACGCCCCGCTCAACTGGCTGGGGCTGGCGCTCAACGGCCTGGGGTTCGGACTGCTGGTATCTCCCGTCACGGCCACCGCACTGCAATGGGGCGGGTTGAAGCGGGCGGCGCTGTCGGCGGCCTCGGTCAACCTGGCGCGTATGGTCGGCATGATGGTGAGCCTGTCCGTACTGACCGTGCTGGGCCTGCGCCGCTTCCAGGAGCTAATGTCGGCCCACCCCGCGCCCATCGTGCCTGGCACAGGTGAGACCGCCGAGCAGTTCGCCCAGCGCCAGGTTGACTACACCATCGCGTACAAGACGGCCTCGCTGGAGGTCTATACCACCGGCTTCGTGATAGCGCTGCTGGTGTGCGTGGTAGGCATCCTGTTCGCCCTCTGGCTGCGCCGCAACCCGGAGTCTGAGGTGGAGACGGGGCCGATCTTTTGATTTGGAAATTGGAATTTCGAATTTCGAATTTAGAAGATATCCAAGCAAATTCGCAATTCGAAATTCCAATTTCCAAATCCGTCACGGTTCGAGGAAAACCACGTGGTGTGAGCTATGGCGGATGTTGCCGTGAGCGCCAGTTGCGCCTGCGTTGTAGACGCTGATGAACTTACCGTTGAAGCCCCAGTGCTCGTCTATCGGTGTTGGCGTCATTAAGTCGTGCCTGTGGCATTGTATGTCCGCGCTTGTTATCTCGAACCACGCCAGGCCGATGAGGTGGAACTTGGTGTTGTTGCCTCCCCTGCCGTTGGACTGGTCGAACACCGGGATGAGGAAGTTGCGGCCCAACATCTTGGGGGCAATCTCCTGGAACACTTGGCAGGTGCTGTTGGTGGAGCCGCTAGACCCCGCCAGCCACCAGCCGGCCGTGTAGTCGAAGCTTGGCTCGTAATACGGCCCGCTCAAAGGTTCGCCGCTGCCCGTCCAGTACTGGGTCCTGCCCGCAGCTCGGTACTCGGTAGCATAGTCCGAGTTTGTCGCGTAGCCTTTGCTCGCGCACCATTCGTTCCATTGAGCATCGGTGGACAGCGAAGGATTGAAACCGCAGGCGATCCAGGCATCTACCACCGGGGCGGGGTTGCCGCTGCCGTTGTAGTCTACGTACCCCCAGTTGCCGGAGCCTCGCTTGGTGCTGCCGCTGATGAGCGTATATTCTCGGCCGGGCTGTAGCTGCTGCAAGCTCTCCGTTTCGGTGAAGAACCCGATCGGCATCAGGCCGATATTGCTCTGCATGTTGATGGCAACGCCCATGAAAGCGGTGGCCGAGGCGTTGGCGCTCACCTTGTTGAAGCCCAGGAGCGACATGAAGAAGGCATCCGTCTCAGAAGCAGTGGTGACGTAGATGCCTTTCGCGCCCATCGCCCAGGGCACCATGTTGTTGTATCCCACCTGGCAAGGACCTAACGAGGCAAGCCCCAGCCCTGGCGCGCTGCCGCAGCCGTCCCCAGCGAGGGCCGAGACCACCTGCTTCTGGTCGTTCACGAAATAGGCGGACAGCTTGTCGGTGGTGGTTACGATGCCATTGGCGGCGGCGATGTTGTTTATCTCGGCCCTTATGGCGTCCTCTTTGCTGCTGGTGCCGTTCACGTCGCTGTCGTAGTTCAGGACCATGTCCTCGTAGAGGGTCAGCATCTTGCGCGCGCCCGCCATGGCTGTGGCGTCCGCCGCGTTCTGGGCCTTGCGCCGTTGCTGGTAGCTGGACCCGCCGTCTATCGCCAGCCCCACGATAGCCATCAGCACAAACAGGCTGAGCACGATAATCACCATCGCCTGCCCGCTGCTCTTGCGGTAGATGATGGGCACATTATTAAGCGGTCGCGCGGTGACGGACCCTCTCCGTACGGTGTGGGCTGAAGTCCTTGTTCTGGTGAAGTATCTGCTTCTCATAGGGTCGTCCTCTTGCCTGCCGTGCTTAACTGTGCTTATGAGTTGGGGCAACTGCCGTAGAATGGCTTGCCCGTAATGACCTGCGACGCCGATTTGGTTATAGGTATCTGCTTGAGGCCCAGCATGTTGGGCAGGAACAGGTCGTCAAGCGTGTAGGTGATGCGCACCGTGATGGTCCTACCGGGGCAGCGAACGGCGCAGGTGCCATCGTAGCCCTCGGTGAATACTTCTATGCGGGCATCGTCCTGGTCCTGCTCCTCGACCACCATGCCGTGCTCCACAGCGACCCTGCGAGCGCGCTCCTGTATGCTCTGGTGGGTCTGCACCGCTTTGCCGAGGATGCACTGCTCGTTCGAGGGGTTATAGGGGTCCTCGTCCCGGTCGGGGTAGATCGAGGCGTAGGCCGCGCCCTCTCCGGCCATGTTGGTCACTATAATTGAGGTGTAATAAGCCCGGCCAAAATCGACGGCAGCCGCCAGCAGCATCCCCAGGAACAGGCCCATCAGGGCGAATTCCACCAGGGCCTGGCCTTTTGCCTTGCCCCTGCTTCTTATTGCGGTCCGCTTCCTTATTGGTCGCATGCGTTTCCTGAATAGAGTCATGTTCTGCTCTCTCGCCCGCTAGTTGCAGGAGAAAGTTTCGCTGTAAGTGCCGGGAACGTCTATCATCGATGCATCCTTGTAGCCGGGCGCGCTGGCATAGATGTCCACCGTAACGGTGTCCCCGTTCCTTATGTGTCCGGCGGGGCACTCCCGGTACGTGCCGGGGCTGACCAGTGGCAGGTCTACGCGGTCCACGTACGCCTGCGACCGCTCGTTGATCCAGACCTGCGCCCAGACCGTGGCGTTGTTCACGACCAGTCCGTCTGTCGACTTTACCTTCACCTGCACGCTTGCGGCCTTGCCGTTTTCCTTCTTGTAGAAGACCTGCACGCTTTCGATAATGAGCGCCCTGGGAGTGGGGGTGGCGGTGGGGGTCTGGGTGGGGGTGATCGTAGGGGTGTTGGTAGCCGTGCCGGTAGGCGTAGCGGTAGGTGGGGTGCCGGTGACGGTAGCCGTAGGGGTGCCCGGCGTCTCGGTGGGGGTGGCGGTGCTTGTTTGGGTCGCGGTGCCTGTAGCCGTGCCCGTAGAGGTAGCTGTTTCCGAGGCCAGCACAAAGGAGGTGGATGAAGGTACCGGTGTTTCGGTGCGAGTGGGCGTATTTACGGGCGTGTAGGTAGGCGCGGGCGTGAGGCTTACCGTGCAGCCCGGTGCCTGGGTCTTGCCGTTTTGCAGGATCGTGCGGGCCGAGCGCATCTTGACGTCGATGCCGTTGGGCGCGAAGGCATCAATGAACGGCACCATGAACTTGTACTTGTAGCTGGCCTCCACGACCACGCGGTTGCCTTCCTTTATGACGTCGTCTATGTTGCTATTACTGACCGGGATGGGCGTGCCGTCGCCGTTGTCGAACCAGACAGCGATGTTCACCGAAGACCTGGGTATGCCGATCACCTTATCTACCGATTTGCCCTGGATATCGCAGGCGTAGGAGGGGGCGACCAACTGGGGTACGTAGGTGGGGGTGCCTTTGGCGGCCATAGAGGCGGCAACCTGCGTGGCCTGGGCCGCGGCCACTACCTCGCGCGGGCGGATGATGGCGAAGTGCGAGCCTTCCTGGGCGGCGTTGGTCACCACGCTGTAGGTGAACAGGAAGCGCCCCATCTCCAAGATACCCAGGATGAACCAGAACAGCAGGATGCTTATAAAGGCAAACTCCACAGTGCTCTGTCCACGGGCGCTCTTGCGCTTGTTGGTGCTGATAGCTGTTCGTAACATATTCTTGTTGCCGTTGCGGGTTGTGCCTGTAGCCCGCGAACCAGGACATGGTAGGTCTTTGCCTGCGTGCAGTCTGCGCGGCGTTTATCTGTACGGTGTGCTTTACACGGTATGTTGGGCCTATGGAAGGGCGCGCCGTAGCAGTTGTCTATCTATGTTCCGGCTTGCATGGCGGGTGGGTGGCTCATTTCGCATTTGCCGGTAAAGTGGCCGGGTACGTGCCTATGCCACCCGCGCAGGGAGGCCCTACGCTAAGTATAGGTGTGGTGTTGAACCTAGTGAATGGGAACTACTTACTATGGCGGGTACATAAAAGTCATGCCCCTAATTGGCTAGTACCTGGGACTATTGTTTTCAGTGGTGCTGTGGGATAGCTCTTCGAGCAGGCCCCCTGTCATCCTGAATGCAGTGAAGGATCTCAAGAAGGTGATTAGGGATGTTGCCGAACTACGGTCAACAGGGTACTGAAGGTTCAACATGCACGAGAACGCGGCATCTGAGATCCTTCGCTACGTTCAGGATGACAGGGGGAGATTTGGTCGCTACGCACGTACAGATGGCAACGTCTAACTTGGACCTCGTAATAAGCCGTTGTTGACAGACGCAAAATCACATATCCTCGCCCAAAGTGATATACTGGACATGGCGGTCCGTCCCTCACCTCCTATACCAGGTGTGGGAACTTTATGCGCGCCACCTTCGTCATGTAAGTAGTCTCAGTATCGCGTCCCTAAATTCGCAATTCGCAATTCCAATTTCCAAATCCAACAGGGGGTAATCGCAGTGGATACCTCGACAGAAGGCAGCGGGCCAGGGCCTCGCGACAATCGCCGGCTATTGATGGGGGCGGGTATCGCGCTTGCCCTGCTGCTCCTGGTGGGCGTGGGTGTGTGGCGGGTGCTGTCCCAAAGCCCCACCGACGCTCCCAGGCAGAACCCGAACGCGACCAGCACGCCCGGCGCTATCGCTGGTGGCGGGTCCGGCCTGGATGGCTGGGTGACGGTGTACACGCCCGGACCTGCTCGCACGCCGGACAGCGTCACCCCTGGCGCAGCGGTCTCGCCCACGACTCCACCTGCTGACCCCACGGTGGTAGGCAATGCGCAGGTAGAGAGCACGCCTACCCTCATCGCGGGCGCTGCCACTTTCACGCCCGTGACGGGGCAGGGGCAAAACGGGAGCGCGGCCAGGCCCCGCGTGCTCGGCATCACGGCGGGTGTGGGCATGCGCTCCGGCGACATAGCTGGTGCCGCACCTCTCGCCGTGACCTTCTCCGAGGCGATGGACCAGGCTTCGGCGCAGTCGGCATTCCTGCTCAGCCCCCATGTGCCGGGCAAGTTCGCCTGGACCACCAACACCCTCCTCTTTACGCCCGACCAGGCCCTACAGCCCAGCACCTCCTACACCGTGACAGTGGCCGCCGACGCGCGCTCTCAGCAGGGCGAAAGTGTGGCCTCTCCCCTGTCAGCCAGCTTCCAGACTGCGCCGCCCCCCGCCGTGCTGCGCACCCTGCCCAGCGCCGGGGCCAGCGAGGTGCCCACCGACACCATTGTCACCATCACCTTCAACCGTCCGATGATACCCCTCACCGCGCTCGACAGTCAGCCCGACCCCTCGCAGTGGGTGACCATATCACCTCAGGTGCAGGGCCGTTGGGTGTGGTTGGGCACGGCGGCTGTAGGCTTCCACCCCGCATCGGGCTTCCTCCCTTCGACCGCATACACAGTGGACGTGAAGGCAGGCTGGCCGGATGCCGCCGGGGTGACCTTGGGGCAGGGTGCCGGGGTGAGTTTCACCACGGTCCGGCCCGCCATCCTCAGCGTGTCGCCCTCCAATGGCTCCGAGCGCGTGGACCTGGATACGCCCATCATCCTGCACTTCAATATGCCGATGGACCATGCCTCGGTCGAGAGCAACATCGGCCTGCCGGTGCCCAGCACCGCCGAGTGGTCGCCGGATAGCACGGTGGTGACTTTTACGTCGAGAAGCCTGCTGGAGTTCAGCCGCAGCTACACGGTGCAGGCTACCGGCAGCCTCAAGCCGGCGCGGGGCAACGCGGCAGAGCTTACGGGCGGGGCTTCCGCTAACCGCTGGAGCTTCCGCACGACCAGTGCTACTCACGTGGAGAACCATTACCCTGAGAACAGCTATGGCCCCGCCGCTCCCGGCGAAGCGTTCGGCTTCTACTTCAACAACCCGCTCGCGCCCGACCAGGACGTGGCCCGGTTCCTCACCATCGACCCCACCCCTGTGGGCTATATCGGGCAGCTTACGGCCGAGGGCACAGGCGTCTACACGTCGGGCGTGCAACTGCTCCCTGATACCACCTACAAGTTCTCCCTCAAGGACGGCCTGAAGGACAAGTGGGGCTTCCCCGTCGCGGGTAGCACCTGGGAAGTGCAGATTGGACCTCTGCCGCCGGGTGTCCTGGTGAAGGGCGGCCTCTTCCAGCCGGTCTATTCCGAGGGGCCGACCCGCGCGCGCATCGAAGCCAGCAACCTGGACAAGTTCAAGTTGCAGCTTTACACGCTCAGCGATGACGACGTGCGGCAAATACTGACGCTTGGCATATACGATTATAGAGAAAGCACCCTGAAGGTGCCCGGCCAACTCAGGCGCGAGTGGGACGTGGACGTGCCCCAGGCCCCCGAAGGCCAGGCTGCCACGCTCTACCCGGTCGTGGCCCTGGACGCCAACGCCGACCGCCTACCTCCCGGCTTCTACCTGCTCAGGGCCAGCGCGCCAAGTCCGTACAGCGACAGGCCGCTCGAATCGGCGGGTGTGCTGGTGGTGGGGCGCACGGGCGTGGTCACCAAGTCGGAAGGGAACAACCTGTTCATCTGGGCCGCCGACCTGGGTAGCGGCAAGCCGGTGCCCGGCTATAACCTGCGCCTGGAGCAGTTCGGCTACGAGGGCAGCCGACGCGGCACGCAACGCGGCACTACGGGCGCGGACGGTGTGTTGCGGTTGGTGCTCGACGACGCCAGCCAGTCGGCGTTCGTAAGCGTGTGGAGCGACGGGCAGGGCGATACTCTGCTCGCCACCACCGGCTGGAGCCGCAACCTCTACTTCAGCTACTACGGCGGTGAAAGCGCCCTCGGTGAGCGCGGGGCCATTTACACCGACCGCCCCATCTACCGCCCCGCGCAGACGGTCTACTTCCGTGGCGTGGTGCGGGCCGACGACGACGCGCTCTACTCGCTGCCGGACAGTGGTATTCCGGCGGAGATACAGGCCTATACCTACGGCAACAACGGCCAGACCAATGTCTACACCGGCACCGTCACCCTGTCGCAGATGGGCACTTTCAGTGGGCAGTTCCTCCTGCCTGCCGACGCGCCCACTGGCAGCTACACGGTTGCCATGTCCCGCGACGGCGCGGCGTCGGACCCTTACTCTTATGGCTATTCGGTATCCGCCAGCTTCCAGGTGGAGGAGTACCGCAAGCCCGACTTCCAGGTGAGCGTCACCGCCACGCCCGAAGTGGTGCACGGCGACCCCCTGGTGGCCGACATCACCTCAAGCTACTACTTCGGCGGCCCGCTCTCCAACGTCACCGCCACCGTCAACCTCCTCTCCGATCTCCACTACTTCAGTTGGAGCGACCCCGATACGGGCGAGTCTTACCAGTTCGGCACCGAGAACCCCATCATCTACTACAGCTACCCGCCACGCCCCGATTCCGAGCCTGTGGTGACTTCGCTACAGGTGCGCACCAATAAGGACGGACTTGCCACGGTCGATGTGAGTCGGTATGTGACCACCACCGAGGGCAGCCGCAGCGTGCTCATAGAGGGGCAGGTGCAGGACTTGAGCAACCAGGCGGTCGCCAACAGCACGACGGCGGTGGTACACCAGGGTCAGTTCTACGTGGGCCTGCGCACCAGCGACTACGTGGCCCAGGCCAAGCAGCCCCTCACCGTCACGGTGCGCACCGTGCAGTCGCTCAGCCGCAACGTGCAGCCTAATAGCAACGTTAGCCTGCGCTTCGTGCGCGTCGAGTGGAAAGAACCTCCGGGGGGCCGCTACGACCTGCCCTGGGCCGAGGTAGAGGTGCCCGCGGGCGATGCTAATGTGACCACCGACGCGAACGGCCGCGCCACCTACCTGTTCACGCCTCCACAGGGCGGCAGCTACCGTATCTACGCCGAGAGCCGGGACGCCCGTGGCAACGCCATCAAGAGCAGCATGGGCTTCTACGCCTACAGCGACGACCCTGGCTACGTACCCTGGCGGTACGAGAACGAGCAGCAGGTGGAGCTTGTAGCCGACAAGGAGCAGTACAAGGCAGGCGATGTGGCCCGCATCCTGGTGACTTCGCCCTTCACCGAGGCCACCGCCTTGCTCACGGTCGAGCGCGGGCACCTGCGCCGCTACAGGCTGGTGACGCTCCAGGGCGGCGCGCCTACGATTGAGGTGGCGCTGGAAGAGGGCGACCTGCCTAACGTCTATATCGGCCTCACGCTGCTGGGCCAGGAGCGGCCACCCGTGGGGGCGCCCGCCGATTGGGCCAACAAAGTCACCATGCGGCAGGGCTACGTGGGCCTCACGCTCGACACCTCCGGCAAGCAGTTAGAGGTGAGCATCGAGCCTCAAGGCCAGGGGCCGTTCGAGCCGGGCACCACAGCCAGCGTGAAGGTGAGCACCCGCGACAGCAGCGGCAAAGGCGTGCCCGGCGAGCTATCGCTGGCTGTGGTGGACGAAGCGATCTATGCCATGTCGGAGGACAACGCCACTCGCCTGTTCGATGCCTTCTGGAGCCAGCGGGGCCTGAGCGTGCGCACCGGCACCAGCTTCACCTCCGATGAGAGCAGGCTGACTAACGCGTATGCCGAGGGGGATATGGCCGGTATGCCCGCTACGGGGCCAGCTGAAGGCCAGGAGGCAAAGCGTGC
The DNA here is from genome assembly GCA_036386675.1 of Chloroflexia bacterium. Lineage (GTDB taxonomy): Bacteria > Chloroflexota > Chloroflexia > QHBQ01 > JADMIH01 > JADMIH01. Next base: position 169,679 of record DASVVE010000034.1, on the reverse strand, counting down.
ACCAGTTCAGCCCCTGACCGGTGGGGGTGGGGATCCCGCCCCGGCTAAGGTTCGCGTAGACTTCCGGGATACCGCCTTCTGGACCTCGGCCGTAACAACCGGGGCGGACGGCAGCGCGGTCGTCTCCGTGCCCCTGCCGGACAACCTGACCACCTGGCGGCTGACCGCGCAGGGTATCAACCTAGCAACGCAAGCAGGTACGGCCTCGGCCCCGATGACGGTCACGCAGCCACTCCTGATAAGGTCGGTGCTGCCACGCTTCTTCCTCACCGGCGACAACCCGCACCCACAGGCCATCGTCCACAACAACACCGGGCAGGCGCTCGACGTGCAGGTGAGCCTGGTGGTGAGCGGGGCTATCGCGCTCGACGCCGCCACTCCCGCCGTGCAGCGCATGACGCTACAGCCCGACACGCAGACGGTGGTCAACTGGACCGCCAGCGTCGGCAAGGGTGATATCGCCAACCTGCGCTACTGGGTGCACACCGTAGGCAACGCGGGCGAGGCGAGCTACAGGGAGGACGCCATAGGGCTGTCGCTCCCCGTCAAGCCGTTCGCCGCGCCCGAAGCAGTGGCTACCAGCGGCGAGGTATCGGGCACCCGCGCTGAAGAGACGATCTTCCTGCCGTTCACGGTCAACCCGCTGTTGGGCGAGTTGGAGGTGCAGGTGTCGCCCTCGCTAGCCGCGGCAACCACCCACAGCCTCGCCTTCGTGGAGGAGTACCCCTACGAAAGCACCGACATGACGGTGAGTCGCTTCCTGCCGCTGGTGGTGTTGGAGAAGGTCTACAACGAACAGGGCATGAAGACGCCCTACTCGGCGCAGATACCTAGCATCCTGCAAAGCAGCCTCAAGCGCCTGCAAGAACTGCAACAGCCGGATGGCGGCTGGTCCTGGTGGGAGGACGGCCCCTCTAGCTGGTGGCAGACCGGCTACGTAGTACAGGGGCTGGTGGAGGCTCGCGCCGCAGGGCACGGTGTGCCGGACTTTATGTTGCAGCGCGGCCTGGAGCGGTTGCAGCAGTTCCAGCAGGAGAACGCCCCACAGGGTGTGGACGACACCTACAACCTGAACATGCGCGCCTACTCACTGTACGTGCTTTCGCGTGCGCAATTGCGCACCCCCGAAATGCGGCAGGAGGGTACCGACCTCGTTGGACAGGCCCCGCGCATCAGCAATCACGCACGGGCGTGGCTTGCCATGTCACTGGGTGAGATGGGCATGACCGCCGAGAGCAAGACGGTGTTGGACAGCCTGGCCGCTGCCGCCCGCCAGTCGAGCACTACCGCCCACTGGGAGGAGGAGCGCCCCGACTACTGGAGCATGGCTACCAACACCCGCGCTACCGCCCTTGCCGTGGACGCCCTGGTAACCCTCTCACCCAACGACCCTCTCACCCCCAAGGCGGTGCGCTGGCTCATGACCGCGCAGAAGGAAGGCCACTGGCTGTCGAGCATGGAGACCTCCATCAGCATCATCAGCCTGGCCCACTACATGCGCGCCTCGCAGGAGCTTACCGCCGACTACACCTGGCAGGTAACTGCCTTCGACCAGCTCCTGGGCAACGCCGTCGCCAATAGCTCCAACGTCACGCAAACGGTCACTATGAACCTGCCCGTGTCGTCCATGCCGCAGAACACGCTTGGAACCCTGGGCCTGGCCCGTAGCAGCGACCGGGGCAAGATGTACTACCAGGTAAGCCTGCGCTACTACGTGCCCGGCGAAGGCATCAAGTCGCGCAGCGAGGGCCTGGCGATCACGCGCACCTACTATAAGGAAGACAGCGACGACCCGGTGAAGGAAGTCAACGCGGGCGACCTGGTGAGGGTGCGCCTCACGATAGTGGCCCCTGAGACCTCGTACTACGTCATGGTGAACGACCCGCTACCCGCCGGCCTGGAGGGCGTAAACGGCTCGCTCAACACCACCTCGTTCACCGAACGCCCGCCCAACCCGATGGGCACCATCCAGTCGGAGGAGTCCGGCAGCGAGGACGACTTCGGCTTCGACTACGGCTATTACAGCCGCTGGTGGCGGTGGGGGCCGTTCGACAACGTGGAGATGCGCGACGACCGCACGGTGCTCTTCGCCGGCTACATGGGCCCCGGCACCTACGTCTACGAATACTACGCCCGCGCCACAACCCCCGGCGTCTACATGTCCCTGCCCGCCCACGCCGAACTGCTCTACTACCCCGACGTGTTCGGGCACAGCGACGGTGGGCAGTTCACGGTGAAGTAGATACGTAACACGTAACGCGTAACTCGTAAGTGCTTGTTGATTACGAGTTACGCGTTACGTGTCATGGCAGAAAGGCAGGTACCCAATGAAGGTGAGTCGTTCAGGCTACCTAGCCTTGTTGCCGTTACCTGCCTGGCTGCTCTTAGTCTTGCTGCTGGCCGGGTGTGGCAGGTATGATTTGGGTGCTAAAGGACGAGATCCTTCGCTGCGCTCAGAATGACAAAGGGGATAGGATCCCGCACACGCAGCAGTTTGCAGATAGGCCCTAGATACTGGTTGCGAAGGCTAACATAGGCTGGGCGTAGACGAACACCCGGTTTCGCATCCTCTGACTGGCCTAGTCAATTCACCGCACAACAGTTTTCCACAATGCATAAGTGCATATCATCTTCTCAGGTCCGAGGTGGGCGCTGCTTAGGCGTGCCCGTACTTCTCTCGTCCATTTTGATCCTGCCGATTTCACCTATTGCTTCCAATGTGCTATACTGCTCAGTCATCAAGCCCCTACACACCATGAGGTAAAGTGAGGAGGCAGCATTAACAATTCTTTACCACGCCAGCGAGTACTATTCACGCCCGTTCACTTCTTTCTGGCACATACCTTGCTATGCTAAGGCATGAACAAAGAAGCCATGATGTCATAGATGCCGGTATCTTCTCGTTCCAGGTCTCCCGCATGGCCTAGTTCTCCAGGCACCGAACGATGGCATCTCAGGCCTGTATGCAGGCTGCATTTTCAGGCATTTTCGCGTATTCTACGCGCTCGCACGGTCAGCCACGTGGCAGAGCAGCCACCAAACAGTGTATTTGCCGTGTCTTCCATTTGTGAAGGTGCGGACGTTGCGACGGTTAAGCACGTTCTTGAATGGGCAACTCCATACGTCCCTATGGATATTACGCGTAAGGAGGATGAGAGGGAGATGAGCACGTGAGCAAACAGGTTCTAATTACGGGGGGTGCCGGGTTCATCGGCTCTCACCTGGCCGACGAGCTACTGGCCCGCGGTTACCAGGTGAGGGCGCTGGACAACCTCACCGAACAGGTGCACGGCCCCGACCGTGGCAGGCCCGATTACCTCAACCCCGAGGTTGAGCTGTTAGTCGGAGACGTACGCGACCCGGTGGCAGTGCGCAAGGCCCTCAAGGGCGTCGATGCCGTGTACCACCTGGCGGCGGCTGTCGGCGTCGGCCAGAGCATGTACGAGATCGAGCGGTACACCCAGGTCAACAACATCGGGACCGCCGTGCTGCTGGAAGCCCTCGTTGAAAACCCGGTGGAGCGACTTATAGTAGCCTCCAGCATGAGCATCTACGGCGAAGGGCTATATCAAGCCCCCGACGGCTCCATCTCCGAAGGCCAGGAGCGCGACATAGAGCAGCTAAAGGCCAGGCAGTGGGAGGTACGTAACGCCAGTGGCGATGTGCTCACCCCGGTAGCTACCCCCGAATCCAAGACCCCATCCCTCGCCTCAGTGTACGCCCTCTCGAAGTACGACCAGGAGCGATTGTGCCTGGTGGTGGGCCGGGCCTACAACATTCCTACCGTGGCCCTGCGCTTCTTCAACGTGTACGGCACCCGGCAGGCCCTCTCCAATCCCTACACGGGCGTGCTGGCGATATTCGCCTCTCGCTTCCTTAGCGGCCAGCCGCCCCTCATCAACGAAGACGGCTACCAGCAGCGCGACTTCGTTAGCGTGTACGACGTGGCGCGGGCCTGCCGCCTGGCGCTGGAAGTGCCGGAGGCGGCGGGGCAGGTCTTCAACGTGGGCAGCGGGCATAGCTACACGGTGCGTGAGATAGCCGCGCGCATGGCCCCCCTGCTCAAGAAGGACCATTTACAGCCCGAGATCACAGGCAAATATCGCATGGGCGACATAAGGCACTGCTACGCCGATATTACGCTGGCGCGGCGGGTGCTCGGTTACGAGCCTGAAGTCACGCTCGAACAGGGCCTGACTGAGCTTGCGGGCTGGCTTCAGGAGCAAATTGTGGTAGACTATGTCCCGCAAGCCTATGCAGAACTCGCCACGCGGGGGTTGACAGTATGAAGGAGCAGCATAGTCGGGGAGCAGGCACCGGGAATGGGAAATCAAGGGGAAGCACTGTGCATATACCCCTAAGCAACGGCCATGTTGTACATAATGGTCTCATGGCGAACGACATATCCATTACTGACGACGGTGGCCCTGACCACAGGCCCATCCTGATTACCGGGGGTGCCGGGTTCATTGGCACCAACGTGGCCCATCACTTCCTCTCCGAGGGGCGTAAGGTGCTCGTCTACGACAATCTCTCTCGCGCCGGGGTCGAGCAGAATCTGAACTGGCTCAAAGAGACGCACGGCGACAACGTGCAGGCCGAGATAGCCGACATTCGCGACGCCGCCAGTCTGCGGGCCGCCGTGTCCAGGGCCTCAGCCGTGTTCCATTTCGCCGCGCAAGTGGCGGTGACCACCAGCCTGGAAGACCCCATTGATGACTTCACGGTGAACGCTCGCGGCACAATCAATCTGCTCGAAGCGTTGCGCGCGCTGGACAACCCGCCTCCCCTGGTATTTACCTCCACCAACAAGGTGTACGGCGGCCTGGATGACCTGGAGTTCCGGGCCACCGAAAGGCGCTACGAACCCGCCGACCCCTTTATCAAGATGTACGGCATCAACGAGCGCCGCCGCCTCGACTTCCACAGCCCCTACGGCTGCTCCAAGGGCGCTGCCGACCAGTACGTGATCGACTACGCCCGCACGTTCGGCTTGAAGGCTGTGGTCTTCAGGATGAGCTGCATCTACGGCCTGCACCAGTTCGGCACCGAGGACCAGGGGTGGGTGGCCCACTTCCTCCTGCGGGCGCTGCACGGTGAAACGATCACCCTGTACGGCGACGGCCTCCAGGTGCGCGACATCCTCTTTGTGGACGACCTGGTGAACGCCTTTATGCTGGCCCTCAAGAACATCGACACTGTGTCGGGGCAGGCTTTCAACATGGGCGGCGGCCCCTCCAACTCGGTCAGCCTGCTCGAGGTGCTGGACATCATCGGTGACGTACACGGCAAGCGGCCCAGGGTGCACATGGATGCCTGGCGGCCCGGTGACCAGCGTTACTACGTGTCGGACACCGCCAAGTTCCAGGCTGAAACGGGTTGGAAACCCCAGGTTGGCGTGCGCGAAGGCATCGAGCGACTCTACAACTGGCTGCACGAGAACCGCATCGCGATACCGTCCGCCCAGCCTCGCATGAGCAGCCCTTGGGCCGCCCCGGCGTTCCCCGCTCCGGTGGGAGTTGGAGAGGGCGCGGAATGAGCGACCTTGCCGCCGTCACAACTGTGGGCGCGGCAGGTGCGGTTAGCCAGCACACCGGGCATCGCAAGCCGAGGGTCGGCTTCCTGGGGCTTGGCTGGATAGGCAGGCACCGCATGGAGGCTATGAACGCTAGCGGCTGCATAGAGGTGGCCGCTATAGCCGATCCCGCCATCGAGACCCAGGAGCAGGCCGCCGTTATCGCCCCCGAAGCTACCCTCATGGGCGGCCTGGACGACCTGCTGTCGGCGGACCTGGACGGCATAGTAATCGCCACCCCCAGCGCCATGCACGCCGAGCAGTCCATCGCGGCCCTGGAACGCGGTATCGCCGTCTTTTGCCAGAAGCCCCTCGCCCGCAACGCCGATGAAACGCGCCGGGTGGTAGACGAAGCCCGCGCGGCCGACCGCCTCCTGTCGGTGGACCTCTCCTATCGCTACGTAGCGGGCATGGACCACGTGCGCGACATGATTCGCAACGGCGAGCTAGGTGACATATTCGCCGCCAACCTGGTCTTCCACAACGCCTACGGCCCCGACAAAGCCTGGTTCTACAACCCCCAGCTTTCGGGCGGTGGCTGCGTCATAGACCTCGGCATCCACCTGGTTGACCTGGCCCTCTGGATGCTCGACTTCCCCGCAGTGGTGAGCGTGCAGAGCAACCTCTACGCGGGTGGCAAGTCTCTCAACGGCAGGGCTGACATTGTGGAAGACTATGCCGTCGCCGTCATGGAGTTGAGCAACGGGACCAACGTGCAGCTTGCTTGTTCCTGGCGGTTGCAGGCAGGGCGCGAGGCTATAATCGAAGCCTCGTTCTACGGCACGCAGGGCGGCGCGGCGCTACGCAACGTGAAAGGCTCGTTCTACGATTTCACCGTGGAGCGCTACCGGGGCACCTCCAGCGAGGTATTGAGCAGCCCTCCCGACGAGTGGGGCGGGCGCGCGGCGGTGGACTGGGCGAGACGGCTGGCCGCCGGAGAGCTGTACGACCCCTCCCTAGAGCGCATCGTGGACGTGGCTGCCACGCTGGACAGGATTTACGGCCGATGAAGGTGCTCATGACGGCGGACACGGTAGGAGGCGTCTGGAACTACTCGCTGCAACTGGCGGACGCGCTCGCACCCTACGACGTGGACGTGCACCTCGCTACGATGGGCGCGCCTCTTACACTCGCCCAGCGCACCGAAGCCCTCGACATCCCCAATCTCACCGTCCATGAAAGCACCTATAAGCTCGAATGGATGGACGACCCCTGGAACGACGTTGTGGCGGCGGGCGAGTGGCTGCTTGGACTGGCACGGGACATACAGCCCGATTTGGTGCACCTGAACGGCTACGCTCACGGTGCCTTGCCCTGGGGGGTGCCGGTGCTCGTAGTGGGGCATTCTTGCAGCCTGTCCTGGTGGGAGTCGGTACGCGGGGAGTCTGCGCCTTGTAGCTGGGAGCGATACCGCGAGGAGGTGCGCCGGGGCTTGCAGACAGCCAACATGGTCGCAGCGCCCTCCGGTGCCATGCTGACCGCGCTTGAACGCTATTACGGCCCGCTCCCTAGCCCCACTGTCATCTACAACGGGCGCGATGCTTCCCTCTTCCCACCTGCCCCTAAAGAACCTTTGGTGCTGACGGTTGGCAGGTTGTGGGACGAGGGGAAGAACGTGGCTGCTTTGCGCGATGCTGCTACAGGGCTCGAATGGCCCGTGTACGTGGGTGGGGAAGAGCAGCACCCTGAAGGTGGGCGCGTGAGCCTCGGTGACCTGCATCCCCTGGGCAGGCTCTCTCCGCGCGAGCTAGCGGACTGGTACGGCAGGGCCGCCATTTACGCGCTGCCCGCCCGCTACGAGCCGTTTGGCCTTTCCGCGCTGGAGGCGGGGCTTGCCGGGTGCGCGCTCGTCTTGGGTGACATACCCAGCCTGCGCGAGATTTGGGGCGAGGCGGCGTTGTTCGTGCCGCCGGACGACCCGGCCACTTTGCGCTTGGCGTTGGATGCTCTAATACAAAACCCGTCGTTACTTGTAGAGATGGCTCAACGCGCCCGCCGCCGGGCGATGGGGTATAGCGTGGGGCGCATGTTGCAGGGCTACATCGCGGCTTACAACGCGCTGGTAGCCGGGGAACTGGCCGCCGACTGGAAGGAGTCCGCCGCTTGCGTGTCGTGATGTTCTATCACTCGCTCGTGTCGGACTGGAACCACGGCAACGCCCACTTCCTGCGAGGCGTGGCGACGGAGCTGCAATCGCGCGGCCACCAGGTTGATGTCTACGAGCCGGAAGATGCGTGGAGCGCGCGCAACCTGGTCGAGGAGCACGGCGCGGAGCCAATCGCGCGCTTCCACCAGGCTTATCCAACCCTACGTAGCACCCTCTACAACCTCGAAACGCTGGACCTGGACGAGGTGCTGGATGGCGCGGACCTGGTGCTGGTGCATGAGTGGAATGACTCGGGCCTGGTGAAACGTCTCGGTGAGCACCGTGCCCTCTCCAACTCCTACAAGCTGCTGTTCCACGACACCCACCACCGTGCCGTCACCGAGCGCGAAAGCATGGCCGCTTACGACCTGCGGCACTACGACGGCGTGCTGGCCTACGGGCTGGTGCTGCGTGAATTGTACCTGGCGGAGGGCTGGACGCAACACGCCTGGACCTGGCACGAGGCCGCCGACACACGTCTCTTCCACCCCATCCAGGGAAGCGAGCAGTCGGGCGACCTGGTCTGGATCGGCAACTGGGGCGATGAGGAGCGCACCGCCGAGTTGCACGAGTTCCTGCTGGAGCCGGTGAAATCGCTCGGACTGAGGGCGCGCGTGTACGGCGTCCGCTACCCCGAGCACGCAAAAGAGGCTCTCACGGCGGCCAGTATGGAGTATGGCGGCTGGTTGCCTAACTTTGAGGTGCCGCAAGTATTCGCCCGCTACCGTGTGACAGTGCATGTGCCCCGCAGACCCTACACACAGGCGCTACCCGGCATCCCCACGATCCGGCCATTTGAGGCGTTGGCGTGCGGCATCCCCATGATCTCCTCGCCGTGGGACGACGTAGAGGGGCTGTTCACGGCGGGTAAGGATTTCCTTGTAGCGTGTAATGGACAGGAGATGCGGGACCACTTGCGCCAGGTACTATCGGACCAGGACTTAGCCAGCGCGCTTGCCGCTCATGGCCTCCGTACCATACTGGCGCGGCACACCTGCGCGCACCGGGTAAATGAACTGCTAAATATTCACGCGCAGCTATCTGGCGCAGCACAAGAGATGGCTGGCGTAACACGTAACGCGTTACGCGTAACACGTAATCTACACTGAGTAGAGCCGGTTACGCGTAACGCGTTACGTGACAGGAGAGGTATCGAACGCATGACGGGTGGACTAAAGATAGCTTTTTTCGGCTCCAGCCTCGTTTCGGCCTACTGGAACGGCGCGGCCACATACTACCGGGGCCTCATCCGGGCGTTGCACGAGCGCGGCCACAATGTCACCTTCTACGAGCCTGACGCCTACGAACGCCAGCAGCATCGCGACATCCCTGACCCTGAGTGGGCGACCGTAGTGGTCTATCCTGGCGAGGGTGACGATGGCGCGTACCGTGTGCTGGAAGCCGCTCGTGGGGCCGACGTAGTCATCAAGGCTAGCGGCGTAGGCGTGTTCGATGAAATGCTCGAGCGCGAGGTGCTTTCGCTTCAGCGGCCCGGCACGCTCGTGGTGTATTGTGACGTGGACGCGCCTGCCACTTTGGAGCGCGTGCACAACGACCCCAACGACCCATTCCTGCCGCTCATCCCCCGCTACGGCCTGGTCTTTACCTACGGTGGGGGCGAGCCGGTGGTGAACGCCTACAAGGCCCTGGGTGCCCGCGACTGCGTGCCCATCTACAACGCCCTCGACCCGTCCACGCATTACCCCGTGCCGTCCGACCCTCGCTTCGAGGCCGACTTGGGCTTCCTGGGCAACCGCCTGCCCGACCGCGAAGCGCGCGTGGAGGAGTTCTTCTTGCGCGCCGCCGCTCTCCTGCCGGACCAGAGCTTTCTCCTAGGTGGGAGTGGCTGGGACGGCAAGGGGATGCCGCCGAACGTCAACAACGTGGGCCACGTCTACACCCGCGACCATAACGCCTTCAACTGCACCCCGCGCATGGTGCTCAACGTCAGCCGCGAGAGCATGGCCCGCTTCGGCTTCTCCCCCGCCACCCGCGTGTTCGAGGCCGCCGGGGCCGCTGCCTGCCTCATCACCGACCACTGGGAGGGCATCGACCTGTTCTTCGAGCCGGGCACCGAGGTGCTGGTGGCACGGGACGGCGCGGAAGTGGCCGAGCACGTCAAGAGCGTCGGCACTGAGCAGGCGCGGCGCATAGGGGAAGCGGCGTACCGTCGGGTGCTGGCCGAGCACACCTATGCTCACAGGGCGGCGCAATTGGAGGCTTTGCTCACAGGCACTCTGCTAGCCCCCGCAGGAGTTCCGTCCAACTCTCAAGCCACAGGAGCGGCTCGCTGATGCCGCAGAGCCTGCACATCGTCATACTCGGTTTATCGATTACTTCCTCCTGGGGCAACGGCCACGCCACCACCTTCAGGGGCCTGGTGCGAGAGCTTACGCGCCGGGGGCACAGCGTGCTCTTTCTCGAACGCGACAAGCCCTGGTACGCTTCCAACCGCGACATGCCCGACCCGCCTTGGGGTCGCACCGCGCTCTACGACAGCCTGGATGACCTCAAGGCCCGCTTCACGGAACAGGTGTGCGAGGCCGACCTGGTGATAGTCGGCTCCTACGTGCCCGATGGCGTGACTGTGGGCGAGTGGGTGACGCAGACCGCCAGGGGGGGCACCGCCTTCTACGACATAGACACCCCCGTGACCCTGGCAAAGCTGGAGCGCGGCGACACCGAGTACCTGGCCCCGCACCTGATCCCCCGCTACGGCATGTATCTCTCCTTCACCGGCGGCCCCACCCTCGACCGCTTAGAGCGCCAGTATGGCTCCCTAATGGCCCGCGCCCTCTACTGCTCTGTAGACCCGGAACTGTACTATCCGATTTCGAATTTGGAATTTCGAATTGCGAATTTAGAAGACGCCCAAGCAAATTCGCAATTCGAAATTCCAAATTCGAAATCCTACGACCTGGGCTACATGGGCACCTATAGCGACGACCGTCAGCCGCCACTTGATTTGTTGATGTTGGAGCCTGCGCGCAGATGGGCAGCGGGTAAATTCATCGTGGCGGGGCCGCAGTACCCTGGGCACATTGTTTGGCCGCCCAACGTTAGGCGTGTTGAGCACCTGCCGCCCGCCGAGCACCGCGAGTTCTACAGCGCCCAGCGTTTCACGCTCAACATCACGCGGGACGATATGGTGAAGGCGGGGTATTCGCCCAGCGTGCGGCTGTTTGAGGCGGCGGCTTGCGGGGTGCCCATCATCAGCGACTATTGGGACGGCTTGGACACCGTCTTCGAGTTCGGTACCGAGATACTGGTGGCGCGCTCGCCCGATGACACGCTGTCTTACCTGCGCGACATGCCTGAGGACGAGCGCCTGCGTTTTGGCGAGCGTGCCCGGCAGCGGGTGTTGCAGCATCACACCTCGGCGCACAGGGCGGCAGAGCTTGAGGGGTACGCCCTGGAATTACTCGGCAAGCAACTTGTGCCCAACGCACAATAAGCCGCAGGCATACCGGGACTAGATATTGCTAAATCAAGCCGTCGGCAGGGGGCGGCTGTTTCTACACACAATCCTACTCTAACATGGTGAGCATTATGGCAGTAGACCAGCATGTAAAACAATCAACGGGCGGCTTGCAGAGCGAGATTGACGCGCTGGGGCCGTGGTTCCACAATCTACACTTGCCGGACGGCACCCAGACCGCACCCGAACACCCCCTGGGTGACTTCCCATCGTACAAGTGGGACTTGCTATCTTCCCACTTGCCCGCCGACCTGACCGGCTGGACGGCCCTAGATATTGGCTGCAATGCGGGCTTCTACAGCTTCGAGCTGGCCAAACGCGGCGCGCACGTCACGGGTATAGACGTGGACCAGCACTACCTCGACCAGGCAGCCTGGGCCGCCCGGCAGTTCGAGCTTGAGGACCGCGTTACGTGGAAGCGGATGCAGGTATACGACCTGGCGCACACTGGCGAGCAGTACGACCTGGTGATCTTCATGGGTGTGCTCTACCACCTGCGCTACCCGATGCTCGGCCTCGACATAGTCACGCAGAAGGTGAAGCGGCTGATGGTCTTCCAGACGCTGACGATGCCCGGAATGGAGGTCTACGAGCAGACCGACCAGCTCGGTATCGATGACCGCACACCGATGCAGGAGCCGGGCTGGCCGAAGATGGCCTTCATCGAGCACCGCCTGGCTAACGACCCCACCAACTGGTGGGCACCCAACCACGCCGGGGTGGAGGCGATGCTGCGGGCCAGCGGTATGCGCGTCACCGAGCGGCTGGGGCACGAGATTTACCTGGCCGAACCCGACCCGGAACACCCTTCGAGTATGACCACCTGGAACAAGGACGAGTTCCTTTCCGCGACGGGGCAGCTAAGGCAAGACCCATCCTAGACACAGAGAGAGACCAAGGAATGTTTACGCAAGTGGAGGAACACGCCTCTCCGTTCAGGAAGGCAGCTATCCCACGCGACCCAAGCAGCATGCCCTACGTGGGGCTGGCCCCAGGCGGGCGGTACTTCATGACTGAGGACGGCAAGCCGTTCCTGGTGATAGGGCACAACGAGGCGCTACCCTGGCCTCGCATGTACCACATGCAGGACGAGCGCGACATAGCGACCGTCGAGAGCTACATCAAGATGATGGCTGAGCACGGCGTCACGGTCGTGCGCATTATGTTGGAGTATTGCGAGGACGAGCAGTGGTTCTTCGAGGACGCACAAGGTAGGCCCGTACTTAGCACGGTGCAGTACTGGGACAACCTGATAGGGCTATGCGAGCGGTACAAGATACGGCTGCTGGTGCAGTTCTGGGACACTTTCTTCATGTCTCGGCGCTGGGAGTACCACCCCTACAGCGCGCCCGGCAGCGGCTTCGACGGCCCCGGCAGCTTCTGCACCTCACCCGCCGCGCTGGAGGCCCAGAAGCGCCGTATCGCCTTCTTCATCGACCGCTGGGGCGACTCGCCCGCTATCTTCGCCTACGACCTGCTCAACGAGATACACCCCTACTGGGGCGGCACGCCGGAAGAGCAGTACCGTTGGTTGAGCGGCATAGCTCAGTTCACGCGCAATTGCGAGCTTGAGCGTTGGGGCAAGCGGCACCTGCTCACAGTGTCCATATTCGGGGCCAAGCCGGAGGAAGGCTATGGCGACCTCGTGTTTCGGCACCCCGAACTTGATTTCGCCAGCACCCACGTCTACGAGTTGGGCCTGGTGGACAACCCGGAGAACACCATCGACTGTGCCGTAGTGATGCGGGAGGCGGTGAAGTACGCCTTCAGCCAGATGCCGGGCACCCGCCCCTACACCGACAGCGAAAGCGGCCCCATACACCTCTTTATGGACCTGAAGCTGTTTTTGCTGGAGCCGTTCGAGAGCGAGTACTACCACAACATGACCTGGGCGCACCTGGCGACCGGCGGCGCGGGGAGCGGTATACGCTGGCCCTTCCGCGACCCCCACTACCTCACCCAGGAGATGCACGAGGTACAGCGGGGCATGTCGCGCTTCGTGGCAAGCACAACGGCCTGCGGCTTCGATTGGCTCACCTTCTCGCCGCAGCCGGTAGACGAGGCTATGCAAGTGGTGAGTCTCCTGGCTGAGGCCGAGGGGCCGCTGCCGGTGCTCTCCTTCGGATGCTCGGACGGCAAGCAGGCCCTCATGTGGCTCCTGCGCGACAAGCGCGTAACCGCGGACGACACACCCATAGCCCCCGCCGACCTCATGATGTCATGCCTGCACGAAGGCAGCTACGTGGCCGAGTTCTGGGAGACCTATTCGGGCGAGCGGCTGGGAGAGTACAAATTCGAGGTAATTAGTCCTGCGCAGACGGAGTCTGAAACGGGCGACGGCGAGCCGCAGATTCGGCTACCGCTGCCCGCGTTTGGGGTAGACCTGGCGATGACGGTAAGGGCCAATGCATTCTCTACAGGCCCACAATGATTGATGTTTGCACCCAAGAGTGCCCCTGTCATCCTGAGCGCAGCGAAGGATCTCAAGAAGGTGGTGAGGGATGCTGTCGAACGCTGCGGAACAAGGTTCTGAAGGTTCAACGCTATGGTTGGCGGCACATCTGAGATCCTTCGCTACGCTCAGGATGACAGGGGGAGTGGAGTCCTGTTAATTACTCGGTTACATTATTGCAACGTCTTGCACTCAACACCATAGACAGCGTCACGAGTCCCGTACCCATGCCCAATACCGCACCACAATTCAAGCAAGCCGCCATCCCGCGCAGCCCGGACAGCATGCCTTATGTCCGGGTCGCGCCGTGCGGGCGGTACTTCACGACCGAGGACGGCGAGCCGTTCCTTGTGGTGGGGCACAACGACGCCATGCCCTGGCCCGGCATGCACAACCTGCACTACGAGCAGGACATAGCCACCACCGAGAACTACATCAAAGACCTGGTAGCGCACGGGGTCACGGTCATGCGCGTCATGCTTGAATACGTGCAGGACCGGCACTGGTTCTTCGAGCGCCCCGTGGGCAACTACCTGCCGGAGGCGGTGCTCTACTGGGACGACCTGCTTGGCCTGTGCGAGCGTCACGGTATGCGCCTGCTGGTGCTCTTCTGGGACACCTTCTTCCTGTCGCGCCGGTGGAAGCACCACCCCTACAGCCGCAAAGGCACCGGCTTCGACGGCCAGTGGAGCATGTGCACCAGCCCGCAAGGCATGGAGCACGAAAAGGCCCGCATCCGCTTCTTCATCGACCGCTGGGGCAACTCGCCCGCCATCTTCGGCTACGACCTCTTCAACGAGATACACCCGCACTGGGGCGGCACGCCGGAAGACCAGCACCGCTGGATAACCGAGATGGCGCGGTTCGTCAAAAGCTACGAGATGGAGAAGTGGGGCAAGCGGCACCTGCTAACCGTCTCCGTGTTCGGCGCGTTCCCCGAGGGCGGCTACATCGACCTCATATACCGCCACCCGGAACTCGACTTCGCCACCACGCACGTCTACCAGAACGACGCGAAGGACAACCCGAAGGACACCACCAGCGGGGCCATCACCATGCGTGACGCCGTGCGCTTCGCCTATGCCAACATGGCCGACGTACGCCCCTACATGGACACCGAGAGCGGCCCAATCTTCGGCTACATGCACACCCGCAAGCGCCCAACAGCCGAGTTTGAGAACGAGTACTACCACAACATGACCTGGGCGCACCTGGCGACCGGCGGCGCGGGAAGCGGCATGCGTTGGCCCTTCCGCGACCCTCACACCCTCTCGCCCGGCATGCACGACGTGATGCTGGGCATGTCCCGCTTCATCAATGCGGCACCGTTACGCTGGCTAGACTTCTCTCCGCAGTCCCTGGGCGACGATCTACAAGTGGTGCCCGGCGATAGTGCCGGAGACGGCACGGACACGCACGTTCTACCGTTCGGCTGCTCCGACGGCAGGCAGGCGCTCGTCTGGCTCTTGCGGGATACGCGGGTTGCGGATGACGCGGTGGCGAGTATGCCCCTCGACTTGCTTCTCCCTGGCATGGCAAGCGGCGAGTACATGGTGGAGTTCTGGGAGACGTACGATGGCAACAAGGTAGGGGAGGCGCGCGTAGAGGCTACGGGTGGTATCATAAGGTTGCCGCTGCCAGACTTCGGGCGGGACATAGCGGTTGCGGTGAGGGTAAGTGGGTAAAGGGGAGGCATCATGATCGAAGCCATCAAGTTCTGGAACGAGCCTAACAACATGTCCCATTGGGACTTCGAGGTGGACCCCGGCTGGCAAGACTTCTCGCAGATGATAGTCATGGCGGCGCGCTCTGTGCGAGAGGTGTGCCCGGACCTCTGCCTGGTGCTGGGCGGCATATCCCCTATAGACCCGGAGTTCATCCGCACGCTGGAGAAGCAAGGCGTACTTGAATCGCTCGATGCCGTGGCAGTGCATGGCTTCCCGCTCGATTGGAACCACTGGCAGATAAACGACTGGCCCGGCAAAGTGGCGGAGATAGAGGCTGTGAGCCGCCTGCCGGTGTGGGTGACCGAGGTGGGCGTGTCCACGTTCGGCGCGGACGAGGTGCAGGTGTTCGGCCTGCAACGCACCGCCGAGTTGCTGTTGGGCAGGGTGCCCCGCGTCTTCTGGTACAGCCTGTTCGACCTGCCCGCCGCCTGGGAGGCGACAACTAGACATAAAGAGAGCGAAGGCAGCTCCTATTACCGCCATTTCTACATGGGCCTCATCCGAGCCGATGGCAGCCCCAAGCCCTCGATTGAGCACTTCAACCCCGAGATGGGCATCTGCCAGTGGTTCCATTTCGACGATCACAGGCTCGACCTGGCGGTGGAATGGCTCAGGCGCATGGGCGTGAAGAGGCTGCGCACCGGCATAAGCTGGGCCGACTGGCACCGCCCCAACGCGGTGGCGTGGTTCGACCGCCAGATGCGCGCCCTCGAGGAGTTCGACACCACCGTGACGCTCTGCTTCACCCCACCCTCTCGTGGCAAGCGCCCGCACCACACCAGCCCGCCCGTAGACCTGGGGGAGTTCGCCTATTTCGCCGCGCAGGTAGTCGAGCGGTACGCCCTCAACCACCTGCCCGTACCTCGCTAGGTTCCCATGACCACCTTCCTGCTCGTCCGCCACGCCAGCCATGCCCTGCTGAAGCGCACCCTGGTAGGCCGCACACCCGGCGTGCCCCTGGACGAAGCAGGCAGGGAGCAAGCCGTCCGGCTGGCCGAACGTCTGGCGCACCTCAAGCCACTGGCCCTATACAGCAGCCCCGTGCAGCGTGCTATGGAAACGGCGGCACCCCTGTCCGAGCGGTGGGGCCTGCCGGTGCAGATTGCCGGAGAGTTCACCGAGATAGACTTCGGAGAGTGGGCGGGCCGGGAATTCAACGATCTCAACGGCTTGCAACAATGGGAGTATTTCAACTCCTACCGCAGTGGCACCCGCCCATCAGGTGGCGAGCTAATGCTTGAGGTGCAAACCCGCGCCGTGGTTGGCCTTCAGCGGCTCCACACCGAGTACCCCAACTCCCTCATCGCCATAGTGTCCCACGGCGACGTAATCCGCGCGGCCCTCAACTACTACCTGGGTGCCTCCCTCGACCTCTTCCGCCGCCTCGAAGTCAGCCCCGCCTCGGTAAGCATCCTCGAACTGCAAGACTGGGGTCCGCACATCCTGCTGGTGAACCACCTGGGCGACTTGCCTCAACTCCCCTGACCTGTAAGTGCCGCAGCCCCATCCTGGTGAGTAACTCCTATGACTCTTTTGCAGGACCAAAACCCCACCCGGTCATCCTGAACGCAGTGAAGGATCTCAATAAGGTGGCATACGGATGGCGTTGAACTATGAGCAACAAGGGCAGGGTGCTTGAGGGTTCACCGCAGCGGTAATAGGAGCACCTGAGATCCTTCGCTACGCTCAGGATGACAGGGGGTGTTTGGTCCGTCGTATCGGAGCACCGCGCCTAAACGCTCGCTGGCCCTCTAAGCAACCCTGCCAACTGCTCCCTGTAGCGGTCATATGCCGACCAGAGTCGCGCTTGTTCGGCGGGGTCGTGTGCGGCCATGTTCGCACACATGTGGCATTGCCCCACACGAAAGGCGGCGTAGGCCATGCGGTAGAAGATAAGCGCAGAAGGCGGTATGGGGTCGCCTCGCGCTCCGTAAAAGGCTTCCAGCAGAGTCCGGCTGCCTTCCTCATCAAGGCCCCACTCCACTATCGCCCCTGCTATATCCCAGGCCACAGGCTGCGCGCCTATGCAGGTGTGGTCCCAAGCGTGCCCGGTGCTGTCTGCCTTTACGAGCCGCCCGTCGTGGCTGCGTATCCACTCGTGAGGTGCCATGCGTCCGTCGCCGTAGCTGCCGGAGCTATATCCCGACGCGCGCGAGTCGTCAGCCCGGTGGCGGGTGCGTTCGGCCACTTCCTCCCCCAGCGCCTCCCAGGTGTTCCAGTAGAGCATCTCGGCCAGCCTCATGCTGCTTGCCTCATACTGCTCCACGTTCAATCCAGGGCCTGACATGGCCGCGATATACCGTCCCATGTGCCGGAGCATAGCCGGGCTACCATCTTCGAGGCCAAGTTGCACTCCCCCCACCCACCGGGCCGCCACGAAGCCATTTACGACCCCTAGTGGTTCGGGCGTCCACTCTTGAGTCGAGCGGTCCACTAGCTGGGACTCCACTAACTCGGCTGTGGTCCCCCTGTTGCCCGGCGCGCCACAAAGCCCCTCGAACTTGAACAGCACGCGCCTCCCGCTCCGTGTCGTGCAAAGATACTTGGCGCGCTCGAAAGGCGCGAAGGCGGCCGGCCAGGTGCTGCTGTCCCGGTAAAGCACCCTCCGCCATTGGCCCCCGCTTACGTCCTCAATACGGACCGCTGGGTCTGCCGCATCCTGTGAGGTCAGCCACGATGCGAGTGCTTCCGGCAGGGCAAGACCTCCAAAAGATAACTCCTCCAAAGGCACCACGTACCGGGGAGTACCCGACCACCAGGCCCGCACCTCCTCGGAAGCGGCGTTGCCCGGCTCGTTGGCGTGCGCGGGGAAGAAGCTGATCCTCTCACGAGGCAGCCCGGCCTGGACCAGCGCCTGCCCCACCGCAGACATGGAGGAACCTGAAAGCCCCGGCCCCTCGTCCACGACCAGGCCCCATTCAGCGCCCGTTACTTGCTCAGGCGAGATGTATGTCTCCCTTTGGAAGGGGTGCCCCGTGGGACGGACGGTGAGGCTCCTCACGTCCCAGCCATGCGCTCGCAGTGTAGCCGCCACGACCGCAGCCAACGTGGTGCCTATGCTGCGTATCCCCACCACTACCACCCTCTTGCTCTCGGAGATGGCATGGTCAGCCAGCCAGCGCAGGGCAGCGGCGCAATACTGCTCGGGGTAGAGAGTATAAAAGGCAAAGCCCTCCAGTATCTTAACCGTCACCCTTACGTCCGTCAGTCCCGGTGGGTGTGTGAGATAGGTAAGTGCCAGGGAGAGATTTGCGCCTGGATCGATGGCTGTCGCGCCGTCCCCGCTCTGCCCCGCCCAGACTGCGTAGAACGCCAGGGCTATATGTGCGGTGACTTCGTGCAGACGGCTGTTGTAGCCCTGTTGCTTCGGCTCGTCTGAAGAATCGTACGCCGCTTGCTCCACCTGCCCGGCAAGAACGAGCGCGGCGCGCAGGTGTTGTAATGTTTCTCCGCCGCCAGGGTGCCTCAGGAGGTCTGCGATGCGCTGCCGCACTTGCTCTACCAGCGTAGGTAGATTCTCTTCGTACTGTGGGTCGCCGTAAACTATCATGGCATTGCTTTATGTGCTGTCGCTCGTTCTTACTGGCCCGGCCCTTCCGGCAGCGCTTTGCAAGAGCCGCGCCAGCATCTAAGTGGAAGTAAGGTGCCGCGGGTATCGGTGTCGTTCATCGCTGCCTGGCACATAGTTAATTATTGTTTACAGAAGTTCCCAACCAAAACCGTACCTAACCGCGCGTGCGTACGTTATATGTATGCAGCCGTGTAGTAGCACTCCCGCAAGTTCGCGGGCCGAGTTCCCTCCTCCCAGGCTCGGCCGAAACGGTGGCAAACATCGTGCAGGTATGGGGGGTGCCCGGCTAGGCACAACGATTATCCATAGCAGAATATATGTGTCGAGGTGCGAGATGGCAAGATATAAACTTACCCTCCAAAGTAGCCGGCCTAAATTCAACGTAGCAATGATAACCGCGCTCCTGGCCGCTTTATGCCTGGGAGCTAGCAGCGTACCCTCCGCAGCACCAGCGAGTGCGCAGGCAGTGCAGGAGACGGGCCAGGCCCAGTACGCGCCCTCCTCGGTGGTGTTCAGCACCGCGCCGGGCAGCTACGGCGGCCTGTGGATAGGCGAGATGAGCGGCGGGGGCAACGTCAGGAGCGGCCCCAGCATCCAGAGTCCGCGTATCAAGTCGTGGGGCGCGGGACGGCGCGTGCTGCTCTATGAAGGCGTGGCCGATGCGAGCGGCGGCCTCTGGTACAGGGTGTCGGAAGTGCCGGAGCAGCCGATGTACGTGCATTCGAGCCTGGTGCGCCGGGTGTCCGCCGTCAAGTTCGAGGCGGGCAAGTACCGGGGCAAGTGGGTCAACATCAACCTTACCCAGCAGGTGGTGACCGCCTACAACGGAGGCACTCCCCTGCGCGTGACATTGGCGTCCACCGGCACCAAGAAGCACCCCACCGAGGTGGGCGTCTGGAAGATATTCTACAAGCTGCCCAAGCAAGACATGGACGGCGGCAGCCGCGCCGCAGGGGATTACTACAACCTGAAGGACGTGCCCTACCCCCAGTACTTCCACAAATCGGGTGAAGGTCTGCACGGCACCTACTGGCACGACAACTTCGGGCGGCCGATGAGCCACGGCTGCGTCAACCTGAGCACCCCGATGGCAGGCTGGTTCTACAACTGGGCCCCGGTGGGCACCACCGTCTGGTCGCACTACTAGACTAGAAGACGGAAACGCCAAGACGCGAAGACGCCAAGGACCACGCCAAGGGGATGTGGGGTTGGAGAGTACAAAGAGGACCAGAGTACGTGATTTCGTACCCTGGTCCTTTTGTCTAGAACCAAACAATCCTAATCTCTGCGCGTCCTTGGCGTCTTGGCGTCTTGGCGTTTCCGTCTTCTAATCACCACTACTGCGGGACTGGACCGAATCTTGCACCCACGTAGGGTAACATGGGAGAACGCTTCTTGTTAGCCATGAATCCACACATTGATTGGAGCGAGCATTATGAATAACCCACCGGATGATAACGAGAGTGCCCGTTCGAACTACGTATTCGAAAGCCCGCTTGCGTCGGGGGCGCAAGAAGGTGAGGGCATGAGGGAGCCGCACGAAGCGGGCGAGCGGATCGCCAGCGTGGAGCCGTGGGAAGAAGGGGAGAACACGCAGGGCTTCCAGCACGGCTCGTGGAACTACGTGCACTCGACCAACAACGAGGTAGGCCCTGCTCTAGCGGAGTCTGGCAGCGGCAACGAGGACCACCCGGACACCGCCCACGCGGAAGATGCCGGCTGATGTAAAAGGAGGCGTGATACAAGCCGCATCCGCACTGCCGCCCGCATCACGCCAAACAGGAGGAACACCAACGAACAAGAGCATCTGCCGTACCCACCTATAGGCAGATACGGCAGATACTCTTATTCGTTGACTTCTTTATACGTTTTGTAACTTATGTAAATGCGATTGCGTGTCACGCGCTCCGTTGGAACGGGTCCGCTTCAACGCACAGCATCTCGATGATGGCCCTACCCATCAATCCGTCCACCGGCTTCAACTGCTCGCGAGGCCCGCTGTAGGTGGTGCGGTGCGACCAACCCTCGGTTTCGGCGGGCACCAGGTAAAGGTTGCCATCCTCCCCTTCCACGATCCAGTTCAGGTACAGCGGCGTCCTGTCGCCCAGGTACAGGTGAGCATGGGCCGGGTAATAGACCTGCGGCCCGGCATGGGGTGTCTGCCTACTTTCTCTCGTTGCCTGTGTGTGTGTTCGTGCTCGTCGTCGAGTGTATGTTTCCAAGTAGTTTTATCTCCTCTCTTCGCCGTCGTCATTGACTAGCGGGGCGGTTGCGGCACCTGGGAAGGCTGAACCGCAACAACCATACGCAATTATAAGCAACAAAGGTACCTCATTATGTCTATTTTCGCTGCAAATCTGGTAGCATCCGGTAAATAATTATGAAGGAACTTCGTCGCAGCTACATTCTTGAGGTGCACGCAGATATCTAATCACATGCTTTCCGGGCAGCGACACATTTTGACAACGTGGCTATTTCCTGGTACAATAGTGCGTACGCAAAATGGACCGCTAGCTCAATTGGCAGAGCAACTGACTCTTAATCAGTGGGTTCCGTGTTCGAGTCACGGGCGGTTCACAATAAAATAGCCACTAAAACGGGTCAGATTGTAGAGCATCTGACCCGTTTCTGCTTAACCAGTTACCTGTTTACAACAGTTGGCCGTTGCTCCAGCATGCGGTGCAACTTGCATAGAGAGGGGTAAGTCCCGCCACCAGAACCTGCTCGGTGATACGCGCAACCTGATGACTTACCAGTGGAGCGCCAACGCCGTGGCCTACCATAGCGCAGCTGCTTGCTTTTGTGAAAAATCAGCATCTACTGACGAGTACAAAGTACTAGCTTCGAGGCGCTCTGTATGCGGGTGCCGCCCAGCGGATGCCATTTACCAGCACGCGCCGCACGTCGGCGTGAAAGTAAGTTGGGAACGACTCGTGGCCGGGGCGGAAGTAGAAAATCTTTCCCATGCCCCGTGTATAACAGCAGCCGCTGCGGAACACCTCGCCGCCGGTGAACCAACTCACCATGACCAGCGTGTCGGGCGCGGGGATATCGAACCGTTCGCCATACATCTCCTCGTGCCCCACGTCGATATATTCACTCAGCCCCTCCGCGATGGGGTGGCCCGGCTCCACCACCCAGATACGCTCGTGGTCGTCGCCCTCACGCCACTTCAGGGAACAAGTAGTGCCCATCAGACGTTTGAAAATCTTGGAATAGTGCCCTGAATGGAGCACAATCAAGCCCATGCCCTCAAGCACGCGCTGCTGCACCTGCGTCACCAGTTCGTCCGAAACCTCGTCGTGCGCCGCGTGCCCCCACCATAGCAACACATCCGTGCTCTCCAGTACGTCCGCCGGTAGTCCCTGCTCCGGCTCGTCAAGGGTCGCGGTCCGCACCTCCAGGTCGGAGTGCTCCCGCAGGCCCGCGGCAATAGCCTCGTGAATGCCCTCCGGGTAGATGGCACGCGCTGGATGCGTGGGGTTCTGTTCATGGCGGAACTCGTTCCACACAGTAACCTGAATGGGTGTACTCATTTTGATAATCCTTTCCTCCAGGACAAGATACGACTCGAGTAGTGGCCTGATAAGTCTTAGCCGGTGGATCCTATGCGTACCGGGGCTTCCAAGTTGGCGGCTTCAATCGCCGCATACACCACGTTGATACTGCCAAGGTTGTCGCGCCCGGAACTCTCAGGCTCCTCCCCGGTAGCGACCGCCCGTGCAAAGGCCTGGAGGCTGCCCGCCCGGTCGATTTGCATGTTTGTGGGTAGCTCCAGCCGCCGTGCACGCTTGCCGAGCGGCCGGACCGTTACGCGATCGACGCTCGCACCGAGGTTATCCCGGCTGGTCCAGGTTATCTCCCCACCCGCGCATTCCATGCGCCAGACTCCGGCCCAGGCGGTCTGCGGTCCGGGGCTGACCCAGCTTCCCCGGTAGCTCACGACCGTGCCACCATCAAAGCGGATTGTGGCAAATGCAGCGGCAGGCTCTTCGAAGTTACTCCACACGGGGTTCCAGGCGTGGCAGGCTATCTCCACCGGTTCCTGGCCCAGGACGGCGCGCATTAGATCAAAGTGGTGGATAGCCATATCGGCCAGCAGCGGCTGGTGCAGAGTGTAATGCCTATGCCCCTCCCGTGCCGCTCTATTTGCATAGCGCCGGAAGTCGACCGAAACGGACCCGACCTCTCCCAGGCTCCCGGAGCGCACCAGGTCGCGTACAACTCGCACGGCAGGAAAGAAGCGATAATTCTGGCTGACCATGAGCACGCGGCCGCGCTCTGCGGCTAACTCAACCACCTGCTGGGCCTCGGCTACCGAAGGGGCAAAAGGCTTCTCTATCAGCACATGCTTGCCCGCGCGCAGCGCCTCGAGGGCGAGAGGCACGTGGCCGGGCAGGTTGGCTGTTATCAACACAGCCTCGGCATCGACAGCCGCAAGCGCCTCGGCAAGGCTTTCGAAGTAGCTGCCCGCAGGCAGGTCCAACTTTGTGCGTGCCAGCGCCAACGATGCCGGATCAGCATCTACACACGCCATGAGTGCTACCTCACCGGCGGGCTGAAGCACCTTCTTAGTCCAGTCTCTCCCCCAGCCGCCCATGCCTACCTGGATGATACGTAACATGCGATGGTTCTCCTGAATTGTCCCCGGTATAGTGTCTGATACCGTTGTAGTTCGGTAGCACAGGGCGGAAACGCCAGCGTTGTGGATTTGTATGATAATGCCTGTACATGTCCCTTGTGCTGCCGGGTCTCGCTCATGTATGTGGGTAGCTCGCACCTGTGGTAAAATCGGCTTGCGCAAAGAAGGAGCAATTATGATTCCAGACAGCATTAGAGAACGATTGGACGAAAGAGAACTCGAGTTCCTGGAGCAGGCGCTGGAGATTTACAGTGAGCAATCGGACCAGGGAGAACCCATCCTGGCAGGTGACATCGCTCGCTCGCTAAAATGGCGAATCTCAGGAGCTGAACTGAACAAGTTCGTGCGTAGACTTCATAGCAGAGGCTTCGTGCTGGGTACCAAGACCGTGCCGCGTGGTCCTGCATTCACGCTGGACCCTTCACTAACCAGCGAGGAATAGCGGACGCATATCCCTTATCCCCCAGTTGGCTCGTTGTCCCTACCTTTGGCATGCTCAAAGTGGGCCTCTGCGACCGCCAGATCGTTTGAGATAGACAGTCCTTTGGTCTAGTAGATGTAGCGCCGAACTGATATACTACTCGTATAGCGCAATAAGAGTTCCGATACCGAGCAGTTACTGCCGGTTATAGGGCATGCACTAAGCGCCACCTATGCCGGGGCAACCCTTTGTTGCTCCCTCGCATTTGCTATGCTTCTTGAAGTATAGCCAGTTTGGGTATTCCTCACCGGCCGCGAGAACCAGGGTGCGATCCTGCAGACCGGCTTTGCCTTGCCCTCGCTCAAGGGCTTCGATGACGATCCCTTCTTCCAGGGTTCCAGCACACTGAGCAAGATCTCGAAGATACTCTACGAGGGGCGAGTTACGGCACTCCCTTCATATGGGGTGGGGAGGCCAACCCGAAGGTACAGAGGGCCCTCAATGAGGCTACGGAGCGCGTGTTTGCCGGGATGCAGACTGGTCAGGAGGCGCTCAATCAAGCTTGCCGGGAGATTGATGCGGCGCTCGCCGGGCAGTAACCTGTCTAAAGTGTGCTAAGAAGTGATTTCAAAACCCATTCAATGCCGTAGAATTAGCTCAATCCGGTCACTACTTAAGGAGGAGAACTACGTTGAGCCATATACACATACTTGAGGATTTATCTCAAGAAGCTGTCATAGAGGCAATGGAGAGTAACCTGGGCGCTTACTTTAGCTCACTGCATGCGGGGGGCACCGGCACGCATGTTACCTTCCACGATGACGGTGATATCAAGTGGTTGGTCAGCGACGTGCCGTTCCCCCTTTTGAATGGAGTAATGTGCGCAAAGCTCGAGGCGGGTTCTGAGGACAGGCGGATCGACGAAGTCCTGGGCGAGTTCAAAGCCGCCGGTGTGCCTATGCTGTGGTGGACCGGCCCTGCCTCGCGGCCGGGGGATATTGGGTCCCGCTTGATGGCGAGAGGTCTCGTAAAGGCTGGTGCTCCTCCAGGTATGGCGGTTGATCTGGCTAACCTGGACGCGAGTGAAGCCCCTCCAGCCGGTGTGACTATAAAGCGGGTCGATGGGGACGAAGTACTGAGTGAGTACGGGCAGGTCCTGCAACAGGCATTTGAGCTGCCCGACTTCGTTATGGGGATTGGTTTGGACATCCTGAAGAACAAAGGCTACGACGCAGCTGGATCTGTGCAAGACTACCTTGCCTACCTGGAAGGAACGCCGGTCGCTGTGTGCTCGGTAGGCTACGGCGCGGGTGTCGCCGGTATATACAATGTGGGGACACTTGAGCAAAGCCGCGGGCGTGGCATTGGTAGGGCCATCACGCTTAGAGCTCTGCTTGATGCTCGTGAGAGGGGCTACAGGGTGGGCGTACTGGAAGCGTCGGGGATGGGTTACAACGTTTACAGGCAGCTTGGCTTCGAGGACTACTGCCAGATGGAACTGTATCTATTCATGCCAGGGGCTGGGCAGTAGCAGGCTGGGACAAACGGAACAACTGGAACAACTGGAACAACTGGAACAACTGGAACAAGGTGTTGGTAATTGCCTTTTCGATATTCTATGCCCCCGACCTACGCTACTGCTGAGGGAGGGCACCGTACAAGCTCTATCATCTTGCGCTGTTTATTAGAAATTAGGGAGGTGCCCTGCCCTGGTTCCACAGCATAGCACGGGGTTTTGAAATCAGTGCTTAGCTCGTATTACGTCTAAGCACTCCTATGTTTCAGTCGGTTCGCAATCGACCTGTAACATCAACATGGGCGCGAAAGTTCGCCCAAAAGGAGCATGAGGAGCATAATGGCTACAAAGGTGCGGGAGAGCGCAGTACTGCGCTCGCCTGGGATGAATCGCAAGACGCGGGAGGCTCTAACCGGCTTGCTCTTTGTCTCGCCCTGGATTATCTCCGCGCTTGTATTCACTTTTGGAGCTATGGCGTACGTCTTCTACATAAGCTTCACCGATCTTAAATCGCTCAACGAGCCGGAAGTCATCGGTTTAGATAATTACGTAAGGGCCATCACCAGCAAACTGTTCCAGACGGCGGTTTTCAATACTGTGCTTTACGCGGTCGTGGTGACGTTCTTCCAAACCTGGGTGGCGCTGCTCCTGGCCGTGGCACTCAACGCCAAAATCAGGGGGAAGCAGTTCTTCCGCAGCGCCTGGTATCTACCGAGTGTCACCTCTTCCGTGGTGATTTCGCTCATCTTTATCTGGGTATTCCAGAAGCAGGGCATCCTGAACTATGCACTGTCAACGCTATTCGGGTGGACCGGCTTTCAGCCGATGGCCTGGCTGACCGACGCCAGCGCCCACACTGCGCTGCCCGCGCTGATGATCTTGAACATAGTGACTACAGCCCCCATCTTCATGCTCTACTTCTAGCCCACCTTTTCTTCTGCTCAATAGCGGGTTTCGCTTTCGCCCGCCTGAACTTCCCGGCCAAAAACCTCATCTTTGGCGCTATGCTATCGACGCTCATGATCCCCGGCATGGTGCTTATGATCCCCCAGTACCAGATCCTCGACTTCATGCACCTGGTCAACACATATGGGGCAATCATCGTTCCCAACCTGACGTCCGCTGCCATGATTTTCCTCCTCACGCAGTTCTTCCGATCGGTGCCTAAGGAGGTGGATGAGGCAGCTTATATAGACGGTGCGGGCATATGGACGACCTTCTGGCGCGTGATCCTGCCGCTTGCCAGGCCTGCGTTAATCACCATGACGCTGCTGAGCTTCCAGGGAGTCTGGAACAGCTTCCTTGGCCCCCTCGTGTTGCTCAACATACCGGAAATGTTCCCCCTAACGGTCGGGTGGGGCTTCCTGAAGGGCCAGTACGGCACCTCCTATAACGTAGTGCTGGCGGGGTCGATGTTCAACACCCTCCCGATGGTGCTGCTGTTCATCTTCTTCTCGCGCTTCTACGTCCAGGGGGTCTCCCACAGTGGAATTAAGTGATGCCAAAGGATGGCGGGTACGTCCTCCCGGTCCGTTGCGCCTTGCCTTCACACGAGCCGCCCACGACTGGTATTACGAGCTTATCCCCTTCTCCATAATGGATTTTCTCTGGCTCGTGTCGGTTCTGACGATAACCGGGGGTCCTCCAGCCACGGCGGTGCCTGGGCTATGCGCTCTGGACTGAACGGCGAGTGCAAGCCTCGGAGGAGCACGTCTCGGAACCTGTACCCGGTAGGGCAAGCCCGCAGCTCCGTCAGACCGCAGCCGAGTAAGGTCGCTGGAAACTGCATAGTGTGGAGAGGCGGCCATACGGCCGCCTCTCCAACCAGTAACCCACTTCTTTACGCCCCAGGCACCGGATTGGCAACCACAGTTTTACGCAAGTCTAATTACATAGAGATTGTCAGCACATCTATCTTATCGCCAAGGGATTCAAACCATCCGCACTCTCTGCAATGTTGTCCAGGTCCTCGGAAAGGCAGACAAAGGAGGCGTTGAGCGTAGCATAAGGACCCCGTGACGGCGGCACAGATATGCAAGTGGTGGGAGGGCGGGTCCTTAATCCGCCCTCCCACCGTCCCTGCTAAGTCTCCCATATCCGGTAAGTGCAACACCTCTGCAAAAGCAGAGGCGATAATCGGGCCAATGCTATAATCGAACTATGTCCACCGTGATCCTGGCTACAAGACTGTTTATTCCCCCACCTCCGCCCAAAGTAGTGCTCCGCCCCCGCTTGGTTGCGCGGCTGAACGAGGGTCTGCACCGTAAGCTGACCCTCATCTCGGCGCCCGCGGGCTTTGGGAAGACCACGCTGCTCAGTGAATGGGTGGCCGGTTCCGACACGCATGTCGCGTGGCTGTCACTGGACGAGAGGGACAGCGACCCGGTGCGCTTCCTCACCTACATGGTTGCTGCCTTACGAACTATTGCCCCAACTATCGGAGAAGGGGTGCTCGGTGTGCTCCAATCTTCGCAACCGCCCTCAACCGAAGCAATCCTGACCGCTCTGCTGAATGAAATCTCCACCATACCGGACAATTCCGTGCTCGTCCTGGACGACTACCACGTTATTGATAGCCATGCCGTTGACGAGGCTCTCACCTTCCTGCTTGAGCACCTGCCGGCACAAATGCACGTCGTCATAACTACCCGTGAGGATCCACAGCTTCCCCTGGCCCGTTTACGCGCCCGCGGCCAATTGACGGAGCTGCGGGCCACGGACCTGCGCTTTACTCCCGGTGAAGCGGCCGCTTTCCTCAACCAGGTAATGGGCCTGGACATCGCGGCCCAGGACGTTACCGCGCTGGAGACGCGTACCGAAGGCTGGATTGCGGGACTCCAGCTAGCGGCACTCTCGATGCGCGGGCGAGAGGACATTCCCGCGTTCATCAAGGCTTTCGCCGGAGACAACCGGTACATCGTAGATTATCTGGTCGAAGAGGTCCTACAGCGTCAGCCCGAACCTGTCCAGAGCTTCTTACTCCAGACATCCATTCTCGACCGTATGTGTGGCCCGCTGTGCGATGCCGTTACCCGCCAGGAGGGAGGCAAAAAGCGGCTGGAGGCCCTCGAGCGGGGCAACTTCTTTGTCGTTCCCCTGGATGACAATCGTCACTGGTATCGCTATCATCACCTTTTTGCCGAGGTTCTCTCTGCGCACTTGATGGCGGAGCAGCCTGACCAGGTATCTACTCTGCACCAGCGCGCCAGCGAGTGGTACGAGCATCATGGCTCGGCGGCCGAGGCGATACCCAATGCAATACGCCATGCTCTGGCCGCCCAGGATTTCAGGCGGGCGGCGGACCTCGTCGAGCGGGCATGGACAGCCATGCTCAGGAGTAGACAAGAGGCCATGATGCTTGGCTGGCTTAAGGCACTACCCGATGAGGTGGTCCGCGTCAGGCCTGTCCTCAGCATCGGGTATGCCACGGCGTTAATGGCTAGCGGAGTGCTCGACGGTGTTGAGGCCCGACTGCGGGACGCCGAACGGTGGCTGGACACAAGCATAGACAGGCCAGACAGGAGTGAGAGGATTATCGTGGATGAAGAAGCCTTTCGCCATCTCCCGGGCCAGATCGCCGTTGCCCGTGCCGGACTAGCCCTGTCGCTGGGCGATGTGGCTGGCACGATGCAATACGCCCGGCTGGTGCTCGACCTCATACCTGAGGACGACCATCTCAGACGCGGATCGGCAGAGGCACTGCTGGGGCTTGCATCCTGGACGAGTGGGGATCTTGAGGCAGCACACCGGGCGTATGCCGATGGCCGGGCGAGTTTGCATAGGGCGGGGCATATCTCTGACGTACTCGGTTGCACAATCGCCCTGGCTGATATCCGCATGGCTCAAGGTCGACTCCAGGAGGCGATGCGCACATTTGAGCAGGCATTGCAGCTGACGGCGGAGCAGACAGCACACGGCGCACCTGCCCTGCGGGGAACGGCAGACATGCACGTCGGGATGAGCGCGCTCTACCGTGAGCATAACGACCTGCATGCCGCGACGCGGCACCTACTGAGAAGCAAGGAGCTGGGCGACCACAATGGGTTACCGCAAAACCCGTATCGCTGGCGTGTCGCCATGGCACGAATACGGGAGGCCGAAGGGGACCTGGACGGCGCTCTGGATCTGCTCCAGGAGGCAGAGCGCGTGTACATAGGCGACTTCTCCCCAAATGTGCGTCCTGTGGCGGCGTCGAAGACACGGGTGTGGGTTATGCAGGGGAAGTTGGGCGAAGCCCTCGGCTGGGCACGTGGGCGGGGTCTGTCGGCCCATGACGACCTCAGCTATTTACGCGAGTTCGAGCACATCACCCTGGTCAGGCTGCTCCTGGCTCAGTATAAGAGCGAGCGTACTGAGCGCTTCATTTCTGAGGCAATGGGGCTATTGGAGCGCCTACTGAAAGCGGCGGAAGAAGGCGGGAGGACGGGCAGCGTCATCGAAATCCTGGTATTGCAGGCGCTCGGCCATCAGACGCGACGTGACATCCCTGCTGCGCTTGTGCCGCTGGAACAGGCTCTGATGTTGGCTGAGCCGGAGGGCTACGTCCGTATCTTTGTCGATGAAGGCTCACCCATGGCTACCCTCCTGGAGGAGGCTGCGAAACACGGGGTCACCTCTAGCTATGTCCGACGACTGCTGTCAGCCCTTGGGGAGACTCGGGAGGCGGGCAAGGCTGAGGAGAGAACGCCGGTCAAACAGGTATTGATCGAGCCGCTGAGTCAGCGAGAGCTTGAGGTGCTGCGGCTGCTCAGAACCGAGTTGACCGGGCCGGAAATTGCCCACCAATTGATGGTATCCCTGCACACCATGCGTACTCACACCAATAACATCTACATCAAGCTTGGCGTGAACAACCGCCGTGCCGCCGTACGCCGCGCTGAGGAACTCCACTTGTTATAACGAGTACGCAAACAAATATATAGCACTAAGCACTAACGCCAACCCCGGTAAATGGTTCGACAAACCTGCCGGGGCTTTTTGTTGCCGTCGCAGCCTACACGCTACGGGTAGAGACGAAAACGCCAAGACGCCAAGACGCGAAGAACGCGCCAAGGTTAAGGGTTGTGGCTCAAACAAGAGGACCAGAGTTCAACATCATGTACCCTGGTCCTTTTACTACTCTCCAAACCTCTATGCTCTTGGCGTGGTACTTGGCGTCTTGGCGTCTTGGCGTTTTCGTCTCCTTAGGCTAGTTGTATAGATCAACACATCAATCAACACATGTGTTGATGCTGGCTCATTACATTGGTTTGTATGCTCTGGTGGAAGTCAAGAACGCAGGCAACGAAAATGACAAACCTTGACGCTTATCACTACCATTCAAAAAGGAGACAAACGCATGAACACCAGAAATCTAATTCGTTGGGCAGGGGTATCAGCTATTGTGGCAGGGATCTTTTACGTGATCGTTGGGCTGTTCCATCCTCTTGAAACTCTTTCAACGGTCACCACCACTCAATGGGAACTCGTCCACGTCCTGGCCGTCGCCCTGTCGTTCTTCGGCCTGCTCGGCATTACGGGAATCTACGCCAGGCAAGCGAAAGAGGCCGGGTGGCTTGGTCTGGCCGGCTATGTCCTGCTTAGCCTCTGGCTGGTGCTGTTAGTGCCCTTTACCTTTACCGAAGTCTTTATCTTGCCACGGTTGGTGACCGAGTCGCCGGCGTTTGTGGAGAGCTTCCTGGGGATGTTCAACAGGCACCCCGGCGAGATGGACCTCGGAGCCATCAAGACGTTGTGGGACCTGGATGGGGTCGCGTATATGCTCGGTGGCCTACTGTTCGGCATCGCTACGTACCGCGCCGGCATCCTGTCGCGCTGGGCGGGCGGTCTACTCGCCATCGGGAGTGCGGCGAGCCCCGTGGCTGAGCTGCTTCCGCTCGAGTACAAGGCATTCGTGGCGGTGCCGGTGGGGTTAGCTCTGGCCTGGCTGGGCTATGCGCTCTGGTCGGAACGACGCGAGCACGCCGCGCAACTCGTACCTGGCAAGGTGAACCCCCAGCTCAGCCCAACCGTAGCCCGGTAAGTTCGCTGGAATCTGCATGCTGTGGACAGGCGGCCATACCGCCGCCTGTCTCATTGGGAACTCGATAGTCACCATATGAATCACCACAGGTGGTGATGACGACTCACCACCTGGCCCGGTATCTTCAGGACGGGCTGTGAAACGCACACAACACTTCCACATCCGCCCAAGGAGCTGAACATGAAAGCGAAGACCTTCAATGTCTACGATGCAGACCACGCACCTAATCTGCCTCAGCTTAATGAGGCAGCAGTACCTACGCCTCCGAAAAGCAAAGCGCCTGCAAAAGCAGGTTCGGCAAAGTGGCTCGTCGCAGGACTACTTGTACTGAGCGCCATTCCTCTCGCTGGCGGCGCTTTCCGCCTGACCGAGCTGGCTGGCGGCGCGGAAGTCACACCAGCCAACGCACGGTTCTTTGGGGCCCCCCTGCCCGTGGTGCTGCATATCGTGAGCGCCGGAGTGTATGCCGTGCTGGGCGCGTTCCAGTTCTCAACCCGCTTCCGGCGAAGCAGGCCCGGCTGGCACCGGGCGGCCGGGCGGCTCCTGGTTCCATGTGGACTGCTGGTTGGGCTCTCGGCGCTGTGGATGACCCTGTTCTATCCCCGTCCGGCTGACACTGGTGAGTTGCTGTATGCTTTGCGGCTACTGTTTGGGTCGGGCATGATCGTGTCCATTGTCCTCGGCTTTGCCGCGATCCGGCGACGGGACGTGACCCGGCACCGCGCATGGATGATGCGCGGTTACGCGATCGCGCTTGGCGCTGGCACGCAGGTGCTGACCCTGGCGGCCGGAGAATTGATCGCCAGTCCGCCGAGTGAGCTGAGCAGAGCGCTCCTGATGGGCGCGGGCTGGGTGATCAACCTCGCCGTGGCCGAATGGGCCATCCGAAGGCACCTTCGCCCGGTTCGCATCCCTGGTGCGAACGGACCAACCAACGTACAGACCAGGCTAGTGCCCCCTGTTTGAAGCTTTCACTTTGCCCGGGCCGGTATGTTTTCGGAGGTCCTGGTCCAGGTAAGCGGGGTGGGCGTGGTTGTTGCCCTCACAGCATGCCGCCTAATAGATCACCACATCAATCAACACATGTAGTGATGCCGCCTCATTACATTGATTTGTATGCTCTGGTGGAGGGCACGAGGCACTGCAACATAAGGAGCTTCAGCCATACGAGGAAAATGTGGGAGGCACAGAATGAGTGAAACAGACACAGTCCCTGAGGACCATTACCAGCCTGGATCTTATGAGATTCGCATCAAGGGCCACCTCGATAACCGCTGGGCCGCCCGGTTCGAGGGCATGACCCTTACGCTAGCGGACAACGGCGACACACTGTTAACCGGGCTGGTGGTCGATCAGGCCGCCTTGCACGGGTTGCTGAGACGAGTGCGGGATTTAGGGATGCCATTGATTTCGGTCATCAGCGTTGAAACAGGCCGGGCAGATGCATCGACCGTCAAATAGTGAATCGAAAAAGCAATTCTAGTAAGGAGATGAATTCACAATGGAAGCAACAGTCAATCCTGGATTTTTCAGCCCTCGAGTGCAAAGGGGCAGCGCCGTAGCCACAGCCGAAACCACCCGCGAGATCGTGCTCGCACGAGGCATACACAAGACATATGACACAGGCGCCGTGAAGACCCACGCGCTTCGAGGCGTAGATATAAGCGTCGAGCGGGGCGAGATGATCGCCATCATGGGACCCTCGGGCTGCGGCAAGACCACCCTGCTCAACTGCCTCGCGGGCCTCGAAGACTTCGAGGGGGGCGACATCTACATCGACGGCACTCCCCTCAAGGGCATGTCGGACAACAAGAAGACCGAGTATCGCGCCAAGGAGATGGGCTTTGTGTTCCAGAGCTACAACCTGCTCCCTGTGCTCACGGCGGTCGAGAACGTCGAGCTGCCCCTCCTGGTGTCGGGCACTTCCGCCAGGGAGGCGCGGCATCTCGCGCTCGAAGCCCTCGACATGGTGGCGATGGGCAACCGGGCGCGCAACAAGCCAGCGGAGCTTTCGGGCGGCCAACGCCAGCGTGTGACCATCGCTCGCGCCCTCGCGAACAAGCCGGCGATAGTCTGGGCGGACGAGCCTACCGGCGCGCTCGATACAGAGACCGCCGATGAGGTGATGAACGTCATCCTCAAGCTCAACCGGGAGAACGGCCAGACCTTCGTGTTCGTGACCCACGACCCGCGTATCGGCGCCATGCTCGACCGCGTGATCAACATGCGCGACGGGCTTATTGTTTAGCCATTACGACCTACCGACCAAGACGTAAGCAACTAATAATGCTTGCCGCGATGCGTGCCTGAAACAGCCTGGACCAGACTAGATATCAATATGCGGGCCTGTAACCCAACTTAGGAGATAACAATGGAAAACATCTTCGGCATACAGATGGGCACCCTCGCCCTCGTGCTCGCCCTCCTGCTGGCGGTACTTATGACACCGGTAGTCTTTACAGTGTTGTTCAAGCGGGTGATGTTCCGCATAGGCATCCGCAACATCCCTCGGCGCAGGGCGCAGACCCTCTTGATCGTGCTCGGGCTGATGCTCTCCACCCTGATCATGAGCAGCGCCTTCGGCTTCGGAGACTCATTCTACTACTCGATCAAGAAGGGTGTCTACGACCAACTCGGACCTGTTGACGAGACCCTGGACATCAAGAGCGCGACAGGCGCCGTCGCCCAGGTCCCATTCTCAGAGGCGACCTACGCTCAGGTCGCCGCCCGGCTCGCGGGGAACTCAGCCATCGATGGCTACGTCCCGAGCGTCAAAGGTCCGGCCGCCGTCTACTTCGGAGAGCGCAGTGAGCCTGGTGCCCAGGTCGTGGGCGTGCCGTCGGACCAGACACTACAAGAACTCCAAGCACAAAACGGCGTAACATTCGCCGCTCTTAAAGCTGGGGAGGTGCTGATCAATGAGCGGCTTGCCTCCGCCCTCGATTTGAAGGCAGGCGACTCTGTGCAGGTGTATGCCGGTCCCAGTCCGGTACAATTCAGAGTGGCTGGCATACTCGAGAATGGCGGGCTGGCAGGGGCAGTGCCCCAGGTGACCGCTCCGCTGTCCGTCGTGCAGGCTGCTGCCGGACTGGAAGGCCAGCTCACTTCCATCCTCGTCTCCAACCGTGGAGGCGTAGAGGAAGGCGCTGCCGGAACCGACGAGGCCATGACTGCTCTCAACGCCGCCATCGCAGGCACTCCCCTCTCGGTGGAGCCGGTCAAGCAAACCGCCATCATGGCGGCCGAGAGCACCGCCAACATCTTCACCACCCTCTTTATAGTGTTCGGCCTCTTCAGTGTCATGGTCGGCGTGCTCTTGATCTTCATGATCTTCGTTATGCTCGCGGCTGAGCGGCGGCCGGAGATGGGCATTAGCCGCGCCATCGGAACAAAGCGCCGCCACCTCATCCAGAGCTTCCTCGCGGAGGGGGCCGCTTACTCAATCCTCGCGGCTGCCGTCGGCTCAGGGCTGGGCGTGCTCGTTTCCTGGGTGCTGATAGACTTCATGGGCAATCTGGTCGCCGGTGTGGGCGGGTGGAACACGGGCTTCGACGTGCAGCCCCGCAGCCTGATCGTCTCTTACTGCCTGGGCATGATCATCACCTTCGTAACGGTGATCTTTAGCTCCTGGCGCGTTTCAAGGCTGAACATTGTGGCGGCGATACGCAACCTGCCCGACATCAAGGTGACTCGCACTCGCTCCCGTGGGACCGTGCTAACGGGTCTGCTGCTCCTGGGCTCCGTCGTGCTCGGGGTGTCGGGTTGGCTGAACATCAGTGCGCCCGCCTTCTGGATCGGCACGTCCATGGCGATCATCGCGGCGGGATTGCTGGCGGTCCGTTTCGGTGTGGCGGAGCGGCTGGCTTACTCCGGTGCGGGCCTGGCCCTCATGACCGTGTGCCTCGGTAGCTTCTACGTAGACGACTATGTCACCCGGCTGGCAGAGCTGGGCGGTGGGATAGAGATGTTCTTCCTCTACGGGATGATGCTCGTGACCGGCGCGGTCTGGGTGACGATGTACAACGCGGGGAGCCTGATCACGGGCATCGCGGCGCTGTTCCGTCGTTCGAAGACACTGGCGCCGGTGCTCAAGACCGCGTTCGCTTATCCCCTGGCGTACCCCTTCCGCACGGGCCTCACCACGGCAATGTTCGCGCTCGTGGTCTTCTCGCTTGTGATCATGTCAGTCATCACTTCATCGTTCCTGAAGGACGCTGAGGGTATCAACAAGTGGGCGGGCGGCTTCATGGTAAAGGCTACGGCCAACCCGAACAACGCACCACAGGACATCGCGATGCAGCTCGCCGCCAAGCCCACACTACGCGACATAGTCGCCGGAGTAGGCACAGTCGCGGTGGCCCCAGCCGAGGGACAGCAGCAGGGATCGACTAAGGAGTACGGCGCGGTGGCTCTCAAGGGCGGCGATCCCTACTTCATGGCGAACTCGCGGTACACGATAAAGGTACGTGCCGAAGGCTATGCTGATGACCGGGCGATCTGGGAGGCCATGTCGCAGGACCCCAGCCTGGCGGTGGTGACCGCCAAAACCGTGCCGGCGAACGGGGACTTCGGTGAGACCTTGCCCTTCATGCTTGAGGGCGTGAAGCTCGATGACAAGTCGATGCAGCCGGTAACCGTGGTGCTACGCAGCCCCATCAGCGGCAAGAGCGCGGCGTACACGATCATCGGCGTGCTCGACGAGAACAACATCCTCGGCATCGGTGCGGTGTACACCTCGCTGGACGGGCTGGAGCGGGTTGCGGGCGGGAGCGTCTCGGCGAGCGAGTACTACTTCAAGCTGGCGCCGGGAGCCGATGAGGTCGCAGCCGTGCAGGCCGTAGAGACCACCTTCGCAGGCAACGCGATGCAGGCTAAATCGCAGACCGAAGCATACAATGAACTCAACGCCATCATCCAGGGCATCATGCTGCTGATCCAGATGTACATGGGCCTCGGTCTGCTGGTGGGCATCGCGGCGCTGGGCGTGATCGCGATCCGCAGCGTGGTGGAGCGGCGGCAGCAGATCGGCGTGCTGCGGGCTATCGGGTTCAAGTGCTGGATGGTGCAGCTCGGCTTCATGATCGAGTCCTCCTTTATCGCAATGATGGGCATCGCCATTGGCGTAAGCCTGGGCGTAGTCCTGTCGTTCCTGATGATGAACGATCCTGCATTAGGCGCAGGCACCGCCCAATTCAACCTCCCGTGGCTGCGGCTCGGCGTGATAATTCTGGCGGCGTATGTAGCTGCCGTGTTCATGACCTACCTGCCGGCTCGACAGGCTGGTAGGGTCCCTGTGGCCGAGGCGCTTCGTTTCGACTAAGCATCACAATGCAGTGGCGAGTCCTGCCTTGCGGAAGGGGCTACTGTTAGAACTTTGTACCTTACTCAATTTCAACAACACGTATCGCATAAGGAGGATTCTCAAAATGAAGGCAATTGTAGCAACAAAATATGGTTCACCTGAGGTTCTGGAGCTAAGAGAAGTAGCAAAACCTACACCCAACGACGATGAAGTCCTGGTAAAAGTCCATGCGACAACCGTAACAGCAGGAGACTCGAGGGTGCGAAGTTTCACCGTGCCTCCCTCAGCCTGGCTCCCCGCTCGATTAACACTCGGTCTAAGAAGACCAAAGAAGGCCATCCCTGGGATGGTGTTAGCCGGAGAAGTTGAATCGGTGGGCAATGAGGTCAACCGCTTTAAGAAGGGAGACCAGGTGTATGCATACGATATAACGCGCTTGAGTACGTATGCCGAGTACGCCCGTGTGCCGGAGAACAGTGCCCTCGCACTCAAACCGTCTACGGTCACCTATGAGGAAGCCGCCGCTATTCCCTTCGGGGCCATTACTGCCTTGCATTTCCTGAGAAAAGGGAAGATCCAAAGCGGACAGCAAGTTCTGATCTATGGCGCTTCCGGTAGTGTCGGGACGTTCGCGGTTCAGCTTGCAAAGCACTTCGGCGCTGAAGTGACCGGGGTATGCAGTACCACGAATGTAGATTTGGTGAAATCCCTGGGAGCTGATCGGGTCATCGACTACACGAAAGAGGATTTTACCAGGAGCGGTGAGACCTATGACATCATTTTTGACACGGTAGGCAAGAGTTCGCTTTCAGGTAGTCTGAGAGCGCTCAAGAAGGAAGGCATCTATCTTCAAGCTGTTGCAGGGCCGTCACAACTTATTCAGATGCGGTGGGCCTCCATGAGGAGCGGCAAGACGCTCATAGGTGGGACAGCAGTCCCAAAGGCGGAAGATCTCATCTACCTCAAAGAGCTGGTTGAAGCAGGGAAGATCAGACCGGTCATTGATAGGTGCTATCCACTGGAGCAAATGGTCGAGGCTCACCGGTATGTTGACCAGGGACACAAAAAGGGCAACGTCGTCATCGGTTACACTACCCCTGGTGGCACGCGCTCTTTCTTCCCTGCCCAGTAAAACTATCAAGCTTGAGTGCTGACGTTCACGAGGCGGTTGTGAGCCTCGTGAACGTCAGCACTCAAGCTTGATCTGGAGAATGTTTATGAGATATGACGCAATCATAGTTGGTGGGAGCTTCGCAGGACTGTCCGCAGCCATGTACATAGCGCGGGCGCGGCGCTCGGTTTGCATAATCGACGCAGGATCTCCTCGCAACCGCTTCGCGGTACATTCCCACGGCTTCTTCGCCCAGGATGGCAGCGAGCCGCTCACAATGCTTGGCACAGCGCGATCGCAGGTTGCCGCGTATCCCACGACCGCCTTCATCGAAGGGGAAGCTATCAGCGCGGCGCGGGGGCAGGCGGGCTTCTCAGTCAAACTGGCGACGGGTGAAGCGCTTGAAAGCCGGAGGCTGGTGCTTGCCTTCGGTATCTCGGACGAACTGCCTGCCATGGTGGCCGTCGGGATTCACCATAGGAAGCACCCAGATGTCATGATAGTCGACCAGCCAGCGCGCGTCTGCATTGGTTTCGTAGCCGTCAAGGAGCCATGATATGTAGCGCATCGCCAGCTCGGGTGTGGCTATCTCCCTTGAATGTGTACCCGCCTCGAACCAGAATACAGGCTTGGGTCCGGGTATCGCCTGGTTGGTTATACGGAGCGCCCACAGGTCATAGCCGGCATGGGGATCGGGCAGCGTGCAGGCTCCCGGATGGCTTTTGCACCAGGAGTTGCCGATATCAACCTTCTCGGCAAGACCGGGATTCTCCTGCGCTGTGCTGGTCAGGAAAGCCTCTACCTCTTCGACGGTGCGGTAACCGCCGTAGAAAGCGTCGGGACCGTTGGCGCCGAGCGCTATCTTGTTGGCCTTCTCCGTCAACTCGGCATTTATCTCAACACGGAGGCCGCGAGCCAGGAGGTTCCTGTATGAGACCTCGTCTCCCCATACGGTAAGAAAAGTGTCAGCGGTTCGCACATGCTCGACCCCAAACTCAAGGGCAAGGTCATGCCGCTCGGCTTCAGTTCGGAAATAGACTTGAAGCGCTAGAACCCTCGTACCGCTCTCAACGCTCGGGGCAATATGGCCCGGCAGAGCGGCCCGAGCCGGCGTGATGCTCCCGCTGCCAGGCAAAGCGCCAAGACAAAGCAGAGCCAACAGTAACATTGCCGGCAGTTTAGCGTCGGCCCTCAGGGAGATATTCTTCATTCCGTCCTTTCTAAGCGAGCAAGAGACGAGTGCAAGAATTATGGGGTGTTAGGGTAGTATATGCAAGCCCTGCGCAAGGGAGTATATCAGTGCTGATTTCAAGCTGACCAGAACACGCTGCATTTCCGACAACAAGGCGGCGGGCGATAAAGGGGATGGTGTTAGCGCATCCAGCAATTCGATTGCGGCATTAGACCCAATTGCTGAGATACTCGAGTAGTCGTACCTCGCAACTCGAGAGCAAGCACGAGCCTCGAACGAGAAAGTTAGTGGCAAATGCCGGTGCCCGCGTCCTGGAACTCCTCGCCCTCTACGGCTACAAACTCCCAACTGTAGCTGTCTCGCCGCAGGGTCAGCTTCAACACTCCGTCTGTATCGTCGTTGCTGACCTCAAGGTTCGGCACGCGCTCCTCTATGTCGTAGTGGCTCTTGCCCCCGGTGCCCACTACAAACTGCCGGATGCCGCGCTCAGGGTCGCTGTCGCCTGAGGGGTCCTGGGGAGCATAACGCTGGTAGTTGTGGTCGTGCCCTGAGAGCACTACTTCCGCGCCCGCCTCGTACAGGGCCTCCCAGAGGGGCCGCACCTCATCGTCGTTGCCATGCTCGCCTGCGTTGAACAGCGGGTGGTGCCAGTACGCCAGCGTGCACCTCGCGGGGTTCTCGCCAAGGTCGTCTACCAGCCAGCGCACCTGTGGGGAATCCTCGTCGCAGCCCTCGATGTACTTGCAGTTGCTGTTCAGCGCCACAACGTGCCAGCTACCCAGGTCGTAGCTATAGTAACCCTTGCCCTCTTCGCCCGCCGCCTCTCCAAAGTACTCGAAGTAGGGCTTTGCCTGGTCAGTGCGGTAGTCGTGGTTGCCCGCCGAGGGACGCGTGCGTTCCTTATGACGGCCCCAGTTTTCCTCGTAGCACTCTCTGAACTCCTCGGCGGTTCCTTCATCGTACACGTTGTCGCCCAGGGTGAACACGGTACCTTCTATGTCGTCCAGCAAGTCGGCGGTGCGCTCGTCACCGTCGCTGTCGCAGTCCCCTATGTCCCCGGCACCCACCAGCACGGCTTCTGCCTCTCCCTCTCCCTCTCTTTCTTCAGGGATAGGGGTTTGCTCCGCTGCATCCGTGAGGCGGGTACGTGTCGGGCGGCGTTCGGGGGTCTCAGTCTCAGTGGCCGCCTCCCCGGCAGGCGATGTAGCCTCCGCTGAAGGGTCCTCTATCGAACCGTTTACCGGAGTTGCCGCCTGCTGGGGCAGGCCCTGTAAGGTTCCCTGCGCGCACCCCCCGACCGTAAACACCGCTAACACTATGAGTAGCCAAAGCGTTATCCAGCACTTCCGTACCTTCATTCCTGTCTATACGCTCCCTTCCTGCAACACCAACTGGGCGGGCGGTAGCTCTACACGGGTGTGAGCGAGTGGGGCAACAGAGGCCAATCTCCGTTCGGATAACTCAAGCAGGGCCTCTGTAATGTGCTGCCTGTCGGGGAACCGGGTGCTGATATGTATGTGGCGCACCAGGGTAAGGGCCGCGTACACCTGTATGGAGCGGCGTACCTGCTCTCCCGAAAGCTCCACAAAACGCTCCTCCAGGGCCTCCTCCACCGCCGCGAGCGCATGAGGGTCGCCCATGCTGCGCAGCGCCTGTTCCTGCACGTGCCCCAGGAAGTTGCCAATGTCGAGACCGGGATCGCCCTGGCAGTACAGGTCGAAATCGAGCAGGTAGAGACGCTCGCCATCAACCAGCACCTGGTCTGCGTAAAAGTCGCGGTGAATGCCTGTAGGTCGCGGCTTCGGCAAGCTCGCACCGGCGCGGTCGCAGGCCTCAAGCAGCCGCTGGATGCGCCCCGCCCACTCCGACCTCATTTCACTTACCAGGGGCAGCCGCTCGTGCAGTATGCGCAGTTCGTCCTGCATGGTATGTTGCTTCGTTGCCCGTACCCGCGCCCGGTGCAACTTATGCGCTGCCTCCGCTATCCGCCCGGCTATCTCGGCACCACGCTCCGACGCCAGCAATTTAGTGGCGGGCACGCCCGGCACCTTGCGGTGCAGCCACATTTGGAACTTGGAAACGGCACCTACCGGCTCAGGCACGCTAATGCCGTCTTCCGCTTCGCTGCCAAACCCCGAACGCCCCAGTGCGCTTACTGTCTCATACGTGACTTTGTCGAGGCCCCGTGCTCGTGCCTTCCCTACCAGCGTCATGACCTGGGGAGGCTCGCCCGGTCTCTCCACCGAGACATCGTATTCAATCAGGCAGCGGCGGCCCATTTTATGCCGCACTGCCCGTATGCCCAGGAGGTCTAGCTGCCCGTCTCCGCCTCCTAAGCCTGATAGCTGCCGCATGAACTGCTGGTGAACGTCGTCCGGGTTGAGCGCCTGCGCCAGGAAAGGCATCGCGGGGTCGTTGGCAACCCCGAACGGGTCGCTGACCACTATGGAGGTGGCTTGTGCCGCCCCAGGCACGGGCGCAACGGCCTCGTCCCTTGCGGTGCTGCCCGGCAAGCTGCTACGGGTTGGGGTTAGTACGCTGTTCAACACCGCTTCGGCCCGGTCTATGATGGCTTCCATCCCCTCCGGCCAGTTCTGCTCGCGATTGCGGAACTGGTGAGGGGCCAGCTTCAACAGGCCCGCGGCCGCGTATACCGTCACCCGCTCGCGGAAGGCCTGCCCGCTCTCCTGCTCGTACCCTTTCAGCAGGGCGTCAGCCACGGCGCTGATTCTCCCTTCAGGGACCGTGTGCCGGATCGCGCCCCGTTCGAGGTGGGCCACGAACAGGCCCAGATCGTAGGCGGGGTCGCCTGCTGCCGCGCTATCGAAGTCGAGTATGACCACGCGGTCGCTCGCCAGGAGCACCTGCTTCGCGTAGAAGTCCCCGTGTACGGGAGTGTGCATGGCGGGCTGTTGCATAAGGCACGTAGCCAGCCGCCGCGCCAGCCCGTGTAGCTTCTCCGACAGGTGCGGCACCAGGAAGGCCAGCCCGGCAGCCGCCGACAGCAGAGTAGATGCTTCTGCTTCGCGGTTCAACGGTGCTAACTTGATGGCATGCCGTCTGTGTCCCTCGGCAAGAGCCACGCCGACACGCTCTATGTCTCGAAGGTCGAGGCCGGCACCCGCGAGCGCCTCGCTCAAAAGCTGCCCCTCCATCCACTCGAAGGCGAGCACGTGGTGGCGGTCGGAATGTCCCAGCCTGCGGGGCACCTGCAACACCTGGCAGCCTGCCTTGCGGCGGTTGAACACCCTGGCGCTCTGCTTCGCCTCCGGGTAGCCCGTGCCGGTGTAGAACTTCAACACGGCCTGGGGTGCCCCTTCTACCAGCAGTTGGGCCACCATGCGGCGCTCCGGTTTGTACCTGATGCTTCTTAGCTCCGCTTCCCACAGGTCGGACCTGTCGGAAAATACCCTCCGCAACAGTCGCGTCTTTTCCTCCGGCAGCGCGAGGCGGCCAAGCTGTTCGAGCTTGCTGTCGTTCGGGAAGACCGACACCACTATTCCGAGGTCTTTCATTGCGAGGCGGCCCGGCCCCAGCGGACCGGGGGTGCCTGGCTGCTCGATAGCTTCCCTCAGCGGGTCGGCGGCCCCGGCCCCGTGCGCCTTGGCGTATATGTCAATCTGCCCGCCGGGCAGTTGCACCTTGTACGCCACCAGGCAGTTCATCCCTGGCTTGTACCTGACGTAGAAGGGCCGCACGCCGCCTATCTCGGCTTGTGGGGCCTGCTGCCGGAGGCGGACGGCGAAAGCCTCGGCGTCGAGCATGGTTGCCAGGCCGGGGATGGCCCTGTCGCGCCGCACTACTTCCGCGTCGTAAGGTGAAAGCACGCCTCTCCTCCTACGCCTACCCAAGCTTCCAGAGCCACACCGTGCCATCCTTGAGCACCGCCGCCAGGCTCTTGCCGTCCGGCGACCATGCTACGGCCAGCACTCCGGAGTCCGTTGCCAGGATGCTGAGTTCTGTCCCGTCGCTGTTCCAGACGCGCACCGTGTTGTCAAAGGCCCCCGACGCCAGCTTCTTGCCATCCGGGGACCACACCACGCCGTTGATGAAGTCCGTGTGCCCCCTGAGGGTAGCGACCGTCTTACCATCGGCGCTCCACAGGCGCACCGTGTCATCGTTCGCCCCGGTAGCCAGCATCTTCCCATCCGGCGACCAGGCAGCGCAGTAGATTTCATCCGTGTGCCCGCGCATGGTGGAGAGCAGCTTGCCATCGCGGCTCCACACCCTCACGGTCTTGTCGGCATGGCCCGCCGCCAGGGTGCTGCCGTCCGGCGACCATTTGACGTTGTAGAGCAAATCGCCCTCGCCATTCGCCGCGAACACCTGCGAACCCGTCTCGGCATCCCACTGGATGATCTGCATGTTCGTGGAGACCGAGGCCAGGTTGTGCCCATCTTGCAGCCAGGTGAGTCCGGCTATGATACCGAAGTGGTCGCTGTGCGTGGACAGCAGTTGCCCCTCCGCGTTCCACACGCGCACCCGGTTGTCGAACCCACCCGTGGCGAGGCGAGAGCCATCGGGCGACCAGGCTACCGCGTACACGTCCTTCGTGTGCCCCTTCAGCAGCGACACCTTGCCGGTCTGGGTGTCGAGCAGCCGCGCCAGGTCGTCCGTGGAGCCGAGCGCGAGCGTCCTGTTATCGGGAGACCACGCCAGCGAGGCTACCCCCGTCAGGTACCCTGAATATGTGACCACGTTAGTCGTCTCGATGCCCGTGCCGCCGGCGCGCGCTTCGATGTGCGTCAGCATGGCGGCCATGGCGGTCGGTACGGGCTGGCGCACGGGCAATGTAGTAGCGGTCTCGACCTGCACGGCCTGGGCCGCTATACGTGTGTCACTAGCGCCGCCTCCACTCTTAGCGTTGGCGTTCACGGCCGCGGCAGCTATGGCGATTATCAGTATTGCCAGCCCCAACATCAGCGCGCGGGGGACGCTCAACAGGCGAGATTTACGCGGCTCGCTGGAGCTAGCAGGATTGTATGCTTGCGTTTTCAACTTGTTTGCACTCTCCACTTGGCTTTCGTGTGTCTGTCCGACTTCGGTGTGCAAACGATCCGTTGAATTGGCCTCCGCCCCGGAGACCACCAGGTGAACGGGAGCGGACGCCGGTGCCGGTTCTGCCGCGGGAGACGTGGCGGGTAGCTCTTTGCCATACCCCGCCAGCGACTCGCCCGTGTAAAGCTTCCGGTACACCCCGCCCGCGCTCATCAGTTCGGGGTGGGTGCCTTGCTCAACGATTCGTCCATCCTCCAGTACGACGATGGTTTCAGCGTTGCGGGCCTGGCTCAATTTGTGGGTGACCAGGAAAGTGGTGCGGCCCCGCCCCAGCCGGTCCAGGGCTTCCATCACGGCGCGCTCGTTCTCTTCGTCCAGCCCGGTGGTCGGCTCGTCCAGTATCACTATGGGCGCTCTGCGTATGGCG
The DNA here is from genome assembly GCA_036386675.1 of Chloroflexia bacterium. Taxonomy (GTDB): domain Bacteria; phylum Chloroflexota; class Chloroflexia; order QHBQ01; family JADMIH01; genus JADMIH01. The sequence goes on along the minus strand of DASVVE010000034.1, from coordinate 125,099 downwards.
GCCCTGGCAATGGAGATGCGCTGTCGCTGGCCGTTGGAGAGGGTAGCCCCACGCTCCCCGATCTCCGTATCGTATCCCTCCGGCAGCGCCATTATGAAGTCGTGAGCGTTGGCAAGCCGAGCCGCCGCCTCAATTTCCTCGTCGGTGGCGTCGGGGGTACCGTAAGCAATATTGTCCCGCACACTTGCCGCGAACAGGATTGTGTCTTGCATGACCACGCTGATCTGCGAGCGCACCGACTCGATTGTGTACTCGCGCACGTCCCGCCCATCCAGCATGACACGCCCGGTTGTCGGGTCGTACAGCCGCAGGATGAGACTGAGCATCGTGGACTTGCCGTTGCCGGACGCCCCTATTACCGCCACGTGCTGCCCCGGACGCACGTCCAGGCTGATGTCGCGTAGCACCGGGTGTCCCGGCTCGTACTCGAAGCCCACGTTGTCGAAGCGTACGGCACCTCGTAGCGCGGGCGCAGGCTCGGCACCCGGCATGTTGCGCACGTCCGGCTCCCTCTCCAGCACGTCCATCACCCGCTCGCCCGCTGCCGTGGCCTTGGCAAGCCGCCCGGTGTACTTGGCGAAATCGCGCACCGGCTTGAAGCCGTTCTTGAGGTAGGTGAGGAAGACCAGCAGGTCGCCCGCGGTCAGCACCCCCTGTAGCACCAGGTTGGCCCCCTGCCACAGCACCAGGCCCGTCGCCACCGCGATCAGCACGTCTACCGTGCGCTCCAGGCTGGCCGACAGCTTGCTGGTTTTCACGTCCTGCTTGAGGCTTTTCTTGTTCTGGCTGAAGAAGCTCTCGGCTAGCTTGTCTTCAAGCGACAGGGCCTGCACGACCTTGATGGCGCTGATAGACTCGGACGCGGTAGCCGCCATCGCGCCTTCTCGCTTGCGCTGGGTGCGCGCGGCCTCCCGTATGCGACGGCTGAGCCTGACCGTCGAAAGCGCGAACAAAGGGACGGTGACCAGGGCCAGCAGGGTGAGCTGCCATTGCAGCAACAGCATCAGGGCGAGCATGCCGATGAGAATGAGCACGTTCGCCAGCATCGGCAGCATGGCGGTCACGGCCACGTCTTTTAGCTGGCTCACGTCCCCGATTATGCGTACCACCAGGTCGCCACTGCGCGCCTTCGTGTGGAACGATAGCGACAGGCGCTGTACGCTGTTGTAGACCTCGCTACGCACCTGCGACAGCACGCTATTGCCGAGCATGGCGAAGCCCACGGTGTTGAAATAGGCCGCGAGCGCCCGCAGTCCCGTGATAACCACGATGCCCACCGCGCAAACCAGTAGCAATGTGCTCACGTCCAGCGAGTCGAGCAGGGGTATGCCCGAAGATGGGGCAGCGGTGCCCGTGGGGATCACCCTGTCGAACACGAACTTTAGAGGCCACGGCTCAAGTAGCCGGAAGCCCACTTCAGCGAACAGGGCCACGAACGACCCCGCCACCAACGGCTTTTGCTTGCGCAGGTACGGCGCGAACCGTCGCAATATACGCCAGAAGCCAGGTATGGTCTCTTGTAGCGAGTCGGGACGCGACATGGCTACAACCTCACCCTCTCCGCGACATTGCTCAGCTCACGCCCAGTGCTTGCTATATCCAGGATGCGGGCTGCCACGGAGTCCCAGGTGTGGTCCCTGAGTACGCTACGCCGGGCCTCTTGCCCCAGCCTTGTCCGTAGCTCATGCTCCTTACGCAGCCTGTCCAGGGCAGTTGCCAGGGCTTCGGGGTCGCCGGGCGGGCAAAGCAGACCGTTAGTCTCGTGCTCGATTACGTCCTCCAATTGCCCGATCCTGCTGGCGACCACCGGCAGGCCCGCCGCCATGTACTCGTACACCTTGAGCGGCGAGAAGTAAAAATCGTGCCTGGCGGGGTAGGGCGCGACAGCCACGTCCATCTCAGAGAGCAGGCCCGGCACCGCGTTGGGCTGCACGGCCCCGGTGAATCGGGCGAGGTGCAGCAGGTCACGCCTCTCCAACTCCTCCCGCATCCTGTCGCCCTCCGGCCCCTCGCCCACGACGAGCAACCGGGCGTTTTGCGTGCGGCGGCACAGCAGGTCGAACGCCTCCACCAGCACGGGAAGGCCATGCCACGGCTTGAGCGTGCCCACAAAGCCCACCGTGAAAGTGCTATCGTCCTTGCTGTCGCGGGTGCCGTCTGTAGCGGCGAAACGCGCGGGGTTGACGCCGTTGGGCACAACGTGAACACGTCCCTGTGCCGCCGGGAAGCCGTCCAGGTAGGCCGCCACCTCGCGTGAGACGGCAAGTAGCGCCGCTGCCGCCCCAAACGCCCTGTTCGCCACTTGCTCGGCCAACGCGCTATTCACCAGGCCCCGGTGCTCGACCTGTTCCTCAATGAGGGGTGCGTTCACCTCCAGCAGGCCAGGTATGCCCTGCTCGCGGGCGAACTCCATACCTGCGTAGCTCCACAGTGAGTACCGTTCGTACACCATGTCGAAAGGCCCGGCGTCTCGTAAGGTTTCAAGTACAGCCTCGTTTGCTGCGAAAGCGGTCTGCTCGCGGTCGGCTCTCCCCCCCTGTGCCTGTGCGGGCAGATCATATACGGTCACGTCTTCCAGGCCCTCTGAGGGCGCGCCCCCGGTGCGGGTGGCGAACAGTGTCACATGGCTCCCTCTGCCGAGCAAGGCCCTGATAACCTCCTGCACGTGCACCGACGCGCCCTTGCTGCCAAAGACGGGAATACCGGCGTCGGCGCATACGTAAGCCACTCGCATGCTCACGCTCCTGACGCTCCCGCGGGCTGAAGGTCGCGCGCCTGCTTGGCAGCATGTCCGAACAGGGCGCGCTGCCGTATGGTGTTCCGCTCTACACTGAATTCTTCCTCAATGAGACCGCGGGCGCTCCGGGCGATATTGACGCGTAACTGCCTGTCGTTCAGGAGGCGCTCTATAGCCTCGGCCAGCCGAGTGGGGTCGTGCTGGGGCACCATCAGCCCGGTCTTGCCGTCGCGCAGCACCTCCGGTATGCCCGTCACGTCGGTGGAGATGCAGGGCGTGCCCAGGGCCATCGCTTCCAGCAGCACGGTGGGCAGGCCATCGCGGTTGCCGTCCGCCCCCACCACGCATGGTGCCGCGAACACCGCCGCCCCGCCGACGTACTGCTTTACCTCGAATTGCGGCTTTGGCCCCATCAACTCGACTGTTCCGGCGAGACCCAGCCGCTCTATCTGTTCGCGCAGCTTGGCCTCTTCATCCCCAGTGCCGATTATCAGGCAGCGGAAGTCCACTCCCTTGCGCACCAGCAGCGCGCACGCGTATACGAGATCGCAAAAGCCCTTCTTCTCGACCAGCCGCCCGACGCCTACCACCAGGGGCGGGCGGTCTGCCGGTGAAGTGTAAGGAAATTGGTCGAGGTGCAGTCCGTTGTAGATGCGCTTGATTTTGGGCCGGGCGCTCCTGCTTATCTCCGTGAGGTAGTCAACGTTGTAGGCGCTGACTGTGACCACCGCCGCCGCGTCCTCCAGCTTGCGCCGCAGGTCCTCCACGTTCACGCTCTCGTGGAAGATATCCTTGGCGTGGGCCGTGAAGGTATAGGGCACGCCCGCGAAATGGGCGGCCAGCCGGGTCACGCTTGTAGCCACGCTGGCGAAGTGGGCGTGCAGGTGCGTTATGCCCTTCAGCTTGACCTCTTTCGCCAGGACCAATGCCTGGTACACGTCGCGCACGTCCTCGCCCTTAGCCACTTCCAGGCCGGAGCACACACCCGGCATCAGCCCATTTGCTTCCTGGATGGCCGACCAGAAGTCCGCCGCTTTGAGGCCGTAGATGGGCAGGTAAGTAACGGGGGCGCGCACCTGCGATATGGCGTCCTGGAAGTGGTCGTCGTTAGGCGGGCGCAACGAGAAAATGTCAATCCGCACCCCCGCCGCCTCGTGCGCCAGTATCTCGTTCACCACGAAAGTCTCGGAGTAGCGTGGATACCGCTTCAACACGTATCCGACTCTCAATGGCTGATTATTGTAATTGTCTGACATGGCTTGCATGTCCCCCTTTAATCCAGTTGCTATTGTGGCTTTCCTATTGCAAATTTGGGGCTTGTGCGCCCTCGACGTAAAGGGAGCGCAGGTCCGGCACTCTACCCGTACGGTAGCCCTTGCGCAGCTTCCCTTGCGGCAGCGAGCCATAGACGAAGTCGGGCACCGTTGCCAGGCGCTCGGCATGCTGGCCGGCAAGGCATTCCGCCAGCGCCTGCACGGACCTCTGAGCACCGTCCAGCCGGAAGCCTTCCCAGGCCGCCCCTGGAGGCTCTTGCAACGTTCGTTCGATAATTCCCAGGAGTTCGCGACCCGTTACTGTCTCGCTGTCAGGTGCCGTGACGACCCAGCCCCTCGATGCGAACAGGTCCGCGCGCATCTTCTGCTCCTGGCTGGGACCGTGCCGGGGCACCACCACGACCGGTTTGCGCGCCAGGGCTACTTCCATCAGGCTGTTGTAACCGCCCATCGTCACCACCAGGTCAGAGGCCGCCACGTACCGCCGGATGTCGCCTACCTCGGTCCTGATGCCGACCGGCAAGCCCTGGGCCTCTTCCCTTATCGCGTTGCGCGTGTTGCGGTCCATGAGGGGGCCAAGCACCACCAGGCTGTCAAAGGAGGGCACATCTCCACGTCCACGCGCCTCCACGTGTTCCCGTAGCCCGCGCAGGTAAGAGCGAATGACGGGAGCCGCGTCCTGCCCGCCCCCGCCGGTCACCAGCACCAGGCGGGACGTTGTCAGGTTGAGCCGCGCCCGCACCTTCTCCGGCGCTTCGTGCGGTGAGTCGTTGACCACATAGCCGCAGTACCGGGACATGGCCGCTATCTTCTCCGGGAAGTCGTATGCGTTCACGCTATCGTACACAGCAGGGTCGCCGTAGACCAGCACCCGGTCGTACCACTCTTCGATGGCTTCGGCAGTGCCATGCTGCTGCCAGAGCCTGGCTACCGTGTCCGGCGAGTCGAGGATGTCGCGCAGGCCGAGCACGCAACGGGTGCCTAGCGCCTTCGCCACTTTGAGCGCTGGTACCAACTCTCCGGCCGGGCCGAGGGGCAGGTAGTCGGCAACGAAGAGGTCGGGCTGGTAGCGCAGCATCACCTCGCGCAGCACCGAGGCGCGTATGCCGTGGGCCATGTCGGCGCTAATTGGCAGGCTGCGGGGGCTCCAACAATCGGTCGCCACCTTGCGTATCGAAGGCAGCTTGATATAGTCGAGGCCAGGGAGGTCTTTCCAGAAGGGGAGAGAGGCGCTGCCCACCGCGAGCAGGATGCCGCTGTTGGGGTATGCGTCTCTAAGGTTTTGTGCCAGCGTGGTGGTCCGGCGCAGGTGACCGAGGCCAAATCCATCGTGGCAGTACATGAGCACCCGCGCCGGGCGCACGCCGGGGGTGGGGCCTGTCGGGTTGTTCGGCTGCATTGCTGCACTCCAGCTAGGGCCAGGGCCGGGACAACCCGGTCCTCCCATGTCGAGGGTTGTTTATCGGGAGGACATCGGGAGGACTTGTTAACGCTTGTTAACCTGCGTACGCCCTGGGGTTACACGAGCGCGCCTGTCCCTGCGTTCCGGTCTTGACGTTGTGTTACGTAGTACGACCTAAAAAGTGATGACCCTCCATCATAGCTTGGTCTATAAATGGGGGTCTGCTCACGCCTTGTTGCGCGCCCGGCGTGCTACAGCATGTAATAAGCAGGCACTGTGCCACATGTATCCGCAAGCCAGGATGATTTCTCACGCCCAGATGCTATATTTCGCTTTTACGATGAGGATTGTTTACCAATGGGTTCCGTGTCAGAGTGCGGAGCGGTTCACGCCCAAATTACTACGGGTCGCACTAAGCCCTGTGATTAGAGCACTCGGCTCTTCCCACGTGTTGCGACAGGTTTCTTGATACTAGGACTATTCTAGTGAATAGAAGCCATCTCACAAGTAGGGATGAGGAGATGAGCACATCAGCCCCCTCTGTCATTCTGAGCGAAGCGAAGAATCTCGTCCCTCAGCACCCAAATACCACCTTTCTTTCAGCAACAAAGTCCCATGAGAAAGACGAAACAGCCCGGTGTAGGACGGGATTCTTCACTGCGTTCAGAATGACAAAGTCGGCGCCTTTGTCGCCAGTACTCCGGGCGGCTATTTATGAGATGGCTTGTAACAGAACGGCAGCCGGTGCTTGCAATTTACGTTATTTGACGTATTGACATAAATGGACCAGAGCTATATACGTTACAGTAGGTCGCATCCCGGCATCACAGTGTAGCTGCGACCCTCGCAACTACCAGCCAATCATCCACAGGTCGGATCGAGAAGTATATTCATATGCAAACGGCCCATGTTAGAAGCGCAATGTCTCGTATGCTGCCGGCTTTATGCACGGCCCTACTACTCATGGCCGCGAGCCTTGCTACCGGCGTCACGGCTGCTGCGGACCGTACTTCTACCGTACTGGCAGCCACCCCGGTCACCATCGGCGGAACAGCCCTGGTGACAAACACAGACGGCGACCCAATCCGGGTGCGAGAAGGCGCGGGCGTTGAATTTACCCCCGTAACTGTGGCCTGGGAAGACGAGTCGGTTTCGGTACTCGCTGGCCCTGTCACTGACAGGACAGGCATCCGGTGGTTCAAGGTGCAGGCGCAGGGCGGCACAGGTTGGATGATGGCCCAATATCTACAAGGGGCTGATAAGACACAATCCGCCTATAAGTCCGGTAGCGCCGCGTATGTATCTAATACTGATGGCGACATGCTACGCGTCCGTTCCGCGCCTAACACCGATGGTAAAGTCATCGCACGCCTCAATCCTGGCGCGACAGTCACGATACGGTCGGGGCCTGCGACCGACAAAGCTGATATTACCTGGTATGAGGTCACAGCGAGCGGCACCACCGGCTGGGTAATGGCGCAGTACCTGGCCCCGGCACCCGGCGCGCCCGACCCCTCCCCCACCAGGAAACCGGCTGCGGAGACGGTTCGAGCTACACCCACTACAGCCGCCGCACCTCCTACTCCCACTGCCGTACCGGCGCAGACCGGCGCTACCTCCACCAGGGCGCTGTACCGCCAGTGGATGGAAGAGGCCCGTGCCATGTACCCCTACCGTGAGAGCCTCGACAAGATGTGGAGCGTGATGATGTGCGAGTCCGGGGGCAATGCAAGCGCTTCGGGCGGTGGTGGGGCCTGGCTGGGTCTGTTTCAGTATGCTCCCGCGACCTGGCGCGGTAGCTGGAACCCGTACAGGAACAACAGCATTTGGGACGCCAAGTCGCAGATATTCGCAACTGCAAAGGCATGGAGTATCGGTATGCAGAGCGCCTGGACGTGCTACTACAAATAGCGCGTAACATGATGGCGTGAATGGGTAAAGGCAGCAAGAGGCGTCCTGGACTTCAGGACGCTTCTTGCCTTAGTTGCCGACTTGCACCTCAGGCTGGAACTTTGCCTATCCAGCCCGCTGATGTAGCGTGTGAGTTACTTTGCGCTGCTTTTCACGTTGCGATTACGCCTGGCGACAAAGCCGGCGGTTAGCAGGCTAAGGCCGAGCAACGTAAGCACAAGGTAGAGCGCGGAGTTGGGCTCTCCACCTGTGTTTGGCATACCGGGTACGACCGTCTGCGCGGGAGCAACCGTGCTGGCCGGCACCTCAGTGGGGAATACAGCCGGGGCCGTGGTGGGTGCTACCGGCACCGAGGTTGCGGTGCTTGGGATAGCAGTGTTCGCCGGGGCTGCCGTCGATACTATAGTAGCCGTAGAGGCAGCGGCCTGTCTGGTAGCTGTAGCTGTAGTTGCCGGGGCCGCTGTAGCCTGGGCCTGTGCGGTGCCCGTGGCCGAGGGCGTGGCTGTCGTGGTCCCTGTCGCGGGCACAGGTGTGACCGTAGCAGGTGCGGCATTCAAGGCGGCGGTCAACCCGCGTACCACTTCCCCAACCCCCAGGTTGCCCACCATAGTAGCTGCCCCCGTGCTGAGGTTGATGGTGTAGAGGGCGGAGGTATCGCCGGTTCTAAGCACGGCAAAGGCCGTATTGGCACCCACTATGTCGAAGCCCGCTTCCGGCTGTATATCTACTCCCAGCGCGCCTATCGTATTGAGGGTGCCGCTATTGGGCGGGTTCTGCGTGACGAGCACGTCCAGGTTGCTGTCCAGGTTGTACAGGACAGTAGACGCAGGGCCGGGGAAGTTGTTCGTGTAGGCCGAGGCTACCACGTTGGGGTTCTGCCCGGCGTTGCGGTCGGTCGTAGTGTAAGCCAGGGTGCCGTCAATGGCCGCTATGCCGCCATTGTTCGGGTTGAGGCGCAGGTCCTGGTCGTTGTCGCTGGTCACGCGTATGCGGTCCACGGCAGGGTTGAAGTCGAAGCCGAACGCCCCGCCGTTCAGCGTGGTGGTGAGAGGCGCGCTGCCGACTATGCTGGCGGCTCCACTAGCCAGGTCGATGGTCATTACGCGGTTGTTGCTGCTCAGCCCGAAAAGCTGGCCGGTGGCCGGTCTGAAGTCGATGCCGACGACGTTCTCGCCCTGCGCGAGATTGCCGATCTGGACGCTGCTCTCGATGTTAGCGGGAGAGCCGCTGTTGAAGCGTACCAGCTTGTTTGAGAGAGTAAGCCCGTACAGGGTGACTGCCCCCGCGGGTACCGAGGTGGCGGCAGGCTGCGTAGCCTGTGCCGGTGGCGTCTGGGCCTGTACGCTGCTCAGCCCCGCCACCGATACGAGAAAAGATGCTGCTATTACTCCTAAAGCCTTTAGGTGCCTGGTCATGTTGAAGTTCCTCCCGGCGTGGCGTGAGTGCCACACCCCAAAATGATATTGTGCCGGATTTCTCCTCGAAGCCCCGGCGCGCTCTTGCAACCCCATGCCCTCCAAATGTTCAGGCAGATGCATCCTGTTCGGGCTGCGTGTTCTACACCTGTCTCATAACATACGCAGGAGGTGGGTGGTTTAGATGGCACCATGCCGCTATGTCAGCAATTCGATGCGATTAGGGGAGTCGTAAAGATGTGGCAACAGAATAGGGTCTGAAGCATATAGGGACGTACTAGAAGCCATCTCACAGCTACGAATCAGGAGATGAGCACACAGCCCCTTCCCTGTCATTCTGAGCGAAGCGAAGAATCTCGTCCCTCAGAAGCCAAATACCACCTTTCTTTGAGCATCACAGCAGCGCAGCACTGTAAGAAAGAGGTAACATCCCGGTGTAGGACGAGATTCTACACGGAGTTTACCCTGAGCGTAGCCGCATGTTCAGAATGATAAAGGGGCTGGCTTTGTCGCCAGTACTTGGGGCTGCTATTTATGAGATGGTTTCTAGCTTTTATTTTGTGCTTTGCAGGTGTATATTTTTATGCATAAGATTAGATATTGCAGAGTATCTTCACGCCATTAGATGGGCAAAGCTACAGGATTGACCAACCCCAAAGGTTGATCCCTCTCGTCCGGTTCCTTTGATAACGGTGACAGCGGCATTGCTCAAAATATCACGGTGGGGACAGTAACAGGAGCATTGAAACATGAACATGAATGTGCTCAGGGTGATCTTCGTACACGGTATCTCCGGCAACGTCATCAAGGGCGACTATTCCCTCAAGACTGCCAACTTGCTGCTCAAGAAGCTCACCGAGTATGGGGTGCTGGCCCAGGGCGCTACTCCCGAGGAGGTGGCCCAGACCATCACCTTCGAGCAGGTGAACTACTCTATGGTCGGCAGCGAAGCGCAAGAACGCTTGCTCAAAGCCTACGAGCAGGAGAGCGAAAAGCTGTACAGCCTGGTGCACCGGCTGAACCGGATAGCAGGCCTGGATAACGTGCGCCGCACCATGATTACCGCGGTTACCGACGTTTTGATCTACAGGACAGAGTCGTGGCGCGAGGAAATTCAGCAGCTCATGGCGGAGAAGCTAGACCGCTACGCCGGAACTGACGATGCCGTAACGGTTATCGCCCACAGCCTCGGCTCTGTGGTGGCTTTCGAGACTATTTACGAGAGCGTGCGCAACAACCCCAGGTGGACCGCCGCCAACTTCAAGCCCTCCAACCTGTTCACGCTGGGGTCTCCGCTCGCCCTGGCGACCCTTGACATGGACAGGAGGATCGGCACTCACAACCCGCCGCCTGGCTCGCCTGCTATACCCCATACCGAGATCGTCCTGGACGAGGGTGTCTGGTACAACTTCCTCGACGCGCAGGACCTCATCGCCTACCCTCTGGAGGTGCTTTTCCAGGACCGCTTCAAGCTGGAGGATATCGTGGTGCAGACCGGGGCCAATCCGGGCAAGGCCCACACGGGCTACTGGACGAACAACGAGGTCATCGAGTTCATAGCCGGGCGGCTCAAGCTCGATTTCCAGCGCATCAACATAGGACGGCTAATCGGCTCCGACCTGATGCTGGACTCGGCCCTTCAACTGGATGAAGAGGCTGCGCTCGATTACTAGGAGCCATATCATAAAAGCCCCCCTGAGCGTAGCCGCATGTTCGAAATGACAAGGTCCACTTCTGGTCATCGTATTCATCATGATTCATTATGATTGAGCTATGGGACAGAGTTCTAATGTCCTATTTCCGGGACGGACAATCGATAGACTCCGGGGGAGACAGAGGAGTTGAGGGCATGGCGTCGAAGTTGAGGCTATGACGCAGGCGGTTGGGCGGCACGATCTCGGTCACTCCGTCGGGGCGGGTCCATCGCCATTCGAGGCCGTTCGCGTTGCCGGTGGCAATGAAATCGAGGCGGACCTTGTGCCAGCCAGGAGTCAGGTTGATGGTAGCCCCTTCCCACGGATAGGTGCCCCGCCCGAAGAAAGTCTGCACCGTCAGTGGCTTGCTACACACCGTCACCAGGGAAGTACCATCTATCGCCAGGGTTGCCCTACCGTCGGTCCGTAGCTCCATCCTGTAAGCACCACCGTCCGCATCGACCTCCCCCTCCCAGCGCAAGCGCGGCACTCCGGCGACGTCGGAAGCGAGAGGTACAAAGTCGAGGTCGCGTTCCGAGGGCTTGCTGATGAGGCCGTCGAAAGTGAAATCATCCGGCGACAGCACGCCCGCACCTACAAATGGGTCCACCCTGTGCGTCACGTCGCCACCGTTGAGAGCTACAGACAGCCCGACCTCGCACGACTGCGGCCACAGGACGGTAGTCTCGACCTCAGTTGCAGGGCCACCCTCCTCTTGCACCAGCAGGCGTACCTTACTTGCACCCTCTACCGGCACCCGCACGCAGAAGGCCAACCACCCACGCTCTACATACGTGGGCGTATCCAAACGGCCGGGTTGTCCGCCAAGAAGCAACTGTCCCCACCCGCTACCCTCGAGGTGGAGCCTTATAGGTCCGCGCCGAGGCACGTACAAGGCCCCGCTCCACGTGGCGGTCACAGGGTATCTCACGCTGAACTCACCGGGCATAGCTCCCACTGTGTGCACCTGTCCCTGGTGTAGCACATTGCCATCGCCACCTGCCAACGTGACCTGAACGCCCTGGCGACCCGCAGTCGCACCCCTGGGCAACAGGTAAGCACTGCCTATGGTACCTCCCGGCGTCTGTAGCGGGCGGACCTCACCACCTGGGTAGTAGCTCTGCACAACCGGCAAGTAGTGGGCCTGGTCCTCATCGAAGATAAACACAAACTCGCGCGTGGGGTCCGGCAGCAGCGGCAGTTCCAGGCTCGGGTTGAGCAATTCCCCCACGGTGACGCCCGGTGCCAGCATCCTCCCCGTCACCGACGAGTATGGAGGTGATAGGTTACCGACCAACCGCACCTGGCTATTACGTGGAAGAGTGGCAAGGAACCGCCCCACCGCCGGGCCAAACGCCGGGGGCACCTGCGCAGGGTAGACCACAACGTAGCAGTACAGGTTAGTCACAGCCAACAGGCAGAGACCCGCCGCCAGCAAGACCCCTCCAGCGTAACGCAAGTTGGGCCTATAACGGAGGAGCGACTTGAACAGGAGCGACACCGGCAAGGCGAGCGCCAGGAAGAAGGCCGGAAAAGCCGGGGTCCAGTGCACGAAGGAGGGTATGTGTCCCCGGTCTATCAGCGTGCCGCCCACAAACACGATGCCGGCGCCCCACAGCAATACGAGGAACGCCCCAAGCTGCCGCCAGCGTGACGCGAGCACCCCCACCCCGAGCAACAGCAGCACCGCCTCCACCGGCGACAGAAACGGCGCCCAGTAGAAGTTGTCGCGGCTGGGTAGCACACTGAGGCTGAGAAAGTTCTCGACCATGAGCGGGGCTAGCACGTTCCAGTCGTGGACCATGGCCTCCCATGTGGTGGGTATGGCGGCGGGCACGTTTAGCTGGCTCAGCCCCCTACCCGCCCACATGCCGGGATAGCGGAGGAAATATGCCAGGAGAGGCCCGAAACCGATGAGAAAACCCGCAGCCAGCAATCCCAGGTTGCCCAGTTGCTCGCGGAATGTGCGGAAGTGGAACAGGGCCAGGTAGGCCGCGAACGCGACCAGCAGGTAAGGCAACAGCCGCGTGCCGTAGAAGGTATACATGCTCAGGCCCGCCGCCAGCCCTGACAGGGCGAAGCTCATGGGCCGGTGGGTGCGCAGGCCGTGCAGCAGGAAGTAGAAGCACACGGCCCAGCAGGTCGCCGTGGTGATGTTGACGATGGAGATGCGGCTGTAGTGTATGGCTACGGGCGAAGTAGCCCAGGCGAAACCCGCGACCGCAGCCGCGACCCGGCCCCACAACAGGCGGGCGATGCCATAAGTCGGTACGACCGCCAGCGCCCCTATGAAGGCGATCCCAACCCTCACTCCGGCGAGACCCGTCCCAACCAGGTGCATCAGGTTACCGGTGAATGCGAAAGGCAGGCTCGGCAGGCTGGTCTCGAACCAGGTTGTCGTTAAAAGGGAGATAGGCGGGCCGTTGTAGAAGCGCCAGGCCTCATAGTGGGCGACCACTTCGTCCTGGTGGAAATACCAGGGGATAGTGTCCAGGGCTATCAGGTAGGTGCACAGGGCCAGGACAACTAGGCCGCCGAATACCAGCCGTTCGGCACGCGTCCATGCCACATATGTAGAGGCAGCGCACACCGCAAGTTCCCCCGCCGTGTGCCATCGGTAGCAGGAAAGCAAGAAGACGGTTATGCTCGCCAGCCACAACACGCCCTGAAGCCCAAACACGGCACCCGGTTGCGCGAACCAGGCCAGTACGCCTCCACTCGCCAGCGAGAGGGCCGCCCCGATACCCACTACCCTTAGCGCCGACCGACGCTTTGCCGGTAGGGTTCTAGGCCCCTGCCCGGCCACGCGTATAGGCTTGTCCCGCGTATGGCTCCAGGCCAGGACTCCTAGCAGCACTCCTATGGTGAGTAAGATAGCGCCAAAATCTCGCAAGCCATTATCGAACAGCAGCACCTCCCCCACACCGCACAGCAACAGGGCGGGAAGGGCTAATACGAGATCGCGCGTATGCCAGGCACGCTCTAGAGATAGGGGCTTTTGGGCACCGTCGCCTGTGGGTGGTGCCTGCTGTGGGTCTGCGGCTGGCTTGTTTCGCTCCATTTCAGCCACAATCATAACACCTGTGGGGTCGCTGGGGAGCTTAAGAGTAAGCAACAAAGGGGAAGACACACGAGCCTTCCCCTTTGTTGCTATTTTGAACGCGCTAACATTCGCCTCTCAGTCGAAGTCGAATATATCGTCCAGGAAGCTGCGGCGCTTGCGCTTGCGACCATACTCTCGATCATCGTCACGATCGTACCGGTCCTGGTACTCACGCCTGGCTTGTGGGTAGTCGCCGCGATCGTGATAATCATCGTCCCGGTCGTAGTCGCGGGGGTAAGAGTACGGCTGGGCAGGTGCCTGTGGCGCGGGAGGTGGCGCGTACGGTGCTCCCGGCGGTTGGGGCGGCACCTGTGGGGTCATATGGGGTTGCACCGGCATCGTGGGAGCGCCTGTCGTACCCGTTACCCTGGCTGTTTCCGGCTGTTGTGCCGCGCCAAAGACTGTATGGCTGCGCTCGATAATCTTGTCAAGCTCGCCACGGTCCAGCCACACGCCCCGGCACTGCGGGCAGTAGTCTATCTCGATACCCTGGCGCTCCATCATCTGCAAATTACTACCGTCAATGGGACATTGCATCTCTATCCTCCAAGCTGTTATTCGATACTCTATCTCAAGCTCTTTTCCACGATATAACTCTATGCTGTTCAAGCCCTGTGCCAGACTCTTCATTATAATCATTCTGAGCTCTCTGTTCAGCAACATAGAAAGCAACTTGAGCACTGACGAGCAAGACTTACGCCTCACTCATTCCCCGGATTTGGCCTTCGTCTTGCTTCCCCTCAAGTGGCATGGAAAGCCTCTTCGGACAGTTTGTCGGCTTCGTCATCGAAGTCATAGCGACCCTGGGCTACATTGGCGTGGGGCTGCTCGTGGCCCTTGAGTCGATCTTCCCACCTATACCCTCAGAGGTGATACTGCCACTCTCCGGCAGCCTGGTCTCCCAGGGCAGGTTCAACCTGGTGCCGGTGATGATCGCCGCCACACTGGGTGCGTACGCGGGGGCCATTACACTGTATGGCGTAGGCAAGGCGATGGGTAAGGACCGCCTGGGTAACTGGCTCGACAGGTATGGCAAGTGGCTCCTGCTGTCGAAGAACGACCTGGAACGAGCGCAAGCGTGGTTCGAGCGTCATGGCACCTGGGCGGTCTTGCTCGCCAGGTTGGTGCCAGGAGTACGCTCCCTCATTTCCCTCCCCGCAGGCATTTCCGAGATGTCGTTCTGGCGCTTCAGCATCTTCACCATCGTGGGTAGCGCGATCTGGAATGGTGTATTGGTAGGCGCGGGCATGGTCCTGGGCGCGAACTGGCAACAGGTGGAGCAGTTCCTCAAACCCCTCAGCCCCTTTATTTATGGCTTGCTCGCCCTGGTGCTGATCGCGTTCGTGGCCCGGCGGCTGTGGGCCTGGCGCGGCAAGGACAAGGACCCCAAGACCGAAGCAAACGATCCCCATTCGCGCTCCCACGAGTCACCCTGGCTTTCCAGGTGATACAGCCCGCACATTTGCGACAGCACCATAAGAAAGAGGTAACATCCGGGTCTAGGACGAGATTTCTCACGGAGTTTACCCTGAGCGTAGCCGCATGTTCGAAGTGACAAAGGGTAGCCTGTGTCGCCAGCACTCAGGGCTGCTATTTATGAGACGGCCTCTATGCTCTCTCGCCGTTTGACGCACACTCACACCTCGTTCGTAATATCGTAATATAATGAAGGCTGTTATCGTCGTGCCTGTTTATGGCACACACTATACAGCGGGCAAGGTCCGTCTTGCTCCCTCGCCTCAACCTTCATGTCGAACATCGAAACAGCAGTTGCCCCTAGCCCTAAGCCCAGCACTCCCCCCGCTACCCAGTCGCGTGCGGTTGCTGCCCCTTTGCTGGTGCCGGGGCGGCTGGTCTGGGTCGTGGCGTTGCTGGGCGGGTTGCTCCGTTTCTACGGCTACGACAGGCTGAGCTTGTGGCTGGACGAAGGCTTCACGGTGATGTTCGCTCGCATGCCCTGGGACCAGGTGCTGGGGCTGCGCGGCGCGTACGACCCGCACCCACCCCTCTACTACGCGCTCGTCAAGCTGGCGTCCGTGCTAGCCCCGGAGGTTAGCGCGGGGAGGCTGTTGAGCGTCGTCGCGGGCACGCTAGCGATCCCGGTGGTTTACGTGCTGGGCCGCAAGCTGTTCAACCCCTGGGCGGGCCTGGCGGCAAGCGCCAGCATGGCGCTTGCCCCGCTTCACGTGTGGTACTCGCAGGAGGCGCGGCAGTACGCTCTTACCTTCCTGCTGGTGGCCCTCTCCTACTATGCCCTCCTCTCCTTCTACCGGGAACCACAATGGCTATGGGCGCTGCTCTATGGGGCGTCCACGTTGGTGAGTATGTATATAGACTACAGCCCGTTATACGCGCTGCTGCCGCAATTCGTCCTCCTCCCGCTGGTCCTGAAAAAGCATGGGCGGCGGGCGACCCCATTGTTCGCATGGGGTGTCATGGCGGTAATAGGCTACCTGCCGTGGGTGCCGCAAATGCTCGCCACAAGCAGGCTCGGTGACCAATCGAGGGCCTCCTTCCTGGGGGCCACCGAGTACCGCGTGCATGCCTCCATCCGCTCGATACTGGGCTTCGCGGAGAACGGCAGCTACTTCTATAGCGGTGCCCCGACCCCGTGGGCGGCGTGGCCTGTGCTGCACGACCTGGCGCTGGGTGTGTTGCTGGCGACCTTCGTGCTGGGCCTCCTCTTACTATGGACGCGCTCTCCTATTGGGCTGGCTTTCGTCGCGTGTTTGAGCGTGGGCACAATACTAGTCGCTATCGGCATGAGCCTGCTAAGCCCCGGTTACGCCGACCGGACGGTCATATACTCGGTGCTGGGTTGGGCGCTCTTGCTTGGCGCGCTCGCGACCTTTAGTCTGCCGCGATGGCTCTCGCTGCTGCGCTGGGCCTCCCTCGTCTGCCTGCTGCTGGTCTTCGCCGTGTCGCTGTTCACCGTCTACACGCATGCTGATAAGGAGCACTGGCGCGAACTGGCGCACGACACACGGGATGCCGCTACTTCCGGCAAGCTAATGCTTACTTACCCCGGCCCCGCACCTGTCGTGCTGATAGGCGCTTACGAGCCGCAGGCGTTGTCAGGTCGGCACCTCAACCTGGAATGGCTCGGCAACCTGCCCGCCGCTGCCGAACAGATAGACCCGCAGACGGACGACGTGGTGTGGCTTGCCTACCTAGACACTACGGAGATACAACAGGTGAGGGAGTGGCTCGCGGGCCTCGGCTACGAGCGGGTGCTCCACAACGAACATTTCCGGCGGCTGGCCCTCGACATGTACGTGCGGGCGGGCGCTCTACAAGGCACCCACGTCCCTGTCAACGGGCCGCACGGTCCCTGGGGCGAGACCTGGCAACTGCCGTCTGAAGGCGTAGAGTTCTCCGGGCCGGGCGAAAGCCTGGAAATGTCGCTGGTGGGCGATGGGCAGGTGGAGCGAAGCGCCTACGGCCCCGCCCCGGCTCAACCGGACCGGATATACGTGCTGGAGTTGGAGGCGCGGTCTGAACTGCAATCAGGTAGGTTTAAGACGTTCCTGGTGTGCGGGTCCGCCTCCGGCTCGGTGGCGCGGCATGGGCCGGACGCGGCGGGGGCCACCACCCCTAGCGATGGGGCCTGGCACACAATCCGCGTAGGTATACAGTGCCCGGATGACAACCCGCAGCTAATCATTGCGCTGCACAACTCCGGCCTGGGCAGGGTCGCCTTCCGCAACGTGCGGCTGGTGGAAATACCCCCGGCTCCGTAAGCGGCTATGCCGGCTGAAAGCACACCTGGCTGTGGCCGCGCTATCTACTATATGATTGGAATGAGCGAATGAATAGGAGTAGGGTTGCCGTGCTCTTAGCAAGTCTTAGCAGCATATTTAGGCTGGCTGTTATGGGGGTCTTGATCGTGGGTTTGCTGTCCGGTTGTGATAACGGTTCGGAGTCCGGCTCCGAGCGCGTGATCGCCATGTCCGAGGGCTACATGGTCAGCATGGCTTTCTCGCCCGACTGGTATACGCTGGCGGTGGGCACCTCCCACCAGGGCGCGCAGGTCTGGAGCGTGCCCGACGACAAGCTGCTCTACAAGCTGGAGCCTGGTAACGCCCGCAGCGTGTCACTCTCGCCCGACGGCAAGCTGCTGGCCCTTTCCTGGCGGTCGCCGGACGACAAGCAAGGTGCGGTGGAGGTCCGGCACTTGGCGGACGGTAAGCTGGTCCGCACGCTCCCCGACCACGGCCTCGCCTACAGCGTGGCCTTCTCGCCGGATGGGAAGCTGCTGGCGGTTGGCGCTAGAGAGGCTGTCACGCTGTACGACGTGGAGAGCGGCGAAGCTAGTTGGAGCATTGACGTACCCGCCTGGTTGGTGCGGTTTTCGCCGGACGGCAAGAGCCTACTTGTAGCCACAGACCGCATGGCGCTCTACAGCGTCGAGGATGGCACGCTCTCGCGCGAGTTGGATGGCTGGTCCGAGGGGGTCTTTTCCCCGGACGGCAGGCTGTTCGCGGCACCCGTCCAGCAAAGCGGGCTTACGGTGCAATCCTGGGACACAGAGACGTGGCTGCCCCACCTCCGGCTGGACAAGCCCTCCGACCTCAAGCCGCCCCCACAGGTCCACAACCTGGCTTTCTCACCTGGCGCCACGCGGCTGGTAGCGAGCACCAATAGCGGCACGGCGGACCTATGGGACATGACCACCCGCCAGAGCCTGCGCACCTTCCAGTTCGCACAGACCCTCGGCGGCGGCGAAGTCGCCTTCTCCCCCGACGGCAAGCGCCTGGCAATCCAGAACGCCTACGACGTGCGCATATGGGACCTGGGCGAATAATTACGGAAACGCCAAGACGCGGAGACGCCAAGGACCACGCCAAGATTAGTGTTGTTGTTCAAGCAAGCCAAAGGAGCAGGGTATGTCATGTCGCACAATGCTCCTTTTGCTAGTCTCCAAACCCTCATCCTCTTGGCGTGGTCCTTGGCGTCTCCGCGTCTTGGCGTTTCCGTCTAATGGTTGGCCTGTGATTTGCTTGACCATATGCCGTAGTAGAAGGAGGTATGGTATATGGTTGCAGGCACACGTGACCGCACGATAGAGATCGTCCGACAGGCAGCGCAGCCCCTCACGGGCGGGCAGAACGACTACGACGCCTTGTTGGAGAAGATTGGCGACTCCCGCTTTGTGCTGATAGGCGAGGCCTCGCACGGTACCCACGAGTTCTACCGCGAGCGGGCGCAGATAACCAAGCGGCTGATCGCGGAGAAGGGCTTCAACGCGGTGGCGGTGGAGGCCGACTGGCCCGACGCCTACCACATCAATCGCTACGTGCGCGGCATGGGCGACGGGGCCACTGCCATCGAGTCGCTTTCGGCCTTCACGCGCTTCCCCATCTGGATGTGGCGCAATGCCGACGTGCTCGACTTCGTCGGCTGGCTGCGCGAGCACAACGACACCCTGCCCGAGGGTAGCAGCAAGGCAGGCTTCTACGGCCTCGACCTTTACAGCCTTTACGGCTCCATACAGGCCGTGCTCGCCTACCTGGAAAAGGTAGACCCCGAAGCCGCGACACGCGCCCGCTACCGCTACAACTGCTTCGAGCACTACGCCGAGGACACCCAGGCTTACGGGTACGCCGCCAGCTTCGGCCTCTCCGACCCCTGCCAGGACGAGGTCATCAGCCAGCTTGTGGAGTTGCAGAACAAGGCCTCAGTCTACGCCAACATGGACGGCAACGTGGCTGAGGACGAGTTCTTCTTCGCCGAGCAAAATGCCCGCCTGGTGAAGAACTCGGAGGAGTACTACCGCACCATGTTCCACGGGCGGGTTTCGTCCTGGAACCTGCGCGACAGCCACATGGTTGAGACACTGGAGGCCCTAATAGAGCACCTCGACAAGCGCAACCCCCGCGCGAAAGTGGTGGTATGGGCGCACAACTCCCACCTCGGGGACGCCAGGGCCACCGAGGTAGGCAGGTCGGGCGAGTGGAACATCGGCCAGCTTGTGCGCGAGCGGCACGGCGACAGCGCCTTCCTCATCGGCTTCACCACCTATACCGGCAGCGTGGCAGCCGCCGACAACTGGGACGAGCCGCCGCAGCGCAAGAAGGTCAACCCCGGCCTGCCCGGCAGCTACGAGGCGCTGTTCCACGAGGTGAGCCATGCAGCAGATGCGCCCCGCTTCCTCCTGACCCTGCGCGACGACGGCCCGGCAGCCGAGGCCTTGCGCGAGCCACGCCTGGAACGCGCCATCGGCGTCATCTACCGCCCCGCCACCGAGCGCCTGAGCCACTACTTCAACTGCCGCCTCTCGGACCAATTCGACGCAGTAATCCACATAGACGAGACCCGCGCGGTAGAGCCGCTGGACCGTGTAGCAGATTGGAGTTCTGGCGAGCCGCCGGACACTTACCCGACAGGTCTTTAGGATAGGCAAACAAAAGAGCAGCTTCCTTAGAGGAGTTGCTCTTTTGTTTCACCAACAGGGTCGCCTCCGAGTACATATGGCTATTCTGATAGAATGGGGTTATGCGCAATGAGCTTGATTACTACATCGCGGAGATGAAGGCCGGGCGGCTGCGTATCGTGCTCGGTCCCACCACTCCGCAGACCTGGACCGTGGACTATACACGGGATAGAGGAGGCCGTTTCGTGAAGCGTTGGTATGATGACTACACCGGCGAGCCTTATGAAGAAGTAATCGATGAAGACGAGGTACGCGCATTAATAGAGCGATTCGGTGGCGGCAGGATATGGGGAGCAGACGTGGCCCGCCTTGCCAGAGACTGGTCTACGGAGGTATAGCCGCGGAATTTATCATGGTGGGCTGTAGCTGAAACGTGAAACGTGAAACGTGAAACGTGACGCGGCTCATGTATAGGGTGCGTGAATATGTTGCTGTTTAGATTGCAGAACCCTCTCTGCTTTTGTCATTCTGAACGTAGTGAAGAATCTCGTCCCTCAGCACCCAGAGTAGCACCTTTCTACATGCCATTGCTCTCCCATAAGAAACGTGAAACATCCAGGTAGAGGACGAGATTCTTCACTACGTTCAGAATGACAAAGAGAGGCTTTGGTGCCTATATCCCGTCACAGTCCTTTGCACCTACCAAGATGAGCAAGCCACATCCCGTATCACGTTTCACGTTTCAGAAACTCCGGCGGCACATGCTCCACCAGCCACACCCCGTTATCCGAGCGGTAGAACTCGTGCCCCACCCGGTGCATCGCCGCTGCATCTACCTCAAACACAACAGGCTTGCCGTGCCTCCCGCCCACGTTCAACGCCGTAGACATATCCCCTGAGAGATGTACATGGTGGCGCGACATCCGGTGCAGACCCTCGCGTTGTATCACTTCCACGTTCTGGCTGCCGGTGCCGTGATAGAGCACGGCGGGCGGCTCCGCAGGCTCAAGCTGCAAGTCTACCTCTACGCTGTGGCCCTGGTTGGCCCGGATGCGCGTGCCGCTAGGGTCGAAGGAGAATCGCTGCTTGCTATTGCGGGCTACTACCTCCTCAAGTTCCTTCCTGGTAATGCGGAAATTGCGCCTGCCGCACGCCTCCAGCAGCGCCTCTACCCCCACCCAGCCTCCCGACTCAAGGGTGAGGCCGAGAGCTTCGGGGCTGTGGCGCAGGTGCTTGCTGAGGTACTTACTTAGTTTGACGAGGCGCTTATCCTCCAGCATTACTTCCGCTTCCGGCAAGCATGTCTCCCCCTCTGCTGCGTCCGGTCCTCTACACCTTGGCCTTCGGGTAAGGGAACCCTCGATGCGTGGGCAGCGTCTCGTCAACGTACGTACGTATCGCAGCATCACAGATCGCGTAGCCCCAGTTGATGAGCCTTTCCTGCGTAGTGCTGTCCAGGTGACCGAGGCGGGTCGCTACATTCGCCAGCTTCGCGGTGTTCTCCGGAGGGCACTTGAGCGCGTCGGCTAGCTCGTAGTCTGCTATCTCCGTGCGTATTCCCCAATAGGCGCCCTTCCTGTGGTTCTCATCGCTTTCCGGTGCCCTATAGGAGGCGATAAGTTGTCTCTTACGGAGGGCGCGCACCTGGTTGTCGGTCATGTCTCTTACGCGAAGCACCTGCCGCACCCAGTCCCTACCCGGCTTCTTAGCGGCCTGCATCTTTCCCCCGCCATCGCTCACGAGCACCGTGTCAAAATACTTCCAGGCAGTCTCCAGTCCCAGGTTGTCGTATACTCCACCGTCCGTTAGCAGCACATTCGTAGTGTAGGGCGGTTGGTTCAGGTCGCTGGATGAGCCACGCTTGAACTGATGCTTCTTCCCGTCGAACGTAAGTACCATCGGCGAAAGGAAAGGTGGGAATGCGGAGGATGCCGCCACTGCCTGGGCTACGCCGATGTCGGGGTTCTTGATCCACCCCACCCTGTAATCACCTATGTAGCCCCTGGACGACTGCCATAAGACTCCGCTCTGAAGATTGGAGGCATTGAACACGAAATCCGGCCCTTGTCCCCGCTTCGGAAGTGCTTGCAGGTTACGATCGCGGAATAGATACCGGTTGTAGTACGCGGCGATGTGTGTGCTGGTAGTGCCGCCCCAGAACAGGCCCATCAGGACAGCCCAGATGTCTATAGTCTTGTCCGCGAGGCCGCGCACCGGCAGCACTACCTCCTCCTTGAAGTTCTCAGCCCCTCTGATTGGGTCTCCGCTAAAACGGAGCTTGTGCCATGCCAGGGCGAGCGCCCCGGCCGTGATGGAGCCTCCCGACACGCTGGAGACCCGCGATAGCCGCTCCAGGTATCCAAGCTCGTTAAGCCGCCACAGCGTCCCCAGGTGGAAGAGCATCGCTCTATAGCCGCCGCCCGATAGACACAAAGCTATGCCCGAACCCGGACCAACTGCCCTCTGGGCCTGCACTGCCTCAAGACCGGGGGCGGCCTCAAGAACCTCGTCCTCCGGGCTTGTGGGCTGTTGTGTGACCGGCGCGAGGGCCCCTTGCTGCATATCACTGCGATTGCTTCCCTGTCCGGTACGTCCCTCACCCAATTCTGATTGGTTCATGCGGTAGCCTCCATGTTGTCTTACCCGCGTCACCAGGTATTCCTCGGCACTTACCACTGCCGGCATTATACTTCATGGTCCTATTCTAATCGCTCTCATTAGCACTGTCACAGCACAATGAACTCTCCACTCACCGGCTCCGGCGCACCCAGTGCCACACCCCGCCCTCCCGGTGAGCACCCGCCAACAGTCACACGCATGCCGCCCGGCACCACACGCGCAACCCCCTCCTCATCCACCAGCGCCAGCCTTTCTGACGGAACCTGGAACGCTAACGTCTTCTGCTCGCCCGCACGCAGGGCCACACGCTGGAACGCCACCAGGCTGCTGATGGGCGCGCCGGGCGGGTCCAACGCGCTCACGTAGACCTGCACCACCTCCTCGCCATCGAAGGTGCCGGTGTTGCTGAGCGTGAAGCTGAAGGACAGGCCCTCACCGGCGGCGACCTGCTCATGTTCTAGCCGCAGATCGCTGTAGGCGAACCGAGTGTAGCTCAGGCCGAAGCCGAAGGGATAAAGCGGCTCTTTCGTGGCGTAGCGGTAGGTGCGGCCCTGCATGCTGTAGTCATCGAAGGGCGGCAGGTCGTCCAGCGAGTGGGGGAAGGTGAGGGGTAGCTTGCCGGAGGGCGTGATGTGCCCGAAAAGGATGTCGGCCACCGCCAGCCCGCCCGCCTCGCCTGGGTACCAGGCGAACACCACCGCCTCCACCAGCTCCTCCAGGTCGCCCAGCGCGATTGGCCCGCCACCCGTCAGCACCAGCACCACCTTCGCGCCTGCATTCGCCAGCTTGCGCACGAACTCGGCCTGCACCTGGGGGAGACTGATGCCCGCGCGGTCTCCTTCCTCGGTGGAGGCTATCGAGTCGCCCTCCTCCCCTTCGAGCATCGGGGTCACGCCCATGCACGCGATCACCACGTCGGGCTGCGACCTCGGAATGAATAGCCATTCCTGCGTAGCTGTGTTGGGGTGGATCAACTGGACGCCCTGACGGTACTCCATCGCAAGCCCCTCCGGCATGCGGGCCACTATGCCTTCCAGTAGCGTGGTGAGCGTGGCGTTCAGCCCGTGATAGCTGCCCAGCAGCACGCTCACGTCCGCCGCCGTGGGGCCGAGCACCCGCATTGTCCTAACTTCGGGGCCGAGTGGCAGGATGTTGTTGCGGTTCTTCAGCAGCACCACCGATTTGACCGCCGCCTCATAGGCCAGCGCCCGGTGCTGCTCGCTGCCTATTACGCTGAGGGGAGTCGAAGCGTAGGGCACCTGCTCCGGCGGGTCAAACATGCCCAGCTTGAAGCAGGTCGTCATGACCCTCGACAGCGCCCTGTCTATATCTTCCACAGTCACCAGGCCGCGCTCCAATGCCTCGCCCAGGTGCTTGTACGTACCGCCACATTCGAGGTCGCACCCCCGTGTGAGCGCCAGGGCCGCCGCCGAAGCCGCGTCTGGTGCCGAGCCGTGCCCCTTGTAGATGTCGTCTATAGCCCCGCAGTCGGATAGGAAGTGGCCCTCAAAGCCCCACTCGCCGCGCAGCACTTCACCTATGAGGTAGGGGTGGGCGCAGCACGGCTCGCCGTTGGTGCGGTTGTAGGCACCCATCACCGACTCGACCCCGGCTTCCACCAGCGCCTTGAAGGCTGGCAGGTATGTCTGGTGCATGTCGCGCAGGCTCACGCGGGCGTCAAATCCATGCCGGTGCTTTTCCGGTCCGCTGTGAACGGCGTAGTGCTTGGCACAGGCCGCCGTCTTGAGGTAGCGCGGGTCGTTGCCCTGCATGCCCCGCACGAACGCCGCACCCATCTGCCCGGTGAGGTAAGGGTCCTCGCCCCAGGTCTCCTGCCCCCGCCCCCAACGTGGGTCGCGGTAGATATTGACGTTGGGCGACCAGAAGTTCAGCCCCTGGTAAAGTCGTGAGAAGCCGTTGCGGCGCATCGCTTCGTGGTGCTTGGCGCGAGCCTCGTCCCCGATAGCCGATGCGACCCTCTGTATCAGCGCCGGGTCCCACGTTGAGGCCATCCCTATAGCCTGCGGGAAGATGGTAGCGCGGCCGTTGCGGGCCACCCCGTGCAGCGCCTCGTTCCAGTAGTTGTAAGCCGGGATGCCCAGGCGCGGCACTCCCTGCGTGTTGTTCTGCAACTGGCCGATCTTCTCTTCCAGCGTCATCTGCGCCACCAGGTCCCGCACGCGCTCCGCAAATGGGAGCCTGGTATCAAGATAGGTTGGTGTAGGTGTAGTCATAGCAAGGTACCTCGTTGCGTGTTAGAGTAGCCGCTCGATTTGAGCGTGAAAGTGCTTGCAACAGTATAAAGTGGTTGGGGTTGGGCGACCAGTATGCGGGCCAATCTCCTTGACTACTTCATTCTGCAAGCCGTTTCCTTACAGGCAAAGAAACATGGTCGCAATACGACGCCCGTCGATTGAAATCGAGGGCGTCGTATTGCGACCATGCCTCTTATACTGGGACAAATTACCAGGCGTACCCTGGCGATTGTGCTAAATCCAGTGTCCTGCCCTTACACTCCCGTTACTTAGCACCCACACTGCCTCTACATTGTATAATTACCAAGCACACTATTCACGCCTGGGACCGCCACCCCTAGGCATAAGCTTCACCCAGGAGCAACACGTGAACCAGTACGAGATCGCCCTGATACCGGGCGACGGCATAGGCAACGAGGTCATACCCGCCGGGTTGAAGGTGCTACACGCGGCGGGCGCGCTGACCGGCAGCTTTCGCCTCAACACCCGCCACTTCCCTTGGGGCTGCGAGTTCTACCTCCAACACGGCCGCATGATGGACCCTGACGGCTTGAAGCAGTTGGAGCCGTTCCACGCGATCTACCTGGGGGCCGTGGGCTACCCGACCGTGCCGGACCACATCTCCCTCTGGGGCCTACTGCTGCCCATACGCCAGGGCTTCGACCAGTACATCAACCTGCGGCCCATACGCCTGCTCGAAGGCATACCCGGCCCACTGCGCGACAAAGGCCCCAAAGAGATTGACTTCGTGGTCGTGCGCGAGAACAGCGAGGGCGAATACAGCGGGCACGGCGGGCGCAGCCACCTCGGCAGGCCCCAGGAGGTCGCCACCCAGACAACCGTGTTCACCCGCACGGGCGTATCGCGCGTCATCCGGTATGCTTTTGAGCTTGCCAGGTCGCGCGGCCCCCGGCCGGGAGCGCCCTTCATCAGCGCCACCAAGTCGAACGCGCAGCAGTACAGTTCGGTACTGTGGGACGAAGTATGCGCCGAGGTAGCCGCTGACTACCCGGAGATCGAGTGGCGCAGCATGCTGGTGGACGCCCTGACCGCCCTGATGGTGCTCCACCCGGAGCGGCTGGACGTGGTTGTGGCCTCCAACCTCTTCGGTGACATCCTCACCGACCTGGGAGGCGCATTACAGGGCAGCCTTGGCGTACCGGCCAGCGCCAACCTCAACCCGGAGCGCCGCTATCCCTCTATGTTCGAGCCTGTGCATGGCTCCGCCCCCGACATAGCGGGCAGGGGCCTCTCAAACCCGCTCGCCACCATCTGGGCAGGCTCCATGATGCTGGAACACCTGGGAGAACCCGAGGCCGCCCGGCTCGTCATGCAGGCTATGGAGCAGGTCGTAGCCAGGGGCGAGACCCTCACCCCCGACTTCGGCGGCACTGCCACTACAGACCAAGTGGCCGACGCGGTAATCGCGGCCCTCGGCAGCACCTGAGTAGACATAACATGACAGCACAAGCTGCAACCTGTACATGTAAGGGACCAAAGCCCCTTCTGTCATCCTGAGCCTCCCCTTTGTCATCCTGAGCGTAGCGAAGGATCTCAAGAAGGTGAGTAGGGATGCCGTTGAATGGCAGGTACACTGATGCTGAAGGTCCAGGGCAGGGGCAAGTGCGGCATCTGAGATCCTTCGCTACGCTCAGGATGACAGGGCGGAGGTTTGGTCCCATACTTCAGCGACTTGCAGGCTGTAGAAACGAGTGGCACGAATAAAGCTGAGGTAGACCAACAGGCACATGCTCAAGAAAGTGAGTCACCACGTTACAGGTAAAGCACAAAGCGAGGCCCACATGATAACCACGGACAGAGACGAGCAGACAGCAGCATCGGAGAATGAACGGCTACCCGAATTCAAGTTCATAGTGGGCGGGCAATGGCGCGAGGGCACCTCCTACACAGTCTATTGCCCCTACGATGCCGAGCCTGTAGCCACCGTCCACCGAGCAGGAGCGGGCGACCTTGAAGAGGCCACCCGTGCCGCCGTCAGAGCATTGAAGGTCACTCGTAAGCTGCCGGGACACCGCCGTGCGGCCATTCTACGCAAGATAGCCGACACCATCACCGCCCGGAGCGAAGACCTTGCCCGCTCGCTCGCCCTGGAAGCGGGCAAGCCGATAAAGCTCTCACGCCTGGAGGTGAGTCGCGCGGCCATGACGTTCAGCGTATCTGCGGAAGAGGCAACGCGCATCAACGACGAAGTAATACACATGGACGCGCTGCCCGGCGGCGAGAACCGGCAGGGCATCATCCGCCGCTTCCCGGTCGGCCCCGTCGCTGCGATTACGCCGTTCAACTTCCCACTCAACCTCGTGGCGCACAAGATTGCCCCTGCCATCGCGGCGGGCTGTCCCATCGTGCTCAAGCCCGCCTCTCAAACGCCCATTTCGGCGCTCAAGCTGGGCGAGATTGTGCTTGAGGCGGGCTGGCCCGAGGAGGCCCTCAGCATCCTGCCCCTGCAAAGCAGCGACTCCGCACCCCTGGTGGAGGACGAGCGGTTCAAGCTGCTGACCTTCACCGGCTCGCCTGCCGTGGGTTGGGACCTCAAAGGTCGCGCCGGGAGCAAGAAGGTCACGCTCGAACTGGGCGGCAACGCTGGGGTCATCATCCACTCGGACGCGGACCTAGACTACGCCGTCGAGCGGTGCATCTTCGGCGGCTTCTCCTACGCGGGGCAGAGTTGCATCAGCGTGCAGCGCATCTTCGTACACGAGCCTGTATATCAGCAGTTCCTGGACAAGCTTGTGCCCAGGGTGAAGGCCCTCAAGGTTGGACACCCGCTGGACGAAGACACAGACGTAGCCTCCGTGATAACCACCAAAGACAGCGAGCGCGTCAAAGAGTGGCTGGGCGAGGCGCTGTCGAGTGGGGCGGAGTGCCTCGCCGGTGGCGAAGTGAAAGATGGGGTGGTACACCCCACGGTCATCGTCAAGGCCGGACCAGACGTCCGCGTCAACAACCGGGAGATATTCGCCCCCGTGGTGACGGTGCAGCCCTACGACGATTTCGACCAGGCGGTAGAGGCGGTGAACAACAGCAGCTACGGCCTCCAGGCGGGCGTGTTCACGCGCGACATCAAGCGCATCTTCAGTGCCTTCGAGGAGTTGGAGGTTGGCGGGGTGAACGTCAACGACGTTTCCACCTACCGCATGGACCACATGCCATATGGCGGCGTCAAACAGTCGGGCTTCGGCAAGGAAGGCCCCAAGTACGCCATCGAGGAGATGACGGAGCCGAAGCTACTGGTAATAAACCTGGCCTGATGGACAATGACAAAAACGACGAAAATGGCCCAAAATTGCCTATTTTTGTTGTTTTCTTCACCCCCTGAATAGTAGCGGCTGGAAGCCCTTCAACCGTTTCTCGAACTCGCTGCCGGCGTCCCACGGATAGCGCCTTTGTGGGTCGGACCAGACGAGTTGCAGGGCGGGGAACTCTTTCTCGCCATAGAAGAGCGTAGCCCATTCCAGGTACTTGCGGTAGTGCGACCTGTCTACCGGACGGAGGACGCAGTTGTGTCCCTCCCTGAACTCCTCGTACTCCTTCCCGGTTTCGAGCGCCTCCCCGGCCTTGATCTTGTCCTTGAAGTCCTCCAGTATGCGCGAGGCAATAGGCCCTTCGACGCCCACTGTGACGATCTCCGGCTGTCGGTAGGTGTGGTACAGACCGATGGTGTAAGCCCAGGGGGGTTTGCGCAGCCAGGGCAGCATGCTGGACTTACCGGGAAGCTGAAACAACGTCGAGCCGTACTCCTCAACCGTCTTTCGGACGCTCTGGAGCGCGGCGGCTCTGCTGGGCATGACTTTCCCCTCTTCGTTCATGCGCGCATCTCTCCTATTGGCTTACTTAGAACGTCTAACAAAACCACTTAGGGCGGGATACAATAGGGTATGTCGAAACTAATTCTTTCAGGGTCAGGATTGGGATGCTGCCCCTCCGCCACAAAGGAACAAGCCACCTAGGTCTCGGGGGCAAGTTCTAGTCGGTGCCGCTCCCGATTCGTAGTGCAAGCGCCTCATGTTCTGTCATACATCCAGTAGCCGTGCCAATCCGCCGTTCCACCTGGGATGCAGGATGTACCACGATACGCTTTTCACCCATAGCTTTGTGACTACGCATGCCGGATAGCTGGCCGCCACTGCAGGAACATCACGCGCACCAACCAGTAGACCATGAATACTAAAACAAGCACCACGGGTATTGCCAGTAGCCCTGAACTGCGTATTGGCTCCGGAAACAGCTTCGCTTGACCCAGAAAAAACGAACTGGTGGCTAACCAAAGTGCGAAGCACATGCGCCACAGGTGACGCCCTAGGCGATTGGCCACCTCTACCCGTATGCCCCCCGCCGCGCCTCTCGCCATGGCTCTCGCCAGGAGTATACGTGCGTCCCCTAGCGTTGCCAACAGAGCTACCGCGCCAAAGATGAAGACAATCGCGGGAGGATACCCGTCGATTGTGCCTCTCGTACTGCTCAAAGCCTCAACACCTAAGGAGACACTGAAAACACCCACCATCAGCCCAACCAGCATAGCGCCGACATCTACCCAAGAACGCTTAATAATGGGACGATGAACTGTTAGCAGAGCGGTAGTTACAAGATAAAATGTAAGCATACCGGCAATGATGTTGACCTTTTGGGATTGCAGTGCCGCTATAGTAGCACCGCTGGCCGAAAGCGCGAGCATGGAGCAGACGAAGATCATCCCGCTCTGGCGATGTAACTTTGCCCCCTTACGAGCACAGAGTGCAATTGCGCCTGAAGTAAGCCCTAATAGTCCGGCAACGATGTGTATAACTAATAGTGGTGACATCTACAAGTACCTCATCTGTCTGTTATCCCTTATGTTGGTCGCGTCGATATTCATACAGGTAGCATAGGGACAGAAGATGCGGACTGATAGACACTAAAGTGTTACTTGAAGTGTTGTTCTCGTTTGTGCAGAGGGAGCTGTCCAACGCTTCGTATTTGCTAACCGGGACGAAGAAGACGAGGCTTTTCTTGAATTGGGAGCAGTTGGATTTGAGATAACCAGTCAACAGGGAAGCAAACAAGCTGACAACGACTTCTAATATATGGTTTTGTTAGGCGTTGTTAGTCTCATAACGGAAGGCGGGCGGCGAGTTGTCGCCCAGGTCCATCTCGTAGAGGCGGATCGCTTCGAGTATGCCGCGTTCGTGCACCTCCATGTATATGTCAGGCATGTGGGCGTAGCCAACGTCATGGTGGGTGTGCGGTACTCTCAATACCTCTTTAATCTTCGGCACGGCGTAGTAATCTCCCCTTGTCATATACTGCCACAGACATAATGACGGGCCGCAGAAGGAACACCCTCCGCGGCCCTGTTACTCACGTCGAACTAAATTGCCCTAACCGCCTCACGTTTCACGTTTCACGTTTCAGTCAGCCAGCCGGTCCGTGGGGTCCATACCGCCCTTCTCCCTGCCCGCGCCTGTGTAGTCGTCGGGAGCGTCGGTGTTGTCAGCGCTGGCAGGGGCACCTTCTTCGGCGATGTCGTCTTCGAGGGCGAATGTGCTTCCACCCGCGATGGCAGCGGCACCGGCGGGCGCGGTGCTGCCCTGTGCCGCCGTGGTCCCAGAGTTGCCCAGGGTGTTAGCGGCGGTCTGCCCGGCGGCGATGAAACCTATGTTGCTGACCAGGCTTTCATCGAGGCTGCTGTCGAAGTCGGAAGCCTCCGCCCCGCTGTTGTCACCTACCAGGCCCGCGCCTGGTAAGTTGTCAACGAGGCCCTCCAGCTTGTTCTCCCTGATCTTCCCATCTTCATCGAACAGAGACATGTGTTCCTCCTTTTAGGGCGATAGATGTTGGTAGGAGACGGAAACGCCAAGACGCTAAGACGCCAAGGACCCGCCAAGATTAGGATTGTTGTTGGGATGGGTGCTACTCAGTCCTCAGTCCTCATTACTCCTATCGTCCATCGTCCATCGTCCATGTCCGACATTTAGCGGCCGCCCATACCTGTGAGAGTGACGCCTTCGATGAAGTAGCGCTGGAACAGGATGAATATGATCAGCACCGGCAGCATCACCACGAGGCTAGCGGCCATCATCCAGTTCCAGGCAGGGGAGCCACCGGCCGCCGCCTCGAAGAAGCGCAGGGCGATTTGCAGCGTGTAGTTGTGCTCGCTCGGTAGGTAGAGCAACGGACCCTGGAAGTCTTCCCAGGCGTGCTGGAATGTGAAGATAGCCACGGCAGCCAGCGCGGGCTTGGTCAGGGGCATTACGATGCTCCACCAGATGCGCAGCTCGGAGGCCCCGTCAATCCTGGCCGCTTCGGAAAGCTCCATCGGGATGCCGCGCATGAACTGGCGCAGCAGGAAGATGTAAAAGGCGTTGCCGGTGAAGGCGGGCACCACCAGCGGCAGGAAGGTGTTCACCCACGTCTCCGAGCCCATGAAGCCGAACGCTGGTAGCTTCGAGAAAAGGATGTACTGCGGGATCATCGTGACCACGCCGGGCAGCATCATCGTAGCCAGCACGATAGCAAACACCTGGTCGCGTCCGGGCCAGCGCAGGCGGGCGAACGAGTAGGCGAT
Source organism: Chloroflexia bacterium (assembly GCA_036386675.1). Lineage (GTDB taxonomy): Bacteria > Chloroflexota > Chloroflexia > QHBQ01 > JADMIH01 > JADMIH01. The sequence continues at coordinate 93,751 of DASVVE010000034.1, read as the reverse complement.
GATGGATGTGGAAAGCACGGTGCCGACTACCGACAGCACCGTAATCGTGACCGAGTTGAAAGCCCAGCGTCCCCACATGCCGTAGCTGAAGGCCTCGACGTAGTTTTGCCAGGTTATAGGGTTCGGTATCCAGTTCGTGCCCGCGAGGTCATGGAAACCCTTAAGGGAGGTGGAGAGCATCCAGATGAAGGGCACGATAAAGAGCACGCTCATAGCGCTCAGCACCAGGAACGCCAGGAACTTGCCGGGCGACATCGGCTTTCGCGGTACGTGGAGCTTTTCTTTTTGGGCGGTCTCTTCAACAGGGGGAGCTATGGTAGATTGTTGCTCGATTATCGTAGCCATAACTACTTACCCTCCGTCTCGTAATGTACCCAGCGCCGTGCCAGCCACAACTGGACCAGCGTGACGGCCAGTATGATCAGGAACAGTATCCAGGCCATCGCCGTGCCGTAGCCCATCTGGAAGCCGATACCTTGCTTGCCGAAGGAGCGGTTGTACAGGTAGAGCACGTAGAACAGCAGGGACTGGCCCGGACCTCCATTAGCCAGCGATTCGGCTCCGGAGGTGCCGGTGCTGTTGGAACTAGCTATCAGGTAGGCTGTGGTGAAGATCTGGAACGTGCCTATGATGCCGGTGACTATCTGGAAGAAGAGAGTCGGGGAAAGCATCGGCAGCGTAATGAAGCGGAACCGGCTCCACCCGGTAGCCCCATCGATGGAGGCCGCTTCATACAGGTCGTTGGGGATACCCTTCAGTCCCGCCAGGAGGATAAGGATATTACCTCCTATCCACCACGTGCCCATGACGACAAGTCCCGGCTTGGTCCAGTTCGCATCGGCCCACCAGGCGGGGCCTTTGATGCCGAATAGCTCCAGGAAGTTATTAACCAGGCCCGTGGGCGAAAGGATCCAGAGCCACAAGAAGACCGCGGGCGCTCCCGATAGCACGCTCGGCATGTAGAAGACCGAGCGGAAGAACTTCGATCCCGGTAGCTCGACGTTCAGGAGCATCGCGATGAAGAGTGCCAACACGATCACGATCGGCACCTTGACGGCTACCATCCAGAGCGTGTTGCCGAGGCCCGTGTAGAACCTGTCGTCCCGGAAGAGCCTTTCGTAGTTGTTGGTGCCTACCCACTGCGGGGGCGTGGTGATGTTGTAGCGAGTGAAGCTAGTGTAGGCCGCGAAGAGCATCGGTCCCAACGTAAAGAGAAAGAAACCGACGACCCACGGCAGGGCGAACAGCCACCCGGTGATACCTTCTCGCGCTCTGGGAGTCAGCGACCACCTGGGCTTTGCGGCGCGCCGGCTCGAAGTTGCCAGTGCCATAACGACCTCCCTTCCAGGGGTGGGTGGTAGACCTGTATGGATTCGAAGGGGGGCCGGCACATGCAGCTATCGCTACCGGTTGCCAGCCCCCGATTCGCAGCATCAACTAGAGGCTACCCTAGTCAGTAATCGACTACTGGCCTATTTCGTCCTTGATGCCCTGCTCGGCCTCTTGCAGAAGCTGCTCAGGGGTAATCTCGCCCTTCCAGAGCCTTTCATAACGCTGGCTGAGCTGCTCTCCCCAGTTCGGGTATGCCTCAAGGTAGGTACCAGACCGGCTGTATTCCATCGCGCCCAGGAAGAACTTCCAGATGGGGTCGGAACCGAGCACCGGGTCCTGGGCGGCCTCAACGTTGGCGGACATGGCATAGGTGTCGCGGGACCAGGAGGCCGCGCCTTCCTTGCCGGTGGCGCACTTGATGAACTCCCAGGCTGCCTCGGCGCCGTCGGCACCGCGCGGGATGGAGAACGAGAAACCACCGCTGTAGGAGGCCTTTTCCTTGTTGTATGGAATGTCGCTCACGCCCCAGTCGAGGCGAGTGCGGCCGCTGCCGTCGCCCTTCTCAACCTGCGGATTGTAGAAGTTTAGCTGCGAAGCGTAGCCGTTTACGTCAACAAGCATGGCTACCTTACCCGACATGAAGGCGTCGTTAGGCGGCGACTGGAACCCGGCGCGGAAGGCCTGGATCGCTTCCCAGCCACCGTAGCGGTCTACCCATTTCTTGGTCCAGGCCAGGGTCTCGGCCGCTTCGGGAGTGTTGATGTTGACCGTGCCGTCTTCGCTGATCCACTCGACACCATTGGTGTATCCGAGGATTTCAGGACTCAGGTTACCCTGTAGCGGGAAGAAGGCGATGCGGGCCAACGTGCCGTCCTCGTTCCTCTTGTCCAGCTTGTCGGCGGCGGCTTCCAATTCAGCCCATGTCTTCGGCGGGCTGGCAGGATCGAGGCCGGCTTCGGTGAAGGCTACCTTGTTGTAGAAGAGCACGCGCACGTCGGTCTCGAAGGGGATACCGTAGGTGTGATCCTGGTAGAGGGTCTGCTCCCAGGTGAAGGGCCAGAACTGGTCGCCGGTCACACCGTCGCGCACGGCCCACTCGTTCAGGTCGGTGTATATCTGGTTGGCGGCGTCCTGCGGCAGCTTGGGCCGGTCGGACACCAGCACGTCGGGCATACCGGAGCCTGCGGCCACGGCGGCTGTATTGGCGGTCCAGACCTCACCGAACGGCTTGGCGACCTCGGTCACCTTGACGTTGGGCAGTTCCACGGCGCAGGCGGCGATAACGCGGCGGATAGCGTTGCGGCGCACGGGGGAGGACCAGTGGTGCCAGAATTCGACTTCGCCGGAAACGTCCTTGTTGAGCCTGGGGCCGGTGCCGGTTTCCTCAGCCATCGTGGTGTTGGTAGGAGCGGCCTCGGCCATGGTGGTGTTGGTGGGGGCTGCTGCTTCGGTCGTTGTAGTGTCGGTTGCCACGGCTTCCGACATGGTGGTGTTAGTCGGCGCAGGGTTGGTAGGGGTAGCAGGAGTGCCGGAGTCGCAGGCAGCAAGTATCATGCTGCTCAGAAGCAGCAGCGCGCCCATGAGTCGCCACCCAGTCATCGTCGACTTTTTGTTCATAGCTTTCCTCCTCTTGTTTTGGAGAGTTGTTGAATTTCTGCGCTATGCAAAGTTAGAGAACAGGCCCAAGGCTTAGATCGAGCGACTCACCCCCTTTCTATCGGGACCATGTGGGAAGTGCAGGACTTCTGTTACCGCGAATTGGCTACGCCGCGTGCCGCCTCTGTTTAGGAAGGGCTATCATTTGATCGATACGAGGGCTATTCATATTGCGCCCCCATATTACGGCAGCGTGTAGTATGATAAATCCTGTAGTGCCGCTTGTCAACGCAATTCACGCACGAGTTTCTGATTAATATCTCACTTAATGCCCTGAAATACAAGACCCGCGGAGCCGATTACACCCGCTTCTTGCCCCAATTTGGCGCGATGTACCTCCACATCCCGCGAGAAGGCCAATGTAGCTCGACGGCGCAGCTCCTCCCGTAGGGGTTTGAACAGCAAATCGCCGCTTTGCGACACCCCGCCCCCAATTACCACGCGGTCTAGATCGAGCAAGTTGGCGACGCTGGCGATGCCCATACCCAGCGCCTGGGCGGCGCTCTGCATCAGGTCGAGGCCGAGCAGGTCGCCCTGTGCGGCGGCCTGGGCTATGGCTTGCCCGGTTACCTGATCCGGGGGCAGGGCGGACAGGCTGGATGGAATGCCCTGCTCCAGGGCTTCTTTGGCTCGCGCGGCCAGACCCGTGCCGGAAGCGTAGACGGTGACGCAGCCGTGGCCGCCGCAGTAGCAGCGGGGGCCGTCCTTCGACACCAGCACGTGGCCGACGTGGCCCGCGTTGCCGGTAGCGCCATGAAAGAGCTTGCCATTGGCGACAATGCCCCCGCCTACGCCGGTGGACACGACCATGCCGAGCATGCACCGGGCACCCTGTCCCGCCCCAAAGAGCGCCTCACCGAGCGCGAAGGCCTTGGCGTCGTTGTCAAGCACAGTTGGCAGGCCCAGCGCCGCCTCTACCCGCGCACGTAGCGGGAAGTCCTGCCAGGCCGGGATGTGCAGGGGCGAGACTATGCCCTCCGGGAAGACCATCGGCCCGCCACAGCCTATGCCTACACCCACGGGCATGCTGCTGCTCTCGTCTATCGCTCGCCTCGCCAGCCTCAACAGGAAGTCGAGCAGGCCCTCGCCGTCGAGGTTGGAGGGAGTGGCGTCGCGGACGTAAGACAGCACTTCGCCGCCGCTGTCGATAACGCCAGCCGCTAGCTTGGTGCCGCCTACATCAATGCCCAGGACAGGAGAGTTTGAGACACTCACTAACAAGCTACCTCCCAGATGCGGTTGTACAAGCGTAGGATATCGGGACCATCCCCCGCCTTGTCATTCTGAACGCAGTGAAGAATCTCGTCCTCCACAGAGGTATTTCCTTTTCCTTATACATAGCTGCTCCGAAAAGAAAGGTGTTATCTAGGTGCTGAAGGACGAGATTCTTCACTGCGTTCAGGATGACAAAGTCCAACAGCATCCTGGGGGGCCTACTTTCGCGCTGTCCGCTCCACAGCATTCTGTGCAACATCGTCTCTTATACCGGCACAGCCGAGGACAGGCGCACCGGCAACCTGCCTTGGGCGGTGGCCGCGCCCGTCAGTACGTCCACTAGCCCCGCGATACTTGTTGGTTGGTCGCCATAGGTCAGCAGCACAGTGCCTATGCGTGGTTCCAGGGCCGCGTCGTAGGGCGTGCGCAGGGCGGCGTGCATGATGGGCTTGCCGGTGTCAGCGATGAGGCGCAATAGCTCGGCCTGGCGTGGTTCCAGGTAAGCGTTACGTGTAGCCACCAGTACCTGTTCACACCCTGCTAAGAAAGCCCTTAGCTGCTCCTCACTGTGGGGCATGCTCGCTTGCAGGGCGATGTACCGGGCGCTTGGCAGGTGCCGGTCCAGCAGGAGCGCCAGCGTGGAGCCAGTTAGCGGCTCGTTGCCCCCGCCTTCCACCGGCGACATCCTGCCGGAGGCGAACTCTACCAGCCCCAGCCCTTCGCCGTCGCCAGTTAGAGGGAGCAAGACCTGTTCGTCGCGCACCAGAGTGACCGCCGACAGGGCTATCCGCCTTGCCGCGCGCTGGTGCTCCATGTCGGGCCAGGTGGCGTCGGGCTGGGCGGGGGCGACCCTCTCGCGGAGCGCCTGCATGCGTGTCGCCGCTTCGTCCAGCCGTTCCATCGAGATGAGGCCCGACTCTACGGCACCCAGCAGGCCATAGTAGCAGCGCTTTTGCGATTCCAGGCTGCCGAACACCATAAGGGAGTCCATGCCGGCGCGTACGGCGGCTATGGCGGCGGGCGGGATGTAGGCGCTGTTGTGCCTGGCGATAGCGTCCATCACCAGCGCATCCGCGAACATCACGCCCTCGAAGCCTAGCTCCTCGCGCAAGAGGCCCGTCATGATTCTGTCTGACAGGGTGGCGGGGAGGCCGGAGTCGTCAATGCCCCTGTAAACGATGTGGGCGGTAACGATGCTGTCCACTTCCGCCTCTATGGCAGCCCGGAATGGTGCCAATTCGACCGCACGCATGCGGTCCCAGCCATGCTCGACCACCGGCAGACCGAGATGGGAATCTACCCAGGTGTCGCCGTGGCCGGGGAAGTGCTTTGCCATGCTGAGACAGCCCGACCGCCGCAGCCCTTCCACCGCAGCCACGCCGCACGCAGCCACCAGCTCGGGATCATCAGAGAAGGCCCGTGTTGCGATTACCGGGTTGGCGGGGTTGGTGTTGACATCCACCACGGGCGCGGAAGCCAGGTTGATGCCCAGGCGCACCATCTCCCGGCCCATTATTTCGGCGGCTTCCCCCACGACTTCAGGACCACCCGCAGCGGCTCGCCCCATGTTGCTAGGCATTTCGGCGGCGGGATAGCGCAGGTGGGATACCTGGCCGCCCTCCTGGTCCATGCATATTAGCAGGGGAGCGTCCCCGGCTTCGGCGGCCACCGACTGCATGTCGGCTATCAGCTTGCTACCGGCCCACGGACCCGCCCAGTTCGAGCCGAAGAGCACCACACAAGCCGGGTGGCACTCCCGGATGAAAGCCGCCGTCTCGTCGGTCAACTGCTTGCCCGGTATCTCGATGGTCATTAGCTGGCCGATCTTTTGCCGTAGGTCCATAGTAAGTGTGCTCCTGTGAGGGACGATGGACGATGGACGATGGACGATAGGAGTGAGGAGTGAGGACTGAGGACTGAGGACTGAGTAGAGAGTGGGTAGCTATCAGCACTCTTGCCAACAACAATACTAATCTTGGCGCGTTCTTGGCGTACTTGGCGTCTTGGCGGTTCCGTCTCCGTCTACGTTACCCATCGTCCATCGTCCATCGTCCGACGATATTCTTCCCACGAACGCCGGATGGTGGCGTAATCTTCTTCATCGAGAGGCTCGTCTACGGCACCCCAGCCGAGCCTCTCGGCGTGGTAGAGGGAGGGGATGCCGAACTCGCCGGTGGCCTGGGCCAGCACGTACTCTCGCCATTGGGGGCGGCTGGAGCAGGGCCAGTTGTCGGAGTCGAGCAGCCAGTAGGGGGAGGCGATGCGGGCGATGCGCGCCCTGTGCTGCATGTCGGGGATTATGCTGGCGTGTATGTCCGACAGGCCCGCCACGTCGTTCAACCTGAGCATGTCGGATACGCCGGCAAGGTAGGGGTTGGCGGTGTGCGTCATGACCAGGGCGTCGGGCTTGGCCTCCCTGGCGGCTTCACTGACGATTGACAGCCACTGCCGCATTAGCTCCAACCCCCACTTGCCGCCTGCGGAGCGAATACCGGCACCCCTCGGTATCAGGTGGGTGAAATCTATCTTGAAACCGTCGGCATCCAGGTCCCGGAGCATGTAACGGACCTGCGCGGCCAATCTCTGCGCGAAGGTAGGATTGCCAGGGTCCACGGATACGGGTACGCCCTCAGGGGTGAGGATGCACTCCTCCGGTGGCACCCCTTCCGGCTCCCAAGCCTTGAGCCACAGCAGCACGCGTCTGCCCCGCTCATGCTGGGCCGCGATGAAGCCCTTAATGTTAGGCCACTTGTCGAGGTCTATGTCGTTCATGCCCCATGATAGCTGCCACTTGTCATCTATGACGACGGTGCCGGGGTCTATGTCCTGCGCGTCGAGAGTGGCTAGCCATTGCTCGTAGCGCGCCTGTATGCAACCCGCCTGGGCCTTCGGCTCGCCCAGATGGACTTCCTGGGAGACTTGTTCGCCCCAGCCGCAGAAGATAGGCTGTCGCCACCAATCGTGCACCGAACTGCGCCCCTGTGTCGGCGCTAACCCCTGTTCGCGCAGCCAGTCACAATATCTCTCTATGGCATGGTACTCGTCGCGGGCTGTGAGGCAGACCAGCCTGGGGCTGTGCCACGTACCCTGTACGGATTCGTGCCCGTCGTATACCAGGCTGAAGCCGAACCCGTCACCCGGATAGTGCATGTCGCTGAAGTTCCACGCTCCCGGCTCGGCAGCCACGCCCATAGCGAGCCAATTGCCTGTGCCCTCGACGGCGTAGCAGAACGGGGCGGGGGTAAAGAACCAGTTGCCGCCGTGGTAGGTCTTGTCGCGTCCTACCGTGATTGTCATGAAATCGAGGGGAACGCTGTCTTGGCCGCTGTCCTCAAGCTGGCCGGGGTTGCAGATGTGACAGGTGCAAGTTTGGTCGCACCGCTGCCCTGTGTAACGTATTTGACCGCTGTTTGGCTCAGGGTTGAACACCCGCACATCGTGGGCTGGGGAGGGCGTCAGGCGGGTGCGCAAAAGGTGGGCGCGGTCTATCTCGTCCTCGCCGGTGACACTGTAGCCATATGAGAACCCATCCTCCCAGGCGCGCAACTCCACCACCTTCTGCTCCCAGCGGTCGCTACTGCCGCGCCAGGTGACGGTTGCTGTGTCAGCCACACGGATGAGGAAGGGGCCAACTAGGACGCTGTTCTCATCAGGACCATCCAGAGCATCAAGCCCGGAGGCGAGGTTCAGAGTGGATATTCGCCTGCCGTTTAGCTCAAGTTCGGCGGTAGGCTGCTGCGGGGAGATGGATAGCATATACCCACTACCCTCTAGGACGATTGCTTCCGCCGATTCCTCGACTTTCAACCTTGCCCTCCGTCCGCGCCCGATTTCAGGGAGGTGCGGGTGAATTCGGCTTCCACAAGCTCGCTGATCGCGTGGATGAGGGTGATGTGGCATTCCTGTATGCGGGTGGTGTCGGTGGAGGTCACTATGATGGGCAAATCGGTCTCCGGCGCGATGAGGCCACCATCACCGCCCAGCAGCGCGATAGTGACGGCCCCACGCTCGCGAGCGGCGCGCAAGGCCATCAGCACGTTTTGCGACCTGCCGCTGGTGCTGATGCCAAGCACTACGTCGCCGGGCTGCGCAAATGCCTCCACCTGCCTGCTGAACACTTCCTCGTAGGAGAAGTCGTTGGCGATGCAGGTGAGCACGGTCGAGTCGGTGGTGAGGGCAAGCACCGGAAGGGCTACCCTGCCGTTGAGCTTGAAGCGCCCTACCATCTCCCCCGCGAAGTGCTGTGCGTCCGCCGCCGACCCACCGTTGCCGAAGACCAGCACCTTGCGCCCGCCCTGCAAAGCCGCCACCATACGTGCCGCCGCCTCGGCAGCAGGCTCGGCTAGCAGGCCGGCCATCTGCCGCTTTACCTCGGCGCTTTCGAGGAAGTGGCGGCGCACCAATTCTTGCGCCTCGGTGAGATTTGATGGGCTTGCGGGTTCTCCCCCGGTGCTCGAAGCTTCGTTCAGTGTCACGGTTGTTGCTCGCTCCTGATGGAAAGGGTGACTATTTCGTACTGGTTGGTGGCGAAGCGGAACGTGCGGCTACTAGAATGTACGCCTTCCTCCGGCACAAGCGGTTCCGATACTTCACGCTCGGCCAGGTTCGCCAGGCTCACGGTGCCTGGTAGCGCAAGCTCTAATGTCGCCTTGATGGGGTAGGGTGCGGTGTTGTAGACCCTGAGGATGAGCGATTTCCCATCCTCGCTACGCTTACAGGCGCTGAACAGCAGTTCCGAGGGGGAGAGGCTATAGAAGCTGGTTTCGAGGGGCCATTGTGCGGTCGCGTTGCTACTTGCCGGGTTGGGGATGCTCAACGCGGGGGCTTCTTCTATTAGCTGAGTGGTGCTGTCCTCACCGGGAGCGACTTCCCCACTCTCGCCTACCGCATCTGCCGCGTTGTCGGCTACTACCAGCACGCCCGCCCGCTGCCCGCCGGAAGTCTTCGCCTGCACCGGCGCGCTGAAGATGGGGCTAACGTACGACTCGGCCTCTGTAGGTATGCCGCCTTGCAGCCAGTCGCCGGGGTGGGCTACTACCGCGTACTCGAAGGTGTACTTGCCGAGGCATTGGGCTTCCGGGGTTTCCAGCGGTGGCCCCGCGTGCTTGTAGCGGGTGGATAGGTCGTCCCGGCTCAACCAACCGACGCAGCGCAACAGCGTGACGCCCAGCCACACCCCCTCGTCGGAAGGCACTGCCTCGTACTCTGGCAGGCCCCTGTTGAGCAGGGCGAACCCCCGCCGCTCATCCGAGACATCCACGAAGGCGCGTTGCGGGTGATAGCTAACCTCCTGCTCCTCATCGAACTCCGGTACTCGCGCTCGTTCGTCATCGGGCAAGCCTACGGATCGCCGCATGACGTGGAACTGGCCCTGGGCGTCCGCGTACTCCGTATGCACCCCGGTCATGAAGGTAGCGCGCAGCCTGTGGTCGCGGGCGGTGTTCTCAACGTCGGTGCGCACCTCGACCCGCCGCTCTCCAGTGGTGAGGGATACCCGGCTGCGAATGGGTACCTCCACACGCTCATCTACGCGCCGGGTGCGGTCCTGGGTGAGGGCGGCTGGTAGCTGCATTGATAGGTTTACTTCGATGGTGGCCCGCAACGGCCCTTCTTCGACCAGGGTGATAGTGGCGGTGCAATTCAGGCTATTCACAGGCTCGTTGCCTTCGGCGGGGCAGAAGCTATACTCGTCGCCCCGGTCGGTCTCGCTGAGGAAGACGTTCAGCGGCCCGTAGGTCTCGCCCGATTGCTTGTCTGTGAGTGTAAAGGCTCCGTTTTGGGCTACCTCCACACGCACTAAATCATTTTCCAGCCAGCTAGGTCCGGATGTAACACCTGGGGGTGCCGGAGAATTGCCCTCGCCACTTGCCGCACTTTCTTCTTGCGGAATGACGCGCACGATGGTATATCCGCCCGCCGGGAGGTGCGCTGGGAAAAGCACCTCTACTTCCTCTCCCACCCAACGCTGCCAGCGGCCGCCGATTGCTTCTCTATCTACCGCCGTCACGACCGTCGCGGGGTAGACGCGGCCAGAGCAGAAGAAGCTCTCACGTTGTGGGTCCCACTCTACTTTCATGGGCCGCCTGCTGACTTCCTGGTGAGGTATTTGATTCCCGCTTGTATCTGTCAGGCAGAAGTCGGTGCCTGGTTCGAGAAAGTGCAGGCGCATATGAACCGTCGCGGTACGGGGGCGAGCCAGCGTGTTGAACACGACGAGGCCGGGGCCGAGCGGGGTGGCTATACGCCTCGACAGGGCAGCAGCCCCGCGCTCCACCAGGTCGCCAGCGATCTCCTCCGCCCAGCGGAAGCGCGCTTCGCAGTCCCTGTGCACGGCGTCGATGCTGCACCCGCAAATCGAGTCGTGGGGGTGATTTTGGAGCACGTAGCGCCAGGCGGTGCTCATCAGGCCGGTATCGTGTTTGCCGCCGAGCAGCCACGACATGGCCTGCAACGGCTCGGCCCCACGTTCGAGGAGGGTCGAGGCGCGGAAGTCGGCTTGCTTGAGGTACATGCGGGCGGAGAGCACGCCGGGTGTAATGCGTGAGGGCCGGTTGTGTCGCCACTCGCCGCTCTTCACCTCCAACTCCGGCGCGGCCTCCATCACCAGCGCCACGTATTCTTCCAGCGTGCCCTGCCGCAGCTTTACGACATCTTGGCGGCGGTTGGCTTCCTCAAGTATGTCCTGGGTGGCTGGCTGGGGCAGGAAATGGTCGCACCCGTTCATGAGGAGCACGTTGCGGGTAGTGGCGAAGCGGGTCGCCTGCTCGATCATGGGGGCCATGCGCTCCTCCAGCCAGAAGCGTGGGGCGCGGGCCAACTCCATCGCATTGTAATAACCGCCGGGCAGGTACACCGTCAGCAGCCGCGTGCCGTCGGGCGCTTCCCAGCTGAACTCGCTGCGGTCGTACTGCACGCCACGGAAAACGACGGTGCTATTCAGGTCGAAGCGGGCGAGTATCTGCGGAAGCTGCGAGGGGTGGCCGAAGGTGTCGGGCAGGTAGCCGACCATGCCAGGGGGTGCGCCAAGTTGTCGCATCTGCTCGCGGCCCAGCAGCAAATTGCGGATGAGGCTTTCGGGGCTGGGCAGGAACTCGTCGGGCAGCACGTACCAGGGGCCGACCGAGATACGCCCGCTCCTGATGTGTCGCTCCAACTCCTCACGCCTGTCGGGCCGTACTTCCAGGTAGTCCTCGACCACCACCGTCTGCCCGTCGAGCATGAAGCCCTCGAAGCCGGGGTTGGTGGCGAGGGTGTCGAGTACCATGTCAACTACGTCTACAAGGAGCACCCTGTAGCGTTGGAAGGGCATGTACCATTCGCGGTCCCAGTGGGTGTGGTTGACTACGATGCCGGTGTACTGCGGTGGGGAGTCGGCATGGGACGCGGCAGCATGGCTCGTGCCCGGTTCTAGGCTGTGGGGGAGTTGCGTTGTGGTCATAGTGGCTCCGTCGGTGGAGTGGTAGGGTCAGAGTGGCGGTTGGTGTGAGAACATGACCATCACGGTCTTAAGTCACGTCGCTAACCTAGATTGTTGAGCGAGCGGGACTTGGTTGGGCCTGTCATCCTGAGTGCAGCGAAGGATCTAAGATGTTGCCTTTGTCCATGTGCTGAACTTTTAGCACCAGATACGTAGCGTTCAGCAGCATCCCTACTCACCTTCTTGAGGTCCTTCGCTACGCTCAGGATGGCAGGGATGGGCTTGGTACATTTGTACCTAGAGCTTGCAGTCCACGCCCCTCGCCAGGGCAACAGGTCCGGCAGCATCCTGCTACTCGTCAATGATATTTGTCGAACAGCTTTTGGGGATTATATACCAAACAGCCGTGCGTAACCAAGCTATTTCATGCGTCAACGGCATGTACTTTATCCCCTTCTTCCGCCGGAACCTCATGCTCCCCCCTAGAGAGTCATTACATCGTGCGCTGGTGGTCGGAAAAGCTGTAGAAGTCGGTCTCTAGCTGGCTGTAGACCCTGGCGAGGCGGTTCGGCAGGTCGGCCAGCAGGGACGTTTGCGAGCCGGGCGGCAGGTGGTTGGGCAGCAACAGGTCTATCCGCTCGGACATAAGCCGCCGCACCGATTGTCGCCACTGGCTCAGGTCGGACCGTATGCGGGCGCTGAAGCCACCCTGTATCGAGTCGCCCGGCAGCAGGATTACCTGGCCCGTACGAGCGTAGAGCATCTTGATACCGATGCAGCCGCGTGTGTGTCCCGGCAGGTGCATGACCTCCATATCGAAGTCACCAGCCTGGTAACATTCACCGCCCTTCAGCAATATGTCTGGGTCGAATGCGTGGAAGGGTTCGTTGTACAGGAAGCCCGCGCAGGTCAGGTCCGGGTCGCCCGTGCGCACCTGACCCGCGTCCAAGTCGTGAATGGCAAAGGGTGCGTCAATGCCCGCACCACGCAAATGGAAGAGTCCATCGACATGGTCCCAGTGGCCGTGCGTGCCGATAATTAGCTTGATTAGCTTTATGTCCGTCACCTGCCGAAGGTTCGAGAGCAACGCTTCGGCCCCGCAGTGGCTACCGCAGTCCACCAGGATGCTTTCCCCACTTACTTCGTCCCGGATGAGATAACTGGCCGCATCGCGCGAGTGGCTCAGGTAGCCGCCGCCGACCTGATAGAGGCCGGGGAGCAGGCGCACCGGGTGAGGGCGGTCGGGCACCTGTACAGGAGTTGCGGGGGTGTTCTCCGGCATATTTGTGCGTTCCTCTAAGAGCCTTAGGCTTGACCCGTTGGGGGCCGAAAACAAACAGGCCCCAACTATAATCAGTTGCGAGCCGGGCGAAGTTACACAAGCATGAATTTACTATAAGCGGTGGTTTAGAGGGGTGTCAAGGACCTTAAGTAGTAGAGTGGACTTCCATGATTGGTGCAAGGACGACGCCCGTCGATTGTAATCGACGGGCGTCGTCCTTGCACATGGGCATCTTGTGCGCCCCTGCCTGATTCCAAATTCCTATCAGCGAGTTATGCCCTGCGCCGAGCCAAAGACAGCACTGTGCCCGTCGCCACGAGTGCCAGGGCGACAAGAGCCAGCACCGGGGCCATGTTGTCGCTGCCGCCGGTCCTGGGCATGCCTACGCTGACGTTACCACCCGGTACTATCTCGCCACACGCCACGTATACCGAGGCTTCGGCTGCCGACTTGTGGACGTTCACTGAGAACTGGTTGTACAGGTCGTAGTCCAGGTTGTCTATGTCCGCCTCTGTGATTACCGTGACCGACCTGCCGTTGACGACGCTGTTGAGGGGGTAGAAGGGCTTGGGGTCGAGGTTGTCGCAGGTGCCGGTGTGGATGTGAGCGGGCTGCGGTACTTCAGAGCCGCCCGATATGTTGATCTCCACGCTGACGGATGTACCGTCCTCGGCGAGAGAGAACGTGACAGTACCCGACTGGCCCGAGTTGTTTTGCTCGTTCAGGGTATGCACTGTCGTCTCATAGTCGGTCTGGGCCAGTGCAGACCCCCCGGTGAGCGCCAGCAGAGCCAGTAACGCCATAGCGAATGTCGCGATTTTCCTCATCTTTGGTCCCCCTCCATGTTGGTAATAACAGCACGCAAGCAACCCAGTATCAACAACTGGACTACACGCCTACCCTCGCAGCATGAAGCATACCGCCATCCCATGTTTGCTGGTACTTCACTTGTGTCGTTGCTACTGTCTCCTTTTGTGGTCTCGGCTGCGTCGGCACATGCTATAGGCAATCAAGCTCCCCTTTGTCATTCTGAACGCAGTGAAGAATCTCGTCCTTCACGAAGGTGTTGCCCTCTTCCTGCAAGAAAATGCCGCCCAGAAGTAAGGGGCTACCATGTGCAGAGGGACGAGATTCTTCACTGCGTTCAGAATGACAAGGTGGGGCACTGGACCTTACGATTGTCACACAGACCTTTTTGAAACTGCCTTGTCCCATAGACTGAAAATGCCTTGCCTGCCTTGCCATAACGTATTACACTGTACAGCGCATGTGCGTAGTAGGTACAGCGCATGTGCGTAGTAGCGCGTGCCATGCCGGCCGGGCCAAGTTTGCAGCGAGGGGGCTGACCATCAACCGTTCATCTTCGTCTTCTTCTGCTCTCGTTGATGAGGCGCGCGGGCGCGCGGAAGAGGTGCTCCTGGCGAACGGGTCCGAGTTAGGGTTGCTCGGCGGTGGGGGCGGGGCCTACAAGCAGGTGTGGGCGCGCGATAGCATGATTTGTGGGTTGGCGCTCCTGCTGCTGGAAGGGGGCCGCGAGATCCACCTGCGCTCGTTGGAGACGCTGGAGCGGTTCCAGAGCGAACTCGGCAAGGTGCCCCACAACGTGGGATTCCCCGGCCTGAAAGACGCGGCCCTGATCGCTCATGGCGGCACGCTTGGCCCCGAGATGGGCGAGCCGGTGGTGGATACCGCCCACGCGGGCTGCATAGATAACAACCTCTGGTTCATCCTCGGACACTACGCGAACTGGCGAGCCACCAAGCAAGTGGACAGGCTACGCGCCTCGTGGCCCGCTTTGCAACGCGCCCTCCTCTGGCTACGCTACCAGGACTCCAACGAGTGCGGCTTGCTGGAAGTGCACGAGGCGAAGGACTGGGCCGACCTCTTTCCCAACCGCTACAACTCCCTCCTCCCCAACGCGCTCTACGCCGCTGCCTGGCGTGCAATGGGCCATATGTCGGAGGCGTTGGGTGAAGATGCAGCCAACTACTTCGATACAGCAGAGACAACTGCCTGGAAGATCAATCAGCTACTATGGGTGGGGCCGGAAGCGCCCAAAGACTGGCCCTGGATAGAGCAGCACAGGCGCGAGTGGCTGTACCCAGTTCGCCTGGTCGAGACAGAGTTAGTGGTGCGTCCCTACTACCTGCCGTACATGGGCTTTCGCAGCTACGGTGATAGGTGCGACACCTTCGGCAACTGCCTGGCTATCCTCATGGGCGTGGCTTCACCGGAGCAGACGACCCGCATCCTGACCTACCTGCATGGGGCTGGACTCAACAGCCCTTACCCCATCCGCGCCCTCGACCACCCCATCCAGAAGGGCGATCCCGACTGGCGCGATTACCTGCTACTGCGCGACCTGAACAAGCCGTTCCACTACCACAACGGGGGCATCTGGCCCTTCATTGGCGGCTTCTACGTGGCGGCACTGGTGGCGGCTGGCATGCACGAGCGTGCCGCCGAGCAGCTTGAGCGTCTCGCTGAGTTGAACCGCCAGGGCGTGCGGGGCGAGTGGGAGTTCAACGAATGGGCGCACGGGGTGAGCGGCAGGCCGATGGGTTTTGCCAGGCAAAGCTGGTCGGCGGCGATGTACATCTACGCTTATGAGGCCGTGCGGCGGGGAGAGGCTTCGTTCTTTGAAAAAGGAACGTTTTTCTCCGGGACGATAGACGATAGACGATAGACGATAGACGATAGACGATGGGAGTGATGAGGTCTGAGGACTGAGTAGAGAGTGAGTACAGGGCAGCGTCCATCCCAACAACAATCCTAATCTTTGCGCTTTCCTTGGCGTCCTTGGCGTCTTGGCGGTTTCGTCTTCTATCGTCTATCGTCCATCACTACAACCACTTCAACAAACAGGAGGCATTCAACATGGTGCAGGCTCTTGAGAGGCCGCAGGCTGAGACAGACGAATCACGGCAGGTGCAGCCGCAGGGCATCGTAATTGGGCACACGCATTGGGACCGCGAGTGGTACTTGCCGTTTGAGGGGTTCCGCATGCGCCTCGTGGCGATGATGGACGGGCTGATTGACATCCTGGAGCGCGACGATGACTTCCGGTGCTTCGTGCTCGACGGGCAGACGATCATGGTGGACGACTACCTGGAAGTGCGTCCTGAGGCGGCGGAGCGAGTGCGGCGCATGGTCAGCCAGGGCCGCATCAAAATCGGCCCCTGGTACACGGCGGTAGATACCTTCTTGCCCGATCCCGAGTCGCTCGTGCGCAACCTGCATATCGGCTTCTGGAGCGCCCGCCGCTATGGGGCCGAGCCTATGCCGGTGGGCCACCTGCCCGACACGTTCGGCTTCATCGGCCAGATGCCCCAGTTGTTACAGCACTTCGGCCTCCAGTATGCGTTCGCGTGGCGAGGCTTTCACCCCGAAAACGAAGGGGGCACCTTCTGGTGGGAGTCGCCCGACGGCACCCGCGTACTCACCATGCGGCCCATAGAGGGCTACTGCGAGGGCGCGATGGGCGTGGTGCAGCCTGAGCGTTACCTCAGGGAGATATTGCCCGGCATCGCGGAGAAGCAGGACCGCGAGCCGCACCCTCACAGGCTGTTCGTCGTCGGCTGCGACCACTTCACCGCCAGCCCGCGCATGCCCTGGCTTGCCGAGCAGATTGGGGAGCAACTCGGCCTTCCGGTCAAAATTGGCTCGCTGGAAGAGATGGGGACGTTGCTCGACCCGTTTGGCGACCGCGTTCCCACCGTCAGGGGAGAACAGCGCGACCCCTGCCTGGCTGTGTGCCCTGCGTCGGTGTGTGGCACCCGCGTGCCGCTGAAGCAGGCGAACCAGCAGGTTGAGGCGCTGCTGCTGGGTGTGGCCGAGCCGTTGCAAGCGTTGGCTGAGTTATCGGGTGGCGGCTCCGACCGCGCTCACCTGCGCTGGGCCTGGCAGATTCTCACCCAGAACCACCCGCACGACTCTATACCGGGTTGTAGCATCGATGAGGTGCACCGGGAGATGTTCACCCGCTTCGCCCGCGCCCACAGAGTAGCCATCGACGCCATACAGCGTGGGGCCAAGCGTGTCGCTGCTTCCCTCGATCCTTCTGTTAGGGGCGAGTTGGGAGCAATCGGCGTCGTGGGGCTGACTGGCGGCGTGGGCAGGCTGCGCTTGCGGCTGCACGGTCCCGACACGGGGATGCCAGGCTTCCGCATCGTAGACCCTGATGGCAGCGAGGTTCCCTACGTGGTGTTGCGCCGTGGGAAGGAGCACGTTTACTACCACCGCCTGGAAGACGCTTTCGCCACAATGGCTAAGACCGCCTACGCGCACTTCGCCGCGCCCGCCTCATGGATAGACGAGCGGCGTATCTCGCCTGAGACGTACTACCTGCCCTACGCTGACATAGAGCTTGAGGTGACGGCCCCGCGCGCCGGGTACAAGATACTCAAGATCGAGCGCGCACAGGGCAAATTGCAGCCTGGGGCGCGCTTCACCAACCACGACGCAACCCGCGCCGAAATCTCCGAGGGCGACCTACGGGTGTGGGCCGACGCGCGCGGCCTGTACGTGGAAGACAAGTCGTCGGGCCGCACCTTTGGTCCGGTCTACTTCTCGCACGCGGGCGAGGCGGGAGACGAGTACACGGCATTCCCCGTGCCCGGAGAAGCGCCGGTGCTGTTCGCCCCCGACGTGGAGCGGGCGAAGGTCAGCGCCGATGGCCTGGGCAGCCTGCTGGAACTGCCCATCCGCGTGACCGTGCCCGCCCGCCTGCGCGCCGACCGCAAGAGCCGCACCGGACGCGCCAAACTGACCGGCAAGCTGGCGGTGCGTCTGCTCGGTGGCCGGGTGGAGATAGACATGTCGCTGTTGAACACCGCCCGCGATTACGACCTACGCCTGATCGCTCACGTGCCGGGTGCCGAGACCGCCCACTCCGGCGCGCCCTTCGGCGTCGAGGACCGCGCCTTCGAGGTGGACCACTCTTCTCCCAACGCGCCCCAGCAGAGGCTGCCCGACTTTCCCTTCCGGGGGTGGGTGACCGCCCAGGCCGCTGACGGTGCGGGTCTGGCGGTGCTGGCGCGGGGTCTGTACGAATCGGCGGTGCGCCAGGTCGAAGGTGGCGTGGACATCGCGATGACGTTGCTACGCGGGGTCGGCCACCTCTCACGCGACGACCTGGGTACCCGGCCCGAACATGCCGGACCTTACATCGCCACGCCCGACGCCCAGTGCCTCGGTCCGCAGGAGTGGGGGCTGGCGCTCCTGCCGTTCGGCCCTGGCGAAGCCGACTCCATCCCGGTGCAGTGCGAGCAGTTCCTGCGCCCGCCCGCGACTTTCCCGGTGCAGTGGGTGGCCGGTAGCGCCCCCGCCGAGCGCAGCCTGTTCGACGGTGACGACCTGCTGGTGGTGAGCGCCCTCAAGCCCTCGGAGAGTGGGCAGGGTGTCACCTTGCACGCCCACAACCCCACGCGGGCAGAGCGCCAGGCCGAGGTAAGCGGCACCAGGGTGCGGCTGGACGAAACGCCCGTGGAAGGTGGCGGCATGCTCTCTCCGTTCGCAATCGCGGCGTGGCGGCTCGATGGTGAGTAGTCCCGCCGTCAGCCGGGCAAGGCAGCAATGAGTAGTATGGCAGGACCTGAGCAGAGTAGGGGCAACTCACTGGAGAGCCTGCCCCCGCGCTGGCGGCTACGCGACGACAATCCCAACGAGTGGATATGGACGCCACGCGCCCAACGCAAGCACGACCTATCTCAGTGGTTGGAGGTGGTGGTGCCTATGTCGGTGCAGGAGGCACTATGGCGGGCCGGGCACCTCCCCAATCCCTACCGCAACCTCAACAGCCGCCTGGCCGAGTGGGTGGAACACCGCGATTGGGTCTACGGCCTCGACTTCCCCATGCCACCCCCGCCCCACGGCAGGCGCGTCTTCATAGAATTCGAGTCGGTGGCTGATAGCTGCATGCTCTTCCTGAACGGCGCACTCGTAGGGCAGCATGAAGGCCCCGGCGCGCCCTTCGACTTCGAGATAGGTCCGTCGTTGCGCGAAGACTCGAACCAGTTGCTCCTTGTGGTGCGCGCCCCGCAACAGGAAGACCCTCAGACCGGCTGGACCGAGCGCACCACCAGCATGCGGGGCCGCATGGGCTTTGGTTGGGACTTCGCCCCGCGCCTGGTATCAATAGGTATCCTGGGCGAAGTACGGTTGCGGCATACCGGGCCGTGGAAGCTGCGTGACCTGTGGGCGCGTCCCAAGCTCTCCGAAGACCTGCGCCACGCCACTATAGACCTATCAGCCAAAGCCGACGGCCCACCCGACGCCGAGGTGCGCTTTAGCATCAAATGCGGCAGGGGAGCCATTGCCGTTGAGGCGGTTACGGCAGATGCCAGCGGTATCGCCCATGCTGTGGTAGAGCTAGCGCAGCCCGACATCTGGTGGCCTAACGGCATGGGCGGCCAGACCCTCTACAGCGTGAGTGCTGAGTGTGCGGATGGCTCTGATGCGGTGTCGTCTACCTTTGGCATACGCAACGTCACCTGGGAGGGGAGGCGGGGCGGCTCGGATGGGGTGTGGCCCCTGACCCTCGTCGTCAACGGGCAACGTGTATTCCAGAGGGGTTGGAACTGGGTGCCCGCCGACTCGATGGGCGGACCACGCTCTATATCTTTGGCCCGCAAGCTCCTTCGGCTGGCGAAAGAGGCCCGCGTGAACATCTTGCGGCTCTGGGGCGGGGCTGACCCTGAAGCGCCCGCTTTCTACGATGAGTGTGACCGCCTCGGCATCCTGGTGTGGCAGGAGTTCGCCCTATCCTCAGCAGGCATAAGCAACACCCCGCCTAAGGACCCGGACTACCTCGACAGACTGGAAGCGTACGCGCGTGACGTAGTGGCTACCCGGCGCAACCATCCCAGCCTTGCCCTATGGGGCGGTGGGAACGAACTTACAGGCGAAGATGGCAAGCCTCTCACCATGGAGCACCCTTACCCTCAACGTCTGGCTGCCGTAATTGCTGAGCACGACCCCGACCGCGCCTTCCGGCCAAGCTCTCCCCTCGGGCCGGTGTTCGATGCCGACCCGGAGCACGGCAACTCCAACATGTGGGACGTGCATGGACCGTGGGAGTACAGCCAGAGGTGGCCGGGGCCGCAGTACTGGCGATTCAACGCCATATGTCCCATCCTGCACTCAGAAACGGGAGCACCGGGTGAGGCCAGTGTCGCGCTACAGCACCGTTACCTCTCCCCGCGCCACCGCACGCCCAGACTGCCTATCAACCCAGCCAGGCGGCACCATGGCGGGGCCTGGTGGGACCACAGCGTGACAGTGGAGCAGCTATTCGGCCCAATCGAAGACGAGGAGCTTGCGGTGATAGCCAGCCAGTGGCTACAGGCTGAGACGTTGCGCTACTACATCGAGGAGACCCGGCGCAGGTGGCCCGAATCGGTGGGCATCTACCCGTGGCAGTTAAACGAACCGTGGCCGAATGTCGCCTGCACGTCGGCTGTCGAGTACGGGGGCAGGCCCAAGCTGGCTTACTTCGCGGTAAAGGGCGCTTACCGTCCTCTGCTGCCCACGGCGCATTACAGTGGACTGCGCTTCTCACAGGATGAGCCGTTACAGGTCGAGGTGTGGGCGCTGAACGATGGCCTCGCTCTTGAAGCAGAGCTTGAGGTGAAGTTTTCGGGGCTTGGCGGCCAGGAACTGGCACCCGGCACTGTCCAGGCGGTGCGTTTGACGCCCTCCTCCAGCGCCCGCATCGTGGAAGTAACACCTGGCTTGCCGGACGGTTACGAGGGCGTGGTGATACTGGAGCTTGCATTAGCGGGCGAACGTAACAGGTATATCTTCAGCAGCATGAGTGTGCCCCCTTTGCGGGAGGCCCTTAGCCAGCCGCAATTACTTAGAGGCATGTTTGCGCCGTAGCTTGAAGCACCCACACTAAACAACGAGAGGCAAATAATGAGCATGCACACCAGGCCGTACAACGTAATCACCCTCCGGGAAATGCTTGCAGCCGCCGAGAAGGGAGGCTACGGTGTTGGCTCTTTCTCGCCCCGGTACACTCCTATGATTCTGCCGGTGTTGCGGGCGGGCCAGAAGATGCGCTCACCCTTGATCGTGCAGATATCGAACAACGAACTGAAGCGGTACTTCATATCAGCGGGGGAGTTCGCCGAGGAGTTTTACAGGGTCATGCACGAGGAGCAGATTACGGTGCCGGTCGTGCTGCATCTCGACCACACGAAGGATATGGCGGTGATACAGGAGGCCATAGCCGCCGGGTTCACCTCCGTGATGATGGACGCCTCCGAGAAGCCCCTCGGTGAGAACATCGCCGCCAGCAAAGAGGCCGCCGAGTACGCGCACGCTCATGGCGCTTCTGCGGAGGCCGAATTGGGCATGATAGGCACCACCGACAAGATAGAAACCGACACGGATGAGGAGCTATTCACCGACCCCCAAGAGGCTGAACGCTTCGTGCGCGAAACGGGGGTGGATGCGCTGGCGGTGTCGGTGGGTACGGCTCACGGGGTCTACATGGTGCGCAAGCCGAGGGTGGACTACGACCGGCTCGCGGCTATCAAGGCGCTCACGGGAGTGCACATGGTGCTGCACGGTGGGTCGGGTGTGCCCCCGGAGATGATGTCGAGGGCCATCCAGTTGCCGGGCGGCGGGGTCAGCAAAATCAACATCGCCACCGACCTGGAGGTTGCGCTGCTGGAGTCGCTTGGGCGTGTGGAACGTATGACTAACGCAGAGTGCAAAGTCCTGCCTCCCGAGCAACTGGAACGTGGTCGGGAGGCGGTCGAGAGGACCGTTTGCGACAAGATGCAGAACTTCCTCCTGAGCGCGGGCAAGGCAGAGGGGTTTAGCTTCTGAGGGGAAAGGAGGCAGGTATGGCAGGTTTTATTACGCGAGAGCAGGTGCAGGAGGCGCGGACACGGGCGCGAGATTACCTGGAGCGGGCGGGGATCGTGCTCACCTCCGAAGAATCCGCTAACATCGAGGTGGCGGACATGGGCCTGAACGAGTTGGAGCAAACGGGCCTGCAACTGGTCGTGTACGTCAACACTGAGCGGGTGTGCGCCAAGGAACTGGTGCTCTTCCCTCGGCAGACGTGCCCCGAGCACCGCCACCCACCCATCGACGGCGAACCCGGCAAGGAGGAGACTTTCCGCTGCCGCTGGGGCACCGTCTACCTCTACGTGGAAGGCGAACCGACGCTCAACCCCAGCGCGCAGCGACCTGCCGGACGCGAGGCCAGCTATTCGGTCTGGTATGAGGTAGTCCTTCTGCCGGGGGAGCAGTGGACCATCCCGCCCGACACGTTGCACTGGTTTCAGGCGGGAGATGAGGGTGCGGTCGTCTCGGAGTTCTCGACCCGAAGCCGCGACGAGTACGACATATTCACCGACCCGGATATTCGTAGGCTGCCGGTGATCGCGTAGACAGACGGAGTCGCAACACTCTCAGAGGCCCCAATGCGGGCACACAGCGTGCACAGCAGCAGACGAGCATGATGTAGCAGTCGTACAGCCAGGCAGGAGGGGCCGGTATGGGACGCAGTTTGGACCTTAGCAGAGCGCGCCGCATCATCTTGCGGCTCTTACCGGGGTTAGTCACGCTATTCATACTTGCTGGGTGCGTGACCGAAGCCACACCCACACCAACAGCAACACAACTTGCTGCCACCGCTACCTCGGTCCCTGTTGCCGCTGATACACCCACGCAGGCGAACTTCCCTACGGCGACGAAGCGAGCGCCCACCGCCACTGCCACGCCCATAGTGGTGCCTGAAGGCCAATTCTTGAACCCCGTAATTAAGAACGATTTCCCCGACCCTGGCATCATCAACGTTGATGGTGTTTATTATGCGTATGCCACCAATGCTGGCAATAAGAACGTGCAAGTGGCCCGGTCCAATGATCTGGTAAATTGGGAGATGCTGCGTGACGCGCTGCCCGGCATATCGAAGTGGGCTTCTTTGCAGTTCGGCAACGTGTGGGCGCCGGAGGTAATGAAGATAGGCGAGCGGTACGTCATGTACTACACGGCGCGGGATAAAGCTTCCAACGTGCAGTGCATCGGGGTCGCTACCAGCCCCACGCCGGAAGGGCCGTTCCACGACACGCGCACCGAGCCGTTCGTTTGCCAGCCGGGGCAGGGCGGCTCTATCGACGCCAGCCCCTTCCGCGACGGCGACAAGCTATACCTCTACTGGAAGAACGACGGCAATTGCTGCGGCGGCATCACCTATCTCTACGCCCAGGAGATGAGCGCCGATGGCCTCAGCCTGGTTGGCGAACCCACTCAGCTAGTCCAGAACGACAAGAGATGGGAAGGCATAGTCATTGAAGCCCCCACCATGTGGAAGCAGGACGACGGCTACTACCTCTTCTTCTCGGGCAACATCTACAACGGCCTGAAGTACGCGGTAGGCTACGCGACCTGCCAGTCGCCCACCGGGCCGTGCCAGGACGCGCCGGAGAACCCGATCCTGGAGACCTCGCTGGAAAGGCCCCCGGTGATTAGCCCCGGCCACCAGACTGTCATTACGGACGATGACGGCGAGCTATGGCTGGTGTACCACGCCTGGGAGTCGCCGCCCGGCCCGAAGCCGCAACGCTTCGTGTGGCTGGACCGCCTCGAATGGAAGGACGGCAAGCCCGACGTGCTAGGCCCTACGACCTCACCTCAGCCGGTGCCATAGCAGAGGTGTGCGAGCAAGTAAAAGAGAGACAGGCCCGTTAGTGTTACCAGGCCTGTCTCTTTTATGGTCTTCCCGAGGTGGTTGGGACATGGTAGGCGTGCTAGACTACGGCTCCAGGAATACGGTATGGACCGAACTGTGCGTCAGGTCGCCGTGAGTACCGGACGTCCCTGCCGCAAATGCGTGTCCGAACGTTCCCCGAATCGCCCACTCCTGTCTGGGGCTTTGGCACTCGAATTTGTTGTCGAACGTGAACACGGCAATCGTGAGCAGGTGGAAGTACGTGTTGCTGCCCCCGCCGTGCCACTTGTCGAAAACGGGCACGTAGTACGTTCCACCCACGTCCCCAAGCATGTCTCTGAAGTACCGGCAGCTATTCGACACACCTGACGAACCTAGCAGCCACCAGTCGGGGCCCAGCCCATCTATTCCCTTCCATTCAACCCGAGGAGCAGTGAGTGGATTGTTAACGTTGTCCGGCTGGTCCCCCGCGCCCGTCCAGTATAAAGTTGGACCAGGGGTCTTGTCTCTCACCGAAGGACTATCTTCCTCCGGGCAGAAGGCTACCCATGCTGCGCTGTCCAGCGCTCTTGGATTGTATCCACAGTTGATCCAGGCATTCACCACGCCAACAGATTCCGCGTTGCCATTGAAGTTAAGAAATCCCCAGTTACCCGATACGTCCCACGTCATAGTTGGGTCCAGCGGAGTAGGAACCTTGCGCAGATTGCCGGAGATAAGCGTGTACTGCTGGCGCGTTTGCATCTGGCGCAGGCGTTCGGTCGTGGTGAAAAAGCCGATAGGCAAAAGATTCACGTCCTGGCCGGTCTCCAGCGCCGGGCCCATGAAAGCCGTTGCGCCAGCCTCGGCCGATATCGTGTTCCAGCCAAAGAGGCTCATAAAGAAAGCAGACGTTTGCGCGCGTCCTGTGACCGAGATCCCTTTAACTCCCCCGGTCCAGGGGATGCCCCCGTTCTGCCCCACCTTGCAAGCCGCCAGCCCTGCTGAGGTGCCGCATGTGCCGTTTCGGCCTGCGCTCGCAGATACAACTTGCTTGTCATCATTCACGAAGTATGCAGTTACCGTATCGGATACCACGCCGTTTACCGTGGCGTACTCCATCAGTACTTCTAAAATAGCGTCTTCGGTGCCGCTGCTGCCATCGCTTACGTAGCCGCCGTTAGCGTAGAGCATGTCTTGATACGCCGAAAGCATGGTGCTGGTGCCGGCCAGGGCGGCCCCATCGGTCGCGTTCTGTGCGGCCCGGCGTTGCAGGTACATCGACCCGCCGTCTATCGCCAGGCCCACCAACCCGATCAATACGAACATGGCGAGCGCGATAATCACCATCGCCTGCCCGCGCGTCTTTTGCCTGCCTGCCCTTGAGAGCGACTTCTCCGTCAGTGAATGCCGGCTTGCAAGGGTACGTTGTACTCGTTTGTTGTGCATCGTTATAACCTCAAATGTGTATCAACCCGATTAGTTACAGCTCCTGTTTTCCGGCACATCCCGCAAAATTAGCTGCGTGGCGGACTGGGTAATAGGGATTGACTTTATGCCTAGCATCCCCGGCAGGAATAGATCGTCCAGTTCGTACTTTATCTTCACAGTGATAGCTTCACCCTGGCAGCGTTTGCGGCAACTCTTGAGGTTGTTGCCCACCGTGACTTCGATATCAGACGTTGCCCGGTCTTCGGCCTCTAATACCAGTCCACGGTCCATGGCGAGGTCACGCACCCGGCGTTGGATGCTCTCATTATCGCTGTATGACTCGATGGTGCACGAGTCGTCACCAAGCTCGCGCTCCGGGTACAGGGCCGCGTAGGCCGCGCCCTCTCCGGCCATATTCTCGATGATGACGGCGGTGTAATAGGCCCTGCCGAAGTCCACGGCGGCCGCCATGAGCATAGCCAGGAAAAGGCCCAGGAGCGCCATCTCGACCACTGCCTGCCCCCGCGCCCGCTTGCGGAGCAGCTTTACCTGCCCCGTTTGGGTCCGCCCGCTGGCAGCGTGAGTACTTGTTGAGTTGTTATGTGTTCGCCTGAGTCGCATTTATCTATCTACCTTTTACTGGCACGGAACGCCGCTGGTCGAGGAGGTAAACGACTGGTTGAAGACGTAGCACTGCGGCCCGCTCACGCTTACCTGCCCGCTGACGCTGTTGCCGAGACGCTTGTTGAATACCAGGCAGAGGTTCCCCGCACTATCGGTCGTGCCCCGCCTCGTTTCTCCGCCAATAACAGCAGAGACCTCCGAGCCTGCCACTTTTTTGTTCAGGGCGTCCGTGACCTGCACGCTCACGTATGCCCGCTGGTTGCCCGTTGCCTTGTAGGCGGTTACGCTCACTGTATAGGGGCAGGCTGCCGGCGTTGGGGTTGACGTAGGTTCAGGTGTCAGGGTCGGCGGTGGTGTGGGGGTGAATGTGTTGGTCGGAAGAGGCGTGTTTGTGCTGGTGACACTCGCATTAATGGTCGGCGTATTACTGGGCGTAAATGTTGGCGTGGCAGTCTTAGTTGGTGTGGACGTGGCGGTTGGAGTAACGCCGCAGTACGAACCAACCTTATGTGTGGTACTGCCAACTCCATCCTGGTAGCCGAGCTTCCTAGCGAACGCCTCGACTGTTACGTCTCCCTCATTACCGTTGAACTTGGACCAAGCACATTTCCTATAGCTACCATTACCCATGTTGTCCAGCGTGATAACCTCAGGCTGTCCAACTCGGGCCGTAGCCCGGATGTAGACAAAGAGCGCATCTGTCACATACTGACCATTCTGGTCGACCAGCCACACCACAACATCCAGAGGTTCGTTGCCATTTAACTTGTAGGCGTCGATCGAGGCAAACACCAGTTTGGCTACAGGCGAACTGGTGGGTGTAGCCGTGCGCGTAGCCGTGTTGGTGGCAGTGTGTGTGGGGGTGGATGTGAACACAGAGGTGGCGGTTCTAGTAGCCGTGGGTACAATAGCCGTCCTGGTGGGCGTGCTTGATGGCATGGTGGTGTTCGTGGGTACAGAGGTGTTCGTGGCCGTGGGCGGCACCGGTGCGGGTTCGTAATTTACGGCGCAGTTGAGTGTGCCTTCACCGTTGTTGAGGATGGAGCGTGCGGCGCTCATCTTCACGTCGATGCCGTTGGGTGCGAATTGGCTGATTAGAGGCACTATGAACTGAAACCTGTAGCTCGCCTCAACCGTAACCCGGTTGCCCTGCCGTGCCACCTTCTTGTAGTAGTTGCTACTGTTCTCATTGTTGTTCAGGCTGCTCGCGGCTACCGGCGTGGCGGAGGCGTTTTCATAGGTCACGTTGAGCACTATGTCAGAGCGGGAAACACCCCAGACCTCACCCCGCGCGTTGTCGTAGATGTTGCACGAGCCGTCCGAGACTACCAGTTGGGTAGGGACGGCGGTGCCCATCGCGATGCGCGTGGCCGCCGCCGACTGGTTCATGAGGTCGCGGGGCCTGGTTATGGCGTAGCGGGAGCCTTCCTGCGCGGCGTTGCTCACCACGCTGAAGGCGAACAACAGCCTGCCCATCTCGATGATGCCGAACAGCAGCAGCATGAGAAATACGCTGACGAAGGCGAACTCAACGAGAGTCTGTCCGCGGGCTGATTTTCGGAACGGGTTGGACGCTTTCCTGTTCAACTTTTGCCTCTTAACACGGCCACTAAAGGTGACCTTCTGCTGATTTTTGGCGGTAGCACCTAGCGAGCTAATGCGCGCCGATCTTTACCAATCGAGATGCCGTTTGCGGTTATCCTGCCGGCACTCACTTACGCCTGTAAGGAGGCCGGTGGCGGCTCGCGTAGGAGCGTCATGGGCGGGATGCTCCTAATGTAGGCTTTCTCTCTCTAAATTGTAGGGCCAAGCCCGCTCATTATGAATGGGACCAAACTACTACATAGGCTTGCTGCGGGGTAGCACTTTAGGGCCATCCAGGGAGTACCCCCCGGCTAAACGCCCGGCAATGCATGCTGCTATCGTCCGGCTGCACACAATCGGAGGTGCCTATATAATGAAGAAGCCACGTTATGTGTTGGATTGAGCCGTATTTATAGGAGAAGTAAGGGGTCTTGCTATGCTGCGATTAGGTCGTGCGTCGATACGGTATGGGGTCTGGAAGCTAGTGTGCCTGACGCTCGGCGGGCTACTTTCGCTTGGCGTCCTGGGCTATGCGCCGGGCTACACCCAGGCCTCGCCCTCACATGGCTCCGCCGCCGCCCCGCTGGGCCTCCCTCCCGGCTTCAAGGCGGAGGTGTATGCCACCGGCCTCAGCACGCCCCGCTTTCTCTCGTTCTCGCCGCAGGGCGACCTGTACGTGGCCGAGCTAGGGCAGACCAGCGCCGCCGTTATCAAGGTGCTGCCCGACCGCAACCGCGACGGCAAGGCCGACTTCACCAGGGTGTTCGCCACGGACCTCAGTTGGCCGAACAACGTGGCTTTCTACGGCAACAGCGCCTACGTTGGCGATCCTACTCGTGTGTGGCGGTTCGAGGACATGGATGGCGACTTGGTAGCCGACACCCGCGATACGGTGGTTAGCGGCATACAGGGCACGGGCAGGCACCGGACGCGCACGGTGGGCTTCGGCCCCGACAAGAAGATGTACGTGAGCGTCGGCTCGTTCCATGACGCCGCCCCGGAGGAGGCGAGCCGCGCCACCATCTGGCAGTACAACCTCGACGGCAGCGGCGGGCGTGTGTTCGCCAGCGGCTTGCGCAACACGGTCGGCTTCGACTGGGACCCGGTGACCGGCCAGATGTGGGGCGTGGACAACGGAGTCGATGACCTGGGACGCAACCAGCCCGGCGACGAATTGAACCAACTGGTGGACGGCGGCGATTATGGTTACCCTTATTGCTACGGCGACCGGGTGGACAACCCCAACGTAGGCGGGGGCGACTGCTCCAAGACCGTTCCGTCCGCGCTGCTTTTCCCCGCCCATGCCGCGCCCCTGGGCATGGCTTTCTACACCCACTCGTCCTTCCCTCGCGAGTATTGGGGCGGCCTGTTCGTGGCCCAGCGGAGCATCCAGTACCCGGAGCAACGGGGTATTGTGTTCGTGCCGTTCAAGGACGGCAAGCCCTCCGGCCCACCGCAGCCCTTCCACGCGACCGGCGATACCTGGGTGGGCCTCGTGGTGGACCCTTATGACGGCGCGCTCCTCGCCACCCAGGACAGGACCGGCACGATCTACCGCATCACCTACACAGGTCTAACGGCTACGCCTGTGCCAGCTTCCGGCCCCGCGCCCACCGCTGTCGCCGGTAAGCCCGCCCCGCGTCTTGCAGGACAGCTACCCGGCGCAACCCGCTGCTTCCCAGAAACGGGCAAGTGCCTGCGGGGTGCCTTCCTAAACTTCTGGTTCCAAAAGGGCGGCGTTCAGCAGTTCGGCCTACCCGTGACCCACGAGCTAACCGAGCAACTGGGCGACGGCAAGACGTATACGGTGCAGTACACCGAGCGCGCCCGGCTGGAGTGGCACCCGGAGAACAAGGGTACGCCGTACGAGGTGCTACTGGGCAGGCTGGGAGTGGAGCTTGTCTCTTCCAGGGGCAACGAGCAGCCGTTCCGGCCGGTGCAGCCCTGCCAGAACTGCGGCCAGCTATATTTCAACGAGACGCAGCACGCCCTGCACCCGCAGCTCGCGGAATACTGGTCTCGCAACGGCGGCATACCCGTGTTCGGCTACCCGCTTTCCGAGGGCTTCCAGGAGCGCAGCCCCACCGACGGCAAGACCTACCTTGTCCAGTACTTCGAGCGCAACCGCCTCGAGTACCACCCTGAGAACAAAGGCACCGAGTTCGAGGTGCTGTTGGGCCTGCTGGGGGTGCAGACGTACCAGGGGAGGTATGGGGGCAGGCCATAAGGAGCAATCATGAGAGGCGATCCTTATCTCGGATGGCCTACGTACATGATGCAAAGGCCGACGCCCGTCGACTGAAGTCGAGGGCTACCCTTGTAAAGTCCACCTTCGTGGACTGGCTCTATCCTACGAAGCCCCTGTAGTGGTGAAGCTGTGGCTAAAGCAGTCCGCTATGCGGACTTTGCAAATTGTAGCCCGATTTTAATCGTGGGGTGTCGGCGGGCGACTCTGCTGAATACGCGTTCAATCGCCGGGCGTCTCCTCGCAGCCAGGTTGGTAGCTACTATTAATTTGTCGTGCCTCCACAACTTAATTGTTTCAAGCGATGTACACGACCCCCGTTAGCGGTACATTATGTTTGCAAGAGGAACTACTCTGGCGCAAACAGATAACATACTGAATTACACAAGGAGCCGCATACGATGGTTATGACACATAGGAGGCACGGGGCAAAACTACTGCTAGTTGGCGCGCTGTTCGCGTCCCTGCTGGCGGGCGTACACTCCAGAGGCTACGTCCCTGGCGCAGCCGCCCAGGGTAGCGACTATCAGTTCGGCGATAGCGCGTTCCGGGCGACGTGGGAGCGCACCGACAGGCTGGTAGACAGTGGACAGGTCAAGCGCAGTTACTACTGGGGGCCAGGGCCGTTTGAACCCGCCCGCATGGAGGAATACGCGGAAGGGCCGGGCGGGCAGCACCTGGTGCAGTATTTCGACAAGAGCCGCATGGAGATCAACAACCCTAACGGCAACAAGGCCGACCGCTTCTACGTCACCAACGGCCTGCTCACCCGCGAGCTTATTTCGGGGCAGATGCAGACCGGCAACAACAGATTCGTTGAGCGGTGGGCCGCGGAAATACCCCTCGCATCGGACATGGACGCTGCGAACGCGCCCACTTATGCAAGCTTCCGCAGGCTGGTTACGTTGGCTGCCGTCAACAAGACCGGCGCGACCCTGGCGGAGCGCATCAGCAAAGATGGTACGGTCTCCGCTGACAACAGCTTCGTGAAGTACGAGGTAGAGAATATCTACTATGAAACCGCAACCCAGCACAACATCCCGGACGTGTTCTGGGCGTTCCTCAACCTGAGGGGCCTTGTGATAGAGAATGGCAAGACTGTGACCGCTCGCTTGAGCGAGCCATATTTCTACGCCACCGGCTACCCGATTGCCGAGGCTTTCTGGGCCACCGTTAAGATCGAGGGCAAGCAGGGCGTGGCCGTGCTGGTCCAGCCTTACGAGCGTCGAGTGCTAACCTACGTGCCGACCGCGCCCCAGGGCTTCAATGTGCAGATGGGCAACATCGGGCGGCACTACCACGACTGGCGCTACAAGGACGCGGGTAAGCCCTCCCTTCTTCAGTGCAACATGGCGATCACCGACCCCGGCTTTAACAAGGTGTGGAGCAACAACGCCTCGGTGCAAAAGCAGCTTGGGTGCATGTCGGGCTACGCGGGCTTCACCACCAGCGTGGTGTTCCAGCCATTCCAGCACGGCGTCATGCTCGACGTGATCATCACGGACCAGGGCAGCCCTCGCGGTGGCGGCTCCAAGCAGACCAAGGACATCTACGTACTGTACGGCGATGGCACGGCGCAACGCTTCCCCGATACCTACCAGGACGGCACTCCGCTGGCCCCCGTGACGGCGCCCAACGGTCTTATAGTGCCGCAGGGTGGTTTCGGCAAGCTGTGGCGAGACAACCCGCAGGTAGCCCAGAAGATAGGCTACGCCACGGCGCAGGAGGCGGGCCAGACCGCCCCCAACTCGAGCAGCCTGTTCCTCTACTTCGAGAAAGGCCACATGGTCCGGCACGCCAACTTCGTATTCGTGGTGTACGCGCAGAACGGCGCGAGCGCCATCAACCCTAACGCCTGGGTGATGTTCGAGGCCAAGTAGCGGCACGGAACCTCGCACCATCTACATACGTTCCTTCCATGGATGTATTAGGTTGGCGCGCATATTGAAACAAAATACACACAAAGGAACCTGACTTGAAACAACTGATTTTCCGCTTATCCATTGCCGCTTCGCTTCTATTGAGCGCGCTGCCCCTCGGCATGTCGCCTGCCGTGGCCGCTCAGCCGGTGCCCTCGGAGTCGCAGTTCGCGGACCGGGCTTTCTACAGCCTGTGGAACCGCACCGACAACCTGGTGGCGGCTGGCAAGGTGGCGCGCAGCTACTTCTGGGGACCGCGCCCCAACAGCCAGGCTCTACAGGAGGACTACGAGGAAGGGCCGGGCGGCAAGCACATGGTGCAGTACTTCGACAAGAGCCGTATGGAGATCAACAACCCCGGCGGCGACCAGAACAACCCCTTCTTCGTGACCAACGGCCTGCTTACCGTGGAGCTTATCACTGGCCGCATGCAGATGGGCAATGGCAAGCACGTCAACCGCTGGCGGGCCAAAATCCCCCTTGCCAGCGACACCGACGATAAGGAAGCGCCGACCTATGCCAGCTTTGCCATGTACATAGCGAGCGTCACGCCCGACAAGACCGGCGAACTAGTCTACGAGGCGATTGGCAAGGCGGCCTCCAACGGCCCCACCGACAGGTTCCAGAAGTACGGCGTCAAGTACTTCCACTACGAGAGGACCACCGAGAACAACGTCCCTGACGTCTTCTGGCGCTTCCTCAATTCGACGGGGCCTGTACTCGTAGGCGGGCAGGTGTCCACGGCGCAGCTGAGCAACCCCTGGTTCTACAACACCGGCTACCCTATCACCGAGGCGTTCTGGGCTAGCGTCAAGATAGAGGGCAAGCCCGACACCGACGTGCTGATCCAGCCTTACGAGCGGCGGGTGCTCACCTACGTGCCGTCCGCGCCGGAAGGCTACAAGGTGCAGATGGGCAACATCGGCCAGCACTACTACGACTGGCGATACAAGGACGCGGGCAAACCTACCAGCCTCCCATACGCATGCACCCCGGTCGCGGGCACAGGTGCCCGGTTCGAGCAGCTATGGAAGAGCGACGTAGTCATACAGAACCAGCTACACTGTCCCGCCGAGCCGTACCTGGGGCACGGGAACGTGACGGTCGTGATGCAGCACTTCGAGCGAGGCCACATGGTGTACGTGGGCCTGAAGCAGAACCAGCCCCGCACCAGCATTCCCGGCAGGCTCGTCTACGTGATGCTTGAGGACGCCACGATCAGGATTTACCCCGACCACGACCCCAACAGGCCGGAGCCGACGCCTGAACCTGCCCCGCCCGGCCTCTTCACGCCCGTGCTCGGCTTCGGCCACGTCTGGCGCACCCACGCCGAAATCAAGTCGCTTCTCGGCTATGCTACCGGCCCCGAAAAGACCCTGACGCCCAACGACTACAGCTTCTTCGCCAGCGGCCTCATGCTAGCCGACGCCGGGAAGATCTACACGCTGTTCAACCCCGAGTTCTTCTACTTCGCCTACGTCAACACCTGGGGCGTATACGACGACCCGTCGCAGTAGTGGACACAGTATATTCACCGCAGAGACGCAGAGGCCGCAAAGGTACGCAGAGAAGAATGGAGGGTGGTTTGGGGAAGGGGCAGCACTGCACTGTAATATGCAGCAGTTGCCCCCTTCCTGAACAACCATTATCTCCGCGTAGTCTCTGCGTTCTCTGCGCCTATGCGGTGAACAATTGGTTTCATTTTGCTGATTTGTCTCAAGCCGTAGACATAACTTGCAACCATTTTGTGACAAATGGCGTTAATAGAGTTAAGAGCGCGGCAGTAGCCAAAATGGATAGGTGGCACTACCCACAAGTAACTGTGGAAAACCTTGTCACTTCTTGAAGGCTATTGTATACATACATCAGGAACATATTTGGAAAGGGCCGGTCCCGCACGGGATAGGCAACGGTGCAGTCCCTGTCCCCACCGCTCGCTGGCGCGGCCCGTGGGGATTTTGCGCATTATTTGCCCTGAATAATCGCATCTGCACATAGCAGCGTCTAACAGGTAATCATCTCCTACCTGGCGACAACAGTGCCGCCAGCTTTCCTCCTGATGAGGGGTTATTCAACCTCATAACTCCAAACTCCAACACACGTTCCACACCTCACTCCATAAGCACTCCTACCCGTAATATCGTCCCCTCCGTCGCTGTTTGACGGTCATTCTCAACACCCACAACTGCATACCATACCCGGCACAGGTGGAGCAGCGGCGCGCCCACCCTGGTTTTGCTACACCCTTATTTTCTCGGTCCCTCTATTTTCACCCAGGCCTGCAAGGCTGGGGTGGGTCACGAAAGGACAAGGTTATGGACCTCATCAAGAAGCTTGAGGAGTTAAGAGCGCACG
Organism: Chloroflexia bacterium; assembly: GCA_036386675.1. Lineage (GTDB taxonomy): Bacteria > Chloroflexota > Chloroflexia > QHBQ01 > JADMIH01 > JADMIH01. The sequence goes on along the minus strand of DASVVE010000034.1, from coordinate 60,025 downwards.
AGCAAGCACTATCGTGGGAAGGTACTTTCGAGCAATATTTCGACGTGGTGAAGGCCAATCCCAGGGTAGCCAACCTGGCCCACGCGCGTATTTTTGACATGATTCTCTCGGCGGGTGTCGCCGTAGGGCCGCGCGGGCTGCCGCACTACACCTTCTTCGACGGCGAGATATTCGGGCTGGACAAGGCGCTACAGCAGATAGTCGAGTACTTCAACTCGTCGGCCCAGAGGCTAGAGGTCCGTAAGCGCATCCTGCTACTCATGGGGCCGGTGGGAGGCGGCAAGAGCACCATAGTCACCCTGCTCAAGCGCGGCCTGGAAGCCTACACCCGCACCGAGGCCGGGGCTGTCTATGCGATACGCGATTGCCCTATGCACGAGGAGCCTCTACATCTCATCCCACAGGAGTTGCGCCAGGACTTCCAGCGCGAGTACGGCATCTACATCGAGGGCGATCTATGCCCCAAGTGTCGCTTCGAGCTAGAGCACACCTACAGCGGCCGCATCGAGAAGGTACCGGTGAAGCGCATCGCCTTCTCGGAGAAGAAGAGGGTGGGTATAGGTACATTCAGCCCGTCAGACCCTAAGTGCGTCACGGGTGACACTCTTCTATTGACGGACCAGGGCATGCTTCGCTTTGATGAACTACAAGCCGAGGTGCGTGCATCTGAAGACGCCTTTGTGCCATTTAGCGTGAGGGTGATGGGCAGAGATGGCACAGAGTCCACGTCTCACTTCTATAACGGTGGTGTAAAACCTACACGTCGCGTCCGCACCCGCCTGGGTTATGAAATTGAAGGCTCCACTGTACACCCCGTGCTCGTCATGCGCGACGGTAAGTCGGAGTGGGTCAAACTCAGCGATCTGGCGGTAGGCAATTATGTTGCCCTTCAACGTGGGTCGGGCATGTTCGGGAGGGCTACAACGCTCCCCGAGTTCGACTATACAGGTCCAGGCAGCAAAGGCCAAAACAAACATCTGACGCTTCCTGAAGTATTGAGTGAGGACCTCGCCCGCTTGCTCGGCTATATAGTGGCTGAAGGCTCACTGACCGATACAGCCCTCTGGCTAACCAATGGCGAGCGGCGAGTGCTGGATGACATCCATGCGGTATGTAGTAGGTTATTCTCGGTGGAGCCGAAGGAGTATGGCAAGACAGGCACATACGCACGCTCCATCAGCATCTCATCCATCAAACTGGTGCATTGGTTGCAACAAGTTTGCGGCATTACGCGTGGTGCCGCGAACAAGCGTATTCCCCGTATCATCATGACTGCTCCCAAGCATATAGTCCTGTCATTCCTCGAAGGTCTGTTCTGGGGAGATGGCACAATCAGCGCGCGTAAGGCCCTGGTTAGCAACCGGTTCAAGATTGCCACAGCGTCTAGAGAGTTGGCGCGGCAGGTGCAGGTCGTCTTGTTGAACCTCAACATCGTCTCAGCCCTCTACAAGGAAACCATTAAGGGCAAGTTCACGGCGTACTCCGTGGTGGTGCTTGGTGACGATGTGATAACTCTGGCTGAGCTGATTCCGTCATTACGTGACAAATGCACCGATGGTCCTGAAGGTCTTGTCGCCAGGAGAGGTAGCACCAATTTCGATCACATTCCCGGCTTACAATCCACTGTCAAATTGCTGATCTCCGAAGCTACATACGGGCAGAAAGGTCCGCTCACACGCTTCACTCGCTATGCCACTAATGCAGAGTGGGGTCGCAATCTAACCCGTTCCTCTCTTGCTACGCTTATCTCAACGGCGGAGCAGGTCTTGCCCGAAAGTTCCACCAGCCTAGCTACGTTGCGCCGCCATCTTGACACCAACCTGTTGTGGCTTGAGGTACAGCATATTACGGAAGGCATAGAGCAGGTCTACGACCTTACGGTACCCGGCACTCACTCCTTCTGTGCCAATGGCTTCATCAATCACAACAGTCAGGACATTAGCGAGCTTACCGGCTCTATAGACCTCTCCACGATAGGCGAATTCGGCTCTGAGTCCGACCCGCGTGCCTATCGCTTCGATGGCGAGCTAAACGTCGCTAACCGAGGTGTTATGGAATTTGTCGAGATGCTAAAAGTCGATGAGCGGTTCTTGTACGTGCTGCTCACGCTTTCCCAGGAGCAAAACATCAAGACGGGGCGCTTCTCGATGATCTACGCCGATGAGGTGGTGGTGTCGCACACCAACGAGACCGAGTACCAGGGTTTCGTGGGCAACAAGAAGAGCGAGGCGTTGCAGGACCGCATCATCCTGGTGAAGGTGCCCTACAACCTGCGCGTGAACGACGAGGTGCGCATCTACGAGAAGCTGCTCAAGCAGAGCGCCTTGCAGGCAGTGCATGTCGCCCCACATACGCTGGACGTGGCCTCCATCTTCGCCGTGCTCACCCGCCTGGAGCCGAGCAAGAAGGCCGGGGTCAGCTTGATGAAGAAGCTCAAGCTGTACAACGGCGAGGACATAGAGGACTTCAAGGCGAAGGACGTAAAGGAGCTTCAGGAGGAGTCGGACCGGGAGGGCATGGACGGCATATCGCCCCGCTACGTCATCAACCGCCTGTCGAACGCGCTGGTAAAAGAGGGGGTCACTTGCATCACCCCGATAGACGCCCTTCGCGCCCTCCGCGACGGCCTGGAACAGCATACCTCCGTGTCGAGGGAGCAGCGCGAGCATTACCTCAACCTGATAGGGGAGGCTCGTAAGGAGTACGATGAGGTAGCCAAGCGCGAGGTGCAGAAGGCTTTTGTCTATTCCTTCGAGGAGGCCGCCCGCACTCTGTTCAACAACTACCTGGACAACGTGGAAGCGTTCTGCTCAGGCCAGAAGATGCGCGACCAGATGACCGACGAGGACCGCGAACCCGACGAGACCCTGATGCGTTCTATAGAAGAACAGATAGGCATCACCGATACCTCCCGCAAGGCCTTCCGCGAGGAGATACTGATTCGCATATCGTCGTTGGCAAGGCGAGGGCAGCAGTTCGACTACACCTCCAACGAGCGCCTGCGGGAAGCGATAGAGAAGAAGCTGTTCGCGGACCTGCGGGACGTTGTCAAAATCACTACTTCGGTGAAGACACCCGACCCTGAGCAGCTTCGCCGCATCAACGAGGTGGTCAACCGCCTGGTGGAGCAGCACGGCTACTGTGCGGTGTGCGCCAACTCGCTGTTGCAGTACGTTGGGTCGCTACTGAACCGATAGCGCGGGAGTACATATGAAGCTTCGCCCAGGTAAAGCACTGTCAATGTTAGGCCTGCTTGCGTGGCTGGCGCTGGTGTTACAGCCCTGCCCCGCAGAGGCCGCGCAGAGTAGCGATACCGCCTGTGGTGACCATCCAGTGCTCTACTTTCAGCACGACAAGTCGCTCGGCCACAATATGATGGCCGAGACAGTGCCTGAGAAGAGCGTATCACCGGACGAACCCTGGTGGACGGCGCACCCGTGCCACTACAAGTATCGGTTCAACGGCTATCCCCTTCCGAACGCATACGAGATGGGACCGGCTATATATGTCTTCCCCATGCGGAGCAGTTACCAGTCGCTTTACCCTCACGATCCCGATGATGTTTGGCTAAGGGAAGTAAACGACTTGCGCACCACCTTGCGAGACCGTCCCACCTGGAAACCACCCACCTGGCAGAACGGCGAAACTATCACAAGTCCCTCGCTCCTGCCGCCCATCAACGCCGCGAACATATACCTTGCCAGGCAAAAGTATATTACCTTGCCGGATGGCGCCGGTGTGAGGTACATATCCAACCTGGGTCAGGACCCGTCACCCCCGTCTCCTGACAATACGTTCTATATGTTCCAGGGGCTGTTGGAAGACAAGGTCTACGGAAGGCACTACTACGTATCTGTCGTGTTTCCCGTTTTCTTATCAAATCCTCCCACGCCGGGCGCGGTGGGAATGGATGAAAACAGGCTGATAACTGATGCACTTGAACGTGCCGGTAACGCTGACTTCAACGTAGACTTAGCGAGGCTCGACCAGATGGTAGCCTCTTTTGAACTACTGTCTCCGGGGAACATCGTTCCCCTCATACCGATTAGCCGGACTGGGGCTGCACTCACCCCGCTGATCTTATCCTTTCTAGCTGCCGCCTTCGTTCTGCTGGCGGGCGGAGCGGCTTTGCGCTTGCGCAACCCTATCGCATCATCACCATCTACCGGCAGCCCGGCAGGGACAGACCCGACAAGGGAGTGCAGGTAATGCTGCACCTGAAGAAACCGAGACACCTGGAGCCGGGTAGCCGGGTCGCTATCGTCTCTCCATCGTGGGGCGGCCCGGCCACTGTGCCCCTGCGCTTCGATAGAGGTCTGCGCGAGCTAAAGGAGCGTTTCGGCCTTGAAGTAGTCGAGATGCCGCACGTGCGCGCTGATGCCGACTGGATATGGCGCAACCCCCAGGCCCGCGCCGACGACATCAACGCCGCCTTCTCCGACCCTTCCATTGACGGCATAATCGCCAGCATCGGCGGCGACGACTCGGTGCGCATACTGCCTTACGTCGATACATCGGCCATCAGCGACAATCCCAAGGTCTTCATGGGCTACTCGGATACCACGACCCTGCACATGCTGTCCTTAATCTCCGGCTTACAGACTTTCTACGGCCCTTCGGTACTGGCGGGGATTGCCGAGAATGGCGGTACCTTCCTGTATGCCGAAAGCTGGATACGACGTACTTTGATGTCCACCGCGCCCGTGGGTGAGCTTGTGCCCTCGACGGACTGGACCGATGAGATGGTGAGGTGGGAAGACGAGGCGCGGGCTAACCAACGGCGTGCCACGCAGCCCAACCCAGGTTGGAAGTGGTTGCAGGGCGACAAGCGCGTCGAGGGGCCCCTGGTTGGTGGCTGCCTGGATGTGCTGGAGTTCCTCAAGGGCACGCGGTGGTGGCCGGAGTTGCAGGTGTGGGACGGCGCTATCTTCTACTGGGAAACGTCCGAAGATGCCCCAAACCCCACACTGGTCGCCTGGTGGCTGCGCAACTATGGCATGCAAGGTATCCTGGACCGACTCGCCGGGATGGTAATCGGCAGGCCCGCGCACTACACGCCGGAGCAGGTGGAAGAACTATATGAGACGGTCCTGAGGATAGTGCGGGACGAGTTCGGGCGCGCCGACCTGCCGGTAGTAGCTAACCTGGACTTCGGGCATACCGACCCACTGATGGTCCTTCCTAACGGCGGGCGAGTGGTGGTAGACCCCAGCATGCGCTCGATTTCCTTACCTGACCCGGCTACTACCTGACAGAAAAGAGCAACTTATGGCTGACGACCCCAACTCGCAAATCAAGCCGCCGCTCATGTCCGTGTCGCAGCACGATTGGTCGCTGCACCGCAAGGGGCCGCAGGACCAGCAGCGGCACAAGGAGCGCATCAAAGAGGCGATAAAGCAGGACCTCAAGCACATCGTGTCCGAGGAGAACATCATCCTCTCCGACGGCAAGCACGTTATCAAGGTGCCCATCCGCTCTCTAGAGGAGTACCGCTTCCGCTATGACGACAACAGCGGCAAGCATGCAGGCTCCGGCGACGGCGATTCGCAGGTGGGTGACGTGTTGGGCAAGGCGGGCAACTCGAAGGGGCAGGGACAAGGTTCAGGCAAGGGGCAGGGTCCGGCGGGCGAGCAACCCGGTGTGGACTACTACGAGGCCGAGGTGACGGTTGACGAGATAGCCGCCCTCCTGTTCGAGGACCTGGGTCTGCCCAACCTCCAGGAGAAGCGGCTGCAAGAGATCGAGTCGCCCTCCGTGCGCTTCACCGACATACGTAAGAAAGGGGCTATGTCCAATCTCGACAAGCGCCGCACCCTGCTGGAGAACCTCAAGCGCAACGCCTCGGCGGGCAACCCCAGCGTGGGCAACATCCGCAATGAAGACCTGCGCTACAAGACCTGGGAAACGCGGGTGGAGTACCAGTCGAACGCGGTGATACTGGCGATGATGGACGTCAGTGGATCTATGGGCGAGTTCGAGAAGTACATCGCTCGCTCGTTCTACTTCTGGATGGTGCGCTTCCTGCGGACCAAGTACGAGAACGTGAAGATAGTCTTCATCTCGCACCACACTGAAGCCAAAGAGGTCACGGAGGAGGAGTTCTTCCACAAGGGAGAGTCGGGCGGCACGCAGGTGTCGTCGGCCTACCAGTTGGCGCTGAACGTCATCAAGGCGCGTTTTCCGTCCCGCGACTGGAACATCTATCCATTCCACTTCTCGGACGGCGACAACCTGCCGTGGGACAACGACATGTGCGTGCGCCTGGTGAAGGAGATGCTAGCCGAGTGCAACCTGTTCGGCTACGGCGAAATCCGCGAGGGCTACCGGGGTTCCACCAGCACCCTGATGTCGGCCTTCAACAAGGTAGACGACCCCAAGTTCGTCTCAGTCACCATCAACGACAAATCCGCAGTCTACCCGGCCCTCCAACGCTTTTTCTCCAAGTCGCCCCTGCGAGAAGCCGTGTGAAGAATTACTAATTACGAATTACGGGAGTTGTTAGTAATTCGTAATTCACGGAGTGCTTATGGACCCCGATATCAAACAACTAGAAGATGCTATAGCTCCTATTTGGGAGATTGCCCGCGATTTCGGACTGGACCCGTACACGGTGCATTTTGAGATGGTGCCTGCCTCAATTATGTACGAGTTTGGGTCATATGGGCTGCCGGGGCGGTTTTCCCACTGGTCGCATGGTAAGGTGTATCATCGCATGAAGACTAGCTACGACTATGGCCTGAGCAAGATATACGAATTGGTTATTAACACCAACCCTAGCTACGCCTTCCTGATGGAAGGTAATTCAGTCCTACAAAACAAGCTTGTGATCGCACACGTGTTGGGGCATTGCGATTTCTTCAAGCATAACGCCTACTTCCGGCACACCAACCGCCAGATGGTGGAGACTGCATCCCTCAACGCCGCGCGTATCCGGCAGTACGAGCAAGAACACGGCCTGCACAAAGTTGAGCGGTTCCTCGACGCGGTGCTGTCTATACAGGAGCACATCGACCCTCATCTCACCACCAGCGAACATCGCAAGAAGTCGCAGGCTCTTTCACCCGCGACGTATGATGAAAGGTCGCAGACCCGCGCTGGTTCGCCGTTCGATGACCTGTTCGAATTGACCCCCGACGATAGGCCCAAGCTGCCGGAAAAGCGACTGTGGCAGGACCGCCGGGTGCCCTCCCAGCCTGAGAAGGACATCGTCGGCTTCATCATGGAGCACTCGCGTTACCTTGAGCCGTGGCAGCGGGACGTCATGGCAATCGTGCGGCAGGAGATGCTATACTTCGTGCCGCAGATGCAGACTAAGGTGTGCAACGAAGGTTGGGCCAGCGTGTGGCACGCTCGCATCATGCGCGAGTTAGACCTGTCGGACAGGGAATACACCGACTTTGCGGCCATGCATGCCGGGGTGCTCGCCCCCTCGCGCCAATCCCTCAACCCCTACTTCCTGGGCGTGAAGATACTGGAAGACATAGAGTGCCGCTGGGACAACCCGACTGAGGAGGAGCAGGCCAGGTACGGCCGCAAGCCGGGCGAGGGCCGCAAGAAGCTCTTCCAGGTGCGTGAGGAGGAGAACGACGTTTCGCTCATCCGCAACTATCTCACCCGCGACCTTGTGGACGAGCTTGACCTCTACCTCTACGAGCGGCAGGGCGACCAGTGGGTCATCGTGGACAAGAATTGGGAGCACATCCGCGACAGCATAGCCTCCCGCATGTCGAACTTCGGCAACCCCACCATCCTGGTGGAGGACAGCGACTACTCCCACAACGGCGAGCTACTGTTGCACCACATGCACGACGGCCAGGACCTCGACATCGACTACGGACAGAAGACCCTTGAGCACATCCACGCCCTCTGGGGCCGCCCCGTCCACCTGCGCACGAAGCTGGAAGAGGAAGCCACGATGCTCGTCTACGACGGCAACAAGCACAGCAGGGAAGCATCGTAGCTCGTGGTTGCCAAAATTATCGCTTCTCCTCGCGGCGAACTATACGCTTGTCTGAGCGTTCACCATCATCAGTTCTCCGCTCTGTGTTAATCAAGTCTCGATCTGTGCGATCACGCCTGGTCTGATCTTGTTTATCCTTGTTGTTTGTACTTGAATTGTTCACGATGACATGCCCTCCATTATGGTTGGAGTCCTAGAGCTAATTGCAACATCGTCAGTATGGCTAGTAAAATTGCTTCAATCATCAGACAACTAATGGCTCGTTGGGTCCAAAGTGCCTTTCTGTCTATTATCTGATCGTTTTCCTCTACAAGTGTTGCCAAAGTATCTACCAGTACTTCTTTTGTATCCACTTCCTCGTTTTCATAGTACTTGTCTATGAGAGTTCGGACACGACTTAACGCATTATATTTCCTGATCTTGTAAGCTTGGATTGAGGCAAACACAAGAACTAAGTAAAACAGTACCGCAAGCAGGCTTGCTCCGCCAATCCCTATCTTCCATTGTGCTACAGTTGATGGATCTTTAGAATTAAGATCTGTCATTGTTGTAATAGCAACTTGCTGTAACGCCGAAATACCCCCCGTTAAGAGTGTTGCAGAGCCAAGAACGAAGCCTGCTTTAGTATCTAAGCTATTGATACGCTCGTACTGAGCAGTTACACGTTGTTGCACTAGATCATAGATAATACTGAGGCTAGACACTCTCAAATTCCCCTACAACTCTGTTCTAGAGTAATCATTACTCTCAATATTATAGCATGCTTGTTCTATATTTCTATAACTTTTGGTACGGGTTTCCACAAAGAAACAGCCTCGGTGACAACCGAGGCTGTTTTCAACTTGCAGTGCCTTTGCGCTGGTTAATCGGCGGCACCTTCCGCCGCTCCCTCGGTACGCTCCTTGTCCTTCTCTTCCAGCGCCGCCCGCGCCTTCTCAACTTTGTCGTTGCCGGTGTTCAGCGCAGGGAAGTTCAAGCTCTCGTCCGGCCTCGCGCTGAGTATAACCACGAGCGCCGCCCCCACCGCTATACCTAGCACCAACCCGATCAGCAGGCTTGCGTCACTCTCTCTGCGTCTTTTCATCCCTTGTCACTCCTCTTCTCTGAAACGTGAAACGTGAAACGTGATGACAATTGTGAAATCTGGTCCCTAAACTGCGACTCTGTTCCTGGTGCCGCATCACGTTTCACGTTTCACGTTTCAGAACCACGTTTCACGTCTCACTTTCCTGGCGGTTTGCGGCGCATCAGCGTCTGTACCATTGCGCGAGCGCCCGCGGCCGCACCGGCCGTCTTGATAATGGGGGCGACCACGCTCTCGCTGACGAAGGTGGCGGTGCCGCGCACGGTCTTGGCGGTGTCGTCAACCTTTTGGAGGGCGGGCACGATGTGGTCGCGTATCGCGAAGGCGATGAGGGCGAGAAGCGCCGTCATGACTATAAATAAGATAGCCCCGACGCACATGAACATGCTGGCGTAGATGAGCGACATATCGCGTACAGCCACCAGCCAGGAATAGCTACCGTCACGCGGCCATTCGGTGAAAAAGAGCAGGAAGACCGGCAGCAGTGCCACTGCCAGCACCAGCACGACGGCCAACACGATAAATACTATCTTCATCCACTGTCCTCCTAGTTGCTAGTGGTTAGTAGTTCGTTACCGGCTCACGTCGGGCCTGGAACAGGGTATTATCCTGTACCTTGTGCCGAGCCATAACGTTCAACCACTTAGCGGAAGATTGTATCACAGCGTAAAGCGCCTGGCAACCAGCAACAGAGATAACGAGCCAAGGCTGGCCTCCATCACGGGTATGCCCCCTAGCAGCACCGGGTTGAAGGGCGAGATGCCGCCGAGCGTCGAGCCAAGCGCGAAACCGAGCACGCTCACCAGCCAGAACAGCAAGAGGTGTTGCAGGTTGCGTCCCCTCCACAGGTGGAAGACCAAAGCATAAGCCGTGCCCAGGCCCAGGAAGACGATCACTATGGGTGATATTTGCGGTATGAAAGGCATAATCGGCCACCTTCAAAGCAGGTTCGCGCGTTGAGGCGCAGGCTGATTATACATCATGCCGAGGTGTGTATTTCAGGGGCAACGAAACTGCATTGTGCTGAAGGCATCAAGGATGGGGCAGGGATGTAGGGCGATGTAATTACTCGCGTAGAATCGCTGCGTTATCGCCAGGGGACGCCCGTCGATTGAAATCGAGGGGCGTCTGCATGCGACGAGTCCCCATGTTTACGAAGCCTGGCGCTCTATCGTCCCGCCACCCACAACCTCATCGTCTATGTAGACGACAGCCGCCTGGCCTGGGGTGACGGCGCGCTGCGGGGTGTCGAACTCGACGTGGAGGCGGTTGCCGGGGAGGGGCGTGACCGTGGCGGGCACTTCGGGGGCGCGGTAGCGAATCTTGACCAGGGCGCGGAACGGCTCGGTGGGGGCGGTGCGGGAGGTCCAGTGCACGTCGTCGGCGGCCAGCTCGCGGGAGAGTAGCTCCTCGTTGGTGCCGACCACTACCGTGTTGCTCTCAGGCCGAAGCTCAAGCACAAAGTGGGGCTGCTTGCCTAACGCGCCCAGGCCCTTGCGCTGGCCGATGGTGTAGTTGGGCACTCCCCCGTGCTCTCCAACCACGTTGCCTTGCGTGTCCACCATATCGCCGGGACGTGCCATGCCGGGGGAGACCTTGTCGAGGAAGGTGCGGTAGTTGTTGTTCGGGATGAAGCAGATTTCCTGGCTGTCAGGCTTGTCGGCGGTCACCAGGTTGCGCTCGGAGGACATCTGGCGCACGTACGTCTTCTGGTGCTCGCCCAAAGGCAGCAGCAACCTGCTCAACTCGTCCTGTCCCAGGTGATACAGCACGTACGACTGGTCCTTAGAGGGGTCGAGGGCCTTGCGCAGGCTGTACTTGCCGGTCGCCTCGTCGTAGGTGATGCGCGCGTAGTGCCCCGTCGCCAGGTGGTCGGCGTCGAGCTGCGCAGCCCGCTTGAGGAGGGAGTCGAACTTGACGTAGCGATTGCACATCAGGCAGGGGTAAGGCGTGCGGCCCTTGCTGTACTCTTCCACGAAGTTGTTTATGACCGTCTTGCGGAAATCGCCCTCGAAATCGAGCACGTAGAAGGGTATGCCAAGCTCGTAGCATACCAGGCGTGCGTCGTCCACGTCGTCGGCGGAGCAGCAGCCCTTGTTGAGCTTGCCCCCATCTCCCGTGCGGCTCTGAGCGTGTAGGTGGTGCAGGCGCATGTGTACGCCGATTACCTCGTACCCGGCCTCCATCAGGAGGGCAGCGGTCAGCGAGCTATCCACCCCGCCGCTCATCGCGACCACTACTCGATTGTTCCCCTCACGTAACATGCTGTCCATCTGCTTTACCCAGTCTGCTATATAGCCGTGAATCGCGTAACTTTACTGCCGTCTCAAATATACTGTTATCTAACAGTATACCAAATCCGGCGAAACTCACTTCCCGCGATAAGCAGAGCCATGCGGGTGCAAAGTGGGCGCGGTATGTGCCCGTCTTCTTCACAGGGCGGCGATACCGGTGTTACACTGGTGAGTAAACGCAGGTAGTTTAGATGCTTTGGTGCCAGAGGAAAGGTGTAGTCGAAGCGGGAGCAAGGAAAGGAAGGCGATAGCCCCATGTCAGCCATCATCACGCGAGAACGTCCCGACACCGCGGACGCCGTCGCCCTGATAAATGAGCTTGATGCGCAGCTTGAATCATTATACCCGTCCGAAAACCATCATGGCTTCAGCGTCGAAAAACTAGTGGCCGAAGATGTGCCATTTTTCGTATTGTGCTACCAAGGGACACCAGCTGGCTGTGGCGGTATCAAGATGTTTGGTACTGAGTACGGGGAGATAAAACGGATGTATGTGCGTCCGCAGTTTCGTGGCCTGGGGTTCGGAAAGTTAATGCTGAACCATCTCTCAGATTATGCCCTGGCTTGTGGGGTCAATCTTCTGCGGCTGGAAACCGGTATTCACCAGCATGAGGCCATCGCCTTATACGAGCGTATGGGGTTTAAGCGTATTCCACCGTTCGGAGAGTATACCGAAGATCCGCTCAGTCTGTGTTACGGGAAGCAGATCGATTGATGGATGTCGGTCAAGGCTGCTCATATTGCAATTTCACAACTGTGCCTGGGGAAACCTGCCTCCTCTCCATCCCATCTACTGTAAAATCTGCTGAGTTTGTGAAGTCGTTAGCGTAGAGGGGTCTCACTCAGTATGCACATAGCATAAAGGTACTAGCCTCATTACCCCCATCATGTGATTGTTATACACGCGCGCCTCTTATAAGATAAGCGTGTGAGAGAGACGCGGGGTTCTCAGAACCTTGTGGGTCTCGGCGGGCTGAGCAGTTTGGTAGGGGTCCAGAATGGGGACCGCTACGTCCGATGCGCCCACGGTATGTAGGGGCTCCATACCAGGGCAGGCGGAAATGCTCTACCCGGATTACTCTCAGAGGGTGGAAAACGGGTCATGTCGTACAAGGCTTGGGTATTTATCTCGATAGTTCTCGCGTCAGGGGTTGCATGCCTGGCGTGGTCTCTGTTTGCCTTCGACCTTAGCTCGACTCAGCCCCAACTGATTACCTTCCTCCTCCTCACCGCTTTCGGCACGGTGTCGCAACTCTTCGAGACCTCGCACGGCAAGCAGTCCTATTACCCGCACTTCGTCTTCTTCGTGGCAAGCATCTTTCTCCTGCAACCGCCCCTGTGGGTGCTGGTGATCGTGCTGCCTCACCTGATCGAGTGGGCCAAAGAGCGCCTTACCGGCAGCGACCACCTGCGCAACTGGTACCTCCAACCCTTCAACATTGCCACTCACCTCGTCTCGGCGTGGGGTGCCTGGGGGACTCACCAGGCCATCAGCACGCGCATGGGGGGCATGGTAGACCCCCTGTTTTCCTTGCAGGTGGTGCCCGTAATGTCGGCCATATGCGCGGTGCTGATGTACGTGGTGTTGAACCACGCCCTGGTCGGCATGGCGCTGGTCCTCGCCCGTAAGATCTCCTGGCGGCAGTCGGGCGTTATGAAGTGGCAGAGTCTCCAGCCCGATTTCATCATGTCGTGCCTGGGCTACGTGGTAGCCGTGTTGTGGCAGAGCAACCCCTGGCTGGTGCTCCCCGCCCTCTCGCCCCTGGTGCTCATGTACCAGGCCCTCATGATACCCCAGCTCAAGCATGAGGCGCAGACCGACGGCAAGACCGGGCTGCACAACGCCCGCCATTTCAGCACGCTCTACCAGGCCGAGATAGAGAGGACCAAGCGTTTCGGCAGGCCCCTCGCCCTCATCATGGCCGACCTGGACCTGTTGCGCAATATCAACAACACATACGGGCACCTGGCTGGCGATGCGGTCCTCGCCGGGATAGGCAAGATCATCCGCGAGACGGTCCGCGACTTCGATATCGCGGGGCGCTTTGGTGGCGAGGAGTTCGCTATCGTTCTGCCGGAGGTCACTGCCGAAGAGGCAAGGGCGACCGCGGAGAGACTGCGCGCCGCCGTCGAGGCGGCCCGGTTCAGCGTCCCCAACAACCCCACCCAACTCCACGTAACGATGAGCGTCGGGGTGGCCTGCTACCCCATAGACGCCGACAACCCTACCGACCTGATCCACCGGGCGGACATCGCCGTGTACCAGGCCAAGCTCAACGGGCGCAACTGCGTGGTATGCGGCTCCGACATTCCAAGCTCTATCGACTTCGCTCCGCCACCCTCCGAGCGCCTGTCCGCTCCGTACTCCGGCAATTTTACACCGAGGCCCACTCAGACAAACGGCGCATACAAGGCTACCGCCAACGGCTCGCACGCCTCGGTTATGCCCGCGACCGCGCTTGCCACCAAACCAGCGCCCGCTACCAACAACCCCCCGGCAGCCCCCACGCCTATAGGCAGGCCGCCTCTCCGACCCAACACGGCACCTATCCTGGCGGCGGGCACGGCCCCGCTGATCTCGCCCATGACAGTGGCGCTCGGCGCGGCCAGGGCAGCCACTTCCGCCGTCACTACGCAGCCGATCACCCGCCCCATAACCGAGCCTAAGCTCAAGGCAGAGAAGTACCAGATTCACGTGAGCGAACGGCCGCAGGCCGCGCCCAGCAGGTTGCAAAAAGCCGTGTTCCCGATGTTCATCACCAGCGTGATACTGGCGGGCCTGGCCTTCGCTTTCACCGGGTTCTTCATGCACACGAGTCCCGACCCTGTAGCGGTGGCCCTGTTCGTCATGCTGGCCGTGGGCGCGGAACTGATGCAACTCGACCTGTACGGCAAAGGCACCGTCTCGGTATCGGTAGCTGTGGCCTTTGCCGCCGCGCTCGTAACGGGGTTGCCCGGACTGGTGCTCGTCTCGGCCGCTATCGTGCTGGCCCACCGCGTGCGCCAGCAGCCTTTCCTCGACAAGACTTCGGCTTATAAGACCGCCTTCAACTGGGCCACCCACGTACTGGCGGGTGTGTTGCCGGTGTTCGCCCTGCGGTTCCTGCAACTCGAGTTCAGGCTGGACAATCTGCCCGTGCTGATCGTGCCGATGGTACTTGTGGCCGTGGCCTACTTCATAGTCGATACGGGCCTGATCGCCACCGTCATCAGCCTCGTGAGCGGGGACAGCCCGGTGAAGGTCTGGCACGAGCGCTACCAGTGGCTGGTGAGCCATTATTTGACGCTCTGCACGCTCGGCATGTTCGTGGGCCTGGCCTATACGACCACCGGCCCCCTGGGCGTGATCGTGTTCACCCTGCCGGTGTTGATGATGCGCGTGGCGATGAAGCAGTACATCTCGCAGACCGAGCATAGCGTGCGCGAGCTTCAGCGTATGAACGTGGAACTGACCCACGCCAACGCCGAGGTGGTATCGGCCAGCCGCACCATGCAGTCCCTCAACGAAGAATTGTTCCTCACCCTATCGAAGATCATCGACGCCCGCGACCCCTACGTAGGCGGCCATGCCTCCAAGGTGGGCGACTACGCGGTAGCCATCGCGCACGACCTGGGAGTGGAGCCTGAGCGGTTCGAGCCTCTGCGCCAGGCCGGTTTCCTGCACGACATCGGCAAGATAGCCATTTCCGAGGCGGTGCTGCACAAGCCCAGCAAGCTGACCGACGAGGAGTACGAGTACATCAAGACGCACGCGGCGCTTGGTGGCGAGTTCCTGGCAACGTGCCGCAGCCTGCGACACCTGGCTCCGTTCGTGAGGCACCATCACGAGCGGTGGGACGGCAGGGGCTACCCCGACAAGCTGGTGGGGGAGGAGATCCCCCTGGAGGCGCGGATACTGGCGGTGTGCGACGCTGTGGAAGCTATGGCCTCCGACCGCCCGTACCGCAAGGGCATGTCGCTTGACGAGGTGATAGCCGAGGTGAAGCGTTGCGCGGGCACTCAGTTCGACCCGTACGTGGCAGCCGCCTTCGTGAGCATCGCGGAACGGGAGCGAGACCAGCTTATCGTCAACTCGGCCACCGAAGTGCGCCGCAAGGTGATTGCTACCGGCGATCCCTCCAACCACGGGCATGTGAACGGCGGGTTCTTGAACAACATGCAGCCCTCCGGCGAGAGGCTAATCACAGGCGGGCTGCACAAGACCGGCCCGCTCGGAACAGGCCCGCTCAGCGCCAGCAGCCTGAACACTGGCCCGCTCTCGATGGCGACAGCGTCTTAGAGTGTGCCTGGAGTGATAGTTGTTGAGGGTAATCACAGATCTGTAGGCCCGAAAACGCCTCGTATAACCTTCGTCTGGATGTCGAATTGTCTCAACTAGCCCTACCCAACGTGCCTATCTAGCATGTTACTGCCTCACGTGTTTACTAACTCTAAGCTATGACTACGGCGAATGTACGCTAGCATTATCAGGTTATCAGGATGTTCAAAAGTAGAGCAATTGCCCATCACAGAGGAAATCGGGGCGCAGAGAAAACGGTAGCACCCCCTACATAGGCCAACTAAGAGTCCACTGCTATGAACGAGCACAATAATCAGAGGCGTAACAGGGCTGTGAGCGCAGGTTTTGGCTGGAGTCTGTTGCTATGGTGGATGCTCGCCACAACTATAGCAGGAACCTTTGGAGGACTGCTTATCCTCATCTGGGGTCAGGGAGGTCTTGTAGCCCTTTGTATATTCGGGGGCCTTTACTTAGGGGTTCTACAAGGTCTGGCCCTACAGAAGCATGAGCATGTAAAGATTTGGCGATGGGTTTTAGGGAGTGGAGTAGGCTGGTTCTGCGCAATGTTCATTATCTTCCTCGGGAGCTTCATAGCAATGTTGGGCCGCGGCTTAAATGATGCCGACACTACAGGCTGGGGAATAATGTATTTTGCAGTAGCTGGAATAGTGTTTGGCATATTACAGCAAGCAGTCTCACCCGTCGGCAGGTTCAAGCCCATAGCCTGGATGATAATCAACGCTGTTGCGTGGGGCACCGGAGGGCTAGTAGCATTATCAGTCGGTGGTGCTGTGCATGAGTCTATTAACATGCTCAACTATGTAAGTTTGTCTTCCTCCTACGGCTTGACAAGTATTGCCGTAGGGGTAGGAGTGGGTATGCTAGTCTATGGCATATTGACAGGATTTCTCGTTGGTTGGCTGTCACCTAGGCATACCTTTCAACAGTAGCGTTTGGAAGGCAAGTAAATACGCAACAGGAAAGGAGTGAGCTTACTGTAGCCCGCTCCTTTCTCTTTGGCGGCATACAATGTGCGGTCGTTGCGGACTTGCTGCATCTGCGGCAGCGCCCCCTTGTTTGGCACGCTTCTATAAAGCATTGAGGTAACAGCATGAGGCTCACTAAGCTGCTGGCAATCAGCCTGCTATCAGGTCTGGCGTTATTCGGCAGTTTGCCCGCTACGCCGGCAGCGGCATGTGAGTGCCCGGAGGGCGAAGGGACGGTCCAGGGCGCATTTACGCACGCTGAAGTAGTGTTCAGTGGGAAGGTAGTAGCGGGGCCGGACGACCCGCGCACGGGCGGGAAGGGCGCTTTGCTGGAAGTGCTGACCCTCTGGAAGGGGGATTCCAGCAGAACTACCTGGGTCGTCGATGCTCCCTTCTGTATGATGGATGCGGCTTCCTACTACCGCGTTGGGGAGTCTTACCTTATCTACGGCGGATACTCGGTCTTTAGCGAAGTTACGCGTGCTGTCCTTCAGCCCTTGCCTTCCGGCCGGTCGGGACCGCTCTCCCGGGAAAGAACAAGGGCTGATATGGCAGTCCTGGACCGGCTGACGCGTCTGTCAGGGAGCACGGAGGGATCGCTGCCGGCCTCCGGTCAGGCCACGGAGGACCAGGGCATCAAGTGGTCCTTGCTGGCAGCTTTATGCTTGGGAACGGGACTGGCCCTGGTTGCCAAGCATAAGAAACAGGTGAGGACTTAGCTCACTTCCATCGCCCGCCGTAGCTCGACTATGCGGTCGCGGATTGCGGCGGCTTTCTCGAACTCCAGCAGCTTGGCGGCGGACTTCATCTGGCTCTCTAGCTCCTTGACCATGCGAGCTAGCTCGTCCTTGCTGAGCAGGATATCACCCTCGGACGAAACTTCGTACTCGACCTTCTCCTCGGCTATAAGCTTGACGCGCTCGGTGATGTCGCGCACCTGCTTCTGGATGGAGGCCGGTTCTATCCCATGCTCCAGGTTGTACTTGACCTGGATTTCGCGGCGGCGGTAGGTCTCCTCGATGGCCTCCCGCATGGAGCGCGTGACCACGTCGGCGTACATGATGACGTGGCCCTCGACGTGGCGTGCGGCGCGGCCTATCGTCTGGATCAGCGAGTCGCGGGAGCGCAGGAAGCCCTCTTTGTCGGCGTCCAATATCGCCACCAGCGACACCTCCGGCAGGTCCAGCCCCTCCCGCAAGAGGTTGATGCCCACCAGCACGTCGAACACGCCGAGGCGCAACTGCCTTAATATGTCCACCCGTTCCAGAGTCTCTATCTCGTGGTGGATGTAGTTGGAGCGGATGCCGACCTCCTTGAGGTAGTCGGCTATCTGCTCGGCAAACTTGGTGCGCAGGGTCGTGATGAGCACGCGCTGGCCGTTGGCTATCCTCTGCCTGATCTGCTCCACCAGGTCGTCAATCTGGTTGGTGGTCGGCTTGATCTCGATGGAGGGGTCCACCAGGCCGGTGGGGCGGATGATAAGCTCCACTATCTGCTCGCTGTGCTCGTACTCGAAGTGGCCGGGCGTGGCGGTCACGTACACAGCTTGCGTCATGTGCCCCTGGAACTCCTGGAAGGTGAGGGGCCGGTTGTCGGCGGCTGACGGCAGGCGGAAGCCATATTCAATCAGGGTGCTCTTGCGCGAGTGGTCGCCGCCGAACATGCCGCGCACCTGCGGCAGCGTGATGTGCGACTCGTCCACCATGAGCAGGAAGTCTTTGGGGAAGTAGTCGAGCAGGGTCCAGGGCTGCTCACCCGGCTGGCGGCGGCCCAAATGGCGGGAATAGTTTTCCACGCCGGAGCAGTAGCCGGTCTCCTGCAACATCTCCATGTCGTAGCGGGTGCGCTGCTCAAGCCTCTGCGCCTCGACCAGCTTGCCCTCGGACACCAACTGGGTTGTGCGCTCCTGTAGCTCGGCTTCGATATCCTGCAAGGCGGCTACCAGCTTGTCCTCGGAGGTGAGGAAGTGCTTGGCGGGGTAGATGTTGGCCTCGGTGCGCTCTATCAGCACCTCTCCCGTAAGGGGGTCGAACTCCATGATGCGCTCTATCTCGTCGCCCCAGAACTCGATGCGGATAGCCAGGTCCTCGTAGGAAGGCTGTATCTCAAGCGTGTCGCCGCGCACACGGAAAGAGCCGCGCACCAGCGACTGGTCGTTGCGGTTGTAGTGGATGTCAATGAGGCGGCGCAGCACCTGGTTGCGGCGCACGCTCTCGCCCCGCTTGAGGCTGACGACCGTGTTGCCGTACTCCTCCGGCGAGCCGAGGCCGAAGATGCACGACACCGAGGCGACGATTACCACGTCTCGCCTCTCGAACAGGGCGCGGGTGGCGGCGTGGCGCAGCTTGTCTATCTCCTCGTTGATGTCGGCATCTTTCTCGATGTAGAGGTCGGTGCGGGGGATGTAAGCCTCCGGCTGGTAGTAGTCGTAATAGGAGACGAAGTACTCGACCGCGTTGTTGGGCAGGAAGTCGCGGAACTCCTGGTAGAGCTGGGCGGCAAGCGTCTTGTTATGGGCCAGCACGAGGGTAGGGCGTTGCGTGGCCTCGATTACTTTCGCCATCGTGAAAGTCTTGCCTGAGCCGGTAACACCCAGGAGTGTTTGGTGCTTATATCCTTTGTTTAAGCCTTCTACTATCTTTGCAATGGCCTCCGGCTGGTCGCCCGTCGGCACGAAATCGGATACTACCTCGAACTGCGGCATGCATGTCTCTCCAACAACTAGCTTCTTATATGCGCACTAATAGTTTTCTACCTCTATATTATACCATCTATTCCTGACACCCATTGACAGGATTAGGTGGGTTGTAGTTTGTCCTATTCGGGTCTGCGTAACCCCTCAGCGGTCCGTGGTACAATGATCGCGTAACGCGAGCCGGGTATGCCGCCAGAGATGCTACGACCGTACCGCGGCTATATCCCCGTCATGGCGAATCTTGTTTGTTGCGCGCTGTGAGGACACTTGCCCTATGCCACCTACATTTGAATGGGCCACTCGCTCACATATGAGCTTGCCTGCGTTTAGAGAGGCGTTCGATGCGCTCGAGACAGCCCAGTCAAGGTTCTTCCCCGTAAACGACCGGATCGAAGGCCCCGATTACATCTGGCCGCTGACACCTTTGCACGAATGGTCGCGGCGCGTGGAGTACCCGTTCGTTGCCAGGGAGCTAAATTGCAAACCGGGGATGCGCGTCCTTGATGCGGGCAGTGGCGTTACCTTCTTCCCCGTGTACCTGCTGGAAAGATGTAAGATGCGGGTAGAGTGCCTGGACAACGAGCCAAGTTACGCGGACCGCATGAGCCAGGCGTGCAAACTGCTGGGTATAGAGCCGCCGGTCCCGTTCCACGTTGCTGACCTTGAGGGACGGCTGCCATTCCCGGACAAGACCTTTGACGCCGTAGTGTGCATCAGCGTGCTGGAGCACCTGTCCGCCGAGGCCCGCTTGAAGACAGTCCGTGAGCTTTGGCGCATCGTCGCGGACGGCGGTCATTTCATCATGACGGTTGACGTCAGCCTGGACAATGATGAGACGGCGGGCATCCCGGTATCGCGGGTACGCGAGTTTGCAGCCAGCCTGGAGGCCGCGCTGAATGTAAAGCTGCCGAGGCCCACTTTGCCACCCCCAGGCGATCTCCTGACATCCCGAAAGCCCGGCTACGGGCTATTCCCCATCCGCGTAGGCGATAAGGTAGTGCGCGGGGGGCCGCGAAGTTGGTATTACCGGCTGCCGAGACGCTGGTACTACAGGTTACGGGGGTGGCCGCAGCACAGGGCACGTGGGCTTGCCTGCTTGTTGTTCTCGGCCACCAAGAAAGGCGTTGACAGGTAGGAAGGAGTCTAAACGATGCTTACAAGCTCTTTCCGCAGCATGCGGATGCTCACACTAGCAATTGCTACTCTGCTTGTTGTAGGGGTATTGACCGTTGCTTATGTCTATTCCGCACAAGGGCAGCCAAGCCATAAGGACCCACCAAACAGTGTGCCTACTGCCGACGCTAAGAAGGTGCGCGAAGCTCAAGCTACCAAGGCAGCATATGAAGACGAGAGTTGGCAGCATGGAAGATGCCAGGAGAGGCAAATATGGTACGCCAGAGCCTAAGGATGGGGAGGAGAAAGATAAGCACCAACCTGTGCCTATGCCCATTGAGACTGCGCAAGCCCAGACGATCCCCACGCCTCCAGGAGGTATAGGCATTGTACAGGCACCTATGAGCAGTTGGATCGGACGATACCATATCGAAAACATGTGGTAAGGAACTGTGAATGGTATTGCGGCATATGTTTATGCGGGGTCCAAGGCTGATGTTCCAGGCAAGGGCACGCAAGGGGTGTGGAATGACCCGGAGCAAGGTGTATTACTCCTCAATACCAAGGGCAAAGGCAAGGATGCTGACTATCTCACGCCAACGCGCACAGGCCGAATAAAGCTGCAATCGGCCAGTGGCACCTGTCTTACCGCCATTTCGACTAGCGGTACAATTTATACATTCGACGTGTCAACGGGCAAGTGGTCCTGTGAGGCTAAGAAAAGTCCTTAGCTGTCTAATTTCAGATGAGGAAACGGGCCACCTGCGTTCCAGGTGGCCCGTTTCCTTCCTTTAAGGGTCACTTACTTCGCAATTCGCTATTCAGTGTGTTCGATTCATCGCTCTACCCTGGCTCATCTCTGGTAATATCGTCCCTCATGCTATAATGGCTGTGACGCTAGCACCTACGTCTGCGTATATACGGTTGTAGTACGAAAGGACACGAGAATGAGAAAAGCGTCACTCGTCTTCAAAGCCCTGCGAGCAGGCTACCTGGCCTCAATGCTCCTGGGCGTTTTGCTTCTGGTACTCGGCAGCATCGTCGGCCCGCCTGAGGTGCGCGCCTCTCCCCTCGCGCAAGGGGGTAGGCACGTGGACGTGGCTACCTTCAAGCTGCCCATTACCCCCGTCACCGCCGAGTATTACAACCGCCTCATCACGGCCGCCGAGAACGACGGTGCGGAGGCCCTCATAATCCAGCTTGACACGCCGGGCGGGCTGGTCGACTCGATGCTGACGATGGTGCAGCGCACGCTCGCGGCTGACGTGCCGGTGATCGTGTACGTGTCGCCGCAGGGGGCTATGGCTACTTCGGCGGGGGTGTTCGTCGTGTACGCCTCGCACGTGGCGGCCATGTCGCCCAACACCACCATCGGTTCGTCGGAGGTGCTGGTTAGCGGGGGCCAGGACACAGGTGAGGGCACGCCCGAAAGTGGCGACTCCGCCGCCCTGCGCCGCAAGACCACCAACTTGCTGGTGTCGCAGATACGCGACCTCGCCACGCACCGGGGCCGGGATGCCGACTTCGCGGAACGTGCGGTACGCGAGAGCGCCAACCTGGGAGCGCAGGCCGCCCTTGACCAGAACGTAGTAGACATAATGGCGGTCAGCCTGGACGACCTGCTGGACAAGGCCGACGGGCGGCTGGTGGACGTGAACGGCATGGGGGTTACGCTTGAGACCAAAGGTGCGACCATACGCACGCTCGAAAGCACCCTCGCCGAGGACCTGCTCTTTCTCATCACCAACCCAAGCATCGCGTTCGTGCTGGTGAGCCTGGGCACGCTGGGGATCACCTGGGAGTTCATCAACCCCGGCTCGGTCTTCCCCGGCGTGGTGGGGGCTATCTGCCTGCTGACCGGTTTCCTGGCGCTGGGCACGCTGCCGGTGAACTGGGCGGGGGCCGTGTTCATGCTGCTGGCGTTCGTGCTATTCATCGCAGACGTGTTCACACCCTCGCACGGTATACTGACGGCGGGCGGCATCGCTTCGCTGGTCATAGGCGGGCTGCTGCTGATAAATACGAGTGCAGCGCCAGGCATACCTAGTGTGTCGCCCGCGGTAATCGCGGGCACCGCCACCGGACTCGGGCTGTTCTTCTTCTACGCGGCGTTCAAGATAGTACAGGCTCGGCGCTACCGCCCCGCCGCCGGACGTGAGAGCCTGGTGGGCCAGCTAGCCGAGACCCGCACCGACCTCGCCCCCGAAGGCATGGTGTTCGTAGCCGGTGAGCTATGGCAGGCTGTGAGCAGCAACGGCTTGGTACCCTCCGGCCAGAAGGTGAGGGTAGTGTCGGTGGATGGATTGCGGCTGCTGGTGGAGCCTGAGAGGGTAGCTGAAACGTGAAACGTGAAACGTGATGCGGCAAGAGTAGCAGCTTCACGTGAATGCTAGCCCATTGGGCTTACAGAACCCTATTCCCCCTGTCATCCTGAGCGTAGCGAAGGATCTCAAGAAAGTGGTCATGGATGCTAGTGGACGTTTGGCGCTTATGGTGGATGGTGCTGAAAGTTCAGCGTTGTGGCAAGGCCGGCATTTTAGATCCTTCGCTACGCTCAGGATGACAGGGGGAATAGGGTCGCGACCTGAGAATCTCCACCGCATTCAGGGGCCAAACAGCACAAGCCGCATCACGTTTCACGTTTCAGGACCACGTTTCAGAAACGAAGGAGAGTTCAATGGAAGACCTTATTGGGTTGTTAGCTTTTATAGTGCCGGCTCTTGTCGTGCTGTCGAGTATCGCGGGGGCTGCGATCAAGATCGTGCAGGAGTACGAGCGGGGTGTTATCTTCCGGTTGGGACGCCTGGTGGGGGCGCGGGGGCCGGGCCTGTTCTTCATCATCCCGTTCGCGGACCGCATGGTGAAGGTGGACTTGCGCGTGGTGACGCTCGACGTGCCCGCCCAGGAGGTGATTACCCGCGACAACGTCACGGTGCGCGTGAACGCGGTGCTCTACTTCCGGGTGTTCGACCCTGAAAAGGCCGTAGTGGCGGTGACCGACTACGTACGCGCCACGCACCAGATATCGCAGACTACTTTGCGAAGTGTGCTCGGCCAATCGGAACTGGACGAACTGCTGTCGCAGCGCGAAGAGATCAACATGCGCCTGCAACAGATCATTGACGACCAGACCGAGCCGTGGGGCATCAAGGTGGGCATCGTGGAGGTGAAAGACCTGGAGTTGCCCCAGTCGATGCAGCGCGCTATGGCGCGGCAGGCGGAGGCCGAGCGCGAGAAGCGAGCCAAGATCATCCACGCTTCCGGCGAGTTCGAGGCGTCCAAGGCGTTGGCGCAGGCGGCCCGCATCATCGGTTCGGAGCCTGCCACCCTGCAACTGCGCTACCTGCAAACGCTCACCGAAATCGCCTCGGAGCGCAACTCCACAATCGTCTTCCCCCTGCCCATTGAGATGCTCAGTCTGCTGCCTAACATCTTTGGACGCGCTCTCAACGGCAGCGGCGATGGCAGCGGCGGTAATGGTAGCGACGGTGACGGGGCTGGACTGGATGACGTAGGCCCATCTACCCTGCCCGCCGGCATGGGCACCGGGGTCTTGCCTGAGACGCGGACCGAGATGATCGCAGGCAGTGGGCCGCTGACCGAGAGCAACACGCCGGAGCTTGAGGAGACCTTGAGCGAGGAGAACTCCGCCCGGCGCGCCCGCTTCATGGAAGGCGACATAGAAACCTCCTCCGACCGCGACGAGCCTTCCGGCAACGACACTCTGCCGGGGCGCTAATCTAAACGCCAAGACGCCAAGCCGCCAAGTACGCGCCAAGAGTATAGAGGTCTGGAGAGTAAAAAGAGGGCCAGGGTACGACATCACGTATCCTGGTCCTTTTGCTTAGAGCAAAACAATCCTAACCTTGGCGTGGTCCTTGGCGTCTCCGCGCCTTGGCGTTTCCGTTCTCCTGTTTGGGCAAGCGTGGCACGGCTGGTAGGCTGGAATGTGTGGCCCCGGTACTCACTTGGGTGTACTGCCGGTTTCGTCCGGTCGGACGGTGCGCCGGAACTTTTAGTGAGCTATTATCGTCATAGATAGTGAAAGTGATGGTGGCGGCACCACACGAATACTGACAAACAATCACAACAAGAAACAACCAAGGAGAAAACAAGACAATGAAGGCGACTAATAAATTTCTGGCTTTAGGCAGCGTGGTGTTGTCGACGGCCCTATTGCTGGCAGCGTTCGCGGTAATCTGGCTTATGCCGAGGGAAGCGGCCCCCGCCGGTGCCCAGGACAACCAGGCTACCTCTACTCCTACCGCAGCGGCCCAGGCCGACGCCGAGAAGCCCGGCACGATTACGGTGCGCGGTACCGGCAGCGTCAACGCCAAGCCCGACACGCTCATCGTGAACGTGGGCGCGAACATCCAGGCGGATACCCTCAAGGATGCCCAGGCCCAGGTCAACACGATCATGGACGCCATCACCGCCCAGCTCAAGGCTGCCGGTGTGGCCGAGGCGGACTATCGCACCGTCCAGTATAGCGTCGAGCCGGTGCTCGATTACGCCGACGGCAAGTCTCAGCCCAAGCTGACCGGCTTCCGCGTAGTCAACATGATCGAGGTTACTCTGCACGACCTGGCCAAGGCCCCTGAGATCCTGGATGCGCTGACCACGGCCGGTGCCAACAGCATCTACAACAGCGGTTTCGCGATTGCCGATCCCGCGGCCCTGTACCAGCAGGCTTATGAGAAGGCCGTAGACGACGCCGAGATGCGCGCCCAGCGGTTGGCTGACATGTCGGGCCAGAAGCTCGGCAAGCTGATTAGCGTCAGCGAAGGCTCGGCATACGTGCCCGGCCCGGTATACGACAAGGGTGGCGCGGGTATGGGTGCCGGTGGCGGTGTAGCCATCTACCCCGGCCAGCAGGCGGTCTCGGCTGACGTGGTCCTGACTTACGAGGCCAGCGAGAAGTAATAGAGCGGCCACATACCCAGGGCTTATGGGTAGCTACAAAAGAAGGGAGGCGGGTCTGCTATGAGACCTGCCTCCCTTGTTTAACTTTCTTCCCAGGCGTTTGGATGCCAACTCTGGTTACAAGGAGGCGGCGCTTTCCATAGCCCAATTCATGCAGGCAGCTATGCGTTGGAAACGTTGGGAGAGGTATCATAGGTGGGTGCCGAAATTGCTCTATCTGGGTCCAGGCCCACCGTGGTCGAAATTGCCAATGCTTGTGGGGCGGTGGTCCTGTTGCACAGGCAGCATGTGGACCTGATTCCAAGACCACTGTTCCAAGTTGCAGCGTAGGGGAATGATGCATCTTACGCTCAAGTAGCCGCGCTGTTACAACTTGGAGGACCAAGCCCCGCTTTTGTCATTCTGAGCGTAGCGAAGAATCTCGTCCTCCACCGCGATGTGGCCCTTTTCTTGCAGGCGACAATCACGCTGTTGTCGGTGAAGAAAGGGGTTACCTGGGTGCTGTTGGACGAGATTCTTCGCTACGCTCAGAATGACAAGGAAGGGGCTTGGTTCTGACCGCCGGACATAGGGGTAGAAGTATCAGGGAGGATGCCCAGTGTCCAGTGCCAAGTACCCAGTGTTCGTAAAGACCCTATGAAGTGAGGATGGCTATTCGCGGTCCTCATTTGGTTCTCGGCTTGAGACAACTTGTCTAATCAGCAGACGGCTTCTGCTTGCCCGCCTTTGTGAGCAACACACCCGACACAACGAGCGCGGCGCAGAGTGCCAGTAGGAGAGCCGTGCTACCGCCCGTGGCAGGCATGCCTGGAACAATCGGGTCTGGCATTTCGCCCGGCGGCGTGACCGTTGCGCTGTTGGGAACGTAGGTAAGCGTGCCCTGTTCGTTGGCGAAGGTGATCCTTAGCTGGTTGTCTTCCAGGGCGTAGGCGCTTGCCGACTCCAGCGCCTGGAAGTAGGTGGACTCCCACTGCATTATCTCCCCGGCGCAGGCCTTGCGAGTGGATATAAGGGTGCCGAAGGTGAGCGACCCCCCGCTGCCCGCCTGGTACTCGCCCCCGAAGCTGTTGCAGCCACCTGAGCCAGTTGCCCGGCCATCGGCGTCGAAATTGAGGGTGCTCCCGAAATCTGTCACATCTCTGGGAATTGTCCTGGCAATTTGGTACGTGGTCAGCAGCCATTCTGTTGATAGCATCTCCTGGGGAAGCGTTGTGCCCTGGGAATTGTCCGCGGGAGTTTTCCTTACGACCTCCAGCAGCCGCCACTTGAAACTTGGCGCGTCGGCTGCTGGGTCGGCTACCTGCGTTTCCTCCACCCTTAGCTCGTAAGTGTAGCCTTCCTCGTAGCTGAACCCCTCAATCTCGTCGTAGAAGAGCAGCCAGGGGTCCTCAAGCCTCTCCTTCACCTGGTAGCACTTCTGCGGTCCCATGCCCTCGCAATCGACCCTTTGTGGCCCTACGTAGACTGTCTTCTCGGCGGCGTACGCGCTCTCCAAAGAACTCACCACACCGGCGAGGGCAACCATTGATACAGCCGCGAGTACCAGGATGTGCCTCAAAGTTCCGTGCATGTCTATGACTCTCCTTGCCCAACATGGGATTGCTGTTGTGACTGCTTTTCATTGTCTATCACGATCTTACATGGATTGCCCGCATGGGGGATACGCCGGATGGACGATTGTTCGTAGGCCATCCGGTCTCGCGGCGTAGTAGATTAGGTGGGTAGGGGCGGCTACTAACGATTGACCGCACGTTACACACAGGTGCCGATACCTCCCAGGCGTGCGGGCGCTATGATGCTACCAGTAGAAGCAAAGTAGCAGAGAGGTAACGGTAACGGTCATGTTAGCTATAGGCACCCAGAGTCTGACAAGAACGAATAACGTAAAAGCCTACGACGAGTACGACGCGGCCAGGCGCAGGACTAAGACGCGTGCGCTGCGTGCGGCTATCACACGTCGCCGTAACGCTCTGGTGTCGATGGACGACCTGACCGGGGGCGTGCCGGTCGTGGGCGAGCACTACGTTGGACTACAGCAGGTGCCGGTACATGCCATCGTGGGCAGCGTAGACAGGCACAGAGACTTCGACGGAAGCTTCGGCCCCAGGTGCGATCACACCCGGCAGCGCTGGCAGCGGATCGCCAACGCGCACCTGCACGGCACTACTCTACCTACGGTCCAATTGATCAAGATAAACGGCGTGTACATGGTCGAGGACGGCAACCACCGGGTGTCGGTAGCCCGCCACTTTGGTGTGGATTATATAGACGCGGAGGTTACGGAGTACGTGACCGTAGCCTCCGCATCGCCTTTGCCCTCGAACGCCACCCCGCGTCTCAACTGGAACGGATGGGCGCGCCTCGCCCGTGCAAGCGTACAGGCGACCAAACTACGTCTACCATCAAGGCGAGCACTGAAAACCGCGTAGACTTACCCGCGCTACCCGCACTCAAGCCCCGCTATCTTCAACCTGGGGTAACTGTTTCAGCCCAGCATCCACATACTCAGCGGCCACCGCGCCCGCGTTCCCCGTAAGTTCCTCCCGCAGCACGTCGCGAACGCAGATGAGATTGAGCGCCAGGTCCCCGGCGGGTATATCGCGCGATTCGAGCAGCGTTCTCACCCAGGCAACGTAGTCCACAAACGTCTCCGGCATCGACAGCGAGATAGCCGCCTCGATGGATGAGAGGTGGTGCATCGTGTCTTGCAGGCATTTGGCTCGCCCGTTCTCGCCGTAGCGGACGGTAAGCTCCGGCTGCACGCGGTATTGCCGTTCCACGATTGCTTCAGCCAACTCGGCGCGCTGGGCCTCGATAGCTTCGCTGGCCTGTTTGTGAGAAGGGTCCATCTGCGAAATCCATTCTTTGGTGAGTCTACATTGCTACTTTGGAAGGTGGCCGCCAGGGTGGAGCGTGATTACGACGAAACGTGCTCGAAGAAACGTACCTGGGTGCTGCGCGGCACCAGTTTGAGGCCCTTGGGGATCCACTTGTGCGACTCGCGGTGAAGCTCGCCTCGGTGCCACGTCTTATAGCTGTCCTCGTCCGTCCAGTAGGTGATGAGCCATATCTCGTCGGGGTGGTCCAGCGGGCTAATCACGTCCATGCGTGTGAAGCCGGGCGCGCTCTCGACAAGGTGGGGCCGGTTCACGAATGCCTCTTTGACCTGCTCGGTCATACCGTTGGCTACTTCAAACTTGCTCAGGGCCACAAACATGAGACGGCTCCTCGGGATGGAAGCTGGCTACCTACGCTGTTCTCTATCTTGCGCGGACGCGGACTATGTGTGGTCTCAGTATACAATACTATGGGTTGTCATCTGTTAGAGTCAGCGGGCGCAAAGATACATTTCAAAGCCTGGAAGATAGAGGTTGTAGGCGCAGGCCCCAGTGCCTGCCCTTCATGAGATTAGTACCAGGATGCACTGGGGCCTGCGCCTACGCCGGTCTTGAAATACCCTCTAAGTACGTCCGAGTCAGGATTGTAGCGCCGGTAAAAGACGGCGTAAGGGAGCATGTGATCTGGACCCCGAATTGGGCCGCAATTCGGGGCAGATTGGTGCCAAAAAGGTCATATTTTTGACCGAAATTGTGGTATAGTTGTATCGGACATAAGGATATGACTTACCAACGATGCAGCCCCTTTGCCGTGACGTGGTGTTATGGTGCAACCAGGGTCCAGTGTTGCTGAAGTCTACACCTGTCGTAGGTTTGGAGTAGCGTGGCCCCGCCCCAGTAGTATGCTCTCGTTCGTTTTTTCGCGGAGAGCAAAAGGAGTTCAGTAGATGGACGGCAACTTTCAAGGGAGAGAGTCCAGGTGCAGGCGAGTCGCGGCATTTACCACGGTTGCAAAGGCAACCCAGGTAGCCCCGGCGGTTCAAGTCGCTGCCCCGGCTAAGGTGAGCATAACCGCAAAGAGCGTCGAGCGCGCACCTCGCGCGTCTCGCACCTCGCCCTTCCTTGGGCGGCTGTCCCGCGTGACTGCGTTGCGCGTGGTGTTCGCACTGCTGGTGCTTGGCCCGATGTTCGGCACGGCCGCCTTTTCTCCGGGCCGGGCGGGCGCTACAGGCAACGCGGTGCCCTGTTCCACCAGCGGCACCTGGACCCAGGGTGAAGTGAACCTCTACTGGTTCGACGTCGAGCAAGGCGACAGCCAGTTAATCGTCGGCCCTACCGGCAAGACGCTGCTGATCGACCTGGGCGAGACCTCGTTCAACACGACGGGCGCGAACACCAAGGCCACCTCGGTCGCCAGCAAGATACGCACCATTTGCGGCACCGGCACCTCGCCTGTGGCTCTCGACTACGTGATGGTCTCGCACCACCACCTCGACCACATCGGCTACGCCGCCAACCCCAACGATACCGCCAACTACGGCAACGGGCTTTACCAGTTGCTGACCCCCAACGGCCACGACTTCACGGTGGGTACTTTCATCGACCGCGACGCGGGCACCTGGACCGACACCAACAGCAACAACTCCTGCGAAGTGGGCACGTCCACCACGCCCTCTACCGAAATCGCCTGGCACAACGCGGGCACCACCTCCCAGACCTCCCGTCGTCTCATCTGCTGGCTGTACGGCCCCTCGGGCCAGGCCGACCGCGCCAACATCGAAGGGCACGTCACCACGATCACGAACAATGCCGCCTATCCTACAATCAACCTGGGCACGGGCGTGACCGTCAGCATCTTGAACGCCAACGGCAAGGACACCATGCAGGCCGACGGCGTAACGCCGGTCAGCGGGGACCACACCAACCAGGGTGGCAGCGGGCCGCCTTCCGAGAACGATTACTCGGTGGCTGTGAAGGTCGCCTACGGCAACTGGGAGTATGCCACCGCGGGCGACTCCGACGGCGAGGACAATTCCAGCTCCTTCGGCTACACCTACAACGATATCGAAGCCAAGATTGGGCCGCTGTTCGACAACGTCGAAACGATGCGCGCCAACCATCATGGCAGCGGCCACTCCTCCAACCAGTTGTACATCGATACGCTCAAGCCGGAGACCGTGTTTATCTCCTGCGGCGACAACAGCTACGGGCACCCCAGCAACCGCGTGACGAGTGCCTTAGAGACCGTGACCAACGACGCGGGCACCGGCGCTGACATCTACCTGGCGAACAACCCTTGCGACCAGTACCAGTCGGACGGCACCACGCTGACCGATTACACGGGCATGCTGAACTCGAACGGCGACGTAGTGCTGCGCACCACCAACACCGGCACCGGCTACACGATCTACTACGATAGCGGGTCGCGCTCCTATGCCGCCTACGCGCATACCCCCACCGCCACACCTACCAACACCCCGACTCCCACGAATACCCCCACCAACACGCCTACCGCCACAGCGACCCCGGCGGGCGCTTCCTCCATCGTAATCAACGAGTACCTGATGGCCCCGCAGACGACCCATACAATGGAATGGATCGAGCTGTACAACCCGTCGGCCAACAGCATCAATATCGGCGGCCTCTACCTGGACGACGTGGCGGCGGGCGGCGGCTCACCCAAGCTGATACCGGCGAACACCACCATCTCGGCGGGCGGCTACTACGTGATGGACATCACGAGCGGCTTCCTCAACAACACCGGGTCCGACTCGGTGCGCTTCTTGAGCATCGTCGGTGGGGTTGAGACGGTCTACGACTCGACCTCATACAGCCTGGGCAGCACGCAGTACGATAAGGTGTTCCGCCGCACGGGTAACGGCGGTAGCTGGTGCGGGACCATCTCCACCAACGTGAGCAAGGGCACCGCCAATCCCAACACCTGCCCTTGATGCCCGCGACACCCGCGAAGCCCGAACAATCTGTGAAATCCATGAAGCCTGTGGAGCCTGAGAAGTGGCTCCACAGGCTTCCGGGCGGTAGGGCCGCACGCATCATAGCGCTGGGCGTGGTCCTCCTGGGTATGGGCGTCTTGTTGGGGTGGGCTGTAGCGGGCCTGTCACAGGCTACGCTCCTGGTCAACGCACAGCAGCGCGCTACGGGCACGGTCGTTATGATCAGCGGGCGGGACGACCACGGGCTTTTGCAAGAGCCGTCTGTGTCGCTGTTCAGCGCCCCGCAGGCCAGTACCGTTGTAGCCCGCACGCCCGACGGCACCTTCGCGCGTGTGGTCGACCAGCGCGGCGAGTGGATTAGGGTGCAACTGCTGAGCAATCCGCAGGCGGTGGGTTGGGTGGACGACTACTACCTGCGCAGCCGTGTGCTCCGCACCGACGCGGGAGTACAGGTTGACCTGGTGGACGCGCGCGAGCTTGGCAGCCAGGTCTACGTGGGCGTGCGCCCGGTCGATGCGCCTGAAGCTACCCCCGTATGGCTGAATCCAACCGTGCTACAAGAGATCGGCGCGGACATACACCCATAAGGGACGACCCGGAGCACGTCCAACTCGCGAGAACGGTCGGCCTGGACCGCCGCGCACTGCCTCCGCTATACTAGGGACATGACGATCAAGAGATTGGACCACGTCAGCGTCGTCGTTGACGACCTTGCAGCCGCTATCGCTTTTTTCACCGCTCTCGGCATGACGCTCGAAGGCGAGGCGCGGGTCGAGGGCCCGTGGGTGGACCGCATCAACGGGCTAGAAAGTGTCCAAGTTGACATCGTTATGATGCGGACCCCAGATGGGCACGGGCGGCTTGAGCTGACGAAGTTTCGCAATCCAGAACTGGTCGAGATCGAACCGGCGATCGCACCGCCGAACACGCTGGGCCTGCGGAGCGTCATGTTTACAGTCGAAAGCGTCGATGACACTGTCGCTCGCCTGCGCGGCATGGGCGCCGAACTCGTCGGCGAGGTGGCCCAGTACGAGGACGTGTACAGACTCTGCTACATGCGAGGCCCTGCGGGCATCATCGTCGCGCTGGCCGAGGAACTCTTCTGAAGCGTTCACCGCCTTCGGAGAAACCGGTGGCGCATGGGCGCTCCTTCGACTCGGTCCCATGGCTCGACACCATCCTGCTTTCTCGCCTACTTGCGCCGCAGTTTTGTATGCGCACTAAAGCAACCCTTTTCCTACAGCACTCAAAGTCGCATCCCCTGTCATTTCGAACCCTTCAACTGCGTTCAGGGTAAACTTCGTGAGAAATCTCCTCCCTTACCAGCATGCTTCCTCTTTCTCGTGGGACAGTATGGCCGTAGGAAAGGTGTTACAGTATGCTGAGGGACGAGATTTCTCACTGCGTTCGAAATGACAGGGTGGGATTCTGTTGCACGCATTCAACGACCATATTAGAGTGGCTTCTAGATAGGACTGCTAAGGAGACTTAGATGACAAACAAGCAGAACCCCGAAGCGCGGGGCGGCGATTCCGAAGAGATGGTAACGTTGAAGGTGGAAGTGCGGCGCGAGCACGCTCGGTTGATGAGGGGCTTCGCGGCGCGAGAGGGGGCTAGCCTGGAGGCGCTGGCGAGCCTGTGGCTGGGGGAGAAGCTAGACGAGGCACTGCGGTCCTCAAGCTCTTCACAGGCTGGGGCTGAAGGTGGCGGTGATTAGATCTACTTGCCCGGAATTACTCCCGCTCCGCTAACCATTGGGCGGCTTGTTTGGCGTAGTAAGTGATTACCAGGTCCGCCCCGGCGCGCTTGATGCCGGTGAGGCTCTCCAGGGCGGCGCGGCGCTCGTCCAGCCAGCCGTTCTGCGCGGCAGCTTTGAGCATGGCGTACTCCCCGCTGACCTGGTAGGCCGCTAAGG
This sequence comes from Chloroflexia bacterium, assembly GCA_036386675.1. Classification (GTDB taxonomy): domain Bacteria; phylum Chloroflexota; class Chloroflexia; order QHBQ01; family JADMIH01; genus JADMIH01. Next base: position 26,986 of record DASVVE010000034.1, on the reverse strand, counting down.
GCAGATCGTACCTGTCGCGCACCTGGCGGATGATGTCCAGGTAGGGGCCTGCGGGTTTCACCATCAGTATGTCCGCGCCTTCTTCAACGTCCAGTGCCACCTCCCGCAATGCCTCTCGGCCGTTGGCTGGGTCCATCTGGTAGGCCTTGCGGTCTCCGAAGCGCGGGGCGGACTCGGCGGCCTCGCGGAACGGCCCGTAGAAGGCTGAGGCGAACTTGGCGGCGTAAGCCAGTATCGCCACGTCGCTATACCCGGTGGAGTCCAGGCGAGCGCGGATGGCCGCTACCTGCCCGTCCATCATGGCGCTTGGAGCCACGATATCGGCCCCCGCGCTCGCGAACGACACCGCCGAGCGCGCCAACAGATCGAGCGTGTCGTCGTTGAGCACCTCGCCGGTGGGCGACAGTACGCCACAATGCCCGTGGTCGGTGTACTCGCACAGGCAGACGTCGGCTATTACCAGCATTTCCGGCGCGCGCTGCTTGATGGCGGTGATAGCACGCTGCACCGGGCCGCGCTCGTCCCAGGCTCCACTGCCAATGCTGTCCTTCGCCGCCGGTATGCCGAACAGGAGCAGGGCCGGTATGCCAAGCTCCGCCGCCTCGTCAACCTCCTTAGCCAGCAGATCGACCGAGTACTGGGAGTGCCCCGGCATGGAACTTATGGGGCGCTCTACGCCTGTGCCCTCGGTGACGAACAGGGGGAGTATGAAGTCGTCAACGCTAAGCACGGTCTCGCGCACCATGCGGCGTAATGTTGCGCTCCGGCGCAGGCGGCGGGGACGATGGGGAAGGTTGTGTGTATCCGTCTTTGTCTTTTCCATTTCGAGCATCAGTTACTTCCCTCCTTCACCCGTGCCGAACAGCCGGACCAGGGCTTCAACCAACCCACGAGCCGTATACTCGCCCGCCACCGCCGCTACTTTCAGGCCGTACTCGCGGGCTGTCTGTGCCGTGATTGGTCCGATGCAGACTATGGCGGTGCCATTCAGCAACTCCACCACTTGTTCCGCTTCCCAGTCGGACGCTACCAGGCCCTCTACCGTATAGCGTACCGTGGACGAACTGGTGAACGTGACTGCATCCGTGCCGCCTTGCCTCAGCAGGTCCGCGAGCGTGGAGATGCCACTGCCTGTGACGGTGCGGTATGCGTCCACTTCGTCTACCAGCGCGCCTTTATCCCTCAGCCCTTCACTCAACGCCTTGCGCGCGATATCGGCTCGTGGCAGCAGCACCCGGCACCCACTGACGTCGCCTATCTGCTCGACTATCGACTCGGCTACGTAGCTGTCGGGCATGAAATCGGGTTGGCAGCCTAGCTCCACCAGGGCTTGTTGTGTCGCCGGACCGATCACCGCCAACTTGCGGGTGCACAGTGCCGATTTGTCTTTGCCAAGCACAGCCATGCGAGAGGCCACCGCCGCCACGCCGTTTACGCTGGTAAAGACTACCCAGTCGTAGCTCTCAAGCCGGGAGACAGCGGCGTCGAGTTCCGTAAAGTCGAGCAGTGGGGCGATAGAGATGGCGGGGCACTCTATGGGGGTGGCCCCTAGCGTCCGCAGGCTGGTAATGAGGTCGACCGCCTGCTCGCCCGCACGTGTGACCGCTATCCTCCGTCCGAGCAGTGGACGACGGTCCGTTGCGGCGATTACCTCGGCACGATTAACCACGCGACCTAGCCTCTTCCGCCGCTATAAGCTCCCGCCCGCCCCTGTCGAGAAGTTGCTCCGCGAGTTTGATGCCCGCCTGCTCCGGTTCGCCTTCAGGGCCTACCTCTACGCCTCGTAGCACCTGTCCCTCGACCGAGCCTATCATGCCGACGATTCGTATCTCTCCGCCAGCAGCCGTTGCATACGCGCCGATGGGCAGTGAGCACCCCCCGCCGATGCGCGCCAGGAAGGCCCTCTCCGCACGCACAATGGTAGCGGTGACGGGGTCGTTTATCTTGCTTGCGAGGTCGCGTATGAAAGCATCGTCAGCGCGCACTTCGACGGCCAGCGCGCCCTGGGCTACGGCGGGTATCATAACGTCCGTGGAGAACCACTCGCTGACACAGTCGAGCATGTCCAGCCTCGCCAGGCCCGCAGCCGCCAGCACGATAGCGTCGTACTGCCCCTCCCGCAGCTTACGGAGGCGGGTGTCCACGTTGCCACGTACGTCGAGCACGGTGAGGTCGGCACGTAGGGCGCGCAACTGGCAGGTACGGCGGGGGCTGCTGGTGCCTACCCTCGCGCCGGGCGGCAACTCGGAGAGGCTAACGCCTTTCCTGGATACCAGCACGTCGCGGGCGTCGGCTCTTGGCAAGAAGGCCGCGAGCGACATGTCCGAGGGCAGCGTAGAGGCAAGGTCTTTGGCGCTGTGCACCGCTATATCTACCTTGCCCTCGCGTAACGACTCCTCGATCTGCGTCACGAACAGGCCGTTGCCGCCAATCTTGCTCAATGGGCGGTCCTGCACCACGTCACCTTTGGTGGTGATGTGCTCCAGCCTCACGTCGAGGTCCGGCCGCACGCGCAGGAGGGCGGCACGCACCAATTCGGCCTGCACCAGCGCTAGCTTGCTGGACCGCGTGCCGATGGTTAGCAGGCGTTTCTCGGCGGACACAGGGGCGGGGTTATGGCGCACGTTACTCCTACTTCCTTGCTGCCATGATGGTAGGAGGGGCCACCTGGAGTTCGGGGTAGCACCAGCAAGAGACAGGCGCTTGCAGGTTTTCCTCCACGACTGAGGCCAGCACCTCTATGAACTCCGGCTTGGCGTTGGGCATCTGCGTGCGGTAGAGCGTCATGCCTAGCTCCCGCGCTTTCTCCTTCGCCTCTATGTCGATGTCGAAGAGTATCTCCAGGTGGTCCGACACGAAGCCGAGCGGCACGCTCAACACCTCGCGCACGCCTTCTCCGTGCAGTTCTTCCAGGAAGCTGACGATGTCAGGCCCCAGCCACGGCTCGCCGGTGTGCCCCTCGCTCTGGAAGGCGAACCGCCAGTTGGTGACGCCCGCCCGCGCCGCAACGTCCGCGCTGCTCTCCAATAGCTGTCGCTCGTAAGGGTCATCCCAGGTGCGGATGCGCTCAGGCAGGCTGTGGGCGCTGAACACGACTGTGACGCTGTCGCGTACGTCGGCGGGGAACTGCTCCAACCCTTCGTGCGCGAAGGCAGCCATCATATCGCGCCACTGCTCGTTGTGGTGCCAGCACTTGGCGAAGGGTAGGTCGAATGGATTGCCCAGGCGCTCCTGGGCCTCTTCAATCGCCTTGCGGTAGCCACCGAGGCTGATGCGCGAGCAATGGGGAGCTAGCGCGAAAGCCACTACCCGTTGCACACCGTCGGCCTGCATCTTCTCCATCACGTCACCGATGAAGGGGTGCCAGTGCTTCATGCCCGCGTACACCTTGAAGTTGCTACCCTCCTGATTGAGCCTCTCCTCCAGCTTGCGGGCGACTTCGTTGGTGATTTCGAGCAGCGGGGTCTTGCCGCCCACCTGCATGTAGCGCCGTTGCAGGCCCGCCACCGCTTCCGGCGAAGGTGTGCGCCCGCCGCGTATGTGCGTGAAGTACGGCTCTACCTCGCTTGGGTCCTGGGGAGTGCCGTATGCCATCAGCAACACGCCTATGGGTCTATCGTGCAGCGACATGTACCATTCCTCTCTTACGCGCCCGCCAGTTGAGGCTCTCTAACCACAGCGCCCTGCTCGTGCACGAAGTCTACCAGGCGCATCAGGTTGTCCAGGGGCGTCTCAGGCATGACGCCGTGCCCCAGGTTGAATATGTGGCCCGACCTGCCCCCCGCCTTACTCAGCACGTCGCGGGCCTGCTCCTCCATCACCTCTACGGGGCTTAACAGAGTGCAAGGGTCGAGGTTGCCCTGTATGCCGAGGTCGTATCCGATGCGCTCCCAGGCCACGTCGAGCGGGATGCGCCAGTCCACGCCGATGGTGGTGCCGCCGTCGGTCTTCATCTGGTCTAGCAGGGTAGCGGTGCCTGTGCCGAAGTGTATAAAGGGCACCCCACGCTCCCGCAACGAAGCTATGATACAGCGGGAGTAGGGCTGCACGTACTCGGCGTAGTCGCGGGGGCTGAGCGCGCCCACCCAGCTATCGAATAGCTGTAGAGCGTCGGCCCCCGCGTCAAGCTTGGCGTGTAGGTAGGGCACCATTATGTCGGTGAGACGCTGCATCAAGGCGTGCCACACTTCGGGCGCGCCGTACATCATAGCCTTGGTCCTGGCGAACTCGCGGGAGGGCTTGCCCTCTATCAAGTAGGCCGCCAGGGTGAAGGGCGCGCCGGAAAAGCCGATGAGCGGTGTCTTGTCGCCCAACTCGCGCTTGGCGGCGCGCACCGCTTCGATCACGAACGGCACGTCCTCCTCCGGCACGATGGGGCGTAAGGCTTCCACCCCGGCCATGTCCACGATAGGGGCGGCGATTACCGGCCCAACGCCGTCCACCAATTGCAGATCGACCCCTATGCCCATGAGGGGCAGCATGATGTCGGCGAACATCACGGCGGCATCGACACCCAGGCGGCGCACCGGCTGTAGCGTCACTTCGGCACACAACTCCGGCTGCTTGCAAATCTCCAGCAGGTTGTAGCTCTCGCGTATCTTGCGGTACTCCGGCAATACCCGCCCGGCCTGGCGCATGAACCACACAGGGGTGGTATCGGCCCGCTCCAGGCGGCAGGCTTTCATAAATCTGGTGTCGGCAATTGACATTTAGTTGCAGAATTCCTTTCGTGCCTACCCGAGCAGGGCAAGCGTCTCCGGCAGCGGGCGGTAAATGGCCGTGAAGATGGGCTGGTCCTTGAGGGTGTAGCGGCGGGCTTCTGTGGAGCGCAAGGCACTAAGCAGGCCCTGGTAGGAGTAGAGGTCGTCGGTCTCGTAGGCCACCACGAACTCCTGGTCGTCCAAGCCGGTGGTGTAGAGGAGTACCTGGCGCACCTTGGCGTACTCGTGCCCCACGCGCATGTGCTCGTTCATCATGCCCTGGCGCGCTTCCTTGCTCATCAAGTACCACTCGGTGGTCTTGCTGAACGGGTAGACGGTGAGGTACCGCAGCCTCTCCTGCTCGTCAATGGCTTGCTCCTGCGTCGTCCGTCGCTTGGTGTAGACGGAGGGCCGCGTCATGCCGAAGAGGGAGTGGGTGGTATGTAGGTACTTACCCAACCCTGTCTGCAACAGCGCGGCGAGCATCTCCTGCAAGTCGTCCAGCGAGTCGGCTATGCGCCACAGCATGAAATCGGCGTCCACTTTGAGGCCCAAAGTGCTGTAGGTGAACGTTTTGACCCCGGCTGTGCCTTCGATCACCTGCACGAACTCGCGCCTGCCACTGGTGCGCTCTTCCTCCGGCAGCCTTCGCCAGAGGGGGTCGGCCTTGAAGAAGAGGTATTGTATAAAGCGCGGGGCCTCTGCCTCGCTCTGAGCGCCCTCAGCTACGTTCTCGTTCTGCATCTAGTCGTCTCGCTCCCTGTCCGCTTTCGGTACAGCATAGGTGGTGGACATACACCCAGCCTACTATAGCGATTGAGAAGGCGGGCGGTCAAGGAAAAGTGTTACACGAAGGGAGTTATTTATGTGATTTTCATATGGCAGTATGCCCGTGGAAGGTTCCGCTAAGCTAGCAATGTCGCTACGTAGTACCTTTTCTATCTGGAAGACTGCTATGCCTATGAACTGCCCGCACCGCATGCCAGAGTGTAAATCTCCCTGGCGAAACCTGTTATCAGTTCCCTGTGTGCGAGTTTTTCCAGCCAGGCAGAGGGTATACCGCGCTTGTTGTCTGCACTCTCCGGCCCATACAGCGCACCTGCTAATTGGCCGCATACCGCTGCTGTGGTATCGGCATCATCCCCCAGGTTTGCTGACATGAGCACGGCCTCCCTGAAGCTGGCTCCACGGTTGAACGCCCATAGGGCTGCTTCAAGTGAGTGCACCACGTAACCTGTACCCTTTATCTCAGGCGGCTCCCGCCTCTTGAAAGAGCCTGTTCTCACCTCCTCGACTTCCGGGTGCAGCGGGTACTCCTGCCAGTAGCCTGGTACAGGCGAGTAGCTGTCTGAAAGGAGTTGGTCTTTCTCTCCTCCCAACAGCGCCCCCACAATCAGCGCGCCCATGTATCGACAGGCATCTACTGCTGTCCTGGCTCCATGAGTCGTGCGAGAACTCTCTCCTGCTAGATGGATAGCAAGGGCCGGGTCTGTAGCGTAGCGCATAGGCACAGGAGCCAGGCGCATAAGAGATCCATTGCCCGCGCTGCGCGGGTCGGTCGAGCCGGAAAAAGGGTCTCGCGTTTCCTCAAAACGGTGAAGTGCCTGTGCAACCGTGTTGCCTATATCGAAGCAGTGCCCGGTTGAGCTGAGGTATCCCCAATTTCGCCAGTTCAAGTACCGCCCCATCTGGTCGAGTGGATCGAAGTCCTTTTTCGTTATTAGGCTCTGAGCCAGGCACAGCGCCATCGAGGTGTCGTCTGTCCACTGTCCCGGTTTCAGGCCGAAAGGACCACCGCCTTCCATATCGGAGATCGGAGAAAAGGTACCAGGCGTTCTGAACTCCAGCGTTGTGCCAACCGCGTCTCCCACTGCCAGCCCCAACAGGCAGCCCAGGTATCGCTCGACTGTCACACTTGTCCTCAAATTTGCAGGCTCAGCCATGTCTTTTTTGTCCCTCACCTCTTATGTGACGACAACAAGCAGAATCTGGGGCTATACGTCAAGAGTGTTCTTAGGAAATAAGTATATCAGAGACTTTGGTCTCTCAGGCCGAAGTAGCGCAACCAGTTTAAGAACATGGCTGTTGTCGTCCGAAAAGTTTAGTGCTAGACTGCTTTCATAGCAAAGCGGTCTTCGGGAAAGGGCGATACGTTCTTCCGCATCTTCCGCTAGCAACGAATAACCAACAACAGACAGCTTAGAAGGGAATACGAGCATGGCAATCATTCAAACGCAAGGGGTCCACCACATCACGCTGGTCGGGTCGAACAGGCAAGCCACTATAGAGTTCTACGAGGGTGTGCTGGGCATGCCGTTCGTGTTCGAGCAGCCGAACCTCGACGTGCCGGAGGAGACACACCTCTACTTCGACCCCGGCGACGGGCGACTGTTGACCTTCTTCGTGCGCCCCACCCGCGAGAACGACCCCACCCCCAACCCCGAAGGTATCGGCAACTTGCACCACCTGGCGTTCAACGTATCCCGCGCCACCTACACCCAGGTCGCCCGGCGTCTGGAGGAGCTGGGCATATCGAATACCGGGCCAATCGACCGGGGTTTCATGGACTCGATCTACTTCCGCGACCCCAACGGGCAGTTGCTGGAGTTAGCCTCTTACAAGTTCGAGCCGCCGGTGGGGTACACGCACAGCGATGTGCTGGCGGCGGCGCACCGCATCCGGGTTGCCGCCGGGGCGTACGCCATCGCGGACGAGCACCTGGCAGATGCACTACTGGAGCTGGTAGCGAGAAGAGCGCCGCAACCACCCGCCCCGGCTGTCCCGGTAGGGGCAGGCGCGGCTAGCAAGGGAGACGGCGTGCAGGGTGGGCACGAGCCGGAGTCTCGGCTGTAACCCTGAATGGTAGCGGAGCCGTTCGCCTTCACATACCAGGCCCTGCCCAGCCGGGTCATTTTTGGTGTCGGTAGCGTCGAACGGCTACGTGAGGAAGTGGAGCGCCTGGGGGCGAGCCGCGCGCTGGTGCTGTGCACGCCGGGGCAGCGCCCGCTGGCCCAGGCCATGTCCGCGCGGTTGGATGCCCTGGCTGTTGGCATCTACGACCGGGCGGCCATGCACGTGCCCGTAGAGACCGCCGAGGACGCCAGGAGAGAGGTCGCCCACCTGCAAGCCGACTGTTGTGTGGCGGTGGGTGGCGGCTCCACAATCGGACTGGGCAAGGCAATCGCGCTGGAATCGGGCCTGCCTATCCTCGCCATACCGACTACCTACGCCGGTTCGGAGATGACCCCGATCTGGGGGTTGACCGAGGGCGGCTTGAAGAAGACCGGGCGTGACGTGAGGGTGCTCCCCAGGACGGTCATATACGACCCGGCGCTCACCCTCGGCCTGCCCGCCGCCGTGTCCGGTCCGAGCGGCATCAACGCACTGGCGCACTGTGTCGAAGCCCTCTACGCGCCTGATGGCAACCCCATTGTCTCTCTCATGGCCGAGGAAGGGGCGCGTGCGCTAGCTGAGAGCTTGCCTGTGGTGGTGAGAGCACCTGCCAACCTGGCGGCGCGGTCGAAGGCGCTCTACGGGGCCTGGCTGGCGGGGTCGTCGCTAGGTGCCGCGAGCATGGGGCTGCACCACAAGCTGTGTCATACGCTGGGAGGTACTTACAACCTGCCCCATGCGGAGGTACACGCCGCGATTTTGCCCCACACAACACGATACAACGCGCTAGCCGCACCGGACGCCATGATGAGGCTACAGCGCTCCCTTGTGGTCGCCACTAGGGAGGACGTGCCCTCGGCTATCTACGATCTGGTCGTACGTGTAGGTGCCACGACTGCGTTGAAGGACATAGGGATGAAAGCCTCTGACCTGGACGAAGCAGCCGAGATCGCCACGCGCAACCCGTATGGCAATCCCGCACCCGTCACGCGCGACAGCGTTCGCAGACTGCTGGAAGACGCCTATCACGGCAGCAGGCCCACCGCGCGCAAAGACTAGACTCTATCACAAGTCCAGGAAAGCCGGATTTCAGCACCCACAGGTGGTCTCTGTCTTTACGAACATGCGGCTGCGCTCAGGGTAAACTCCGGTGAGAAATCTCGTCCCCCGCCATGATGCTGCACGTTTCTCGTGGTTCCTTATTTGGAATACAAAAGATAAGGGCTTGGGCACTTTAGGCAGTTATCCGGCAAAACCGAGGAAAGCTCAGAACGGCCAGAGTACATGATTACAGAGCAAGGAGTGAGGTACTCTGGCCGTTCTGAGCTACCGCCGGATAAGGGAAGGAACAGCGGCAATGTCGCCAGAAGTTACAGTCTGTCGGCAAGCACATGTTAGTCTGTGCGGAGGCCCTTGCCGCCGACGGGCATCGTCTCGATGCGCTCGCCACTCACTATCATGGGTCTTCCACGCTCTATAAGTGCTTTGATGTCGTCTCTTGTAAGAGACGCTGCGTGGGCGGCCTGGCTATCCCATACTTCGGTTACCCACAGCGTGTCCGGCTCCGCAGGCGAGACATTCACGACATATATCTCGCAGCCTGGGTCCTGCTCTAGTAATGCCGCCGCTTGCAGGAGTATCGCCACCAGAGTATCACGTTGGCCCGAGTGGACCGTAATCTTTCCGTACAATCCGAATCTGCTCATATATGCACCAGCGTAACAACGAACAGTTACAGCTTGCTAATCACCAGCTTGCTGATCGTCCTCAAGGTGTCGAACACGCCCACACCCTTTGAGGCCACCGCCTCGAACGCCGGTACGTGCATCGAGTTGAGGTACTTCTCCAGGGTCTGGAGGGGCAGCACGTCGGGCATGTCGCGCTTGTTGTACTGCATGACCAGGGGGAACTCCAGGAAGCGCTTACCTTGCTGGGTGAGGTTGCGGGCAAGCTCCTGCAACGAGCGCACGTTCTCGGCCAGCTTGGCGCGTTGCGAGTCGGCCACGAACACCACACCGTCAGAGCCGTTGAGCACCGCCACGCGCGTCCGCTCGTAGAGCACCTGGCCCGGCACGGTGTAGATGTGGAAGCGGACCTGGTAGCCGTGCACCCGGCCCAGGTCGAGCGGCAGGAAGTCGAAGAAGAGGGTGCGCTCCGTCTCCGTATCGATGGAGAGCAGGTCGCCTCTTGCCTGTCCCGGCACGGTCGAGTAGATGTATTTCAGGTTCGTGGTCTTGCCCGAGAGACCCGGCCCGTAGTACACGAGCTTGCAATGTATCTCTCTGGCTGCAACGTTTATCAGGGCCATGGTTCCTCCGGATTTTGGATTTGGAAATTGGAATTTCGAATTGCGAATTTAGAAGGAATCAAAGCAAATTCGCAATTCGAAATTCCAATTTCCAAATCAATCCTTGAACAGCAGGTCTATAGTATCCTCAATTGATGTGCGGAACGAGGGGTTCAGTCCGCTCATGTTGCGGCTGCGGCGCTGGACCTGCAACAGCACGGCTTCCAATTCCGGTGTAATCTGGCGGCACATGTCCTTTACCAGGCCGATGTGCGTGCTTTTGTCGAACATTACCACCACTATCCACGACTCCCCCACCAGCTCGGTCAGGGTGTTCTCGCGCATCCCCTGTTGCACGAGCGTCCTGAAGCTATTGTCGTTCATCATGCGGGCCACTTCGCGGGAAGTGGCAAACGTACCCGCCAACAGCGCACCCATGATTGTGAGGTCGCTCGGCAGCTTTTCCCCCCTGGCCGCGATCACCTCGCCACTCTTGTCGAGCAACAGCGTGATGTTGGCTCCCGCCTCTAATAATACACGGTCCAGTTGCGCACCGATACGCCTGCTGTCGTTCTCGTTGACGTACAGGCTTGTGTGGGGCCTCGGCTCCGGTTCCAGGTTGTTCGGTGCGATGTTTGCCATAGATCCTGAAACGTCTCTGAAACGTGAAACGTGAAACGTGAAACGTGATGTTGGCATGTGACACAGGATACGTGATATCGGTAATGTTTCGCCTATCGCATCACGTTTCACGTTTCACGTTTCAGAACCACCACTCTTCCGTCTACCTCTAACTTGCCCTGGCTGTAGAGCTTGATCGCTTCCACCAGGAGGCGGTGCTCTTCAGCGTGTATTCGCTCGGCCAGCGTGTCGTATGTGTCATTTGGGGTGACCGGCACCGCGGCCTGTGAGATTATCGGGCCGGTGTCCACCTCTTCGGTGACGAAGTGGACGGTGCAGCCGGTTATCTTCACCCCGTAGCGTAGCGCGTCCTCTATAGCGTGCAAACCGCCTCCGAACGCCGGTAGGAGCGACGGGTGGATGTTGATAATCCGGCCTGCGAACCGTCTCACTACCTGCGGCTCCAGCACCCGGTCCCACCCCGCGCACACCACCAGATCCACACTGGCTTGCTCTAGGCGACTTGCGATGGCCTCTTGCTGTGCCAGCTTGGAGGGATAAGCTCTTAGCTCGCGAACTTCGACCGGCACACCTGCCTGCCGCGCCCTCTCGATTGCCACGGCCTCTTTGTGGTTGCACACCACCAGGGCTACCTCTACCTTTAGCTCTCCTCGTCGTACCGCGTCGAGTATCGCTTGCAGGTTGGTGCCTCTGCCGGAGACCAGCACGCCTAGCCTGAACGGTGCCTTGTCCGGGGCCGCCGCGTCTTCCACTGCCACGACCCGGCTACTGCTCGTCACGGAGGCTGACGCGCTCGTCACCTCCCCAGGCCACGACCCTGCCCGCCCTGATTACGTTCGGCAGCTTGCTTTCTACCAGTTCCGCATGCTCCGGAGAGACGATGAGCACCATGCCGAGGCCCATGTTGAACACCCTTGCCATCTCGCTCGGTTCGATGCCGCCCGCCTTCTGTATAAGCCGGAAGATGGGAGGCACGCTCCATGCCACCGTGTCGAGTTCGACGGCGCAGTCTTGGGGCAGCACTCGCGGTATGTTGTCGAGCAGGCCCCCGCCCGTTATGTGCGCCAGCCCCTTGATAGGTCGCTCAGGCAGGTCAAACAGGGGCGCTATGTTGTTCAAGTACGAAGTGTGCGGCCTGGTGAGCGCCTCACCCAGCGTGGTGCCCAGCGTCTCATTGTACTCTGAGAGCCGCTCCCTTGCCTGCTCGGGGTCGCCATTCAGGCCTAGCACCTCGCGGGCCAGCGAATAGCCATTGGTGTGCAAACCGTTAGAGGGCAGTGCCATCACCACGTCCCCTGGCTCGATGTCATGGCCGCGCAAGATGCGGTCGCGGGCCACCATGCCCACGATGAAGCCCGCTACGTCGTACTCGCCCGACGCGTACATGCCGGGCATCTCGGCGGTCTCGCCACCCAGCAGCGCACAACCCGCGGCCTTGCAAGCTTCAGCCATGCCCGTGACTACCTCGGCGGTCTGCTCAGGCACCAGCTTGCCCGCGGCTACATAGTCCAGGAAGAAGAGGGGCCGTGCGCCGCATGCCAGTATGTCGTTGATGCAGTGGTTGACAATGTCGTGCCCGATGAGCCGGTGCGTGCCCAGCGCGAAAGCCAGCTTCAGCTTCGTGCCCACACCGTCGGCGCTCGCCACTAGCACGGGGCCGTTCTCGGAGGAGGGGTCCAGGGCGTAGAGGCCACCAAAATGGCCGAGGTCCGCCAGTACGTTAGGGCCGAAAGTGCCCCTCACGGCCGCGCGCATCAACCCCACGGTCCTTGCGCCCGCGTCTATGTCAACTCCTGCCTGCCGGTAGGTGTTGGCTGGTGCAGCCCCCAATTGGCTCTGTTCCTCCTTTATCGCCGTTATTATACAGAAGGGTGGGCCGTTTTGCTACGCTATGCACGCGTACTTTAGTCCCAAGTAGTATTAGGACGTGGGGCCGGTAATGTCAGACTGAGTCCGTCGCTGACGCTATTGCCATCTTCAACTCCTGCAATCGCGGGTCTATGCCTGGCTGATAGTCGTGCTCCAGCACCCACAATAGCCGTATGGCGAGGTACCATTGGTGTAGCAAGCGTACGCGCTGTATTGTTGGGCCGAGGTCCGCTACGCCAAAGTGTTTCAAGAGCATCGTTAGGAAGTCCGCCCCATAAGAGTGGTACAGGTACACGAAATCGAGCAGCGGGCTGGTTACGACCACGTCGCTGAAGTCTATCACTCCTGTCATGCTGCCTGTTGTCTCGTCCATTAGGATGTGCTCCGACGAAAGGTCGCCGTGAACGGGTGCCTGAGGCAACTCTCCCGGAGCCTGCGGGTCCAGTAGCCTATCAACCAGGTTGCGCAAGTAGTCGTCTGTGTCCGCATCAATTGCCGGGTAGTTGAGCAGCTTTTGGAGTTCGAGCCTGTACCGTAGGGCGGCTGGACCCTGTACTATACCTTCTTCCGTCCTACAGAATGGGTACCCACATCGCAGGACGCCAAGCTGCATGGCCCTCGCTGAACCTAACGAGTGTACCTCTCGGAGAAACCGCGCCAGTTCCATCGCGCAACGTTCCTGTTTTGCAGTGTCAAGAGCAGCCAGCCGTTGTGGTGTAAGCTCTGTTCCAGGTATCCGCGGGTAGGCAACGAACGCGAAGCTGGTATCCGGTAAGCGCCCTGAGTAAGCAATGTTTGGTATGGGCAGTGTAGTTACCTGGTTCAGTTCAGGCAGCAACACTATTTCGCGTTCCAGCGCACGTGAGCCTTCCTCGTTCCACGCAAGCCGGAATATCCAGGCTTCGTTTACCGTGTAGGCCCGGCAAAAGTCGCCCTCACCCTCGAATTGAAGGGTCTGCACCTGCAAGCCGGGCGCGCTACTTTCAATTTGCTTCGTTATAGTGTCCAGGTCCAATTGGTCCTCTGCGTCTCTGCGGTGAACAATAATCGTAATCTTTGCGCGTTCTTCGCGTCCTTTGCGCCTTTGCGTTTTCGTCTAAACCAATCCCGGCATGGCTCCTGCTTGACCATATGAGAGGCTTGTGATACGATTCACCGAATGTCCGGCGAAATCGCCAATCCGCATCGATATAGGAGACAACGGCGTTGAATATAGTAGTATGCATGAAATCCGTGCCTGATACCACGGCTGAGAAGAGACTACTGCCCGATGGCACCCTCGACCGCGCATCCGTGGCCGCGGTCATCAATCCCTGGGACGAGTACGCCATCGAGGAGGCCCTGCGCATTCGAGAGAGTGGCGCGGCTACCGGCGAAATCGTCCTCCTGTGCATGGGGCCAGAGAACAGCACCGAGACGATCCGCAAGGGCCTGGCTATGGGTGCCGACCGCGCGGTGCTGGTGGCGGACCCCGCGCTCCACGGCTCCGATATGTGGGCCACCGCCCGCGTGCTGGCCGCCGCCCTCAAGACCCTGCAATTCGACATTGTGATGTTCGGCTCGCAGAGCACCGATGCTGGAGGCGGCATCATCTACAACGCGGTCGCTGAGATGCTCGGCCTGCCCGCCGTCACGTGGATCAACGAGGTGAGCGTACAAGGTGGCAAGGTGAGAGGCAAGCGGGGCAGCGACGTTGGTTACGATGTAGTAGAGGCCCCGGTGCCCTGCGTCGTATCGGTGACGCAGACGGCCAACGAGCCACGCTACCCGTCGCTCCCCGGCATCATGAAAGCCAAGAAGAAGGAAATCGCGAACCACAACGTGGCTAGCCTGGGCATAGATGCGTCCGAGGTGGGCCTGTCCGGTGCTAAGAGCCAGGTCACCGGCACCGAGCGCCCGCAGACCGCCCGCGCCAACCAGATACTCAAGGCGGAAGACCCCGCGACGACCGCGGCTGCCATTGCCGATTTCCTTGAAAGCAAGAAGCTGATTTGAGATTTGGAAATTGGAATTTCGAATTGCGAATTTGTTGGACACCTTCTAAATTCGCAATTCGAAATTCCAAATTCGAAATGGAGGCATCGTGGCTACGAACAATGACGTTTGGGCGATTGTAGAGACCGACTTCGCCGGGCGGCCTAAGAGGCTGGGGCTGGAGCTTGTGAGTATGGCGGCGCAGTTGGCCGGGCAGTACGGCGGGCAGGGTGGCGCTGTTGTTATAGGGCCGCGCGAGGCGGCTGAGACGGTGGGGCAGTATGGTGCTGCAAATGTGTTTTACGTGGGCGACGAGCGTTGCAAGAGTGACCTCGTGGGGCCTGCCGCGGCTGCTATCTCTGCCCTCATTAGCCAGCACAACCCCCGGCTGGTGTTGCTGCCTTCCACGCCGCTTGGTAAGGACTGGGCGGGGCGCATCTGCGGCAGGCTTGGGCTGGCTATCAACGCGGACACTATTGACGTGACGGTGGATGGAGGCAAGGCTACGGCTGTTACTCCCGCCTTCAACGGCTCTTTGCGGGTAAGCGCGCAGTTCAAGACCGAAGGCGAGCAGACGGTGTTGGCTGTGGTGCGCCCCGGCGTGGCTACGTCCACTCGCAACGAGGGTGCGGCGGCTAACGTGCAGGAGGCACCTGTACCGGGCGATGTGACCCCCGGCATGACTGTCGTGGAGAGAGTGGCCGAGAAGGGTGGCGTGCCCGACCTCGCGGGTGCCCAGGTGATCGTGGCGGGTGGCCGCGGCCTGGGGAGTGCCGAGAAGTTTGAAATGGTGCGCGAGCTTGCCGACTCGTTGGGTGGGGCGGTGGGCGCTACCCGTGCGATTGTGGACATGGGCTGGATACCATATTCGTACCAGATAGGGCAGACGGGCAAGACGGTGCGGCCCAAGTTGTACGTTGCGGTAGGTATCTCCGGCGAAATCCAGCACAAGGTGGGTATGCAGACCTCCGGCACCATCATTGCTATCAACAAGGACGCCAACGCGCCAATCTTCCAGTTCTGCGACCTCGCGGTGGTGGGAGACCTGCACCAGGTGGTCCCGGCCCTGGTTGCCGAAATCAACCGGCGCAAGGGCACGGCGTAGCGGAGAGGAGACGGAACCGCCAAGACGCCAAGCACGCCAAGAGCGCGCCAAGGTTTAGTAGGGTAGGGGCATGATGCATCATGCCCCTACGGCGTTAAGAACTCATTTCAAGACCTAGAAGATAAAGGTTGTAGAGGCAGGCCCCTGTGCCTGCCTTTGTGCTAATCTTATGAAGGGCAGGCACAGGGGCCTGCCCCTACGAGGGTTTTGAACTACGCTCTAAGTCGCTCGCAGCTTAGGTATTACGTCTGCGGCTATGCGCTCGAAGGTATTGTTCTGGGTGGAGTTGCCTTGGGGATACCACTCAGCGGGTGGGTAGTAGCAGATGATTTCGTTGATGCCTGCTTCGCGGTAGCTGCCAACCATATCCTCAAAGGCACCCACGGAATCGAAGGGACTGGCCCCGGCAACGCTGCCATATACCAGGTAGGACCTGGTGATCTCGTCGGGGTCGCGGCCTATCTGAGCGCAGTACTCATTGAGCGTTTCGTTCCGCTGGCGGGTAACCTCCACAGCTTCTTTTGGAGACCCCACGCCCGCGGCATAGGTGTTCCACCTATCAGCGTACTGGGCCGTGATCTTCAGCATGGCCGGACCGAGCGCGGCTATCGTCAGGGGTATGCGCGGCAGCTGTACGGGGGCGGGACGTGTCACCAGGCCGTGTACCCCGTAGTGCTTGCCCTCGTAGGTAGTTACCTCGTTGCGCAGCATGCTGTCAATTATCTCCACCGTCTCCCGGAAGCGTGACACACGTTCGGCGGGCGTGTAGTCCTCTATGCCCAGCATGGCGTAACTGATATCGTGGCTCGTACCCGTGCCGAGGCCTAGCTCCAGGCGACCATTGGAGATGTGGTCTACGGTTAGCGCCTGCCGGGCTAGCATAGCAGGGGTGCGCAGGGCGAAGGGGCTAACGAGCGTGCCTAAGCGTATGGTGTTTGTCATGGTGGCTAGCGCGGGTAGCAGGCTCCAGGCTTCGTGCCAGGGGCTACGGGGCTGGCGGTGGTTCACGAAGTGATCGGCCACCCAGACGCTGTCGAAGCCCAGTTGCTCTATGTACTGCCAGCGTTGCAGGATTGTAGGCCAGTCTGTGTTCTGGATGGTTATAACGCCGAACTTCATTTGAGATGGCATCGTCCGCACCTCCGCTGAATTGCTGCTGAGCCTCGTCTGTAGTGACAAGTTTACCACCGCCTTCAATGCGCGATAGCTTACCCCTGGTGCTGTCTATTCTCTCCTCCCGAAGTTCAAGATGTTATACTGGATTCGTGCCCATGACCCCTTACACCCCGATAGCAGTGGACGAGCAGCCGGTGGAGAGCGCACGCACGGGGCCGCTGTCTCAGCGGTACGACATGCTGTGGCTGGCGCTCGGCACGGTGCTGGTGACGGTGCTGGCGTTTGTGTTCCGCCAGTGGGGCGCGGACGGTCGCCTGGCCCCGCCGCTGGACGACACCTTCATCCACTTCCAGTACGCCCGCCAGATGGCCGCCGGGCACCCGTTCGAGTACAACACGGGCGACCCGCCTTCCTCCGGGGCCAGTTCCTTCATATACCCGTTCCTGCTCGCCCCGGCTTTTCTCGTGGGGCTTGATGGGCAGAAGCCGCTGCTTTTTGCTGACCTACTTAACTTCGTGGCGCATTTGGGTAGCGTGCTGCTCCTGTACGGGCTGGCGTTTCGGCTGGGTGGTAGGCCGCTGGCTCTCTTTGCCGCGATTCTGCTCCTGCTCGACGGGCGGCTGAACTATATCTTTCTGTCGGGCATGGAAACGGGCCTCTTTATCTTCTCGCTGGTGGCTTTCTTCTGGCTGTTGTCGCGGGATGTGGAGGTGGGGCGGTTTGTCTGGCTGGCGGTGGTCGGCTCGTTCGCGGCGCTGCTGAGGCCGGAAGGGCATATCATCATGTCGGTGCTGTGCGTGCTGGCGCTGGTGTTCGCGTGGCGGCGCGCCGGGAGGCTTCAGTCTCAGCACCTGTGGTTGCTGGTGCCGGTGCTGGCGGGGCTGATACCTTACCTTGCCAACCTGCTGATGACGGGTCAGTTGCAGTTTAATACCGCCGCCTCCAAGTCGATCTGGTACCTGCCTTATTCGCCGTTCTACGAGAACCTGTCGCTTACGGCGGGGTGGGCAATTACAGAGGTGAAGAACACTTACCTGGGGATGGAGATAGGGAGGTCGCCGTTCCCACTGCTCGCGCTGCCTGTTGCCGTGCTGGGCGCTGGCGTGGCGTTGAGCGGTGTGCGATACCGTTTCCTGCACGCCGCTCTGGTGATTACCTTCCTGCTCGGCACTGCGCTGGCGCTGATGCTGCCGCCCATCCACTTCAACCGCTACCATATGCCCTACGACTTCATCTTCCTGCTCTACCTGGCGATTGGGGTGGTGGCCCTGGTGCGCCTTGCGGTGCTGGCTGTGAGGCTGGCGCGAACGGACGTGAGAGACACGGGCGAGACGGTGGTGCTGCCCTGGCATAGCTCGCGACCCGTGTGGTGGGCGGGAGCGGCCGTGGCTGTGATGCTCCTGCCGCAGTTCGTGAGCTACTTCTTCGCGCTGGGGGATAGCGCCCGCGACATTTACCACCAGCAGATGGCCTTCAGCGAGTGGGTGAAGCAGTATACCCCACCGGATGCACGCATCGGCGTGAACGACACCGGCGCGCACAAGTACATCAGCGACCGCTACGTTATCGACTTGATAGGGCTGACCAACAACCGCCTGCAAGGGGCCTACTTCGGTGGCTGGGGCACCATCTACGACAGGCTGGCGGCGATGCCCGAAGCCGAGCGTCCTACCCACCTGCTAATCCACCCCAACGTCTTCCTCAACGGCGTGGACGAGAGCGTAGCCGGGAGCCTGATCACCCCCATGTATTCCATAGGTGTGCAGAACCCCATCATCACGGCGGGCAGCGTGGAGACGCTTTACAAGGTCAACTGGGAGTACGCGCTGCTGGGCGAGTCGCAGACTTACGTGCTACAGCAAGACAAACAGCCCCTGGATATGCTCAACGTGGGCGATGTGGCCGACGAGAAGCGGCACGGCTACGACATTTCGGCCCGCCAGTCCACCTTCTCAGCGCCGAAGTCAATCGTGACCACGGCGTTTTACGAAGGCCACGAGTTCGCCCTGAGCGAGAGCGGTCGCAGGCACTCAGGTTGGGAGGAGTTCGCGGTCAAGAGCGTGCCCGGCCAGCCCCTCACCCTGGTGTTGCGCACGCGGTTGAGGCCGGAGGGCGAGCAGACGGTGGTAGTGTCGGCTAACGGCAGGCAGGTGGGCGTTTGGAAGATGACCAACGAGGTTGGCGGAGGCTGGCAGGAGTACGAGTACACCATCCCGGCTGAGTTCGTCACGGGGGATAGCACGGTCATACGGTTGGATGCTACGGCTGATCCTGGGGGGCCGGGGTTTGCCAGTTACAGGTATTGGGTGTATGGGCCTTGATGGTGTGCGAGCGCGGATCGTAATTATCGCAGCAGCATGGGCAGGAAAATTCGATGCTGCTTGGGAAACAAGATATTTAACAATTGACCCTACCTACGTACAGAGTGCAAGGGCCAGAGTGCAAGGGCAGCGTGCAAAGGACGACGCCCAGCTATTGGCCCAGCTATTGAACGTTTTTGCAACATTATCGTCTGCCGACGCCCGGCGATTGAAATCGCGGGCTACAGTTTGCAAAGTCCCCCTTCGGGGACTGGCTGTATGGCCGAGGGTTTCTATTGTGGTGAAAGTGTAGCTAAAGCAGTCCGCCGCAGGGCGGACTTTGCAAATGTGTAGCCCGCGATTTCAATCGCCGGGCGTCGGCAGACGACAATGCCAGGATGCGCTCTTCCGACGGGCTTCTATCAGCGACTAAGCAGGGTACGTATTGCTGCACCCGCTCCTATCTGGAATGCCATACAAATCCCACTCTTGAGGTTTGACCCAGGATAGTTTATCATCATTCGCAGGGGCTGCTATCCGCCACTTCTATTCTCCCGGCAAAGTAGCGCACCCTGTTTTCCAAGCCTTTTTACGAGCGGGACGTGACAAGTTACGCGTTACGTGTTACTAATCACGCATCACTCGTCACTCACTTTCCTGACAAGGAGCGCACATGGTACCTACAACGGAGTGGTACTTCTACCTCCTGCTCGTGGCCGCGATGCTCGTGTCGGTGGGCTGGTTCCTCTTCCGGGTGAACCAGCTTGTGCAGTTCGCGCTGCTGGGCACCGACAACAAGCGGTTCAACGCGTGGGGCACCCGCCTCAAGCTGGTGGGCACCTACGTCTTCGGCCAGCTTCGGATGTACAACCGCAAGTCGTACACCTGGGCGGGCATCGCGCACTTCTTCACCTTCTACGGCTTCCTGGTCATACAGGTGACCACCCTGGTGCTGTTCGCGCAGGGCCTCTTCCCCGGCCTGCACGTGCCGTTCTTCAGCGACAATCCAGGCTGGCTGCTATTCGTTGACATAATTCAGTTCCTGGTGTTGGTGGCGATGGCCTCGTTCTTCTGGCGCAGGCTGGTGACCAAGCCGGAGCGGTTGACCGATAGCCTGGGGGCGCTAGGTATCCTGGGTGCCATCTCGCTGCTGATGATTTCGGCCCTGGTGTTGCAAGGCATACGCATCAACCTGGGCGACGAGCCTGCCGAGTGGCGGCCTTTCTCCATCGCGGCGGGCAGCCTCTTTGCGGGGCTGAGTCCCGACGTGCAGACCTTCATCCACGGCCTGTCGTACTTCGTGCACCTGTTCATCGTGCTCTGGTTCCTGGTGTTCATCGTCTACTCCAAGCACCTGCACATCCTCACCTCCATCCTCAACGTCTTCTTCTACGATCTCACGCCGAAGGGCGCGATGAAGCCGATTACGGATATCGAGGAGCGCATCGAGAACGAGAAGACGCTGGGGGTAGCTTCGGTACAGGACCTGGGTTGGAAGGACTTGATGGACACGGTGACCTGCACCGAGTGCGGGCGCTGCCAGGACGCCTGCCCCGCCTGGCTGACCGACAAGCCACTGTCGCCCAAGAAGCTGATACTCGACCTGCAAGAGCACTTCCTGGAGGTAGCCCCGGTTCAGCTAGCAAAGGTGGACAAGAAGGGGCCGTTGCAGATGCTGGCGATGGGCAAGCTGGGCGGCGCGGAGCAGGACCCCGGTCACCAGGCCGAGGAGCTACCCCTGGTCGGCGGGTGGATCATGGACGAGACGCTCTGGTCGTGCACCACCTGCCGGGCCTGCATGGAGGCGTGCCCCGTCTTCATCGAGCACGTGCCCAAGATTACGGGCATGCGCCAGTACCTCGTCATGCAGGAGAGTCGCTTCCCCAGCGAATTCAACCGCCTCTTTCGCAACCTGGAGCAGCGCGGCAACCCGTGGGAGTTCCCAGCCACCCAGCGCGATGCGTGGGCCAACGGCCTCAACGTACCCGCGCTGAGCGACCTCTACGTCCAGTCCGAAGAAGAAGGCCGCCCCCTCTTCGCCGCCCCTCAACTCGTTACCAAGGTGGAGCGCGAAGCAGTCTCACACGGCGACCCCGCAATAACTGTAGAAACAGAACCCACAAATCCGCAATCCGAAATTCCAAATTCCAAATCGGCAGCACCGCTGCTGGAAGTCCTCTACTTCGTCGGCTGTCTCGGCTCCTTCGATGCTCGGAACCAGAGGATAGCGCAGGCGCTGGCGCAGGTGCTGACCGAGGCAGGGGTGCGGTTCGGCATACTCGGCAAGGAGGAAAGCTGCTGTGGCGACCCGGCCCGGCGGCCCGGTAACGAGTACCTGTTCCAGATGATGGCCCAGGCCAATATCGAGCTGTTCAACACCTACGGCGTGAAGAAGGTGCTCACTTCGTGCCCTCACTGTTTCAACACCCTCAAGAACGAGTACCCGCAGTTCGACGGTAACTATGAAGTGGTGCACCACTCTGAGTTCGTCAACGACCTCATCAAGGAGGGGCGCATCCAGCTTGCCAACAAGGTCGAGCAGGCGATTACGTACCACGACCCCTGCTACCTGGGCCGCTACAACGACGTGTACGACGCTCCCAGGGCGGTGCTCGAAGCGATACCGGGCGTGGAACTTAAGGAGATGAAGCGCAGCCGCAACAACGCCCTGTGCTGCGGGGCGGGGGGCGGGCGCATGTGGCTTGAGGAGCACGTGGGGCGGCGCATGAACCAGAACCGCATGGCCGATGCGCTGGAAACGGGAGCGCCCACGCTGGCCGCTTCCTGCCCCTTCTGCACCTCCATGTTCGAGGACGGCATCAAGGGCAAGGACGCGGGCGACCAGATACGCCTGATGGACATCGCGGAGCTAGTGTCGCTGTCGATGAGCCGAGACGGCAATGGCCTCAAGCGCGGCGATGGCACGTCACCGGACCCCGGCCCAACTACCAACGCTGACCCGCTGGCAACCGGTGGCGGTGTGGGCGACCCGGCGAAGGAAGAACCGCCTAGCCTGGCACAAGGTTGATACCATAAGGGAATGGCGCAAACCTCCGCAGGGTAAGTAGTTGTAGTGCTGGTCGTGGTATCAACGCACCTGAACAGCTACATTGGAGTGCTGACCGATGACTGATGTGTCCAGGGGCCAGGGGATTGGATCGGTAGTAACAGGTTACTACGAAAAGGGTCAAAGTATTCTACTTCAAGGCTCAGCAACAGCGCTACGGGAGTTGGGAGCAATATTGGTTGCCAATGAAGATACGACGCTCGTTCATCTGTACGTACCTCAAGCAAAAGCTGCCGAACCATATGACGGCTTCCTGAGTGTGTTACAGGTCGTTGAGAGTGAGGGGTTTGTAGAAGTGCGCCAGACCGGCTCAACACTAGCTATAACCGGCTCTAAAGAAAACTTGGCTATACTTTCAGAAAGTATCCTCTTCTTAGCCAACCAACCTGAGCAGGTAAGTGGAATACCCAACCACCTGCACATAGAGTATTTACCGGACCATTACTACTTAGCATCTTCATCCCTCCCTTTAGTGATAAGCAAGGTCGGGCAATAGGGCACTGAGCAGGTGGTTAGTGCTTCCTTGTGAAACACAAAAGGAAGCACCTCTTAGCCTGGCACAAGGTTGATGTCGTGCCGATTGAGGTGGCAAACTAATATCTGTTTAGTTGGCGTGATAAGGAGGGCCCTTTAGAGCACCAAAATTGCTTTTCTAGCTTGGAGCACTACCAGTAATTCAGGCTAGAAGTCATAACTAGACACCGGAGAAGCCCCACGGAAACATTTCACAGCGAGCCTATATTTTCAGGCTTGGAGATCCTTGATGAATGAGTTGGAGCCTTTGCTCACAAAGCTGGGTTATAGCCCTATGTGGTTAGAGTATGGCCTGATAGATGAAGAACTTCTACGGGAGCAGAGCAACCAATTTGATACGTCACATGACAAGCATACTGAGCACTACCGATATAAGGCCTTTCAAGCCTTTCTAAGCCAGAGGTCGACACTTGATGATGTTATGCTAGATACGTATATTCACTTGGCGCAACTAGATGAAGACCCTACGATGCGGGAGTCGGCTCTAATCCTGCTGGTTAGGCATCCCCATTTGACCGAGACGCAATTAGCTCGTCTCGGCAAGCATCCTGCGTTTGCCTCCCTCGTTGTGCAGGGTAGCATCCAACGGATACGAGCATTGCGCAATTTGCCACCAACTAATACGTCGCACTAGTTGCGATGCCTGCTAAGAGTGACACCCAATGAGCGAACTATCCGACAACATTAAGAAGACCGCCTCCGCAATCAGAGAGCGCCTACCCAACAGTTGGCAGCCTGACGTGCTGGTCATACTAGGCTCCGGCCTCGGTGCGCTCGCTGACGAAGTGGACACGGTGGCCTCGGTGCCATATGGGGAGATACCAGGCTTCGTGCAATCCTCGGTGGTGGGGCACGCGGGCAGGCTGGTGTTAGGCACGCTGGAAGGCACCAGGGTGGCGGTGATGCAGGGGCGCGTCCACTTCTACGAAGGGCTTAGCTTGCCGCAGACCACCTTCCCCGTGCGCGTGCTGCGAGAGCTTGGGGCGCACACGCTGGTGGTGACCAACGCCGCCGGTGGCCTCAATCCTGCCTTCACCCCCGGCGACCTGATGTTGATTGAGGACCACATCAACATGCTCGGTTGGGGCGGCCAGAACCCCCTCATCGGCCCCAACGACCCCGACCTCGGCCCGCGTTTCCTGCCGATGGACCCCGCTTACGACCCCGTGCTGCTTCGCAAGGCGCAAGAGGCCGCCGAGGAGTGCAACCTCGACTTGAAGCGCGGCGTATACATTGTACTCGCCGGGCCGAACTTCGAGACCCGTGCCGAGATGAGGGCGCTACGACAGTGGGGCGGCGACGCCGTGGGCATGTCTACCGTGCCCGAAGTGATAGTGGCGCTACATGGTGGCATGAAGGTTGTAGGCATATCCAATATCACCAACATGGCGCTCCCCGACAACGAAGAGCCGGTCAACCACGAAGACGTGCTGAAGGTAGCGGCCGAGTCGGGGCCACGATTTATCGAACTAATGAAAGCGTTAGTAAAGCGCATAGGATCTGAAACGTAAAACGTGATGCGGTAAGGGTGACAAGCTCCATATCACGAACCAATTAGCACAAGCCGCATCACGTTTTACGTTTCACGTTTCAGCAACGAAGGAGAAACCGAAATGGCAGAGCATAAGGAAGACGATGGATTGAGCAAGGCGCTGGGCGTGGTTATCGCGCTGGGGGCGCTGGCGGTTGGCGTGGGCGCTGCCCTGGCGAACAACGAACGCACCCGGCAGATGCGCGCTGAGATGAAGCAGCGGCTGGACGAGCTTGGCAAGCGGGTAGATGACCTTTCGGGGGAAGCACAGAAGCGCGCTGGAGGGCTGGCTTCCCAGGCGCAGCACGTTATTGAGGAGCGCCGCCCCGAAATTGAGCAGACGATACAGCGCACCCGCGAGGTGGTAACGCAGGGTCTCGACAGGGCGAGGACCGCCGTAGAGCAGGGTGCGGAGAAGGCGCAGGAGTACGTACAGCGGGTTGGCTCGCAGGTGGCCGACGGCGCAGGTGAGGCTGCCGACTCGGCTAGCGGTGTGGTTGGCGTCAGCCCCGACGACTTGAGCGACAAGGCAAGTGAGTTAGCCGAGTCGGTGGGCGAGCGTGCCGGAGAGGTCGTAGAGGGCGCGCAGGCGGGCTTGCAAGACGCAGGCGCTACCGTGCAGGACTGGACGGGGGAGGCGGGCCAGCAGCTATCTGAGATGCTGGCCGAGACAGGCGAACGCTCATCCGACGTGGGCGAGCAGGCCGGCAACACTGTCCGCGACTGGACCTCAACCACGTTCGAGGCAAGCGGTAGCAGCGGTTCCGATTCTTCATCTTCTGATGAAGGTGAGAGCGCCAACACGCAGGACTGGCAGCAGCAAGAAGGTCAAGACGATAGTGGTGAGGGAGAGCAAGGCGATCAGGGTGAAGGTGTCGGGTACACGCAAGCTACGCTCGGAGACCTCGGTCTTGATGGCGGCGGTGTGACTTCTACCGATAACCTCGACCTGGACGACGCTGATGCCGACATAAATGCGGACGATAGTGCCTCCGGTGGCGGTGGCTCGACTGATGCTTCAGACGACTCAGGCACCTCGGGCGCTTCCGGTGCGGACCAGCCAAGAGGCATAGGCACCGCTCCGCTGATGGAGAACCTGGGCACGGCGGGCCTGGACTCGCTGCGCGGCGATGATCTCTCGGGCAGTAGCCAGGGCGGTATGTCCACGGAAGATGTGTCGGGCGAGGGCACCTTTACCGAGCAGGCAGCCGGGGAGTCGGGCTACCAGATGAGCGGCTCCATTAGCACGTACGAAAGCGGCTCCACCGAGACCGAAGGTGGAGAAGGCAGCTACGGTGCCCCCGGCGCGGCGGACGCTACGGACACGATGGAAGAGGGAGACGGCGATATAACACGCATCGACTACGACCAGCAAACCGGCGGCCTGATTTCATCGGGCAGGGCGGGCTGGGCCAACACAAGTGAGCTTTCGGAGGCCAGTATGAGCGGTGAAGCAGGCGGCGCGGGCGCTCCCGAGTTCGGGGGCGGGGGCGAGACAGAGGGTGGATATGGCAGTTCAGACGCAGCCAGTGACTCCGGCTCTCAACCGGACTTATCATCGGGGCAGCAGACCATCCCATTCCGCAACGATTTCCCTGGAGAGAACCTGGAGACTGACAACGAGCCGCCCCACCCAGGCGACACCTCCACTACCGACAGGTCCCAGACTTATTAAGAGCTAAACGCCAAGACGCGGAGACGCCAAGGACTACGCCAAGAGTAGGATTGTTATTCAAGAAAGAGGGGCAGGGTACGTGGTGTCGTACCTTGCCCCTCTTTCTATTCTTTAGACCCTATATCTCTTGGCGTGGTCCTTGGCGTCTTTGCGTCTTGGCGTTTAGCTTTCGAAAATACCATTGGGATCAAAGACGGCTTCCCCTCCGATGATGGTGGCGAGGGGCTGTGCCTCCTTTATCTGCTTTGGGTCGATGCTAAAGATGTCGCGGTCGAGGATGAGGAGGTCGGCTGCCGAGCCGGGGGTGAGGGTGCCGGTCACGCCGGGGAGGTAGGGGGCGGAGAGGGCGGCCCACTCGGTGTACGCGCGGACGGCCTCCTCTACCGTGAGGCACTCTTGCGGGTACCAGCCTTCTTCGGGTTGGTCGTCTTCGTCCTGGCGCGTGACGGCGGCGTGGATGCCCAGGAATGGGTTGGGCGACTCCACGGGCGCGTCAGAGCCGAATGCCAGGTGCGCTCCCGCCTCGAGCAGGCTCCTCCATGCGTAACCGTAGCGCGAGCGGGCACCCCACAGGCGGCCAGCGGCGTGCATGTCGGAGGTGGCATGTATGGGCTGCATGGAGGCTACCACTCCCAGCGCGGCGAACCTTTGGATGTCGTCGGGGTGGACAAGCTGCGCGTGCTCGATGCGATGCAGCATATTCGGTGGCAACGTCCGGGTGATCCGCGACCGTGTCTTCTCGAAGGCATCCAGCACCCGGCGGTTGGCGGCGTCACCTATGGCGTGGATGGCGCACGGGATGCCCGCTTCGGCTGCCCGGACGATGGCGTCTTCCATCTCCTCCTGCGGGATGGTGCTGATGCCGTAGTTGGCCGTGGTGCCCTCGAACGGTTCCAGCATCTGGGCGGTCATCGAGCCGAGGGAGCCGTCGCTGAATATCTTCACAGGGCCGGTCCTGAGTCGTTCAGAGCCGAAGCCGGTGCGCAAGCCTATGCGGATGGTCTCGTCCAGCCGGTAGTAGGCCAGCAGGTGCACCACGCGCATCTTTAGCTCGCCAAGCGCGTCAAGCTCCTGCAAGGCATGGAAGGCATCCGGCCCCTCCGGGCTGTGGAACCCCACCAGGCCCATGCTCGTCAGCACCTCGAAGCCGTCCCGCATGGCCGCACGCGCATCCCACCGGGCTTCGTCTATGGCGTTGCGCATGATGCGGGTGGCGCTCTCGTAGAAGAGGCCGTTCGGCTCGCCCGCCTCGTCCGTGCCGATAGCCGCGCCCGCCGGAACCGGGGTATCCCTC
>DASVVE010000033.1:0-25328 GCA_036386675.1 Chloroflexia bacterium | reverse complement strand
CCTCTGGGCCAACACGCGGCTGATGGAGGTCTGTCGCGACCTGGACGACGCCGTGCTGGACGCCACCGTTCCAGGAACCTACGGGACGGTGCGCGATACCCTGGTCCACCTGGCGCGTGCGGAGGCCGGTTACTATCGCAGACTCACCGGCAAGGAAGTGGACCGCACCGGCTGGGGCGAAGTGCCAACCCTGGAGCAGCTCACTGAAGCAATGCGGTTTACTGGGGAGGGCTTCATTCGAGACGCGCCCCGCGTGCAGGAGTCCGACACGCTACAGGTGGAGTGGGATGGTGAAAAAGTCGAATTCCCCACCGGCATCATCTTGCTCCAGGCCATCAACCACGCGACCGAGCACCGCTCTCACATCGCCACCATACTCACTCAGCAAGGCATCACACCGCCGGAGATGGATGGCTGGTCCTACATGTGGTCCCTGAAGGGCAGATAAGGGCCGTTCGTCCGTCGTCCGCCGTACTCACAAGGAGCGAGCATGAGTGAGGACCTTAAACAGGCCCACGAGACCCTGAAGGCATACGCGCTCAGCCTACCCGGCGCGCAGGAGGACCACCCATGGGGCGAAAATGTGGTCAAGGTTAACAAGAAGGTCTTCGTGTTCTTCGGCTTGCCTGAGCACCTCGACAAGCGGCTCTACCTGGGGGTAAAACTACCTGAGACCAGCCCATACGCGGTTATGATGTCGTTCGCAAAGGCTATGGATTATGGCTTGGGCAAGCACGGCTGGATTAGCGCCGAGTTGACGACGGACGACAGCGTGCCCCTAGACATGCTGCTGGAATGGCTCGAGGAAAGCTACCGCGCGGTGGCACCTAAGCGCCTCATCGCGGAACTTGAGGCACGTCAAGCCGCCGCTTAACACCAACTCCTTTACTAACGCCAGGAGGCAGCCGGATGAACAACCCAGGGCAGGCGACCAGCGGCATGATAGAGGCGGCGGGCGGGCCGCTCTACTACGAAGTGGCGGGGGAGGGGCACCCGCTCCTGCTCATCCACGCGGGCATAGCCGACCACCGAATGTGGGACGACCAGTGGGAGGAGTTTTCCCGCCGCTACCGTGTCATCCGCTATGATATGCGGGGTTACGCCGACACCCCGCTGCTCGACCGGGGCTACAGCAACCGCCAGGACATACACGACCTGCTCGCCCACCTGGACGTGGACAAGACTTACATCATCGGCGTGTCGCGCGGCGGCCAGATAGCTACTGACTTTACCCTGGAGCACCCTGAGATGGTTGACGCCCTGGTGCTGGTCGGTGCGGGCATCGGTGGCTGGGAGAATGAACCCGACCCGACCCCTGAGGAGCGGCGGGCCTTCGAGGAGACCGAGGAAGCCGAGACGAAGGAAGACTGGGAGCGCGTGGCCGACCTTGATGTGAGGGTGTGGGTGGACGGCTTCGGCCGTCCCGGCGGGCAGGGCGACCGGCGGGTGCGCGAGAAGGTGCGCCAGATGTGCCTCGACAACTACCGCAAGCCCTATGGCAGCGGCCAGCCCGTCGTGCTCGACCCCCCGGCAGCCGGGCGGCTCGGGGAGATAGAGGTGCCGGTGCTGGTGCTGGTAGGCGAGTACGATACGTCCGGCGCGCACGCGATGGCTGATGCCTACGCCAACGGCATCTCCGGCGCTCGGAAGGTGGTTATTGAGGGCACTGCGCACGTGCCCAACATGGAAAAGCCGGAGGAGTTCAGCAGGTTGGTGCTGGATTTCCTGGGGAGCGTGCGTTAGTAATTG
Source organism: Chloroflexia bacterium (assembly GCA_036386675.1). Classification (GTDB taxonomy): domain Bacteria; phylum Chloroflexota; class Chloroflexia; order QHBQ01; family JADMIH01; genus JADMIH01. Next base: position 23,579 of record DASVVE010000033.1, on the reverse strand, counting down.
ATAAAGGGGCTAGTTGAGGTCTGTCACACCGGAGGAGGCAGCAATGTCATTCCAGGCATACTTGGATAAGGTAGAAGAACTAACAGGCAAAACACCTAATGATTTCATTGCCCTGGCAAAGGAAAAGAACCTAACGGCATCCAAAGAAATAATCGCCTGGCTCAAGGCTGATTACGGACTAGGCGTAGGTCACGCCAGGGCAATAGACCATGTTATTCGCAATGGCGCCAAATTCACCTTGCGGCAAACCACTGGTACACACCGCGACGAATCGGACACGCTCAAATTAGATGGTAAAGCGTCTCATTGAGCTATCTGTCTATAAGACTCCGAAAAGTCAGCTTAGTGCGCACGAGTAAGAGGGATGCCAATAAAGACATCCCTCTTACTTTTCCACAATCGGCATGTCCTCCCCGGCCACTACCACGCACGAAACTCCACTCCTCCACCATACATCCACCGCCTTTCCCCACGTTATGCGCATAATCCGCACAAGTCCCATCCTGTGTGCTAATATGGTCCTGTAACGACCTCGCAGGCACAAAACCAGCAGGCGTTACACCGATCAGGAGAGCGGCAGGGTGAGCCGGATGGGTCGTTAGCTGGAAGCGCAAGCCCACAGCCCGCGACCCAAGAGCTAGAGTAGGGGAGCACGGAGATGTTACAGGCCCAATCGAACCAAATGCCTTCTATTGCCGACCTGCTGGTGCGGGGCAAGCAGGCAGCCATGAGCGGTCAGCGCGAGTTGGCCCGCGAGACGTTGGCCCACGTGGTCTACCTGGACCCCGGTAACGCCGAGGGCTGGCTCTGGTTGTCAGGCGTGGTGGACCAGCCGGAGCAGGTGCGTTACTGTTTGGAGCGCACCCTGCGTATCGAGCCGCACAACGCGAGAGCGCTGCGTGGTATCGAGTGGCTGGACTCGCGGCAGAAGGAGATCGATGAGGCTCGTGCCGCCGCCGAGCGCGTAAAACCCTACTGGCAGACCTCCAAGCCCAAGCCGCTCCTCAACCTGATCAAGGGCCAGGGAGGTGGCAACTCCATAGGCACCGCTATGCCCCTGCCCCGGTCCAGCGAGCAGTCCCAGCAGCCCGCAAGCTGGACTTCGGTGGCCGCGAACATCCCGAACACACGGGTAGCTCGGGCCAACATGCCGACCGCGCCCGTGTCCGGCGAGACGCTGGACCGGCTTCAGCGCAACCCCCAGGCCGCGCCCGTCAACGACCGCCAGTACCGCGAAGAGGTGCTGGAGACAGACGACGAGCTAGCCCCACGCTTCGTCACCAACGTCGCCCTTCACAACCTGATGAAGGCGGTGGACAAGGTGACGGGTGCCAGCGGCCTGGCGGCGATGCTGCGCATGGCCGAGCTGGAGGAGCTTGAGGGCCTGGACCTCGAACCCGACGAGACGCCCGCTATCAACTACACACGCTTCTCCGCCTTCTCGGAGGCGATGGAGGACTTCTACACCCACGCGGTCGACTCGATGGAGTACAAGGTAGGTCGTGAGATGTTCCGGCAGGAGCTTGCCATGAAGGGCAAAATGGTAGCCATGAAAGGCATCACCTTCAAGCTCATGTCGCCCGAAAAGAAGCTGCGCGCCATCCTGATGGAGCTTGCCGATGCGCACGCCCGCATGGGTATGGAAGCCTACTTCGAGGAGCGCGAGGGCGGCTACCTGTTCGGGATAGAGACCTGCCCCTACTGCTACGGCCGCCTCACCAACGCCCACTGCAACGTGACCACGGGCTTTCTGGCCGCCGGCATTGAGTGGGCCACGGGCCGGGCGCTCGAGCTACAGGAGGTATCCTGCCGGGGACTTGACGAAGAGTTCTGCGGCTACTGGATACCCGTATAGCGGCAGCTAGGCCGGGCGAGCCGAGGACTGGGAGGGGAGCATGACCTGCTTCGCTCCCAGTCCTTGCCGTCTGTGCTGCCATGAGGTTGGGGTGGGTTCGCCTCTAAGCTGAGTAAATGGGGCCGATAACATTAGCTGGTTAAGCAGCAGAATCGCCAGCCGACGCCCGGCGATTGATACGATTGATACAGTAGAAGGAACAGGGCAGCAAGGACGACGCCCTGCGATTGAAATCGAGGGCTACACCTTGCAAAGTCTGCCCTGCGGCAGACTGGTGCTTCTTATAGAACCTCATAAGAGCTGATGAGATGAACCAGTCCCCGAACGGGGACTTCGCAAACTGTAGCCCTCGATTTCAATCGCAGGGCGTCGTCCTTCGCACGATGTTGCAATTCGCCGCTCCTGTCGGCCGTCGTTGCTGCCACCCTGTTCCTTCTACTGTATCAATCGTATCAATCGCCGGGCGTCGTCCTTCGCAGGATGCTGAATAACCGTTCAATCGCGGGGCGTCGTCCAGTGGCAATGCGCAAGATAGCCTTTCAAGCCCTTGCGGACGCAACTTGACGGCTCTACACACGTTACTCTCACAAGCGGCGCATCTATGTAGAACTGGTAACAGGAACAGGATCATACGCACAGGGTATCGCTCATGCATCACAGAAAACCCCCAACCACCGCAAAGCGCACATTCCTTTCAATTCTCTCCGTGCTTGTGCTACTTGTCACGAGCCTCCTACCCGCCTCCGCCCGGCAGGTGAACATCGCCACACCACAGGCCGCCGAGGAGTCGCCCCAGCCGATGTGGCTCACCCCGCGTGGCGGCGAGCCGTTGTTCGTAGTTGGGGCTAATTACGAGGGGCCGGTGGACCGTGCCTGGCTGATGTGGGAGGACGACAAGTTCGATATCGGGCTAATCGAGCAGGACTTCTCGCGTGCCAGCGCCTTTGGCATCAACACCCTGCGCATCTTCGTCCAGAAGCCCCTGCGCGACGACATCAACGCCGGAGACTTCTCCAAGTTGGACGCGGTAGTATCGCTCGCCCGCAAGCACAACCTCTACCTGATTGTCACCTTCACCGACTGGGCCGAGCCGGACCTCTCAAAGGCCGCCGCTCTGAACGGCAAGATAGCCGCGCACTTCGTTGAAGAGCCTGCAATCCTGGCGTATGACGTGAAGAACGAGCCGCAGTTCAGCGACGTAATAGGCGCTATCTACTCAAGCGTGGGCCTGACCGTGCCGTTGCAGGTGCCCGACACCGTTTCAGCGTACGGCGAGCGCGTGACGAGGGCCGATCTTGCCAGCTACAGACAGAGCAGTGAGGGCCGTTCCGTCATCCCGGCCCGCATGACCGAGGACCAGGCCTATTCGGTAGCTAACTACTACAAGCTCTACCTGGAGTTGCTGAACGCCGGGGCCGCCTGGGTGCGAGACCACCCCAACACCACGACGCTGGACTACCTCGACTCGCCGGAGGCTGCTTCCTGGGCACCCTACCTGCGCGCCCTGGACGAGACGATGGGTGCCTGGGTCTCTTCGCAAATCACCGGCGTGCGCTCCTCCGACCCCGGCAGGCCCATCACCACCGGCTACAGCAACGTGGTGCTGGCGAAGATGCCGTCCAACCGCCAGCTTGACTTCCAGTCGGTGCACCGCTTCACCTCGCACGGCTACGCGGGCCTGAACGGCACCTTCCTGGTGCTGGAGAACCTGCGGCGCACCTTCGCGGGGCAGCCCGTGATGCTGGAAGAGTTCGGCTATCCGGGCGCGGTGCGTAACGGCAGCGGCGTAACAGGCTACGACCCGCGCACCACGGCCAACCTCGAGAGCGCGGTGTGGGCTTACCTGTACAGCCGGGGCTTCGCTGGCGGGGCCAAGTGGATGCTCAACAACTTCCCGGCGGGCGACAATCCAGCCGAGAACTCCTACGGCCTGTTCGACAACGACGGCAAGCCCAAGCTCACGGCCTACGCCCTGCGCCACCTGTCGGACCTGTTCGACAGGCATTCGCCGGGCACTTTCTCCGATTTCCGCTCTGAGGCCTCGTCGGCGGTCAACTTCGCCTACAAGGCCCATGATGCGCTGGTCGCGGGCGGTAAGGTCTACACGAGCACCACTCTGACGTTCCAGGCTAACGCACCCTCGCAGCTTGTGGTCGGCACCCATGGCGGCACCCTCACGCTGTTCGCCACCGATGTAGCCACAACCGAGTTGCACCTGCCAACCATATTCGGTATCGCCACGCAGGACCTGGGCAAGGTGCTGCTCACTGGTAACGATCCAGCCGGACGGCCTTCCGTGCCCTCGCAACCCACCTTGAACGGCGATTGGCTAAAGATCAACCAGGCACCTCTGTACAGCTATCGCCTCTCGGTGGTGCCCAGGGCCGTGGAGCAAGCGCCCGCGCAGGCGGACCCCAACACGGTCTACTTCCCGCAGACCGGGCACAACCTATCGGGCGAGTTCCTCAGGTACTGGCAGGCGCACGGCGGGCTGGCTATCTTCGGCTACCCGCTGACCGAGGCGTTCACCGAAGGCGGTTACACAGTGCAGTACTTCGAGCGCAATCGCTTCGAGTATCACCCCGAAAACCAGCCGCCCTACAACGTGCTGCTTGGCAGGCTGGGCGCGGACCTCACCACGGGCCGCACCTTTGCCGGTGTCGCGCCTTTCGAGCCGTCGCCCGGCCACGTCTACTTCCCGGAGACCGGACATTCGCTGCATTTCGGCTTCCTCGGCTACTGGGAGCGCAACGGCGGCCTGGCGCAGTTCGGCTACCCCCTCTCCGAGGAAATCCGCGAAGTCAGCCCCACCGACGGCAAAGAGTACACCGTCCAGTACTTCGAGCGCGCCCGCTTCGAGTACCACCCCGAGTACAAAGGTACCCCCGCCGAAGTGCTCCTCGGCCTGCTTGGAGTGGGTACGATGAAGGACAAGGGCTGGATACCATGAAGATTTGGAAATTGGAATTTCGAATTTCGAATTTGACGGATACCTACTAAATTCGCAATTCGAAATTCCAATTTCCAAATCCTAGATCACTCTCCCGCCAATATCGTAGTCAGCCACTCCAGCGGCATGCCTGTGGGGCTTCGGGTGGACAGGGGCACGTAGCCTAGCTCTAGGTCTTCCTTGAAGTCATCGAAGTAACCGGACCACTCCTTGAGAATGTAGGCGGGTTTGCGGTCGAGGACGTAGAGAGGATCGGCCTTGTCATGTCCGGCCTCCCGGCTGCCCATCGTAGCGACTTGCAGGTGGCCTATGTGCAGGTCGTTGAGGCCGAACATATCTATCGTGGGCCGCCGGCTGTAGTAGGCGATAGCCCCCGCGCCCTTGGCCGCCGTCACCGTTTCCGGCGACGTGTTGTCCCGCAGCCAGAGGCCCGCCGAACCCCATCGCTCCACGTAAGCGGAGTGCAGGCGCGTGGTCTCCATCGTGTAGCTATCGGGCTGCATCTGTCCCAGCATACTGCCTGAATACACTACCACTGCCAGGGCCAACAAAGAGGAGGCGGCGACACGCACCGGAGAAGATGGAGGCAGACACCCCAGCAGGCGGTGCGCTACTTCCTGGCCGACGAGGAGCATTGGGGCAATCACCGGCACCAGGAAGCGCCAGCCCGGAAAGTGGTCGCCGCCGACCCATAGCACGTAGCCCGCCTGCAATATCGAGTACAAAGCGAAGGCGGTAAGTACTCCGCTCTTGCGCCAACCCAGGGCGAACACCAGCCCTCCGATCAGCCCCAGCAGCACCGGGAGCCAGTTCTCGATCATGAAGAATTGCAGGTATGTCCAGCCGCGCTCCAGCACCTCCGGCGTGGCCGACCCGGTCTTGGCATAGAAGGTATTGGGCAGCGGGTAGCCGTAGAAGAATATCCGCCATATTTCGTGGGGCACCACCACGGCCGCGCACGCCCCGGCACCGTACAGCAGCGGGGCCGGCCACCGTCTGCGGGCCGCGATGCCTTGCACGCAATAGACGCCCAGGAACACGCCTGCGAGCAACAGCCCTTCCGGGCGAGTCAGGGTGGCAAGCCCCAGCACGCCCCCAGCCGCTGCGTGGTTGCGCCATGAGCCGGTCGGCGTGTGGTAGATGAGCACCGCCGCCAGCATGGCAAGCACGGCGAACAGGACCGACTCCATCCCGCTGCCACGCGCCCCGTACGTGACGAACGCGGAACTGCCCGCGAGCGCCAGGCAGGTCACCGAGGGCCAGAGATAGCGTCCGCCAGCCAGCCGAGAGCCTATCAACCACACCAGGGATAGCAGCGCCAGGCTCAGGGCTAGATTGACGGCCAGCGACACCGTCGCGGGGTTCAGCCCCAGCCATATGGAGGCAGCGGCCAGCATCGTCCAGAGGAAGTTGGTGTAGCCCTCCACAACCTCGCCGGGGTTGTAGACCAGGCCATTGCCGTGTACGAGGTTCCAGGCGTAGCGATAGGATATGTACGCGTCGTCCATCTGCCACTCTCCCAGCACCCGCCCCGCCAGCACCACCCAGGTGCCGCAAGCCGCCAACGTCAGGCCCCACACCGGACGCTGGCGGGGTGCCAGGCACGCGGCAGCCAGCCATGCGAGACCAACCATGCCAATCTCCACACTTAGCGGGAGTTGGCGCGCCAGGTAGGTGCAATGCAGCACGGTCAGCGTGAGCAACAAGCCGCTGCCGAACAGCACAGACCAGCCCGTGCTCAGCCTCCGCAAGGCAACCAGCACGACTGTGGCTACTGAAATAGACCAGGCTAGCGCTTCAATCAGCATTTCCAGGCGGCTGCGTTCGGGACGTACCTCTATCCAGTCAACCTGCACTCCCAGCGTGCGCCCGTCGTCGGGTGAAACAAACGTCTGGCTTGCCAGGTCCACCTGGATGTGGGTCGAGTCGAGGTACTGGTTGGGTAATTGCTGGGTGTCTACCTTTACCGTGAAGACCTCCAGCACAGGTGTGACGTTCACTGCCCCCATCTCGCTGCCGTTGACGAAGATCTTTACCGCCAGAGGGTAGGCCCCAGCGTAGCCGGATGTAGCCATGCGAACAGCCACAGTCGCGTGCCTGCCCAGGTTGGCGGCGTAGGGGAAAGTGATGCTGGCGTTTGGACCCGTCCACCTGTAGGTGAAGCCGTCAGGCAATGTCTCCGGCGCATAGAACCCATAAACGGAAGTAGAAGGCACCTGTAAAGCTTCGTCCAGCGCCGGGGTGGGGGCCATTTCGGCACGGGCCGCGGCTGGGGGAATAACTGCGCTCAAGACCAGGGGTGCGCTGAACGACACCAGGAATGCGATGAGCAGGGGGAGCGCAAGGTGCAGCGAAACACCCGGCATTCTATAGGAGCGAATGCCGGGACGCGCGAGAACGGGACCTGTAGAAGAATTCACACTTCGGACCCTCAGGCGAGCGCGCTATACAGTGCCGCCATGCGATTATACCAAAATTATCGGGTCCGCAGTATAGGACTATTCGGCTAGCTAAAGTTGATTCTTAACAAACGACTCTCGTGACTTACAACCGGTTATTTTGCGCCATCTGTGGTTGGTTGGCGACGGTCTACAATTCGCCCTATCCAATCGCGTATCTGAACAAGTGCCATAGTCAAACAGAGGACGAAGCAGGCCTCTGCCGGGGCACGGAATCGAGCGCCGCCCCAGAATATCAGCGCGATTAAGAGGGTGCTGGCGACAAATGTCACTACCATTTTGCTTTGCAACGACCTGCGCCAGTGCAAGATGAGGCCGAGCAGGTACAGCGGCAACACGAGCACACCCAGGATGGGCACGATATGGTAGCCGCTTCGCGTCATTACCTCAGGCTCCCAGAAGTTTTTAAGCTTGCCCAGCAGCAACATAGGGACTTTGTCGGGTTGCGAGGTGATGAACTTCCAGCCGTATTCATAGCCCTTGCGGTCCAGCAAGGCCGGGTCATTGGAGGGTAGTTTACTATACTCACCAAAATCGGGCAGCTTGTCATAATCTCTAGCTGACACGTAGCGGCCCCAGTGCTCGCCCGGCTGCGAGGTGAGGGCATTGTTGCTGATCCAGAACACGAAGCCCCCGCCGGAGGCCTCCACGCCCGCCGTCAACGGCACTAATCTGCCGGTCAATTGCCAGTTGCGCACCGCCCAGAAAGACATCAGCGTCAGCAGGCTGAGTACGAGGAACACAAAATGGCGAATGGGGAACTTCCGGCTGCGCCCGTAGATGAAGTACCAGAGGAGCGCCGCCCCTATCAATAGCAACGTGCCGGGGTGGGTGAGTATGCACAACGCGGCCACGATCCCCGCCAGTTGCGCGCGCAGGACGGTTGATTCGCGGCCAACAAGGAGCACGCCTAGGAGAGTAGCCAAGGGAATCTGGAGGTTCTCCGAGAGGATAAACTGGGGCCAGAACATGCTAAACGGGTCGATGGCAAAGATCGCGCCCGCGACAAGCCCGGCCCGCTGCCCCCACACTTGCTTGCCAAGCTGGTACACGAGCGGTACGCACAGTGCGCCAAGCACAGTATTGAGCAACCGGCCAGCCACAATCGAAGGTCCGGTAAACAGGTAAAGCACAGCCAACAGCGCGGGGTAGCCAGGCATGCGGTTGATTACATCGGCACCGTCAAGCGAAAAGCCCCGGCCCGCAGCCAGGTTCTCGGCCAGCCCCTGAAAGTGCAATTCATCACCCACAATGGGGGCAAACAGGGAGCCGTCAACGAGCATCACGCTGAGGCGAACCAGCCATGCAGCTATGGTAATGCCATACAATAGCAGTCCGGGCGATGCGCTGATAGGCCCAAGCCGCACGCTGGCGGAAGCTGTTTCGGCTTCGGGAGGGTCTGTCTTGGGTAGTTGCCGGGGCTGGAACACGCTCTAGATTGTACAGGACGTGCGCTCAGCAGTAGGTTTGCTTCCACACATGAAAAGGGCCTCCCAGAGATAGGAGGCCCTTTAGAGGGCTGCTGATCGGAGTGGCGCCTGCAATTGAATGGCCCGTAGTTCTATGACGTGCGGTTTGGACATGCCACCAAGCTACCTGTATGCTTTCCTCACACCTGCCTTGATATGACTCACCGTTGACCTGTCTACGCTGTATTTCAACGCGATTGCTGTGTGGGTCCAGCCTTCCGCCAGCAACTTCCTGATCTCAGCTATCTGCTCAGGGCGGAGTTTGTACCGCAAATAAGGATTGTAGCTTGCTAGTGCGCGGCGAATTTGCAGCTGCCTGCGCTCACCCATAGAGGGGAGCAGCCTTTCCATCAGCTCAGCCGCTGGTTTGCCGCGTAGGTGAACATAATAATTGGGCTTCCACCCCATCAGGTGCGAGCGCTGCTGCCTTACCTCATGATATGCCACACCCCAGAGTGCCGCCACGCGCGCCACCACGTCCTCATCTGTCATTGTAAGAGCAATACGGAGGCTGTTAGGAGCAGAGGGTGGCCCCGTCAGGAACGACCCCTCACCCTCAAGCAACCCTGCTAGCCAATAGAAATCTGCATCAGTCATATCAGTTGGCCGACATGGTCTACACTATCATGCAATCGCCGGGCACTGTCGCGTAGGCGCTTGCTGATATGAAAAAAGCCTCCCATTCCTAGGAGGCCCGGTAGGGGTGGCTGACCGGATTCGAACCGGCAACATCTTCATCCACAGTGAAGCGCTCTGCCATTGAACTACAGCCACCATAACGATCTTCGGTTTCAGATACCGATTTTATACCACATGCTGCGGGACAAAATCAAGAATCCAAAACCTAAAATCGGTAGAGTTGGTAGGGGTCATGCTGTGCTAATAAGCCGAGTTTTGTACTGGTGACCATCTCTCTCAGGCCCTCGCGGACCCGGCTACCTCGTCGCCTTGGTAGCTGCTCTCGCCTCCGACCGTCTTGGCGAGCCACCTCTCGCGCCATGCATAGCACGACGCCGCGGTCGATTCGGAGATTGCTGCAGGGAGGATTGCCCTTTTCACCCCACTCCGGAGAGTGGTATCGTCTCTGTTGCTCTCACCTTCAAAGAAGGTGCCCATCTGGACTGTCAGGACCCACGACCGGCCCTGCCCACGCTTTCACGTGGCACCCCGCTCTATGCAGCTCGGACTTTCCTCTACACTCGCGTGCAGCGGTCACTGGCACATTATGGCCTTGCCCAACTCTATTGTCGTGTTTGGTTTGTTAAGGTAGCCACCGTTTACACGGGGCGTCTCACCTGTAATTATACCATAGGGGCTGTGCTTTCGCCAGTGCTTAACGGGGTAGCTTGTCTCGGAGGCGATCAGCCGTGTGAGACACAGGAAGCCGAAAGCCTCCTCGACGTTGCCTGATGCTATTGACTAATGTCCTCTAACGGGTTCCGAGCCTGACTATTTGGCCTCAGGCGGACGGCGCTTGGCGTTCTGCTCGCTCCTGGTCATCCAGCGGCAGTTCTCGGGGCAGTAGTCGCCATTGGGGTCGAGCCTGCCCAGCCCGTGCTTCAATTTCGGACGTGGACCCATGTCCGCGAGGAAGTTCTCGAAGCTATCTCGCCAGCGGTCGCACACTTTGATGCCCCTGCCTCCGTAGTAGGCGTAACCACCGGCAGTGGGGATGTAGCACCGGGCTTTCATGGACAACCATGCGGTGTATTCGGGGGTGCCGAGGACGGGAGCGCGGTACTTGTACGATTTGGCGCTTTTCCCCTGACCTTCGTTGCCTTCACGACCTTCACTACCCTGGCCTTCTCCGCCGGTTGCTCTTTTGACACGCGCCTTCTCGTTCATACGCTCCACATAAGCTCTGCCCCGAGGTGTGCCGCGCCAGGCCATCTTCCTGTCGTGGAGCTTCCGTCTCTCCTCCGAGGACATGCCGTGATACCATTGCCTCTGGTACTCACGCACACACTGCTTGCATTGATTGTTCAAGCCGTCCTTGCTCTTGGTATCTCGGCTGAACTCGGAGAGCGATTTGGCCGCCTTGCACTTCCTACATGTTTTGGTGTCTCGTGGGGAAGTGTCGCGTGCCGCAGGGTCTACTTCCATATCCCATAATACGTTCTTGTGTTTCACTTTCGCGGGACTGCGCGCTGCACAGTCCCATCAAAAAGGCTCCCGATGAATGGCCGGGAGCCTTTTTCATGTCTAAGTTGTTGATTGCAGACCAGGGACTCGACCCTCTCTTCGGGTTGTGTGGACATGCACCCCTTATGCTCCGCCGGGCCGGTTGTTCTCACGCCGCCTCAGTCCGTTAATCTCCGGCAGCCATACAACCCGAGCCAGGCGGCACGAGGGTCACAGGGTGCCCTACATGCCCATTGTACAGAAGGCCATGTTGGTTCCAGGGTACCGCATCAGGCGCCGGCTGGACGTTCCCCTCTGTATCCGTCGCCCGCGCCATCACCTGATAGTGCCCTACTTTAGCGCCTGACCACCGCACGGTGAACCTGGTCCACGCGGCTGCCGTAGGTCCGGATTGGTCCAATTCCGCCGAGCGCCACGGCGGGTCCCAGACCTCTTGCCACACGCCTCTCTCCACCTCCTCGCGCACGCAGACCTCAACTCCGACGATCTCACCGGCCCCGGACCAGGCCCGCCCGCTAAACTCTATTACTCCATCCTCCGGCAGCGTCACCGTCGCATCCCAGTCCAATTCGAACGCACTCTTGACATTCTGGACCGTCACGACCACCGGTTCCGGGTAGTCAGGCCCTGTAAGAACTTGCGTGCTCTGGGCGTGGGGAAGGGGTATCGGAGTCGCGGAGGCGACGATGCTGCCGAGCCACTTGACGTTGGCATTACCGCCCCACCCGGAGAAGAATACCCGGCAAGGGAAGCCGTGATCGGGTGGTAGGGGCCTCCCGTTCATGGCGTAGACGAGCAGGCTATCCTCGGCACATGCCTTGCTGGCGGGCACCACGTGGCTGTAATGTATGTCATCCAGGCCCGTTACCGACACATCCACGGCCATGCTCTGATCGATCCCCGCCGCTTCCAACACGTCCAACAGGCGCACGCCGGTCCAGCTCGCCACGCCCACAGCCCCGAAGCGCCACTCCGAGCCTGACACAGGCTGCCACGTGGAACCGCCTTCGGGAGGCGCGAGCTTTGGGAAGAAGCGGCGGCCGTTAGCCCCGCACTCCAGCGTGCTGACGATGGTGACCGCGGGCATGGCGAGGAGATCATCATAGCTGAACGAGCGTGGTTGGCGCAGCGCCGAACCCGAAACCTGGAGTTGCCAGGTGTTGGGGTCCACCGGCGGGGGAGGCACGCGGTTGTGGACGTAGAAATGCGCGTTGGAAATGACCTTGTTGGCTGCCGCAACTCGACCCCAGTTCATTTCCCGTACCCCTGCACCCCGGTAGGTGAAGAACTTGGCGGGCGTCGGCTTCACAACGTACCGAGGCTTGGCTGCGCCGCGCCCTGCTTTCTTTTGCATGGTGTATAGCTCCTTATACGTCTAACAGCCGCGTCTAACGGCACTGAAAGGTGCTGCCCGGGCCAATAGCAGATACGACAAGTAAGCCCTCTAGTAAAAGCATGACGTTACACTGCTTTCGCATAGTAGCCATGACGAGCGCTACGGGCAGGACCGGACGATACCACCTAGTATACAGGTAGTGTCAATACCAAAAAGGACATGCTCACAGCACCCCATGGGCGATTCTTGGTTACCGGGAGGGCAGTTTAGAGGCCGCTTAGAGCGTAGTGACATAGGAACATCTACACACGGCAGCAAAAAGAGCCTGGACATACAGCCTCCAGGCTCTCATAGCGTGTATCTTGTTAGTTCCGGGGCAGGGATTCGAACCCCAACCTACTGATCCAAAGTCAGCTGTCCTACCGTTAGACGACCCCGGAGCGCGAGTGCGACTCCAATTATAACCCAAAGCGATAAGTCAGTCAAAGCACATGGACGGTCACGAGCTAAGACCCTGGCCCGGATTTTAGCACCAACTGGAGCAATCGTACCACGAAGGGAACGGCGGGAGGTACGGCTGCTCCGTCCCGCCGTTCCCTTTGAAAAGCCTTTATTCGGCTACGGTTGGTGCTGTGGGCATGGTGCGCCGGGCCCGGCGGAGGAAGAGGGCGGCGAGCATGCCCAGGGGCAGCAGCCACCACAGGTATACTACTACCGTTATCACCAACGTGCCGACGTTCGCCAGCAGTTGCAGCGAGGATTCCCAGGCCCCACCGGCTATCCTGACCGGGTCCCAGGCTTCCGCCACCTGAGAGGCAGGCTCCACCGTCACGGCTTCCGGGTAGAGGCTCACCGTGATGGTGGACATCTCGGCGCGCTTGCCCAGGTAGTTGACCCGGCCCTGGATGCGCTCGATTTCTCCCTGGATGCCGCGAAGCTCCCGGTCCAGGCTCAGGATGTCGCCTATCGCTTCGGCGCGGTTCATCAGTTCCAGGATGCGCGACTCGGTGGCCCGCAGGTTGCGCAATTGCGAGTTGAGGTCGGTGAACTCCTCAGTCACGTCGCTGCTGGTGACGTTCTCGTTGAGCACCTTGATGCCCAGCGTGCGAAGCTGCGACATCGCGCCATCAAACTGGGCGGCGGGTACCTGCACGGTCATGGTGCCGACGGTATAATCGCCTTCCTGCCGGCTCTCGGACCCTGTGACATATCCCGCGTGACCGCCTACCACGTTGCGTATGGCGTCCATGCCGGCGGATACGTCCTTCACCCGCAGTTGCAGCGTGGCGCTCCTGATGATCATGCGGTCCCAGGTCTGCGGTTCCTGCTCGGTCGTAGTCGACTCTGGCGGTGCTCTAAAAGTATCAACGCTCCCTTCACCCTCTGGTGATGCGTACGCGTTGTAGAGGGTGTCCGTGGCAGGGGCATCACTCCCCGCAGGAGCCATAAACCCATTGATCCCGGCTAGGGACATCGCTCGGCCAGCATATAAACTGCCGGCCGCCACCGCCACCACCAGGAATCCTGCCAACAAGAGGGCAAACACCACTCTACCCCGGTGCTTGTTTTGTACCTCGTGGGTTTGCTCGCCAAGGGCGCGCGGGCGCTGCGGCACCAACCCCCTGATTCGTTCCAACCAATTAGGTCCGTTCATGGTATGCCTCCCGATACCTGGCTAAAGTCTGTAGTCACCTTGCACATCGTTGCGTGCAACTAAGTGACGGCGGGAGGCGCGACTTTGTTCCACTTGTTAGTTGCTAAACGCCAAGACGCGGAGACGCCAAGGACCACGCCAAGAGTTTAGAGGTTTGGAGAGTACAAAACCATATCCACTTGGCGTGGTCCTTGGCGTCTCCGCGTCTTGGCGTTTAGAATTATTGGATGCGCGAGTCTCGCCAGCCTTCGATCATCTCAGCGTGCTCTTCGTCGTGGTTGGTGGAGACGGAGATGCAGGCAGCGATGGATAGCTCGGCGTGCTCGTCGCCTGGGGCGGGGGCGAAGAGGGAGTTGTTGTCCACCTCGCGCAATACCTCCACCATCTCCTCGCGGGCGGCGAATAGCTCCGTAATGACCTCTTGCAGGTCGAGGTCCTTCAGCCGCTCGTGGTGCTCGTGGTTGAACGCCTCGTTGGCTTCCTCGTCCAGGTCGAGCAGGGCGGGGCGCTCACCGCGCAGCATCATGCGGTAGGCCTCGGTCTGCGCGCGGTCCCAGGCGGCCACGTGCGCCAGCACGTCGCGTATCGACCAGTCACCCGCCACGCCCGGCTTAAGCATCTCCTCGTCGGTGAGGCCCGCGTAGGAGTTGACCAGCCGCTCTCGTGCCTCTTGCAGTTGTCCGGCCAGCATCTGCCGCCGGGCTGTCGCGAAGAAGTCCAACGCGCTACTCGCCTACCTGCACGATAACAGCGTCACCCTGCGCGGTGCCGGAGCAGATAGCCGCCATACCGATGCCGCCGCCGCGTCTCTGCAATTCGTAGATGAGGGTGAGCAGGATGCGGGCACCGGACGCGCCTATGGGGTGGCCGAGTGCGACCGCGCCGCCGTTCACGTTCACCTTATCCTCGGAGATGCCCAGCTTGGCCGCGCTGATGAGGGTAACGCTGGCGAACGCCTCGTTGATCTCCACCAGGTCGAGGTCGTCCACGGTCATACCCAGCTTCTTGAGGGCGTTCTGCCCGGCCATCGCGGGCACGTAGGCCAGGTAAGGCGTGTCCCAGGCGGCCTCGCCGTAACCGAGGATGCGGGCGATGGGCTTCAAGCCGTGAGCCTTAGCGTAGTCGGAGGAAGCGATTACCATGGCCGCCGCACCGTCGTTGATGCCGGGAGCGTTGCCCGCCGTGACGGTGCCCTTCTCATCGAATACGGGCTTTAGCTTCGCCAGCGCCTCCATCGAGGTGTCGCGGCGGGGCATCTCGTCGGTGTCCACCACGGTGTCGCCCTTCTTGCCGGGGATAGTGACGGTGGCGATCTCCTGCGCGAAGATGCCGTTGTCGATGGCGGCGAGGGCGCGCTGGTGCGAGCGGAGCGCCCAGGCGTCCTGCTGTTCGCGGCTGCATTCCTCCTCGGCGGCTACCTGCGAGCCGTGGGTGCCCATGTGCACCTTCATCAGCGGGTCGGTCAGGCCGTCGTGCAGGATAGCGTCGCGCAACTCGCCATGCCCCATACGCAGGCCCCAGCGAGCGCCGAACGAATAGAACGGGGCGTTCGACATGCTCTCCATGCCGCCCGCGATGATGAGGCTGTGGTGTCCCAACCGAATCAGGTCGTTGGCAAGCTCGATTGAGCGTATGCCGCTGCCGCACACGCGGTTCACCGTGTCGGAAGTAACCTCGCGGCCTAGCCCCGCCGCGAACGCCGCCTGCCGCGAGGGAATCATGCCCAAACCTCCTTGCAGCACGCAGCCCATGATGTTGTGGGTGACGTCGTTGGTGTCTATGCTGGCGCGACCCATCGCCTCCCGCATGACGTGCGCGCCGAGTTCCACCGCGCCGACGGGTGCCAGCGACCCGCCGAACTTGCCGAACGGCGTGCGTGCCCCCGCGAGTATCACCGGGTTGTTATTGTTACTTGCCATTTATCTAGCCTCCTATTTGTCGCCGTAACATCTGCGTTACGACCTTCACCATCTCAAGACACTATACAGCGTCCCGGTTACATTCTAGTTGCCGGGGGTGGGGGTAGCGCCTTCCTCGGTCTTCATCGGGAAGGGGAAGGGGTAGTGCAACGCGCTTATTGGATCGTAAGCGTCCTTGCGCTCGTAACCGACGGCGGGCGGGGGCGGGCAGCGGTACGGCCTGTCCTGCCTGTAGCCCAACGCGTACTCGCCCTGCATGACGGTGTGCACCTCGCGGGTGCCCTCGTAGATGACCGCTCCCCGGGCGTTGCGCAGGTACCGCTCCACCGGGTATTCGGACGAGTAGCCGTACGCGCCGTGGATCTCAATCGCGTCGTTGGCGCTCTCGAAAGCCACGTTGCAGGCGTGCCACTTCGCCAGTGAGGTCTCGCGCGTGGTCTTCATGCCGTGGTTCTTCATCCAGCCGACGCGATGGCACAAGAGCCGCGAGGTCTCTATCCCAACAACCATCTTGGCGATCATCTGCTGCACAAGCTGGAACTTACCCACCGGACGGTTGAAGGCGTGGCGCTCGTTGGCGTACTTCACCGAGGCGTCGAGACAGGCCTGCGCCAGCCCCACCGCGCCCGTAGCCACCGTGAAGCGGCCCCAGTCGAGCGCGGACATGGCAATCTGAAAGCCCTCGCCCTCCTCGCCCACGCGGTTGGCAGCGGGCACCCGCACGTCCTGCATGATGACCTCGCCCGTGTTACCCGCCCGCACGCCCAGTTTGCCGTGTATGGTGCCGGTGGTGAGGCCCTCCATGCCGCGCTCCAGGATGAAGGCGGCCATGCCGTGGTGCTTCTTCGAGCGGTCGAGGGAGGCGAATACGAGGAAGTGGTCGGCCACGTCGGCCAGGCTAATCCAGATTTTGGAGCCGTTGAGGATGTAATCGTCGCCGTCTTTGCGTGCGGTGGTAGCGATGTTGCCCGCGTCGGAACCCGCGCCTGGCTCGGTGAGGCCGAAGGTGGCGAGCTTTTCGCCCCGCGCCTGCGGCACCAGGTACTTCTGCTTCTGCTCCTCGGTGCCCCACTGCAACAGCGACAGCGAGTTAAGGCCGACGTGCACGCTCTGTATAACGCGGAAGGCGGTCTCGGCCCGCTCTATCTCCTCGCAGATGAGGCCGAAGGAGATGTAGTCGAAGCCGGAGCCGCCGTATTCTTCGGGGATGGGGCCGCCCAATAGCCCAAGAGGGCCCATTTTCTTGAGCGCGTCCCAGTTGATCTTGCCCTCTTCGTCGTGCTCGCGGGCGTAGGGCGCGATCTCGTTCTGAGCAAAGTCGAACGTCAGTTGCTGGACCGCTCGTTGCTCCTCGTTGAGAATAAAGTCCATTCGAAAATGCTCCTCGTCATTGAGTGAGTAGGTGGTAATATAGGTGGAAAATTGCAAGCTCACACAATCAGCTATTTTAGGCCGCAGTCACCCAGACTATCAGCAAGTCAGTTTATCACAAGGGTATGGGGCTGTCAAACGAAGTGGCCCCTATACTACCAACACCAAGAAACGTCCTTTTGGTCCGCCCTCCCGATCCGGGCGATTAGAGGCCAGCCGGCACTTCCCCTTGTCAATTGCGGACTGACCTGGAGAAACGCCTATGCCGACTTCACCGGCTGTACCATTAGCAGAATGCCTGCTCTCAGCGCAAAGCTTGAAAGTGTAGTACATCCAGGTGCCTCACTGAGTACCTTTGCCCTATGTCATGATGCTGTCAGGTCCAGTAAAGTAGGGGCAGAAGCAGTGTGCGGAATTATAATTTCCTTCCTCCTCCTGGTTAGTGGCCCCGCAAGGGGCCTTTTTCTTTACCTTTTACCCGTACGTTTTGTACCCCTGGTACCTTTGGGGTGTGGAAGCACACCAGGCCGTACTATTCCCCGTCACTGCTCACGAGGTTACAATTCAGTCAGGTGAACTCAGGCACTTGAACTCATTCATGCTAAACCGCAATGTAGTAGCGCCACACTGGTAGTATTATGTCCAACGCACAGCTAGAGACAGACATCGCGTTACTGGAAACGTACATAGAAGATAGCCCGGTCCTGTACCGCTACCACATCAACCACCTGTTGGAGGATATTCTTAGCAGGTGTGGAGGGTACGACCTGGTCACTGAGTTGGTGTACGCGGCCCTGGACTACACTGAGGCTCGCTGCCGCCTGGAAGCTACGACCGATAACCTGGCGCGGCATGACCTTCGGACATCGGATATGGAGTCACTCACAAGTGCCCTGTTGCAGAACAAAGAGGCTGCGTGGAGACGCTATAACTCTGCTCTATCCCAGTACAAAGCACGCCAAGTTAATCGCACCCGCCCCCTACAGCCCATCGCGCTAAACTGGTAATAGGGTAATAGGGTCGCTCGTGTGTTGGTGAAGTAGTGAAGGGGCGGAGACTGGGATTAGAGACGCTTAAGAGGTGACGGGCCTGCTAGCTCCTTTTCTGCTAGCAGGCCCGTGAGCTAAGAAGTTACCAGATTAAGAAGGGCGCATTCTTTAGAGGGCAACTTTCCTCGTTAGCTATAACGCTGAATCCGTACGGTAGATAGGCCGTCACCGGCCATTGTTGATTTTGGTAATGGGTAACGAGTACCGGGTACCGTGACCTAGCAGGTAAAGTGCTCTACTACCGTGACCAGCTCATCGACATCAAAGGGCTTGCTGATGTAGCCTTGCGCCTGTATGCTCGTGGCCCAGCTCAACCCTTCCACGGCTGCCGTCATAACAACAACCGGCACTTGCCGCTCTCCCCTTTTCAAGGCATCAGCAAACTCCCAGCCATCAAGTCCGGGCATGCGCATATCCAGTAGCACCAAAGCTGGTTGGACACTCGACACTTTTCTCAGCCCGTCGGAACCACAGGTGGCACTCTCCACCTGATAACCTGCATCTTCCAAGATCTCGCAGATTACCTCCCGGATCAGTATATCATCTTCAACAACCAGGATAGGACCCTTGAGTTTGGGCCGCGTTATACACTCTGGCTGCGGTACAAATTGCTGCATTGTCTGCATGGTCGCCCCGGTCTCCTTCTTTCTATAGGGAGCACACCCCGCGTATTGATTTGCCTCAGTCTATAACGTGCAATAGCCGGCAAAGATAGGGCAGGTTGCTACCGAAAAGGCATCAAATAGTAATACCGTAATAGTACCGCTAGTGCTTCAGTTTACGAGCATTACTATATACCTATTTCTCTATCCTGCCGGACATACCAAAGGTACTAGGCAGTCCAGCTCTATTCCGAACACTACATGAGAATCTACCTTCTGTGCTCGTGGCAGCAAGCGTGGGATATCGCCGGATAATTGCGACTTTGCGGAACTGATTGTTAACATACGATTACAACTTCGCGCTGGGAAGCTGTCGTCGGTTCCGTCTACTTTACTGCCTGTGATAAAATGAGACGAGTCCGCGCAGCCACGACACAGGAGGAAGTGCATGCCCCCACGCATCCCCGTTACCGACCCTGAGGAAGTCCCACCCGACGTGAAGGCGGTGTTCGACCGCTTTATGAAGGTGAGAGGCAACATCCCCAACATGTTCCGCACGGTGGCCCGCCGCCCTGAGATCATGCTGACGATGGAGGCGCACATGAACGCCGTGTTCAACAAAGGCACGGTGGAGTTCGCGTTGAAGGAGATGTGCGCCGTCCGCACCAGCGCCAACAACAAGTGCGCCTATTGAATGGCCTCCCACACTGCCGCGTTGCGGCGGGTGAAGGTGCCGGAGGAGAAGATAGCCGCGCTACAGGTAGCAATTGTGGACGCATCGCTGTTCACCGAGCGGGAGGTTGCGGCGCTGGAGCTTGCGGACCGGGTAGCCGAGTCGGGGCATGCCGTGAGCGACGAGTTATGGGAGCGGTTATTGCAACATTTCGAGCGCGACGAGATTATCGAGCTTGTGTCGGTGTGCGGGCTGTTCAACTACTTTAACCGCGTGAACGACGCGCTACGCATGGAGATAACCCGGTAAGGATGGTGCGAAGTATGGCCGGTACGTTGCTGTTGACGGGGTTTGAGCCGTTTGGGGCGTGGGATGTGAACCCCTCTTGGGAGGTGGCGCGCAGGCTGGACGATGAGAGCGTGGGCGGCTTGCGTGTCGTGGGCCGCCGCCTCCCGGTAAGCTGGGATGGTACATGGCGGGCGTTGAAGGACTACATCGAGGAAGTGAATCCCGATGCCATCCTCATGCTGGGCCTGGCGAACAAGCGCGCCTACATCTCCGTTGAATCGCGGGGGCTGAACAAGTGCGGCCAGACCGCCGACAACACGGGCAAACAGGCCCCCGGCGCGCTCATCCACGAGCAGGGCGACGAGGCTATCGCCAGCACTCTTCCGGTCGAGTCCATAGTCAAGAGCATAGAGGCGCTGGGCCTACCCGTGCAGGTGTCGGACGACGCGGGTGGTTACCTGTGCAATTTCGCCATCTACAAGTCCCTTGCGTGGGCGAGGGAGGAGCGGCCCGACCTGCCCATCGGCTTCATCCACGTGCCCAACCTGGTTGGTGTCGCGGAAGAGGGCGGCCTCAGCCTGGAAGAGATGGGCAGCGCGGTCACGGCGGCAATCATGGCGATAGCGGAGTCGTTGCGGGTGAGCGAGGTGTCGGTCGGATCCCAATAGGATTCAACGGGCGTCCACTAGGGCTTATCTGCAAACTATTCTGCAAACTATGATGTAGGTTGGTCATGAGCTAACAGACGAGCAAATGAGTTGCAATAAGACCGTCCATTTGGCACCATAGTTTTATGGAAACAAGAATACCAGAAAATTGAGGGTAAAAATTAGCGTGACTCTGCACCTGATGGTTGGCCTTCCATGTAGCGGAAAAACTACCCTTGCCATACAACTCGAACGTAAATATTCGGCTCTCCGCTTTACGCCCGACGAATGGCACGTTCGGCTGTACGGACAAGACGCAGCTGCTGAAGAACACGATGCCCGACATGAGCTAATTGAAGCTATCCAGTGGGACGTAGCAACTCGCGCTTTAATACTTAGTGTAGATGTAATCTTGGATTTTGGCTGTTGGGTACGTGTTCAACGCGATGAATATCGTTTACGTGCGGCGCAATTAGGGACAGAATTTAAGATTCATTATTTAGATACTCCCAAGCAAATGCTCCTATCCCGCCTTGCTGCTAGAAATGCCAATCTCCCATCAGGCACGTTTTATATTCAAGAAACAGCACTGGAAGAATGGTTTAGAATATTTGAACCTCCTTTCCCAGAAGAACTTCCCTATACTTTAATCTATCGCGCTGACGAGCCAAGTTGGGGCCAATCTGTAAACTATGATGTAGGTGGGTAAACTAAGCTCATGATGCCTGCACCGCGCAGACATGAGCTAACAATCGCAGCTATCCTCCTCGGGTTGTAGTGTGCAGATAGGCCCTAGCAGCGTATGTTGCTTCATCGACGGGCCTCTTCCTTCACACTCTGCACTTACATCCATTTATCAGTCTCTCATCCCCGCAGCATTCCAGAAACTATGTGTCCAACCCTCCGCAAATCAGCCGCAAATCAGTTATAATTTCCCAGCGGCCTATGCTGTCGCTTCACCCTCTTGCTTTTTCCTGGAGGCTCTCCCTTGAAACTTGGCGCGCACATGTCCATCGCCGGGGGCTACTACAAGGCCCTCGAATTGGGGCAGAAGAACTGCTGCACCGTCGTCCAACTGTTCACTAAGAACGCCAGCCAGTGGGCGGGGAAGCCCCTCAGCGACGACGACTGCCGCACCTTCATGCAGTTCCGCGACACCGTCCCCTTCGCGAACACCGACCTGGTCGCCCACGACTCCTATCTCATCAATCTCGCAAGTCCTGACGACACGCTCTGGGAGAAGTCGATAGCCGCTTTCGCCCACGAGCTAGACCGCTGTGAGGCCTTGGGTATACCCAATCTTGTTACGCATGCCGGGGCGCACATGGGTTCGGGCGAGGAGAGGGGGCTTGAGCGGATTGCCTCGGCAATAGAGCGCGTGGTAGGCGAACGGCCGGGGCAGGACGTCATGGTGCTGCTGGAAACGACGGCGGGGCAGGGCACGTCCCTCTGCTACGCCTTCGAGCACCTGGCGAGCGTGCGCGACTTCCTCAGCCCCTCGGCCCGCGCCAGGGTGGGTGTCTGCTGGGATACCTGTCACCTGCTGGCGGCGGGCTTCGACTACAGCGACGAATACAAGTACGAGCGCATGGTCGAGTCGTTCGACCGCATTGTGGGCCTCGATACCCTGCGCGCCATCCACATGAACGACTCGAAGAAGGGCCTCGGCAGCCGTGTAGACAGGCACGAGCACATCGGCAAGGGCGCGCTGGGCAGTGAGCCGTTCCGCTTCATCATGAACGACCCACGCTTCGAGAACGTGCCCAAGATACTGGAAACGCCCAAGGAAGGCGACAAAGGCCCTGACGGCAAGCCAATAGAAATGGACCCCATCAACCTTGAGGCGCTCAAGAGCCTGGTGAAGTAGACGATGGACGATGGACGATGGACGATGGACGATGGACGATTAGAGTGCTGAGGACTGAGTAGAGAGTACAGGGTAGCATTCTTCCCGACAACAATCCTTAACTTGGCGCGTCCTTGGCGGCTTTGCGTCTTGGCGTTTCCGTCTCCTATCGTCCATCGTCCATCGTCCATCGTCCATCCTAGAAAGTCGATACCATGACCGGAGCGGGAGAGCCGCTGACAAATCACACTGCTGAATTAGATGATGAGGCTGACAGGCGTAAGCGGCTGCTGGAGCTAAACGTCCGGTTGCGGGCGTGCAGGCGGTGTCACGCGGCGGGCTACCTGGACGAGCGGGAGTCCGTGCCGCTGGCACGCGACCCCGACTCAGACGCGCCTCTGCCTCGCGTGTTGCTGGTGGGGCAGGCACCTGGTCTGCGTGCCACCACCGAGTACAAGCCTTTCGCGGGCATCACGGGCGACAAGCTGCGCTCCTGGATGGAAGCCGGGGGCATACCCCGAGAGGACTTCTGGCGCAAAATCCACTTCAGCGCCGTCACCAAGTGCTATCCCGGCCGCCTGCCCGGCGCGAGAGGCGACCGCGTGCCAACCCCCGAAGAGCAAGTCCTCTGCCGCCCCTGGCTAGACGGCCAGATGCAACTCCTCAAGCCCGACATAGTGCTGCTGGTGGGGCTGCTTGCGATACAGACCTTCCTGGGCCGCGTGCCCTCCCTGAGCGCCGTCGTGGGCACAGGGGTAGTCAAGGATGGCGTGCGCTACTTGCCCCTACCGCACCCATCGGGTGTGAGCCGCTGGCTGAACGAGCCGGAGAACATCCGGGCGGTACAACGAGCAACAGGCATCTTGCGGATATGGGTAGAGGACCTGAGCATTTGACAGGTAATTGGCTGTGTGCGCAAAACAGATGCCAATGGAGATGAGCACATGGCCCGGTCCTTGTCATTCTGAACGCAATGAAGAATGACAAGGACCGGGCTTGGTTGCCGCAGTTCAACAGCATCCCTACTCACCTTCTTGAGATCCTTCACTGCGTTCAGGATGACAAGGGTCGACTCTGGCACTCGTATCTGGAGCAGGTTGTTCTATGCTGACAGCTATTGATTACCGCTACCAGACTTTGAGAAGAAAAAAGTCCCGCCTAAGGAAATTCCTGCGGGATTTCTTTCTTCGCTCTGATAACTCATCACTCGTCACTCGTCACTTCATTATATGTCCCGCGATCACCATCCTCTGCACCTGATTGGTGCCCTCGTAAATCTGCGTGACTTTGGCGTCGCGCATGAAGCGTTCGGCGGGGCT
>DASVVE010000032.1:0-116300 GCA_036386675.1 Chloroflexia bacterium | reverse complement strand
GTGGCCGTAGTTGACCCAGGTGCGCTTCATGTTGCCCGCCGAGGAGTGCTCCACCAGCTTGCTGCCCTCTGCCGTGCCGAAGTACCACATCGCGTCTACGTCGTCGTGCTCGGACATGACCTTTGCGAGCGTGTCGCGCGGGCCGGTGACGATGTTCACCACGCCACCCGGCAGGTCGGAGGTTTCGAGCACCTGGTAGAAGTCGGTGGCGCTCAAGGGGTGCCGCTCGGAAGGGACCACCACGATCGTGTTGCCCATCGCTATCGCGGGCGCGACCAGAGACACCAGCCCTAACAGCGGGTACTCGGTAGGACAGGCTATGCCCATGACCCCGATAGCCTCGGGCATGGCGATGGTGATGTTGCGGGAAGGCGTGCGGTGCACCAGGCCGTCGTACTTGTCGGCCCAGGCGGCGTAGGTGAACAGCCTATCTATGGATAGCTCCACTTCGCGCTGCGCGTCATCCAGGCTGCCGCCGGTCTGCTGCCGTATGCGCCGGGCGAACTCACCCGCGCGGGCCGACAGATTCTCCGCGATGTAGTAGAGGATCTGAGCCTTGTTGTGCCCGGTGGTGGAGGCCCAACCCTCGGCGGCGTGGGCGGCCTCTACGGCGTTGCGGATGTCCTTGCGGTTGCCCTGCCCCACCTCGCCTATTAGCTCGCCATCGGGGCC
Organism: Chloroflexia bacterium; assembly: GCA_036386675.1. Lineage (GTDB taxonomy): Bacteria > Chloroflexota > Chloroflexia > QHBQ01 > JADMIH01 > JADMIH01. Next base: position 115,628 of record DASVVE010000032.1, on the reverse strand, counting down.
GTAGACCGCTGTGCTGTAGCCGGAGTCGGGGCGGGCCTGCTTGCCACCGATGTACAGCTTGGGCGTGCGGTCAATAGCGGGAGCGCCGAGTACCGGGTATTGGGTGCCGAACAGGTCCAGTTCCTCCTCAGGCATCTCGTGGTGCCCGTTGCCGTTGCCGTTGCCGTCAGCGTGGCCGTTGCCTGGGGTGTGTCCGTTGCTCGCCGCGCCTTTCTCCTCCGACACCCGGTACTCGGCGCTCGTCACCTGGGCCTCCCACGCGGGGCGGACGTACTCGTACAGCCCTTCCCTGCCGCCTTCGCGACCGTAGCCACTCTCACGATAGCCACCGAAGCCCGAGGCCGCGTCAAACTGGTTGGTGCTGTTGATCCAGACGGTGCCCGCCTTGAGTTTGGCGGCAATGTCGAGGGCCAGGTTGATGTTCTCGCTCCACACGGAGGCGGCGAGACCGTAGCGGGTGTTATTGGCGAGGGCCACGGCTTCGACAGGCGTGCGGAAGGTCATCGAGACCAGCACCGGGCCGAAGATCTCCGTCTGGGCTATAGTCGATGAGGGCGATACGTTGGTGAAGAGGGTAGGCGGGAAGAAGCTGCCTTCGGTGGGGCACGACCACGAAGGCTGCCACATATAGGCCCCTTCGTCCACGCCCTGCTGCACCAGCTTCTGTATCGCCTGCAACTGCGTCGGCCCCACTATGGCCCCAATGTCCATCGCCTTGTCCAGCGGGTCGCCTATCCGCAGCCGCTCCATTCTGTAGCGCAGCTTTTCTTCCAGCCGCCCGGCTATCCCCTCCTGGGCCAGCAGGCGCGAACCGGCGCAGCATACCTGCCCCTGGTTGAACCAGATAGCGTCCACCACACCTTCGACAACACTATCGAGGTCGGCGTCATCGAACACGATGAAGGGCGACTTGCCGCCAAGCTCCAGCGACAGCTTCTTGCCGCTGCCCGCCGTAACTTTGCGGATATGTCGCCCGATGTCGGTGGAGCCGGTGAAGGCTATCTTGTCCACGCCGGAGTGGGTCAGGATGGCCTCGCCCGCCGTACGCGCCTCACCCGTAAGGATGTTCACCACGCCCTTAGGGAGACCCGCTTCATCGCAAATATGGGCGAATGCCAGCGCGGTGAGGGGGGTATAGCTGGCGGGCTTGAGCACCACGGTGTTGCCCATTGCAATAGCCGGCGCTATCTTCCAGGCCATCATGAGCAGCGGGAAGTTCCAGGGGATGATCTGCCCGACCACGCCGACGGGCACCATGCCGGGCATCTCGGTCTCCATTAGCTGCGCCCAGCCAGCGTGATAATAGAAGTGGCGGGCCACCAGGGGGATGTCGATGTCGCGGGTCTCGCGTATCGTCTTGCCGTTGTCGAGGCTTTCGAGCACGGCCAACAGGCGGGAGTGCTTCTGCAACAGGCGGGCGATGGCGTACAGGTAGCGGGCGCGGACGTGGCCGGGCGTGACGCTCCAACTCTCGAAGGCGCGCCTCGCGGCAGCCACCGCCCTATCGGCGTCCTCAGCCGTCCCAAGCGCCACCTTCGCCAGGGGCTTTCCACTTGCCGGGTTCTGGCTGTCGAAGTATTTGCCGCTGCTCGGCACGACCCACTCGCCGTCGATAAAGAGGCCGAACGGCTGGTGCCGCTCGATCCACTGCAATGCAGGCTCTTTCGCCTCCGGCGCGGGGCCGTAATCAAGCGTCTCGAAGATTTCCGCGACTGTAGCCATGTCTAGTCCTCCAGGTGCTGCCGTCCATTACCTGCCAATTTCCAGTCTTGTCCGTGCTTACATCGTACCACGTTTTATGCTTCGGATAAAGCCCACGGGCAAGACGTAGTTGTGAGGGCGCGATACATTATGCCCCGGTGGGTAACCGTCTGCTTCTCAAGCAGGGATAACCTCCTCTTCTGTCATCCTTCGCTACGCTCAGGATCAGGTGGCATGTTAGAGTCCTCAACGTTCAGGATGATGTGGGCGCTAGGAACACTGTCACACAAAGAGTGAGAGTCAAGTACGGGTGGCTGATCCTTCGCTACGCTCAGGATGACAGGGTGAGGCTGTGGTCCTGCTTTCTTAGCGAGGTCTACGGCCGGAGGCACTACGGCATCATGCCCCTACTCGGCACCTGTAAGCAACGCCATCAAGCCCTCAGGGTAGAGTGGCGCGCCCGGACCGAACTCCGACAGCGGCTTCCAGAGGGCGCGGAATGGCACGCCGTCATCCTCGTGCGCGTTTAGCTCCCCCTGCTCGTACAGGGTAGCGTCGACAAACTCTGCATCGTAGACCAGCATGATCTCGTGTCCAGGGAGGCCGTTGTAGACGAAGATGTTCTCCAGCGTGCCGATGAAGCGTAGGCTCGATGGCTTGACCTCCGCGCCTAGCTCCTCCGCGATCTCGCGGATTATCGTGTCCCTGCTGCGCTCGCCAAACTCGATGCTGCCGCCGAGGGGACGGTAGAAAGTCTCACCCGTCACGGCGTCTATGCCTTCAGCGACGAGGATTCTGCCGTCATGGCTGAACAGGCATAAAGCTACGGCACGAATGCGCTTCCTGTCTAGAAGGCCGCCCGCTAAGACCCTTTCGGGCAGCATCGTCTCCCCCATCTTCTGTTCATCCATTAGTCACCCTCTCAAGCAAGGTGCCTCCACTGCCGAATGGCTCTATACAGTCTAGGGTCTACCTCTTAACGACGGTGACAAAAGTAAGCAATGAGGTCGGACCCTGTCATTCTGAACATGCGGCTACGCTCAGGGTAAACTCCGTGTAGAATCTCGTCCCTCCGCACATGGTAACACTTTTCCTACAGCTACAGTGTGTCGTAAGAAAAGGCAACATAACGGTAGAGGACGAGATTCTTCGCTACGCTCAGAATGACAAAGTTGGGGCTGATGTACTCATCTCGTATGTCTACATTTTTGAGATCGCTCGCGGACACAACTGACCCTAACATGGACACAAGATGTAGGAGGGCGAGACGCTGACAAGCACCAGTTTACCAGGAATGCCGGGGTCTATGTGGTATACTAAGGTGTATGAGTGCGCTAAGTAAACCTCAATCTCCAAATGCGCTCAAAGTGCTGCACGGGCCCACGAATATCGCCGGGCTGGCAGGGCAATTATCTAAGGCGCAACGCGACCTCGGTGTGGCCGCTTCTTCGGTGGAGTACAGGTCTCACCGCCTGGGCTTCGGCGTGGACCGTAGCCTCAACTTAGACGCCCCTGGCAACCCTATCAAGAAAGCCGCTACTCTGGGCGGGTTCGCGCTTGAAGCAATCAGGCGCTACGATGTATTCCACTTCTACTTCGGGCACACGTTGTTTCCCTCCCCCTACCCCGACCTGCCCCTGTTGCGGGCGCTGGGCAAGCGCGTAATCTTCCATTTCTGCGGCTGCGACATACGCAACCGCGCGGCTACCCTTAGCAAGTATGAGATAAGCGGGTGTAGTGACTGTGTCGCTCTCGTTTGCTTGAAGAAGAGCCACCCGCCGGTTTCGTCCGCCGACGTGGTTTTCGTGTCCACCCCCGACCTGTTGGAGTTCGCCCCTGGCGCGCACCTCGTGCCCGGCCCTATCGACCTGACGAAGTGGACGCCGCGCATACCTCGTAGCGCGCCCATCACCTCCGACAACCCGGTGCGTATACTGCACGCCCCATCAGACCGCGAGATAAAGGGCACCAAGTACCTGCTCAGTGCTATAGAGCGCCTGAAAGCCGCGGGCTATCCTGTAGAGCTGATGATGCTGGAAGGCATTCCGCACGACAAAGTGGTCGAGTTCTGCGGGCAGGCGGACATAGCGGTAGACCAGTTGCTGATTGGCGCGTACGGCACGGTATCCATAGAGATGATGGCGAAGGGTGTGCCTGTAGTCTGCCGCATACGCGACGACCTACGGCAGCATTATGCTCCCGACCTGCCCATCGTGAGCGCCGACGCCCACAGCATCTATGAAACGTTGGAGACGTTAATAACTCATTCCGATAGTTGGGCCGACCTGGGCCGCCGAGGCATCGAATACGTAAGCAGGGAACACGAGATGCACCGGGTCGCCAGCCGGGTGCTTTCGCTGTACGGCATAGGCTGGCAAGAGACCACCGAGACGAGCCTCGCAGTGCGGAGCGCCGTGTAATGTGCGGCATCTGCGGCATCTGGCACCATGACGGCAAGCCCGTGGACGTCTTCGCCCTCCGGCGAGCTACAACGGCCCTGCGCCATCGTGGGCCAAACGACGAAGGCTACTTGCTGGTGGATACGCGTTCGGACCGTGTTGTGCTGTGCGGCGGACAAGACACCGCACCGGAGCTACAGCTACCCAGGCTGGAAGAGTTCGCGGGCGAGCGTTTCGACCTGGCGCTGGGCTTCCGACGCCTCTCCATCCTCGATCTCTCCCCATCAGGCCACCAGCCCATGCGCTCCGATGACGGGCGCTGCTGGATCATCTTCAACGGCGAGATATACAACTACATCGAATTGCGCGCGGAACTGGCAGCGTACGGACACCGGTTCCATACCGGCTGCGACACCGAGGTGATACTGGCCGCTTACCGCCAATGGGGAGTGGAGTGCCTTTCACGCTTCAACGGTATGTGGGCCTTCGCTATCTGGGACGGCGCTCAACGTAAGCTGTTCATGGCCCGCGACCGCTTCGGTGTGAAGCCGCTCTACACGCACGCCGCCGACAACACGCTGGCTTTTGCCTCCGAGGTAAAGGCGCTCCTGTGCGCGAATGTTACCCCGTTCCGCCCTTCCGAAGCGGCTGTGGCAAGTTACGTGGCCCAGGGCCTTTCGCCCAGTCATGAGAGGGGAGAGACCTTCTTTGAGGGTGTCGAAGCGTTACCTGCCGCTCACTATGCGCTCGTTTCCGCGCAAGGTGGTGCAGGTGGTGCTTCGCGAAGGTATTGGGCGCTGCCCTCCACGAAGAGAGCAGAACCACTTGAACAAGCGCGGCAGAGGTACGCCGAACTCTTCAACGACGCCGTGCGCCTGAGGTTGCGGTCGGACGTCGCGGTGGGGACCTGTTTATCGGGTGGGCTGGACTCCTCGTCTATAGTGTCGGTGGTGGGTCGCCTGATGCAGTCGGAGCACGCCGTCTCACTGGAGCAAGTGGGAGAACGCCAGCAGACCTTCAGCGCCGTCTACGACACGAACGGCCCCTGGAACGAGACGCCCTACATCGAGTCGGTGCTTTCAAGGACCGGTGCGGGGGGTAACTCCGTCGTGCCGAGTGGCGAAGGGCTATGGCGCGACCTGGAGCGTCTGGTGTGGCACCAGGACGAGCCGTTCCAGTCCACCAGCATATTCGCCCAGTGGTGTGTGATGCGGCTGGCGCGAGAGCGTGGGGTAACCGTGCTGCTCGACGGCCAGGGGGCGGATGAGGTGCTGGGGGGCTACCGTCCCTTCGCCATCTGGGTGGGCGAGCTTATGCGTGCCGGCCGCCTGCGCCAGGCCGCGCTGGCTATGAGAGACATCTACTCGGTCACGAAAGTGAATCCCGCGTCCTTGCTGGCGCGAGCGGCAGCCCTGCACTCGCCGGGTCTCGTATTAGGCGGTTTGCGAAACACTCGCCTCCGGCAAGCCGCCGCTTCGTCCGGGCTGAAGCCCCACCTGGCCCAGCAGTGGCTTGCCACGCAAAAGAATGGGTCGGAAGCCTACTCGGACATGCGCAGCCTCGGCACCCACCTGGCGCGCCTGGTAGAAGGCTCGCTGCCCGACCTGTTGCGCTACGAAGACCGCAACTCTATGGCCTTTTCAATCGAGGCCCGCCTGCCGTTCCTGGACTACAGGTTGGTGGAGTACGTGTTCAGCCGGGCCGCGCCCTACCGCATCCACAAGGGCTGGACCAAGTGGCTGCAAAGGGTCGCGGTGGAAAGCCTGCTGCCCCCAGAGGTGGTGTGGCGGCGCGACAAGGTGGGCTTCGAGACCCCGGAGTGGCAATGGCTGCGCCAGGGCAGCACGCAGGTGCTCGATATTCTCGCGGACGACTCGCACGCGGGCGAGTACCTGGACCTGAAATCGGTCCGCCAGGAGATCCCCCGGTTGCTGGCACAGCCCGGTAATACGAACAGGGTGTGGCGTTGGGTGAACCTCGCGCTTTGGCTGCGTGGCTTCAGCCTGGTGCCGAGTGCTAGGAACTGATTTCAAAACCCTGAAGACGGCGGTTGTAGGGGCAGGCCCCCGTGCATACCTGGTGCTAATCTCCAACTAGGGCAGGCACAGGGGCAGGCCCCTACAATGGTTTTGACATCAGTTCTTAGTGCCCGAGGCGGGGATTTAACTGCGGGGTTGCCTCTATACCAGGCTACGGCATCGGGTGCCTATAGGCAGCCGAGTAGCGACCGGTGACGAAGTATTCTAGCTGGCGCTCGATGTCGGTGAGCAGGCCGCTGGCCCCGATGCGGAACAGGTCGGGCATCATCCACTCGTTGCCAAGTTCTTCCTTCATCAGGATGAGCCAGTCGAGGGCTTGCTTGGCCGAGCGGATGCCACCTGCGGGCTTGAAGCCGACCTTGTGCCCCGTGCGGTCCAGGTACTCGCGTATGGAGCGCACCATCACCAGGCTGACGGGGAGAGTGGCGTTGGTAGGCTCTTTGCCGGTGGAGGTCTTGATGAAGTCGGAGCCTGCCATCATGCACACGATGCTCGCCTGGTAGACGTTGCGCATCGTGGCAAGCTCGCCCGTGGCGATGATCGACTTCATGTGGGCGTCACCGCAGGCCTCACGGAAGTCGCGCACTTCGTCGTAGAGAGCCTGCCAGTTGCCGGTGAGCACGTGGGCGCGGGAGATGACGATATCGATCTCCCTGGCACCGGCTTCTACCGAAGTCCTGATCTCTTGCAGCTTGGTCTCGTGGCTGGTCTGCCCGGCGGGGAAGCCGGTGGACACGGCGGCCACGGGTATATTGGTGCCCTCTAAAGCATCTACCGCCACCGGCACGAGGTTGTTGTACACGCACACCGCGCCAACTTTGATGCCCAGGCGTCTCGCATCGAGGGCCTCAAGCAGGTCGTCGCGTACGGGGCGGCGGGCCTTGGCGCACAGCCGGATTACATTGCCGGGGGTGTCGTCGCCCGAGAGGGTGGTGAGGTCGATAACGGTGACGGCGCGTAGGAGCCAGGCGGCCTGCCACTCCTTTTTGACGGTGCGGCGGGTAACGAGGCTGGCGGCACGGCGCTCGACGGCGCTGCGGTTGATGCGGGTGCCGTACACCCAGTCGAGGTCGAGGGGCGTGCCGGGGTTGCGCTCAAGATGGGGAGCGGCCTCCACGCGGGGCTTTGGCCGCGCCTCGGTTGTGGCATGTGATGCCCCGTTCTTGCCCCCACGCTTGCCGTTCAGGACCGCTTGCTGCTCGTCTTTGACAGTGCTAGCCATCACCATTCCCTCCCGTGTCCCTGCGCTACATTGCAACGCTTTAGTATAGCATAACACGCGCCCAAGGTTGCGCATCGCCTTGCCGAAATTAATCCAAATCGAGCTACCCATCGTAGTATTGAATGAAAGTTGCCGTTCTAGTGTGTTCGCCCTCCACCATTCCGCTAGATCGGCAATGACCATTTAATGAGCTAAACGCCAAGACGCCAAGACGCAGAGAACGCGCCAAGGTAGATAAGGTTTTGGAATAGAAAAAGGACCGGAGTACCACATCATGTACTCCGGTCCTTTTGTTTAGAACACCCTACATACTTGGCGTGGTCCTTGGCGTCTCCGCGTCTTGGCGTTTAGACCTGACCGTCTTCAGCCGCGCTGTCGGCTGCTATGCTGCGCCGCTCGATGCGCCAGATCAAGGTGCCGGCTATCACGCTCACCACCAGTTGCGTGCCGAAGAGCATGAAGAACGGGAAGTGCTGGTTGATCTCGTACAGCATGATTACCACCATCGAGCTTACGAACCCGGCTACCGTGCGCGTGGTGCTGGTGATGCCCTGGATGCGGCCCCTGGCGTTGTCGGGCGACAGGTTGGCGATGAAGGCGCTGATGGCGGGCAGGCGCATAGCCACCAACGTACCCTCAAACAGGCCGAGCAGCGCGATCAGGAGCAGGTTCTCGGTCAGCGCGTAGGTCAGGTAGACCAGGCTGGCGAGGGCCGCCGGGATCGCTATAATCGGGGCGAGCCGGTACTTATCGGCCCACCTGCCCGTAATCGGCATGAGCACCATGAGCGGCAGCGAGAAGGTAATGAACGTCAGGCCGATATATGAGGTTGACGCCCCCAGGTCGTCCAGCCACAGCGTCCACAGCGCGATGAACAGGCCGTCCTCGATGCCGCTTGCCGCGATCATCAGCAGCGTGCTGAAGAGAGCGGGCCTGAACAGGTGGCGGGGTATCTGCTTGCGCACCGCAGGCTCGGTACCCACAGCCGCCACTTCAGAGGGAACTTCGGCCCCCGGAGGACGCTCCCCCGGCCTGCGGTTGTGCATGCGCTTGAGCAGGAAGGCGGCGGTCAGGAGCGAGGTCACGCCGCCGAATATGAAGGGCGAAGCGTAACCCATAGTATCGACCATGATGCCGCCCATCGCAGGACCTAGCATGAAACCCGCGCTGAAGGCCGAGCCGAGCCAACCAAACGCCGCGCCACGCTCTTTGGCGGGCACCGCGTCCATCACATAGGCATTGGATGCGGGCTGTATGGCCCCACCGGCGGCACCCTCAACGAACCGCAGCACGATGAAATACCAGGGGTTGTCCCACAGGAGGAATGCGAACGAGATGATGCCCGCCACGGCGATGCCGAACACGAGCAGAGGCTTGCGGCCCCACTTGTCGGATATCCAGCCGCCCGGCAACTGGAACATAAAGGTACCCAGCAGGAACGAAGAGGCCATGAGGCCAAGCTCGGCGGCGGTGGCACCCAGGTCGCGGGCGTAAATGGAGCGCACGGGCACAATCGCGCCCACGCCGATGAGCATGACGAACACGCCCAGGCAGATAAGTCCCAGGTCCGGGTAGCGGAACATGGGATTGTTGCTCAGTCTATTCCTCATTCTGTTGGACCAGCTATTTGCTTGCACTGGAATGGCACTCATGGCCTTGTGCTTCCTTCCGCCTTCCCACATATGGGCAGCATACATAGAATGATGAGTAGCCCCGAGACCACTCATCACCCTAACTATACCGGATGGGACACGCCCACCGACACAGTCGCAAGTACCATTTAGCGGCGGAAAGGGTACACCTTAAGTCTCAGGTTTTCGTGGGTAGATAAGCCCCGCGTGTATATCGCTAGACAAGGGGCGGTAGCAACGCGCATTTTTGGTTACGGGATGGAAGGATTACTGCGTGACAAAGGGTAGGCGGGTCAAGCTTCCGGCGTATCGGCAAGCACTTCTTTGGCCGAGCGTTTGCCCTTCCGCTGCCCCGCCTCGCCTGCCTGCGCCTGCTTCTCCGGGTGCGTGGCGTAATAGTCGCACCAGTCGCGCACCACGCACTTGGGGCACTTCGGGTCGCGCCATACACATATACGCTGGCCGTGCAGGAGCAGATTACGGTGGAAGGCAAGCAGGTCGGGCGCGCTGGAGGGGTCGGGCAGGAACTTTGGTAGGATGTCGTGCGCGGGGTTGGCCTCCACCTTCTCGCTGATTAGACCAAGCCGGATGCTCACCCTGTGAACGTGCGTGTCTACGGGCAATACGGGCCGCTTGCATGCGAACAGGAGCACGCAGGCGGCGGTCTTCGGCCCCACACCGCCCAGGCTCTGCAACCAGGCGTTGGCCTCGTCCACCGGCATGTCGTACAGGAAGGACAGGTCGAAGTTGCCGCGCTCGTCCCTGATGCGCTGGAGCATAGCCTTGACGCGGGGGGCCTTCTGCTCCGGCCAGGTGGTGCCGCCGACCGCCTCCCGTATCTCCTCGACCGGGGCGTCGGCAAGCTCCTCCCAGGTGGGCCAGCGCCGCTTCAGTTCGTTGTAGGCAGTCCAGGTCTGAGGGTCGGCGGTGCGGTGGGATAGCAGCGTCTCGATGAGGGTGCCCAGGGGGTCGAGCACCGGCCAGTTAGGCTCGCCGTACTCCTCCCGCAACAGGGCCAGCACCGCCCGCGCCTTGGCCCGCAACGGCTCCGCAGCCGCCTCTTCCCGCGCTATCTCGACCTCTCCCTCAATCTCGCTGAGGGGTGGGCCTTCGTTCGGGGCGGGCCATTTCTCGCGCTGGTGGGTGTCTATACGGGGCATGGCGGCTCCTCCTGGATGTGATGCGGAATTGAGGTCCGCAACTTACATGCCATTATTTGACGATGAACGATGAGAGTTCCTGCCATCGTCCATCGTCTATCGTCCATCGTCCCTAGCACGCGGGCTATAGTACCGCCTCAGCCAGCTACTCAACCCATCCAACCCCGGAAACAGCACCCGCTCGGTGATGTTCGCCTGGTCCAGCTTGTCACGGATTTCCCACTTGAGGGAGGCTGGGATGATGATGCGGCGGTGGCACTCCGGGTGGTCGTGCAGCCACTCCTCAAGGTTGGCGCTGGGGTTGGACATGAGCGAGAAGAGGGCGTACTGGTTCACAATCCGCTCGTCCAGGGAGGGCGGCTCGATGAAGACCACGTAGTCCTCTTTGGAGAGGTCATCGAACTCGCGCAGGGTAGGGGCGGCCTGGCTCAACATCTCGGCGGTGAAGATGTTGGTGTCCTCCTGCTCCAGGATGTCGCGCAGCTTGCGGGGCAACATCTGCCGGGTCTTGATATAGTCCACGCACCAGATTACCCCGTCGGTGTCGAACAATTCTATCTCGGCGGTGGCGAAGTGAAGGGCCACGAAGGGCGAATAGGTCCAGTCGAGCAGCCGCGTGGGCAGGCCGTGGTGCTGGGCCAGCGAGAGCCAGTACCAGACCGAGTCGCCCATCGCGGCCTGCTTGTGCGCGTACTTGCGGAAGTTGCGCAGCAGGTCCTCCTCGTGCCGGGGGTAATCGCCGCCCAGCCGCACCAGCGTGGTAGTCAGGTCGAAGCGGGCGTCCTCCATGCCCCGGTAGGCGAAGTTCGACCGGAAGCGCCCCAGGCGTTCGTTCCACGACTCCTCGTAGAGGCGGTCCAGTAGTTCGGTCCAGGTTTGGGGTACGATCTCTTGCACGGCAGACTCTTTCTAGGGACGATGGACGATAGACGATGGCTGAGGCTATAGCGGGGTGACGGGCAGGTTGTCCACCAGTTGTCGCAGGTGGTCGCGCAGCCACTCTATTTGTTCCAGGGATAGCGACCAGGAGGCGAGGTAGATACGGTCGGTCTCGTGCTCTATGTCTTCGCGCACCAGGGCACCTGCGGGGGTGAGGCGTAACTGTTCGCCGTCCACCTCCAGGTACTCGCTATCGACCAGGCAGACAAGTCTGCTCTCGACATCGCCGGTCGATTCTTCCAAACCCAACCGAGCGGCGAGTTCCTGCACCGTGTTAACCTCTCCCGACCAGATGGGCGAGAACACGTGCATGGCCGGGCCTTCCAACCCCGCATCGCGCCATGCCTTCACGTGAGCGTCGTCGCGTGCGTGCCAGAGGTCGTAGATTGCCTGCTCTATGCGCACCATAGCAGGCGCATCATGGCCAAACGTGTGCAGAGAGCGGGAGCCTGCCAGGTGGCTGCCGGGGCGCGGCGACAGCACAGGGTCCTCCAGCGTCGTCTGCACCGCCGACTCAAGCAAGCCGCTCATAGTCTCCAAATCGTCGGACGGCAAAGGCTTGTGGGCAACCACGAACGCGCGCCCAGCTTCGTGCAGCCGTTCGACAGCTTCCGTGCCAGTAGGAGAAAGGCTGAAGTTACCCTGCTCGTCCTCCAGTACCAACCCCCTGGCAGCAAGCGCTGAAAACGGCTCAGCGTAGTTATGCCTGGTAGCGTATGGGTCCCAGGCACGCACCTGGCCGGGGGAAACAGGCCCGCCGCCGTAGCTGCCCGTGACGAGCCTCAGCAGCAACAGCGCGAACACGTGAGGACGCTCGAGGCCCAGGCTGTCGGCTATCTCCTTCGCCGCAGGCAGCCCCATGCGACGCTTCCTGAGGAACTGCGGCATCAGGGGCGGCAGTTCCCTCAGCGCGGTTGCACGGGCTTCGTCGGGGCTTTCGTTCATGGTGCTAATCTTAGCACCTCCATGCCTAATTGACCAGCCATGTATGATCGGGTCCAGCACTGTACAACGCGTTACAGTTCGTTTGCACCGCAGAGACGCAGAGAGCGCAGAGGTTACGCTGAGATTGTGGTTGTTTGGTGAAGGGGTAAGGAGAGTATAGTACTGTACAATGCTGCATGACAAAGAAGCCCTCCATTCTTCTCCGCGTAATCTCCGCGCCCTCTGCGTCTCTGCGGTGAATAATCCTCGTTGAACTAGGACCGTAGATGTATTGACAGTCATCAATATAGTCTGTATGATGTGTGCATGACAGCAACCAGGCAGAACAACGGCGAGAGGACGATCATACCTTTGCAGGTAGCGGGATGCTGCGATAACGTAGCCATGTCACCGAAGAACCCGCGCCTCAACGAGCAGGTCAAACTGCTCTCCGCCCTGGCCGATCCAACCCGGCTGCGCATCGTGGAGTTGCTCTCCGGCGCGTGCGACTCGATCTGCGTGTGCGACATCACTACCCAGTTCGAGTTGGGACAGCCCACCATCTCGCACCACCTCAAGGTGCTTCGCGATGCCAACTTGGTGAGCTGGGAGAAGCGTGGGCTGTGGGTCTACTACTCGCTCAATCGCGACGTGTTCGAGGAGATCGCGAGCCATTTGAGCGGGTTGCTGTCGGCGGCACAGTTGGCCGGGGCGCAACGCTGAGAAGCACATGCGCTCTCTTTTTTTGGCGGCTATATCGAAATTTATCAATATAAGGAGCGATACCATGAATTCAGACACGCAAGTACAGGGCACCGAAATACGCGAGGTAGTGCGCGAGCGTTACGGGCAGTCGGCGTTGAAGGTGCTTTCGGGGGCGGGGGCGGCAAGCTGCTGCGGCGGCGATAGCGGCTCGGCCTGTTGCGGCACCTCCCCCGCGAGCGGCGACCCTATCACTTCCAACCTTTACGTGAGCGGCGAGGCCTCCGAGGTGCCCACGGAGGCGCTATTGGCCTCACTCGGTTGCGGCAATCCCACCGCGCTTGCCAGGCTCAACCCCGGCGAAACGGTGCTCGACCTGGGCAGCGGCGGGGGCATTGACGTGCTGCTGTCGGCCAGGCGCGTGGGACCCACTGGCTTCGCCTACGGCCTCGACATGACCGACGAGATGCTGGAACTGGCGGAGGAGAACCTGCGCAAGTCCGGCCTGGAGAACGTCAAGTTCCTCAAGGGCTACATCGAGGACATCCCCTTGCCCGACAACTCGGTGGACGTGATTATCTCCAACTGCGTTATCAACCTGTCGGCGGACAAGCAGAAGGTCATTCGTGAGGCCTACAGGGTGCTCAAGCCCGGCGGACGCTTCGCAGTGTCGGACGTGGTAGTGCGCGGCGAGGCCCCCGACTGGGTGTTGCGCAGCATGGAAGCCTGGACCGGCTGCATTGCGGGCGCGCTGCACGAGGACGTTTACAAGCAGCTACTCACCGAAGCAGGATTCGAGGACGCGGGCTTCGAGATTACCCGCACGTACGCGGCCTCCGATGTAGCCGAGGAGACAGGCGGTTGCTGCACCCCTGAGACCTCGGCGGCACTCAACAAAGCGGGCGACCTTGTAGACGGCCTCTTCGCCAGCGCCTTCATCCGGGCCACCAAGCCGGTCGCGCTGTAGTCCACTCCAACCATTTTTCTCCGCAAGGGCACGGTTCGCTGTGCCCTTGTTGCATTGTAAAATAGTGCATCACATGAATCAGGAGACAGGACCATGCAAGCACGCCCCGCCACACCAGAGGACGCAGCCGCCATAGCCCGCATATACAACCAGGGCCTCGAAGACCGCATTGCCACCTTCGAGACGCGCCCCCGCACTCCCGAAGAAATCTTGTCGTGGCTGGACGGCAGGCACCCGGTTGTGGTAATAGAGGACCAGGGAGAAGTAATCGCATTCGCCTCTACCTCCACCTACCGCCCCCGCGACTGCTACAGGGGCATAGCCGAGTTCTCGGTCTACGTGGCGCGGGAGGCAAGAGGCCGGGGCGCGGGCAAGCTGGCGATGCAAACCCTCATCCGGGCGTCCGAGGAGGCGGGCTTCTGGAAGCTGCTATCCCGCATCTTCGTGGAGAACACTGCCAGCCGAACCCTGGTCAAAGCAGTCGGCTTCCGGGAGGTAGGTGTCTACGAGAAGCACGCCCAGCTTGACGGCGTCTGGCGGGACGTGGTAATTGTGGAGCGCTTGCTGGAGGGGCAAAGTGAATAAGGTAGGTGATAGGATGAGACAAGGTTGAGAATTGGAATAGCTACAGATAGGCTCCAGAACCAAACACGACGACCGAGCGTATGGTCCGTTGCAGCATGGTCACGTAGATGACGCCCGTCGGTTGCAGCATGGTCACGAGCCGACGCCCATCGATTGAAATCGAGGGCTACACCTTGCCAAGTCCCCTCCGGGGACTAATCCATCTAATTAGGTCTGTTTAGATACTCCAAGATGAACCAGTCTGCCGCATGCAGCCCTGGCAGGGTGTAGCCCTCGATTTCAATCGACGGGCGTCTCCCGCGCATTCTGTAACTTTCCTGGCCCCCTCCCTCCTCGATAGCCCTAGCCAAGAAGGCCCACCCCCTGGACTAACCACTAACCACTAACCACTCTTGACTCCTCCCCTTCCCCGGTGCTATACTCAGCCTGCTAACAACCGAATACGAGAAAGCGCAGAGGTCGCCCGAAACCCGGAAGTTAGGGCGGCAATGGGGGAAGCCGGTAAAAGTCCGGCGCTGTCCCGCAACTGTAATCTCTACACGAGAAAGCCAGGATACCCGCCTCTGTGTCACTCCAGTTACCTTCGCGAGAGAGGGAGAGGAGGAGCGATGACGCAGCCATGCACGCACAGCCCACCGTAGGCACTGTCATCCCCAACTGTAGATAGAGCATCTACACACGCAAACCCTTGTCGCACAGGCAAGGGCTTTTTGTTTGTCTTGCGATATACATTTTGGAGGAAGAGCAGATGTTTACACAGGCAACCAGATTGAAAAAGGCAGGGGCGATAGCAATGTCCGTGCTGTGCGTCCTCGGGGCGTTCACAAACGGCGCAGCGGCACAACAAGGTAGCTATGAAAGCCAGGCCACGGCGGCACTCAACTGGATGAAGACGCAGCAACAGCCCGACGGCTCCTTCGCGGGCTTCGGCGCAGGCTCCACCGTAGACGCGGTACTGGCGATCATAGCAGCAGGCCAGTCTCCCGCATCATTTAGCAACGGTGGCAATACGCCCATAAGCTTCCTTGAGAGCAAGGTGGCAGACCTCACTAAGACCCCCGGCAGCGCGGGCAAGCTGTTGATCGTGGCCGCGACCCTCAATGGCAACAGCACCTTCGGCGGCACCGATTTAGTGGGTATCATCAACGGCAGCTACGACCCCGCCACCGGGCACTACGGCCAGGACGCTCTCGGCCATGCGTTCGCCATGCTGGGCCTGCACGCCGCCGGACAGCAAGTACCCGCGGCCACCCTGGAATACCTGAAGGGCACGCAAACCCCCGAAGGTGGTTGGGCCTTCTCCGGTGACACGGCGGCGGGGGCGTCGGACACCAACACGACGGCGGTGGTCCTCCAGGCGCTAACCGCAGTGGGGGCCACCAAGACCGAGCCTGATGTGCTCAACAAGGCTATCGCATACCTCGGTTCGCAGCAGAACGCCGATGGCGGCTTCCCCTACCAGAAGGTAGGCGGCCCCGACAGCGAGAGCGACGGCAACTCCACCGCCTACGTCGCGCAGGCTCTCCTCACGACAGGCAACACTCAGATGGCAGCAGAGGCCCTTACGTTTGTCGCCTCGCTCCAGAAGCCCAACGGGGCCTTCCAGTGGAAGCAGTCGGAGCCTGACGACAATGCGGGAGCCACCTACCAGGCCGTACCCGCTTTGCTGGGCGCTTCGCTGGTATTCCCCAGGCCCTCACTGGCGACCGACCCTACCGCAATAGACCGCCCGGTGCCTGGTATGCCCACTACAGGCAGCCCAATTGACGAGCTTTTGGGTGCTCTCGCGGGCATATCGGCGCTGGCCTTGGGTGTGGGAGTGCTGGCGCGCCGTAAGGCAACCGCCCGGTAAGGACAAGTTGGCCCAGGCGGGGCAAGAATTCATGCAGCAGAGATTTACAACAAGGCACGGTAAGCCATACCTCGCTGAATCCAGTAGGTGTATGGCTTACCGTGCCCTGTCGTTCGGGCTACTCCTCTTATGCCTGGCGCTCGCGGGCGGCAATTGGCATGTTGTAAGCTACGCCCAACAAAGTGAGAACCACGCGGGGCTGGTGATTCAGTTCGGTGACGGTACCACCAATACTTACTGCATACCCTTCACCGGGGAGACAATTACCGGCCTGGACATGCTTCTCAAGACGGGGCTGGACATCACAGCGGAGACGCAAGGCTCCCTGGGCGGGATGGTGTGCAGGATAGGCCCTGAGGGCTGCAACTTCCCGGAGGAGGCGTGCGTCTGCAAGTCGTATGGCCCCGGCGGCAAGTACTGGGTCTATAACCACCTCAGGGACGGTGCCTGGAAATCCTCCTCGATGGGGTCGAGCAGCTACAAGGTGCGCAACGGAGAGGTAGACGGCTGGGCCTGGAGCAGCGGCAAGGGGCCAAGCGTGACTCCCACCTTTGCTGAGTTGTGCGCCGCCGTGCTACCCGCGCAGCCTGAGCCTACGTCCACCATACTACCCCGGCCACCTCCACCGCCGACAAATACGCCCGTACCGCCACCCACCAACACCCCCGTGCTGGTGCCGCCCACGAGCACACCGCTGCCACCTGCACCTACAGCCACGCGCAGGCCACAGGCTACTCCCACGCCCGCGCTCTTACCACCTACCGAGCAAGTGTCCCAGCCCGCACAGCCCACAGCCACCGCGGAGTCGCCCACAGCCACCGCCCCACCAACAGATACGCCTACACTGCTGCCCACGGATACTCTTACACCTACTACCATGCCTACAGACACGCATACCCCCACAACCGCGCCGACGAACACCCCGACCACCACCGCAACCAGCACATCCCCGCCCACGGTCACAGCTACCCCAACCGCCATCGTGCAGGCAGTTGGACCCTCGACGCAAGAGTTCACCCAGGTGGTGGCGCTCGGCATTGGTCTGGCGGTGGTGGTCGGGCTGGGTCTGTGGTGGTTCGGGCTGAGGGGAAGGCGGCCATATGCAGGCTAGCGGCGGCATCACGTTTCATGTAGCGGCATGGCTGGCATGGCTGGCGTCTGGCATGCTTGCGGCGCTCTTCACCCGCAACCCGATTTATCTGTGCCTGATAATAGCGGCTTCGGCCCTGGTGCACACGGTAATCACCGGGCAGGGGGGGTCCGCACCAGGCAACATGCTCCTGGCGCAGAGCGAGCGCGACCGGCGGGGTATGGGCGTATTCCTGCGCTTTGTGGTGGGGCTGCTGGTGATAGTGACGGTCTTCAAGGGGTTCAGCATTCATACGGGCCTCACCGTGCTGTTCCGCCTGCCGGAGGAGTGGCCCCTCATCGGCGGTCCCATCACGGCTGAAGGGCTAACGTATGCCGGATTAGATGCACTGTCGCTGCTCACGGTACTGGCGGTCTTCACCGCGTTCACGGCGGGGGCCGACTACTATGCCATGCTAAGGTCGGTGCCTGCTTTCATGCACCAGGTGGGTCTGATTACCTCAATCGCCATTACCTTCGTGCCTCAGACGATCACGCGTTTCACCGAAATCCGTGAGGCGCAGGCATTGCGGGGGCACAGGGTCCGCAGGGTTGGCGACCTTGTGCCCATTATCATCCCGCTGCTGTCCGGTGGCATGGAACGCTCCATGAACCTGGCCGAGGCGATGGAGGCGCGAGGGTTCAGTCGCCACGCTCCAGGCACCCGCAAGCTCCCGCCCCTGCTCGTGCAAAGCGGCGTAGCGGCCGGGCTGGGACTTACCATGACCGGCGCGGCGTTCCTGGCCTTCTTCTCGCGGACTCCCCTGCTTGGCTGGTCTACGATAGTGGGCGGGGTGGCGCTTATGGGCTTGACGCTGTGGGCGGTGAGCGCAAGGTCCGGGCGCACGCGTTACAGGCGAGGGGTGTGGCGAGATACGGACACACTGCTCCTGGTGCCGAGCCTCGCCATTATCGCCATACTGCTCCTTTACAAAGCAAGGGTGCCTGGAGCCTTGATATACGACCCGCTCAGCAGACTGCGCATGTACGCTCCACCCTTCGACCCGGTGCTGGGCCTGACCCTCATGGCGCTGAGTGTGCCCGCGCTGATACTGTGGGGCCGGAGGCGAACGGCTGGCGCGCAAATTGAGATGGAAGTTAGCACAGGATAGGCTGCTATGGATAGATCCATCATAGACATAGAACAGGTCACATATACCTACCCAGGCACGACACGCCCTGCGTTGTCCGACTTCTCGTTGCGCGTGGACGAAGGGGAGTTCCTGCTGGTCACGGGAGCGTCGGGTGCGGGCAAGTCCACGCTGCTGAGGTTGCTCAACGGGCTGGTGCCGCACTTCTACGGGGGCGTGCTGTCGGGCAGCATACGCGTCGGTGGGCGCGACCCGGTGGAACTAGGCCCCGGCGAGATGAGCGACACGGTGGGCCTCGTCTTCCAGGACCCGGAGGCGCAGTTCGTGGCGGAAGGGGTGGAGGACGAGATGGCGTTCGCTATGGAGAACGCAGGTCTGCCCCTGCCCCTCATGCGAAAGCGAGTGGAAGAGGCATTGCACGCGCTCGGCATCGAGCACCTGCGGGCCCGTCGGGTGAGCACCCTTTCCGGTGGTGAGAGACAGCGGGTAGCCATCGCGGCCGTGCTCACGATGCAGCCTAAAGTGCTGGTGCTAGACGAGCCGACCTCACAGCTCGATCCCCAGTCGGCGGAAGAGGTGCTCGACTCGCTGGTGAAGCTCAACAAGGACCTGGGGCTGACGGTGATACTGTCCGAGCACCGCCTGGAACGCGTGGTGCAGCACGCCGACCGCATCCTCTATATCGGCGCGGACGGAGAGTCGATAATAGGCGAGCCACGGGAGATACTGGCGGAGATACCCCTGGCTCCGCCCCTGGCGCAGGTAGGCAAGCTGCTGGGGTGGAGTCCCCTACCCCTCAGCATCAAGGAGGCGCGGCGGTTCGCCTCGAAGTGGGACTCCGATGCGTCGCCAGGGATCGTGGAGCAATCCCCAATACGCGCCAAACAATCCGCTATTAGCTTGCGGGACGTGTGGTTCGGCTACAGCGGCAGGGAGATATTGCGAGGCTTCAACCTGGACGTGTACCCTGGCGAGATTACCGCGCTCATGGGCCGCAACGGCGCGGGCAAGACGACTATCCTCAAGCTGATTATGGGCCTGCTCAAGCCATCACGCGGCAAAGTCGAAACGCTGGGCCTCGACACCCGCCACGCGTCAACCGAAGCGTTGTCGAAGCTGTTGGGATACGTGCCCCAACAGCCGGACGTGCTGCTGTTTGCCGACACCGTACAAGGGGAGATAGATTTCACCCGCCGCGCCCACCGGCTGCCCCCCGACGGCTCCGGCCTGTTAGCATCGCTGGGCCTCACGCCCTACTACGGTAGCGACCCGAAGGACTTGAGCGTCGGGGAGAGACAGAGGGTGGCATTGGCCGCCGTGCTGGCCGGGGAGCCGCAGGCGCTGGTGCTGGACGAGCCGACCCGTGGGCTAGACTACTTGCAGAAAGACAACCTAGTAAGCATCCTGCGCGACCTGCGCAACGCGGGCCGTACCGTGGTGCTCGCCACCCATGACGTAGAACTGGCCGCCCACCTTGCCGACCGCATAGTGCTCCTCGGTGACGGCGATATAGTAGCTGACGGCCCGGCTCGAGAGGTGATGTCCGGCTCCCTCGTCTTCTCCTCGCAGGTGAGCAAGCTCTTCCGCCACCCGGCACTTGTGACGTTCGAGGATGTCGCGAAGGTAGCGGCGGGGGCTTAGAGATTCTTGCAAGACTCTGCCCGCCCAGCCAGATAGAACGGGAAGAAAGCGCATTCCTCAGAGGGAGGTACGGATGTCAGATTTCTACTGCGAGCAGGTCCTAAGTGGAATGCAGCCTGTCCAGAAGATTGTGGACACAGAGAGTGTGTTAGCGTTTCACCACACGCAACCTTCCTATCCCGCGCATATAGTTGTGATACCCAAGAGGCACATTTCTTCGCTTTTGGACATCAGCGAAGATGACGCTGATCTATTGTTCTCCATGCTCTCAGTAGTAAAGTTGGTCGCTCAACAAGTGCTGAGTGAGTACAACGGATGCAGGGTCATTACCAATTTGGGCGGTTATCAAGATTCAAAGCATCTGCACTGGCATGTGATTGCAGGCGAGCGTTTCTGATATCCAGGTGCGGTTGAAGTAAGCTCTTAGGTGTCTCTTTTGCGCCAAGTCCGATAAATACGACAACTAAACTGGCTACGGGTCCTTCGCTGCGATCAGGATGACAGGATGACAGGATGACAGGGTGAGACTTGGTCGTGTAATTCTATATTGCGGCTTGCACAACACAGCCATTGACCGCAGGGGCCTGGATGGTCACAAAGCAGCAAGAAGTCATAGGTTCAGAACCAGACGGTAAGGAAGGCAACTTGCCTGCGACCTCACACGCCGGAGGTCAGCAACGCCTTACACCTACCCCTCACGCGTCCAGTGCCGTGAGTGCGGCCATCCTGGTGATGACCACCCTGCTGGGCGTCTGGGCCTTCATATACCCCTTCTTCGTGCCGCAGACCAGGAGCGAGGAGACCGCCGCGCACGCCGCTGACGCCCCGCTCATCTTGCTGATGGTGGTAGTCCTTTGCCTGGGTGCCATCGTGGCCGACCTCGAAACGCGGGCCATGGACAGCAAGACAGTGGCCTTGCTGGGCGTATTGGTGGCGACCAACGCTTTACTGAGACCGGTGCAAGGTCCAGGCGGCTCCTCATTCATCCTCATACTGCCCATACTGGGCGGCTATGTATTCGGGCCGCTGTTCGGCTTCCTGCTAGGGTCGCTCTCTATGCTCGTGTCGGCCATATTCACAGGAGGTGTTGGCTCCTGGATGCCGTATCAGATGCTCACCGTGGGCTGGGTGGGGCTAGTCTCGGCGCTGTTGCCGAGCAGGTTTATGTCAACTTTGTGGCGCGGGAGGGCGGAACGGTGGCTGCTCTCGGGGTGGGGCGCGCTGCTGGGCCTGCTGTTCGGCGCGGTGATGAACCTCTGGTTCTGGCCCTACATAGCACTAGACTCCAGCTACCTGCCCGAGCAGGTGTGGCAGCCGGGCGCGGGCCTGGGCGATGCCGTCCAACGCTACTCCACCTTCTATATAGCCACTTCCCTCCCCTACGACTTCTGGCGCGCCGCCGGTAATGCCGCCATCATCGCCTTCCTCGGCCCACCCGTCCTGCGCCTGCTCAGGAGGTACAGGCAGAGGTTCTTCTTCAAAGTGACGAATTAAGAGACGAAAACGCCAAGACGCCAAGACGCCAAGGACCACGCCAAGGATTTTATTGGTTGTTCAACGCAGAGACGCAGAGGACGCAGAGGGCACGCAAAGATAATGGTTGTTGGTTATAAAGTAAGGGGCAGCATCGTGCTGTACGATGCTGCCCCTACTCAGAACACCCTCAACTATTCTCCGCGTAATCTCCGCGTCCTCTGCGTCTCTGCGTTGAATTCTTTATTCCTCTTGGCGCGTCCTTGGCGTCTTCGCGTCTTGGCGTTTTCGTCTCCTCAATTACTAGTACTAGCACCTAACAACCACTTCTCCATCATTGCCCTATCGACCGGGCCGACGTGGGTCTGGCGGATGATGCCGTCTTTGTCGATGAAGAAGGTGGTGGGGATTGGGAGCACGTGGTACAGGTTGGTGATGTGGTTGCCGTCGTCGGGGAGGAGGGGGAACCGCATGTCGAACTCCTGCGAGAAGGCCTTCACCGTCTCGACGCTGCTGCTCGTCGCCACACCCAGCACCTCATAGTTACCCTCGGCGTGCGTCTCCTGGTACATCTTGACGATCTCGGGTATCTCCACGCGGCACGGCGCGCACCACGTAGCCCAAAAGTTGATCATGACCGGCTTGCCGCGCAGGTCGCTCAGCTTGACCTCCTCGCCCGCAAGATTGCGCAGGGTGAAATCGGGCGCTTCCGAGTTGAGCGTGGGCGCGGGACCTGTGCCGGGCGACTTAAGGTACTCTATACGGCTGTTCACGGCCAGGTTGGTCTGCCACTCGTTCTTGCGGGTCAGTGCGTCCTGCTCGTCGCTCGCCCCGGACACCACGAGCGCCCCGATATACTTGTTGATGAGGAACGCATCCGCGACAGGCACTCGCAAATCATCCAGGTCGAGGTTGTACCGCGCCAGGGTATCCTGCATCTCCAGCTCTGTCACGCCCAGCCGCTCGATTACGCCGTCGAGGGCAGCGTCTACCTCCTGCTGCGTGACCGTCACCCCGTTGCGCTTGGCGTCCTGCGTTTGCAGCTTGCGGTCGATAAGGGTCTCCAGCACCTGGCCGGGGCTTTGCGGCTCTTCGTCGCTCTTCGCCAACTCGAAGGTCGCTCGCGCAAGGTCTATCTCCCGTGTCACCTCCCCGTTGTAGATGTACTCGCCGTTCACGCGAGCCACGGCGTCGGAGGGCACGTTCAAGGTGGGGTTGGTTATGAAGACCCACAAACCGAGGATCACCAAACCGGCCACCGAGGCAACCAGCAGCGTGATGTTGCGGCGGCGGGCCTGGGCTTTGGCAGCGGCGCGGGCTGGTGAAAGGGTTGGAGGTTCCGCCGGACGTGCGGGTTGGCCGTAATCGTAGGCCCTGCCGCTGGTCTTGATTTCTACTTCAAAGCCGAGATCGGGGTCGGTGTGCTGCGTAGGCTTTGTGCTGCTCATATTAGAGTACGAACCAGTTGATATCGGGAGGGGCCAGGAGGGTTACGAGGTTGAAGAACACCAGGAAGCCCATCACCACGAGCAGGACGCCGCTCACCAGCGAGACGATGTTCACCTGGTCGATGATTTTCCAGTTACCCGCTTTGAGCGTGTAGCTGCGGCGTGTGAGGCGCTTCAGCACGCCCGAGATCTGCCCCATCGCAAGCGCTGTGATGAGGAACGGCACGCCCAGCCCAAGCGAGTAGGCGACGAACGGCACGAAAGCATCTTGCGTGTTGCCGTTGAGGGCCAGTGTGAAAATGAGGCCGAGCGTGGGGCCTATGCACGGAGTCCAGCCAACGCCGAAGCCCAGCCCGATGAGGAACGAGCGCACGTAGCCCAGGTTCTGCGCGGGCCGCACGTCGAGGCGGCGGGTGTAGTCGAGGAACTGTATGCGGATGAGGCCGATCATGTGCAGCCCGAAGATAAACAGCATACCCCCGGCTACGTACTGGATGATGCGCTTGTTCTCGTACAGCAACGTGCTCAGCGCCCCGGCAAGGTTGCCGATCATCGCGAACACAATCGTGAAACCGAGCACGAAAAGCAGCGCGTTAGCCAGCACAATCCCACGGGCCGTGGTCTGCGTCATAGCAGCCTGCCCGCCCCCCGCACCGGATACACCCCGCGCCACCGGCAGGGCCGACCCACCCAGGTAGCCTATGTAGGCGGGCACCAACGGCAGCACGCACGGCGACAGGAACGACAGCAGCCCCGCCAGAAACGCTATCCACAAAGTAGGTGATTGCATACAGTTTCCCTTCTGATCCTGAAACGGTTTCTGAAACGTGAAACGTGAAACGTGATGCGGCTTTAGTTACCTGATCCTGCATGAGCCGCGATGATACTTATTGTACCATCACGTTTCACGTTTCACGTTTCAGCTACGCCCTTTGCGCCTGGGTGGGCGGGTAGTTCAATGCCGACATTTTATAGATCTGCAACTGCGCCTCAGATTCGGCCACGGCGCGGTCCATGCGTGGGAAGGCGAACCAGACGGTCCCGGCGGCGGCCAGGAACCCGGTGATGATGCGCACCCACCAGTTGAGCGAGAACGGCTGCGAGCCTATCGTGAACATGCCGAAGTTAGCCTCCACCGCCATGTCGAGCATCGTATCGCGGAAGCCGAGCATGTGGGTGAGGCCATCCGCCAGCATCGGCAGGAGCATCACCGCGAAGAGCCACCAGGGTAGCGGGTTCTGGAGCCACTGCAACCTCGATATATGCCTGTCGCGGCCCAGGGCGTACAGCACGCCGAAGACGATGAACCCGCCATAGATCGCGGTGTTGCGGTAGCAAAAAGCCACCTGATAGCCGAAGACGGTGCCCGCCCTCTCCGGTAGCTGGTGGCAGGTGAGCGCGTAGGCGGTATAAATCGGGTTCGAGACGCCGTCCCAGCCCAGCGCGAGAAACACGGGCGCCAGCCAGGGCAGCGCCACGAACACCGAGATAAAGATTAGCGCCATCTTCAGCCAGTGCTTGCCCATCCACCGCGCCGCGCGGTCGAGAATGGACTCCCTGTACGCCGGGACCACGCTCCGGCCGTATTGCCTGTCGCGCCGCGCTACCTCTAAGTATGCCCGCAGCTCCGGCTCCGTAATGGGAGCCACCAGCCTGCCGTACTGCCCGTCCTCCACCACGATCACGGGGATCTGCTCGTGCATCTGGTCGTACAACGCCATATCGTCCAGGATGTTGGCCTGTTGCACCTCAAGACGGTACTGGGGCGTCAGCTTATCGAGGAGGTCTAAAGCATCCTCGCACAAGTGGCACCCAGGCTTGGTGTATATAGTGACGCGCATATAGAGGGACCGGCTTCCAGCAGGCGTGACATTGCGGTGCAGGGCGGCACCCACGTCTGAGACTCAGCAAACAGGAACTAGTATTAAGATTATACGAGGGGGAGCGAAGGGGGTCAAGGGGAGCAGGAACGCACCCCCGGCTGATGTAAGCCCACATCGTACATATGGGCACCCAGGTCTCCCCTTTGTCATTCCGAACGCAGTGAGGAATCAGGTGGGTATCGATACTGTTGCATTGGAGCACATGAGGCGTCTTGCCACCTTTACCTCGTCTTGCGACAGAATACGACCGCCACCTGATTCCTCACTGCGTTCGGAATGACAATACTAACTTTGGGTGCCCACATCGTACATATGCGGCTGTACGCTAGCTTGGGTTTTCAGCCGTGTCGAAGTCTTTCCTCGCCAGGTCTTTCACGGCTGGCCCCTGGATGACCTTGCCCTCGGCACTGAAGCGCGAGCCGTGGCACGGGCAATCCCAACTCTTTTCCCCGCTGTTCCAGTTGACGATGCAACCCATATGCGTGCACACGGGGGAGATGGCGTGGATTGTCCCATGCTCGTCCCTGTACGCGGCTACTTTCTCCCCACCGACTTCTACTATGGCCCCTTCCCCCGACGCCAGCCTCGATAGGGACTCGACCTCCGGCCCCGCCAGGCGCGCCCCAAGCCAGTGCTTCGGTATGCCGAGGTTCTCCTGGATGAGCTTACCCACTGAGGGCGCTCGGTTGGGGTCGTAGAACTCGGCCCACGGGTTCTGGATGCCGAGTATCAGGTCCGAGAGGATCATCCCCGACAGGGTGCCATTGGTCATGCCCCAGGCGCTGAAACCCGTCGCTACGTACACTCGCTCCGACTTGGGGTTCAGCTTGCCGATGTAAGGTACTCTATCTATAGAGTAGTTGTCCTGGGTGGACCAGCGATACTCGAACTCCTCCACCCCGAAGGACGTGCGGGCGAACTCCTCCAGCGCCGTATAGTGCTGCTCCGTATCAGTTTCTTCACCTGTCCTGTGCTTCTCCCCCACCACGATCAAGAGCCTCCCGCCTTCGTAGGGCGTGGTGCGGACGGAGCGCGTGGGAGAGCCGGTGTTGATATACATGCCGTCGGGGTCCTGGGCCTCGTCTATGCGGGCGCACACCACGTACTCACGGTAGGGATGCACCCTGGCGAATAGCAGCCCACGGTCCAGGAACGGGAAGTGCGTGGCGACAATCACGTCCTGCGCCGACACCACGCCTTTATTCGTCATTACCCTGTGCGGCGTCCCTTCCTCTACGTCAAGCGCCCGCGTATCCTCGAAGACGAAGCTGCCGTCGCCGGGCAGACTGTCCGCCAGGTGCAACAGGTACTTGCGCGGGTGGAACTGGGCTTGATTGTCATACCGGATGGCCCCGCTTGTGAAATAGGGGAGCCTGGTATCCTTGACGAAGCTCACCGGAAGCCCTAACTTCTGCGCGGTGTCGAATTCGTCTTGTAAGCTCTGCAATTCTTCCTGGGTCTCGGCGTAAATATAGTTACTTTTACGCTCGAAGTCGCAGTCGATACCCTCATCCGCAACGAAGCGGGCGATCCGCTCAAGCGCCGCCTGGTTGGATTGGGCGTAGATGCGTGCGCCTTCCTCGCCAAACTTCTTGATGAGTTCAGCGTAAATCAAGCCGTGGCCGGAGGTTACTTTCGCTGTAGTGTGCCCGGTCACGCCCTCTACCAGCCGCGCCGCTTCAATGACGGCAACCCTTTTCCCGGCGCGTTTCAGCAGAGTCGCGGCAGTCAGTCCCGCGATCCCACCTCCCAGGACTGCAACGTCAACCGACACATCCCCCTGGAGAGCAGGGAAGCGGCGGCCCGGTGCCGAGTCGATCCAGAATGATTCGTGCTTTTCCGACGGCGTTGTCGTGTCCATAAAATAGAGGACCTCCTGTCATTTGAGATGCACTATATTTTCAAGCATACTCTGTACCATCTTGCCTGATTTATACGTGACTGAGTAACAAAAAAGGAAGGACGAATGGGGTGCATTCGTCCTTCCTCAGTTACCAGATACGGTTTCTAACGCTTATCACGCTGCTTCAGGGCACCCTCCGGCGGCTACCGTCTATTTTGCATCGTCTCGCCGGGATTGACTCGGGGGAGGTTGGGGCGGACGGTACAGGCTGCTGCCAAGCACGGTCTCTTGCTGGGGAGCTTTGGCCTGTTCTTTGCGCGAGCGAAAGCTCTGCGTCCATTCGGCCTGTGACGTGGCGTGGCTGAACATATCGGTAAGGGCGATAGACGTGCTGATGGCCGTTATAACCGCGGCAAAGCCGGTGTTAAAGTCGCGCACCACGTTCTCCCCCTGTATGTAATAGATTAGCGTAACCAACATGCCGATAACCACCGGGCCGGAGAGGTTGGCAGCTACCCACTGGGCGGGATTCTGCACCCTGCGATAGAGGACCAGGCTTTGTGGAAGTCCCACCGCCAGGCCCGCGATTACTCCCGTGCCCACTAGTAACGCGAGCAGGAACACCAAGCCGCCCATGCTCCTATCTACGACCAGCCCAACCGTTTGTTTGCTGATGACGTAGATGGCTACCCAGGCCGCCGCGCGCCCCACTATAGTCGCTCCCGCCCACTCCAAAATGCCCGACCGCTTCATGAAGGGCAACAGCACAAGGCACTGGCATACCGCAAGCACTACCCCGGCAACAAGCCCTCCCGGTATGGCGGCAAGCAAGTTCAACGACGCCCCGGCATCTACCGGCTGCGCGATTGACATCGCCCTGCGCACGCCTGCTCCTGCGGTTTCGGGAGCGAGCAGTGCCTCCACGGCCTTCCCAAGCACGTCGCCAAGCGTGAAAGCAATGAAGGTAGCGAATGCCCAGCCCAAGCGGGTGAACCAGAATACGCACCCCGACGGGCTTTGGTATCTGCGCGCATACTCATCTTGCTGGTTCAATTGCATGTTGAGCTACCTTCCCTCTGACACTATGAAGTTCTTCACTTCTATCGGTATCAAGGAGACTTCACGCCACGTTATCTCGTGTGACGGGCGTGTAACACGCTGGTGTTGCGCGATGTAGACCGGATAGCCGGCAGTGGGGTCAAAGCGCACGGCCAGGTCGTAGAAGAGGGAGCGGCCTTCGTTGTCGGACTGGGGGAGATTGTTGCTCTCATGAGCTTCTACAGTACCCCGCACTATCTCAAACAGGCGGTCCACAGTCATATTACGGAGCCTGGTAGAGTGTGCGTCCATGTCGCTCTCGACTATCGGCTGACCGTCAAGTAAATGCCGGACCACTACCACGGACGCGCCGCCGCCGGCCACACGCAAGGTGATGTCATCATTGCGGCTGTGTATCGTAATCTCATACGAGTCTATCCCGCTCTCCTGCCACTTCAGGAAAGCTGCCTCGTAATCGGCGGAACTGATGTTCTCGGTGTTAGCTTCGACAAACGGAGGTACGGCCTGCTTATATAGCGCTATGCTGGCTAAGCAGGCGAGTAGCAGAACTATCGTCCCGGCGCTTCCGAAGAGTGCGTATCTGCGCTGGCCTTCAGAAATCATGGCAACCCCTACTATATCAATATGCCTATTAGTAGTATATCGCTCCGGCAACGGATAAGTTAACGCGCCTTCATCGGATTTTCTGAAGATTTTCTGATAGGTGTCCTCATTGAAGGACGGAAGCAAAGCCCAGCTTGAAGCTCCGAAGTGGGATAACAGGCGCTGTGGATACACCGGCTTCGAGCGCGCCAATGGAACGACCTTGTGGTGGACGTTCTAAATTGCCGTACGCAGAACTTATTCAAACACGTCTACGGGATAGCGTGGGAGGGGGATGACGGATACCGGCTCACCGGGCGGTGGCTACCGTCTATTGTTCATCGTCTGGGAGGAGTTAGCTCTGCGAAGGTTTGGACGGACCATACAGGGTGCTGCCAAGCACAGTGTCTGCCTGCGGGGCCTTGGTCCGTTCTTTGCGCCAGCGCACGTTCTGTAGCCACTCGGCCCGTGAGGTGGACATGCTGAACACATCCTTCAGGGCGGTAGCTGTGCTTATAGCTGTTATAGCGGCGGCAAAGCCGGTGTTGAGGTCTCGCAGCACGTTCTCTCCTTCTACGAAGAGGATAATTGCGATCAACAGACCGGCCATGATCGGTCCGAAGAGGTTCACGGCAAGCCACCGGCCGGGGTATTGTACCCTGCGATATAGCACTATGCTTTGTGGATACCCCACAGCCAGGCCCGCGATAAGACCCGTGCCTACCAAGAGGAGGACCAGGAACAAGAAGCCAAAAATGTGCTTATCCAGCACCAGGCCAACCATTTGCTTGCTGATGACGTAAATGGCTGTCCAACCGACCGCGCGCCCTACTATGGTAGCCAACGCCCACTCCAACACACCGGCTCGCTTCATGAAGGGCAGCAGCACGAGGCCCTGGCCCACCGCCAACACCACCCCCGCCACCAGGCCCCCGGACGCCGCAGCAAACAAGTTCAAGGAAGCACCCGCGTCTACCGCCTGCGCGATGGATAGCGCCCTGGGCAGCCCTACAGCCTCAGGTGCGAGCATCGCTTCAACGCTTTTCCCGAGGGCATCGCCAACGATGAAAGCAAAGAAGGTAGCCGCGGCCCAGGCCAACCAGGCAACCCAGAACATGAACCCTGAGGGGCCACGATAATTGTGTATATATTCGTCGCGTTCGTCATGTGGCATGTTGCTCTACCTGTCGTCCAGCACTTTGAAGTTCTTTACTACTATCGGCAGCCAGGAAACCTCGCGCCAGGTTATCTCGCCTGACGAGCGGGTGACACGCTGCTGCTCGCCCATGTAGACCGGGTATCCCACGCCGGGGTCAAATCGCACATCCAGGTCGTATAAAAAGCTGTAAGTTTCGTCTGCGGACCGGGTGAGGTAGTCTCTCTCATACACTTCGAGCGTATTACGCACAAGATCAAACATATATTCGACGGTCATACTACGGAGCTCGACGGAGTACTCATCCATCTCAGACTCGTCTATTGGCTCACCCATGTATAAGTGCTGAAGCACCTCCACGGACGTGCCTGCTTCAGCGACGCGCAGCGTAATCTCATCATCGCCGCCCTGAAGCGTGATCTCGTAACTGTATATCTCACTCTCCTGCCACTTCAGGAAAGCTGTCTTGTAATCGTCATAGCTGATGCTTGTGGTATCAGCATCAACATGCGCGGGTACAGACAGCTTGTACAGCCCTATGGTGGCTACGCAAGCGATTATGAGAACCAGCATTCCAGCGCTTCCAAAGAGCGCGCTCTTACGTTCGTTTTCCCTGAACACGGCGACCCCTTATCCGATCAATATGTGCATTAGCAGTATACCGTCCAGGCAGCAGATAAGTGAACTCGCCCGCATGAGGTATTCTGGTGAGTGGCCTCATGACTTAAGTACCGGAGTGGCACGACAGCCGCCTGTATGATAGACTGTCATCACGGCCCGCTCTATCCGCGGGTTACGGCGCCGTAACCCTATATCCGATGGAGGATTTTCGATGGTTTTACAGTCAGACGCACCCGGCAAGCTCTCCGGCAAAGACGCGGTTGTAGCTGCCGAACACACCCCCGACATCAAAGGTCCGCTGCCCGGACCAAAGGCCATGTCGGTATTCGACCGGGACTGCGCGGTCATCTCCCCCTCTTACACTCGCTCTTATCCGTTCGTCATGGCATATGGCAAGGACTGCATGGCCTGGGACGTGGACGGCAACCGCTTTATCGACTTCACCGCGGGTATCGCTGTGCTCGCTACGGGCCACTCTCATCCTGAAGTGGTGCGCGCCGTGCAGGAGCAGGCCGCCAGGTACATCCACATGGCGGGCACCGATTTCTACCTGCCCGAAGCCGTAGAGCTGGCCGAGACCCTCTGCCGCATCACCCCCGGCGACCACGAGAAGCAGGTCTTCTTCACCAACTCCGGCACCGAGTCGATTGAAGCCGCGATGAAGCTGTGCCGCCACCACTCGGGCCGCCCGGTGCTCATCTCCTTCCTCGGGGCCTTCCACGGGCGCACCTACGGCTCTATGTCCCTGTCGTCCAGCAAGTACCTGCACCGCACCAAATACCAGCCGCTCGTGGGCGGCATCTACCACGCCCCATTCCCCAACCCGTACCGCTCCCCTATGCCGCACGTGCCAACTCAGGAGTTGGGCCGCGCCTGCGTGGACTACATCGAGAAGACGATGTTCCGGCACCTGGTCTCCCCCACCGAGGTAGGCGGCATCTTCGTTGAGACGATCCAGGGCGAGGGCGGCTACGTGGTGCCCACTGACGACTTCTACCCCGCCCTGCGCGACCTGTGCGACCGCTACGAGATACCGCTGGTGCTGGACGAGGTGCAGTCGGGCTTCGGGCGCACCGGCAAGATGTTCGCTATCGAGCACTGGGGCATCGAGCCGGACATCATGTGCTTCGCGAAGGGTAT
Organism: Chloroflexia bacterium; assembly: GCA_036386675.1. Taxonomy (GTDB): domain Bacteria; phylum Chloroflexota; class Chloroflexia; order QHBQ01; family JADMIH01; genus JADMIH01. The sequence goes on along the minus strand of DASVVE010000032.1, from coordinate 84,442 downwards.
CGCGTCGGGCATGCCGATGGGCGCTATCGTGGCCCGCAAGAGCATCATGGGCGGCTGGACCTCGGGCGCGCACGCCAACACCTACGGCGGTAACGCCCTGGCGATGGCCGCATCCCTCGCCACCATACGCCTGCTCGAAGAGGGCCTCACCGACAACGCCCGCGAGATAGGCGACTATGTCATGCAGCGCAGCATGGGCTGGCTCGACCGCTATTCCTTCGTGGGTGACGTGCGAGGCAAGGGCCTCATGATAGGCGTCGAGATAGTGAAAAGCAAGGAGAGCCGCGAAGCCGACCACGACCTGCGCGACCGCATCGTGGACGAGTGCTTCAAGCGGGGCCTGCTCCTGCTGGGCGCGGGGCCGAACACGATACGCTTCTGCCCGCCCCTCACCCTCGACCGCCTTACCGCCGACGCGGCCCTCGACATCATGGAAGCGGTGATGGACACGCTTTAGACGAAAACGCAAAGGCGCAAAGGACGCAAAGAACGCGCAAAGATAAAGTAAGTTACTAAACGAAAAGGACCAGGGTACGACACCACGTACCCTGGTCCTTTTCGTTTTTTGCAAAGTACCGACCGCATGATCCCTTCTGACGCTTTTACCTTCTTAAACGCGCCTTAAAGAAAGCAACTGCAACCACAAGGCAGAAGCTACGTTCTAGGTAACGGGACGGCAAAATAAAGTCACTAGAGCACGACGGAGGGACCACCATGAAGGTCAAGTATTTGAACAGGGCTAGCAGTTGGCTGGCCGTTCTTGCGCTGTTGGTATCAAGCGCGGCAGCGTACGCAACGCCTTTGCAGCAGGAGGGTGGCGCGTTCGCCGCCGCTGAGTTCCAGAAGCTGTGGCGTCGTACTGATGAGCTTGTGCTGCATAACCAGATAAGGCGCGGGTACTTCTGGGGGCCGGGACCGCTCACCGACCCGCTGGTGGAGCAATGGATAGGCGCGCCGGACAACAACAAAATACAGGTACAATACTTCGATAAGAGCCGAATGGAGATATTCAACCCGGCTGGTGATAAGAACAACCGCTTTTACATCACCAATGGCTTGCTTGCCGATGAATTGATCAGGGGCCGTATCCGTCTTGATGGTACCAGGAAGTACATTGAGTGGTTCCCTGCCAGGATACCGCTAGCCAGCGATCCTGACGACCCTACCGCCCCGACCTACGAAACATTCGGTTTGCTCGTCTCAGTGGGCACAGGTTCCAAGACCGGGCAAATCGTGGCGGAGGACGTAAAGGGCGGCCCCGCGCGCGTCGATCCGCCCGCTCCCTCGGGAGACGGTATCCGTTATGCCGGGTATGGTGTCAAACAAGCCTACTACAGTGAGAATGGACACAATATACCGGACGTTTTTTGGAACTTCCTTAACGCCACAGGGGAAATGTTGCCTGAACGGAACGACACGCCCTTTGTGGCTCGCCTGCACGACCCGTGGTTCTACGCCACTGGCTACCCGATCAGTGAACCATATTGGGCTAGCGTCAAGATCGAGGGGCGGCCGGGTACCGATGTGCTGATTCAAGCTTTCGAGCGGCGCGTGCTCACTTACGTTCCCTCGGCCCCGGAGGGCTTCAAGGTACAGATGGGCAATATCGGCCAGCATTACTATGAGTGGCGGTACAGAAGCCCTGGCAAGCCACGGCCTGTGCGCACCCTACCGGCACCGCTATCAACATGCACCGGCAATGCGAAGCCTACCGGCCCCTTAGGTGTGCTTTGGTCGGAGGACGTGATGTTACAGAACAGGCTAGGGTGCCAGAGCCAGCCAACCGGTCTTGAAATGGATATAACGATCCAGGATTTCCAGCGCGGACACATGGTGTACGTCAATGCTCGCAACACCCCTCCAGGCATGGGCGCGCCCAGCGGCATATATGTCCTGTTCGATGATGGCACGGTGAAGAGATATGACGACCGGCGCGACCCCACGGCACCGGAACCGACACCAGGCTCCACGCCTCAGTGCGCCGCACCCGTGCTAGGCTTCGGTAAGGTATGGCACGACAACAGAGAGGTGCGCGACCGCCTGGGCTGTGCCAATAGCTCGGAGTACTACGTACGTGAGAGGCCCAGCTATCTACTGTTCCAACGGGGTCTGATTATTCCCTACCATTACGGTGGGCTTACCCTCTACAGCGGAGACAACCTCCGTTTTGATAACATCAACTCGTGGACTCTGCATACCGGCTACTACTCGAACTACCCCACCGGCGACTGACAACGCCTCTTTGAGTGGGCGGGCCAGCGCCATGCCGGGCAGCCCTACAACTTAAAACCAAACACCCGCTGGGCAGAGCGGGTGTTTGGCTGCAAGGAAGGAGCGAAGAGCCATGTGGCGCAAAAGACATGTTCACTTCGTCTCACCTATTACAACGACCGAACCCTACATATTATTACAGGCCTTCGGCAAGTTGCTTGAGGAGATTTGGAAATTGGAATTTCGAATTGCGAATTTGTGTAATACCTAACTAAATTCGCAATTCGAAATTCCAATTTCCAAATCCGACCTACGCTCTCTTCTCCACCACGATGGTCAGGTTGACCGCCAGGGCTACGGCTGCGCCGAGGGCCGCGTAGACGGGGAGGAGGGCGGCACCCACGAGGCCGACCGTCAGGGGGATCTCGATGAGGTTGTGGCCCTCTGCGTTGCGGAGGATGATGCGGCGGGCGTTGCCCTCTTCGATGATCTCGCGGATCTTGCCGACGATATCGTCGCCGCTGAGCTTGAACTCCTCGGTGCGAGTGCCGCTGGCAGTGGCGGTGCCACCCGTGCTACCCTGGTTGTAAGTCTCGTTCGACTCGGTGCCGTTGCCGTTAGTTTCGTTGCCGTTCATTTGTTTCTCCTTCCAAATTGTGTGATACCCGATTAGTTTGTATCGCCTGGTCGCTCTCAAAGTTGAGCCTCGGCGCTGTTACCCACTTGCTAAATCCTCGTCCCGGTGCCGTACCTGGCACGCTCCATATCGAGGTCGCGCTTGATCCAGAAGCCGGAGAGGAGGGGTATTACCGGCCACAGGAGCGCCATCAAGCAGGCAATGGGCGCGCCCGCTATGGTAATCAGCAAGAGAGCCGCTATACCCCAGTAGAACCACCAACCCAGCATCAGAGCCACGCCCCGGCCGATTCGCCCGGCGTACATGTGGCCGATGCCGAGGGGCAGCGCGGGTATGTACCCGATCAACTCCAGCAGAAAGGCCACCAATGGTTCGCGGCCCAACCCCGCCGATATGCCCGCCAGGCTGAATCCTTGCCCAGGAGTCGGGTTAATAGGGACGTTAGAGTAAGGTTGGGGTGTGTACCCCTGGCCGGCGGGTTGCAGGGCCGTCTGCTGGTAGGTGGGGGGCTGCTGCCCGTACAGGTTAGCGGGTGGGGGCGTGAAAGCCTCGGTAGGTGGTGGGGCGTACTGCGGCTGCCTGGATGCCTCCCCCTGCTGGCCCGGCTGCCACGATTGAGTGGGGGCCTGCGGTGGGTACTGAGTGCTGCCGGGCGCGTACTGCTGGCCTACGTTCACGGTGGGCGAGCCTTGCGGCGGGGTTATGTTCTCTACGCGGGCGGTGGGGCTTTCCTGCGTCATAGCATGCCCGCAGTTCTGGCAGAAGCGCGAGCCTACCGGCACCTGCCCTCCGCATACCGAGCATGTTTGCATCTGTGTGCTCATAAGTTATAAATCTCCCTCATTTTGGCTTTGCCGATTATAACTACGCGCAATAACTCAGCAAAGTTGCACACTTACGGCTGAATTGCAAGCCAAAGTAGAGGTCTTTGCCAGGCAACAGCGTCGAATATCGGTACCAAAGCCTCTCTCTGTCATTCTGAGCGCAGCGAAGAATCAGGTGGGTAGGGATGCTGCTGAAGTACAGTGACCGACTCCCCCTCTGTCATTCTGAGCGCAGCGAAGAATCTCGTCCTTCAGCACCCAAATACCACCCTTCCTTCAGCCACACTCCCTCACAAGAAAAGGGGAAACATTCCGGTAGAGGACGAGATTCTTCGCTACGCTCAGTAGCATGCTAACGAAGAGGTGTCAGCCAATACAGCAACAAGGTGCCAGGCGACGCCCCGCGATTGAAATCGGGGGCTACACTTTACCAAGTCCCACACGGGGATTTCCTCTACTCCTCTACCCACCTACTCTCTCGAAAGCGGCCCTGATGCATATGGGCCAGAAAGGCAGTCCCGCAGGGACTTTGCTTTGTGTAGCCCCCGATTTCAATCGCGGGGCGTCGCCTGGCACCGCATGCACCGTATACTAGTTTATTTGCTGTCATTCCTTCGTTAGCACCGTACTCAGAATGACAAAGGCCGGCCTGGTCACCATAGTTCAACAGCACCCCTGCCCACCTGATTCTTCGCTGCGCTCAGAATGACAGAAGGGGGCTTTGGTCCTGATACTAGAGGCGGCTCTTTGTGGTCATTTTGGATGGTTTCTAAATGGGGTAGCGCGTGTGGATAGCTTTGCCGAGGTCCCGCCGGGCATGATAGAATATATGTACTACCCCTCAGGATATTAGGCAGCATAGCCCGCGTCAAGCACTCAAGGTCAGGTCACGGGCACCCTCAGATTCCTAGACAGGAGCTTCCACGTTGGCAGACAGCAAGGTCACCCAACCATCTAACGGCAAGCGGGCACACCACGGCACCCAGGCTAGCTTCGATTTCTCGCTGTCCGATGCCCAGGACGAGCCGCAGCTACAGGTGGAGGACTCCGAGCAAGAGGTGCCGCAGGAGCCGGCCTGGCTATCGGAAGCCCCCACGCCTGAGCCGGATGGTGACAGTACCCCAGTGACGGCACCCCAGGAAGATTTCTCGGCTCCCAGGAGGTTCAACCACACGCCGGAGCCTGGACTCATGGAGCGCATCCTCACCGGGCTGAATAAGGAGCAAAGGGAGGCTGTCACCACCACTCAAGGGGCGCTGCTTATCATCGCGGGGCCGGGCAGCGGCAAGACGCGAGTGCTCACCCACCGCATCGCCTACCTCATCGAGGCCGAGGGGGTGTGGCCCCACCGCATCTGCGCCGTGACCTTCACCAACAAGGCCGCCTTCGAGATGAAGAGCCGCCTGGAAAAGCTGATCGGCCCACGCGTCAAGGACCTCACGGTGGGCACCTTCCACTCACTGGGCGTGCGCATCTTGCGCCAGCACGCCGACCTGCTCGGCTACAGCCGCGACTTCGCCATCTACGACGACGAGGACCAGTTGAAGATCGTCAAAGAGGCTATGAGCTACGTCAACCTGGACGACAAGCAGTACTCGCCCCGCGCCATCCTGTCGCGCATTAGCTCGGCCAAGGCAGCTTTCGCCAGCCCGGAGCAGGCCACCAAGCTGGCCGAAACCTACTTCGATGAGCTTGCCGCCCGTGTCTATCGCCGCTACCAGGAATTGCTTGTCAAGAACCAGGCGATGGACTTCGATGACCTCATCATGCTCACCATAGAGCTGTTCACCACCCAGCCGGAGGTGCTTCGCAAGTACCAGGAGCGCTACCTGCACGTGCTAGTGGACGAGTACCAGGACACCAACCACTCGCAGTACATCATGGTCAAGATGCTGTCGGGGATACATGGCAACCTGTGCGTCGTTGGCGATGAAGACCAGAGCGTGTACAGCTTCCGGGCCGCCGACATCCGCAACATCCTGGAGTTCGAGCGCGACTTCCCCAACGCCCGCAGCATCATACTGGGCCAGAACTACCGCTCCACGCAGACCATCCTCAAGGTGGCGGACAGCGTCATCAAGCAGAACACCCAGCGCAAGAGCGAGAAGGTGTTGTGGACGGAGAACGACACGGGCCTGCCCATCACCCTGTTCGAGGCGTACGACGAGTCGGAGGAAGCCAGCTACGTAGCGCGTGAAGCCCGCAGGCTCGTGGGCAACGGCTACTCGTACAAAGATGTAGCGGTTACATACCGCACCAACGCGCAGTCGCGAGAAATCGAGCAGGCGTGCATGCTCTACCAGATACCCTACCAGCTAGTCGGTGGCGTGCGCTTCTACTCCCGCAAGGAAGTCAAGGACGTAATGTCGATCCTGCGCGTGGTGCACAACCCCCACAGCACGGTAGACTTCGCCCGCATGGTCCAGAACACCCCGCTGGGTAAGGGCATCGGCTCAAAGACCATGACCGACCTGGAGGTATACGCGACCAAGCTCGGCATGTCGTACTACGAGGCGCTGCACACCGCCATCAAGCAGAGCAGGCGCGACAAGGCCGAGCAGTTCCAGGCGGGCACCCCCGTGCTCAACGTGCCCACCTCCAAGTTCGCCGTGATGCTTACCACATTGGAAGAGCTTATCGCCTCCCGCCCCGACCTGCCGGTGGTGGGTCTGTTAGACCTGGTGCTGGAGAAGACACGATACCAGGACTTCTTGAAGGACGGCGCGGGCGACGAAGGGCTGGAGCGCTGGCAGAACGTGCTGGAACTGCGCACGGTGGCCGAGAACTACGCCGACCTGCCCACCGCCGAGCAGCTAGGCCGCTTCCTGGAGGACGTGGCCCTCCTCTCCGATGTGGACTCGCTCAAGGAGGAGAAGGACGCGATTACCCTCATCACCCTGCACGCGGCCAAGGGGCTGGAGTTCCCCATCGTGTTCATCATCGGCATGGACGAGGGGATACTGCCGCACAGCCGCTCGCTGGAGGACGAGAACCAGATGGAGGAGGAGCGCCGCCTGGCCTACGTGGGCATCACGAGGGCGAAGGAGCGGCTCTACATGCTCTACGCCTTCCGCCGCACCCTCTACGGTATGACCCAGATGAACGGCCCCTCCCGCTTCATCGCTGACGTGCCCGCCGACCTTGTAACGGGCCGCGACCCCGGCACCGCCTTCAACCCCATCATCCAGGGTAACAAGCGTGCCACGGTGCCCACCGATGGCTTCAGCGCGGAGGACATTCTGGGCGGCAAGACCAGCATCTACGGCAAGGGCAAGGACCGAGACAGGCCCACATACGGTTCGGGCGTACCCCGCACGACCTCCGGCTCAGGTAGCCGGGGCACTTATGGCCCAAGCGGCCGCCCCACCTCGAACCGCACTGAAAGTCGCCGCCAGGACAAGCGCCAGGAGCAAAACACCCGCCTCAATATCACCTCAGCTGCCGACCTGCGTGACCGCGCCCAAAACGGCCAGCCCACACTCCCGCCCGGCGCGCGGGGCTTCAAAGTAGGGGAGCGTGTGACACACCACACCTTCGGTGAGGGGCAGGTGCTGGCGGTAAAGCCTAGCGGCAACGACGAAGAGGTGACGGTGATGTTCAAGAAGGCAGGCACGAAGCGGTTACTGGCGAGCGCGGCGCGGCTGGAGAAGTTGTAGACCATGCCACGTAGCAAGCGAATTTAGTTATGCCCGTTCGGTGGCGGGAGTCGCCAGGTCCGCGGGTAATCAAAAGAAGTATCGCGGAGTTCCAAGAAACATGTTTTTGAACATGTTTCTTGTGATTCTGGCCTGCATTACAATAGTCCCTTTAATACGCCAACTCCTCAATAGAGCAAGAAAGAGGACAATCTTGGCACCAAACATCAGCGACCTACGCGAGCTGATAGGAGCCGAATTGCCCAGGGTCGCAACTGAGTTACAGGCTCTAATCCGCAACTCTATTCGTATAAAGACCGCGCCTATCAAGGACGAGGCGTTGCTGCCACCCGGTACTTCGAAGTTCGGAGGTCTGCCGGACCTGCCTGAAGGTGTAGCCTGGCCCGACTGGAACGGCGAACCTCTCGCATTCATCGCACAATTCAGGTTAGAGGAAGTCGCCCCCTTCGATGTGGAACGCCTTCTTCCCGTAACTGGAATGCTTTACTTCTTCTACGATGCGCGACAAGAAACATGGGGTGATACTTCCGAAGATAGAGGCGGCGCGAGGGTCCTTTACTACGATGGCGATGTCGCGCGCATCAAACGGACTCCCTTTCCTGAAACATTGCATGAATGGGGTCGAGACTACCCGGCGTGCCGCCTGGAGATGTCCTCCCAGCTAAGCCTGCCAACCAGCGACTCGATACACGTCATCTCGCTGGACCTTACCGAAGAAGAGACTGCCTCCTATAACAAGCTATGGGAATGGTTAGCAGACACAGACGGCGAATTGCCGGACCACAGACTCTCAGGTTATCCACGGCCGGTCCAGGGTGACGACATGGAAGAGCTATGCGCTTGGGCCACGGGTAGCGTCGATGTAGCCAGTGCGGAGAGCTACCAGAGCGAGAGAGCAGTAGAACTGAGGGAGACCGCAAAGGACTGGCAATTACTGCTACAAGTTGATAGCGATAACAACCCTATGATGATGTGGGGTGATGCTGGCACCATTTACTACTGGATAAAGCGCGAAGACCTGGCACAGCGTAATTTTGAGGACGCCTGGCTGGTTCTACAGTGCTATTAGGAGCTAATTCAAGGCAGCTCTCGGCACCCGAGACTCCGTTTATGGTATAATCGCCGGAACCCATTCCTCTCGCATGCCCGGCGAACAGGGCACTTTCCACCACACAGCTTAGGAGGCGGTTTTGGAGTTACTTCACTATATAGAGGACCATTATTTCTGGCCGTTCATTGAGGGTATCTATAACACTTTCGGTTGGTTCGGTGTCGTCATTATGATGGCGATAGAAAGCTGCATGATCCCCTTGCCGAGTGAAATAATCATGCCCCTTGCGGGAGATTACCTGGTTAACGACCCCGACAACTGGGGCGGCATAATGCTGGCGGGCCTCTTCGGGGCTATAGGCTGCACCATAGGCTCCATAGCGGGCTACTGGATTGGCGCGCTGGGAGGGCGTCCCATCCTGGAGAAATACGGCAAGTACGTGCTCATCAGGATGCACCATTTGCATACCGCCGAGCGTTGGTTCGACAAGTACGGTGAGGCTACCGCCTTCTTCTCGCGACTCCTGCCCGTGGTGCGTACCTTCGTTTCGTTCCCGGCGGGTGTAGCTCGCATGAACTTCTGGAAGTTCTGCATATACACCTTCCTCGGCTCGTTCCCGTGGTGCGCCGGGCTGGCCTGGGCGGGGGCGATGTGGGCCCCTCGCGAAATCCGGGACGCCATGCGCCCGTACGACATCCCGATTATCGCGATCATCCTGGCCCTGGTCCTCTACTTCGTCATCCGCAATTGGCGCAACCGCCGCCAGACCGTAGGAACAGCGTAGGAAATTACGAATTACGAATTACGAATTACAGGTTCCTCCTCAATTCGTAACTCGTAATTCGTAATTCGTAATTCGTAATTCGTAATTATGTTAGAGACTGTGCAGCAGAGGAATACGCATCTTACCGCTATCGAGAGGGCGCGTAACTCGGCTGTTATCGCGTATGTGCTGCACGACAACGCTATGGTGGCGGACGATGCGCTCCCGCAGATATACGATAAGTTGCAAGCCCTGGGCAGGCGCGACCGTATAGACCTGCTGCTGCACGCCCGTGGGGGCATCGCTGAGGCGGCATGGCGGTTGCTCAACCTGGTGCGCGACTATTGCGACTTCCTGGGGGTTATCGTGGGCACTCAGGTGCACGGCCCCGCCTCGCTGCTGGCGCTGGGTGCCGACGAGATTGTCATGGGGCCGCTGGCCGAACTGGGCAGCGTGGAGCTACCTCGCAAGCACCCACTCCTGCCGCGCGACGACCACGGCCAGATCGTACCCGCTATGTGGAGCGAGATTGCGCGGCTGCTGGGCCTGCCAACCGCCGCACCCAGCACCGGAGAGACGGGTGGCACGGTCCCCGACTCTATCTACAGCTACATCCATCCCCTCGCCCTCGGCAGCATCCAGCAGAGCGACCGCCTCAACCGAGACCTCACCCGCAAGGCGCTGGAAATGCACACTTCCGTTGACGACTCGTTGCAGATCGACAGGATCGTGGACCTGTTCAATGGTGGCTTCCACTCGCCCCTCTATACCGCCAACCGTGACGAGTTGCGCGAACTGGGCCTGAGCGTCACACGGGCCGACGATACCCTCTGGAGGCACATCGCGGAGGTGGTGCAGCACTACCACTCCACCATCTACAGCGAGCGGTCCGACCCGGTGTCGCCCGGCGCGCTCTACCGCTACGTGTGCATGATAGAGTCGGTGGGCCGCTGCTCCGGCCTGCACCAGACCTTCATGCAGACCGAAGCAGGCGAGCGAGTGGTGCAAATCGGCTGGGAAACCGCCGTCAAAGGCCCCGGCCCAGGACCAAACATGGGGCCGGGGGGAATGTCGAACAATTGAATTCTTAATTTTGAATTCTTAATTTTTAATTGGATTCGCCCGCCTCTAAGCCATTAATTAGGCAGTTTATAGTCCTGTTCCTAATTAAGAATTAAAAATTAAAAATTAAGAATTCCCCGAGGGGGACTTCATGGACAATCGGATTCAGGCGGTGGGCGAGCAGGTTATCAGGGCGTTGGAGACTAAGTACCAGGCACGGGAGCGGGCGCTCGCAGGCAGCAGGGCTACTATACGCAACTGCGCTCACTCGATACGAGCTTCGCACAGAGGGGAGCTGGATAACGCGCGTAACCTTATAGGGGAGGCGGGCGGGTTGGTCGCTAGCACGCGGGAAGACTTGATGCGGGAGCACCCCGATATCTACTGGACCGGGTACGTGCAGGACGCGCAGAAGGAGTACGCGGAGGCCAACATCGTCTACGCGGTTATCGCGGGTGAGGACATACCGACGCCGGAGCAGTTGGGCGTGGAGCCTGCCGCCTATTTGAATGGATTGGGGGAGGCGGCGGGCGAGATGCGCCGGTTCGTGCTCGACCGCATCAGGCACGGTGAGGCCGAGCGGTGCGAGCAGGTGCTCAATACGATGGAGGATATTTACTCGCTGCTCGTGACGGTGGACTTCCCCGACGCTATCACTAACGGCCTGCGCCGCACCACCGACATGGTTAGAGGCGTATTGGAGCGCACTCGCGGCGATGTCACCTTCGCCTTGCAGCAGCGCCAGCTAACGGAAGCTCTTGCGAGGGCGGGCGTAGAAAACGCGACCATGTCCCTGCCCGCCGATACAGGCGGCGACACCGAACCCAACGAGCGCTAGTCCACAGGCGACCAAGGTTAGCCCCATTGCCACGAGCGTCAGCAAGCGACCCACAGCCCACGATACGCGCCAGCGAGCTAGGCGAGTACAGCTACTGCTCTCGCGCCTGGTGGTACCGCCACATAATCAAGATCGCACCCCCGGCGGCAGGCAGCGGTGAGCGTCTTGCCAGGGGCGTGCAGGCGCACAGGCAGCATGGCAGGCAAGTAGCGTGGGCCTCTAAACTGGGCACCATCGGTGTAGCCCTGGCCTTGCTGGGAGTGCTGGCGCTGGTTCTCGCGTTGGTGCTTCGATAGACGATAGGCTGCCACCCGGTCCTCAGTCTTGATTGCGGTGAGTTCATTCTCGACATAAGACGCCCGTCGATTGAAATCGAGGGCTACACATACAAAGTCCGCATGCGGCGGACTACTTCAGCACCATCGTCACCCCAATAGATACTTTATCGCACACAGCCAGTCCCCTTCTGGGACTTTGCAAGCTGTAGCCCTCGATTTCAATAGACGGGCGTGGTCCTTCGTACCCTGTAGCGTTCCTATCCTTTCCGAGCTTATCATGCGCGATGACCACACTCTGCTCATCACATAACATCCGCGCCCTCCACCCCCTTGCACGAGCGGGTATAATAATCACCAATCAGGCGTCCCTTTCCAAACTCAACACTCAACACTCATGACTCATAACTCTACAAGGGGGTAGTATGGGCAGGATAGCTTTTGTTACGGACAGCACGGCGGGCGTACCAAAGGACCAGGTAGCCAGGTACAACTTCAGCATCGTCCCTCTCCAGGTCGTCTTCGGCACCGAGACTTTCCGCGACGGCGTAGACCTGACGCAGGACCAGTTCTACGAGCGGCTCAAATCGGCCAAAAACCTACCCACCACTTCGCAGCCGTCGGTGGGCGAGTTCGAGTCGGTCTACCAGAAGCTGCTGGACGACCCGGAGGTGGACAGCGTCATCTCGGTGCACCTGGCCTCGCGGCTGCCCTCAGGCACCTACAGCAACGCCGTGCAGGCCGCCGACCGCCTCTCAAAGGATAGCGGCAAGAAGATCACGGTCATAGACAGCGACACGGTGTGGATGGGCGAGGCGATGATGTGCATCAACGCGGCGCGCGCCGCCAACGAGGGCAAGGGCCACGACGAGATAGTTAAGATGATCGAGGACAGCAAGAGCAAGGTCAAAATCCTGGTGCTGGTGGACACGCTGGAGTACTTGCAGAAGGGCGGCCGCATCGGTGGTGCCCAGGCCTTCCTCGGCGGCCTGCTGAACGTGAAACCTATCTTGCACGTGGAGAATGGGCGAGTAGAACCCCTTGAGCGCGTCCGCACCCGCCGCAAAGCGATGGAGCGACTTGTTGAATTGGGTGCTGAAGCCACCAGGGGCAAGACGTGCCAGGTCGCGGTGGGCCACTTCCAGGCGGAACAGGACGCGCGCACGCTGGCGACTATGGTGCGGGAGCGGCTGAACGTCAAGGAGGAGTTCTTCGGGGAGCTAGGCCCGGTGATTTCCACGCACACGGGGCCGGGCGTGCTGGGCTTCGTGTACCACATCCTGGACTGACGCGCAATAGCCGGTGGTAGCCCACAGGGCCCATGCCTGTGGGCTACCGTTGCGTACCATCTGTCACAGCCAGAGGAGTGACTCTTTCGCGCCTCTCCATGCAGACGATTCCACCTCCCCCACCTCCCCCACCTCCCTCGCCTCCCTCGCCTCCTCCCTTAACATCAACACGATCTGCGAGCGGCAGGCGATTGCCCCTACCTATTTACCTCACAATCGCCCTTGTAATTATCCTGGGGATAGGAGCGGTTGTATGCTTCGCAGTCTTAGTGCCCATGTCGCTGATGGGAGGCGGCCAGGCCAGATGCCTCATCGTGAACTGCTACTCAAATCCTGTGGGGTCTGCTGTGCCCTGGGCCAACATGGTCGCCACAGCGCAGGAAGCGATAGCGAAGCACGATAAAGAGGCTGTGCTCCACGACGTCAGCGCCTCGACGGTAGCTTACAGCCCACCAAACTGGTCGTACGATAAGGCGCTGGAGGTGGAGTTCCGCTACGTCAACCCCAAAGGCGACGATATCAGCATCACGATGCAGGACACCTCACCTACGTCCACCGTCAAGATCGAACAGAGAGATGCGTTCGACAAGTCATTCTACGATAGGGCAGCCGCAAACAAGGACAAATACGCCCGCAACCTGGCAGGCGTAAAGTTAGGCCCGCGTGAGGTAGGTGAGCTTACGTGGGAAGGAGTGAAACAGCATGGAGACGAGACTAAGCTATACCCGAGCATGGGCCTCTCCCTGCAAGAAGAGTCTCCCTACTGGTACGTATCCTACAGGAACGTAGACAAAGGTCTCTTTAGCTTATGGGATATGTGGTTCGATGTTGACGCCCAAACCGGGGAGATTATCACGGCAAACTACGTACCCTTTGACGCGCAATTACAAGACAACCAGGTACCCGCGCCGGAGCCTTGAGCAACAGGATGCAGCAGAAATATGAAGACTGTCATATTAACGAACGGGACTATACTAACAGTTGCGGTACAACTTCATAGCAACTCATAAGGGCGGCGCGCAACCGCCCTTTTTCGCGCCCGGTGTGTTGGCACATATGGTGCTGTACCAGACTGGGTACAACGGAAGATATGCAACCTTGGACCCAGGAGAATATAGCTGTGACAAACGTAGCTACTCAAGAGGGTAAGACCGAATTTTACGGTATGGATATAGACACCCTCTGCATCAACACGATCCGCACCCTGTCGATGGATGGCGTGCAAAAGGCCAACTCCGGCCACCCCGGCACGCCAATGGCCGACGCGCCCCTGGCATATTTGCTCTACAACGAGGTGATGCAGCACAACCCCCGCGACCCCCACTGGTTCAACCGCGACCGCTTCATCCTCTCGGCGGGGCACGCTTCGATGCTCCTCTACTCGGCCCTCTACCTCACCGGCTACGACCTGAGCCTGGAGGAGTTGCGGAACTTCCGCCAGTGGGGTTCCAAGACGGCGGGCCACCCGGAGTACAGCCACACCCCCGGCGTGGAGACCACCACCGGGCCGCTGGGCCAGGGCTTCGGCAACGGCGTAGGCATGGCGCTGGCCGAAAGGTGGCTGGCCGAGCGCTTCAACAAGCCCGGCTTCGACCTCGTGGACCACTACACCTACGCCCTCTGCTCCGACGGCGACCTGATGGAAGGCGTGGCCTCCGAAGCCGCCTCCATTGCAGGCTTCCTCAAATTGGGCAAGCTCATCTATTTCTACGACGACAACACGATTACCATTGACGGGCACACCGACCTGGCCTTCAACGAGGACGTGGGCAAGCGGTTCGAGTCGTACCAGTGGCACGTCCAGCACGTAGACGACATAAACGACCTCGATAAGCTGCGCAACGCGGTAGAGGCGGCCAAGGCTGAGACCGAACGGCCTTCCCTCATCATCGTCAAGACGATCATCGGTTACGGCTCCCCCAACAAGGCGGATACCTCGGAGGCGCACGGCAGCCCACTGGGCAAGGACGAGATAGCCCTTACCAAGAAGAACCTCGGCTGGCAGTGGGACGAGCCGTTCTACGTGCCCGACGAGGCGTTGCAGCACATGCGTATGGCGGGGCCGCGAGGCGAGCAGGCGCAGCAGGAGTGGGACGAACTGTTCTCCCGCTACGAGCAGGAGCACCCGGAAGCCGCAGCCGAGTTCAAGCTGTTCGTCTCAGGTGGCCTGCCCGACGGCTGGGAGGAGGCTATCCCCAGTTTCGCGCCGGAGAAAGGCCCGATGGCGACCCGCACGGCTTCGGGCGCGGTTATCAACGCCATCGCTCCCAGGATACTCAATCTCGTGAGCGGGGCCGCCGACCTGTATCCCTCCACCGATGCGTACATTAAAGGTGGGGGCGACCTGAAGGGCGACAACTTCCAGGCGCGCAACGTCCACTACGGCATCCGCGAGCACGGCATGGGTTCGGTGCTCAACGGCATCACCCTGCACAAGGGCTTGATTGCCTTCGGCTCGACCTTCCTCATCTTCTACGACTACATGCGGCCGCCGTTGCGACTCGCCGCGCTGATGAAGACCCCCACCTTGATGGTCTACACCCACGACAGCATCGGCCTGGGCGAGGACGGCCCCACTCACCAGCCGGTGGAGATGCTTTCGGGCATGCGCTCGGTGCCCAACCTGTGGGCGATACGGCCCGCCGACGCCAACGAGACCGCTTACGCCTGGCGCGCGGCCCTTACCCGGCGCGACGGTCCCAGCTGCATCATACTCAGCCGCCAGAAGCTGCCCATCTTCGACCGTAACGAATACGGCGCGGCGGAGGGGGTGTTGCGCGGCGCGTATATATTGGCAGACGCGGAGGGCGGCGAGCCTGACGTGATATTGATTGGCACGGGTGCGGAGGTGCAGTGGGCAATCCAGGCACGGACCGCGCTCCAGGAGCAGGGTATCAAGGCCCGCGTGGTGTCGATGCCGTGCTGGGAGCTTTTCGAGGAGCAGGACCAGTCGTATCGCGACCAGGTGCTGCCGCCGCACATCAAGAGGCGAGTAGCCATAGAAGCCGCCTCCCCGATGGGCTGGCAGAAGTGGGTTGGCGATGAAGGCAGCGTCATCGCGGTGGAGACGTTTGGCGCCTCGGCCCCGGCTGAGATTATCTTCGAGAAATACGGCTTCAGCGTCGATAACGTGGTGCAGCACGCCCTCGCGCTCATGGGCCGCCGTGGCCCCGTCCCACCCGCGCAGAGCGAGCAGGAAGTCACGCCCGACCTCAACGAAGGCGGCAGCGCCCCGCACGAACGCGACCTTGAGCGACAAGGCCCCACCGAGACCTCACAGGAAACGCCCGCCGAAAAGCAGACGTAGCTGCAACGTCCGGGTATAGAGGTGAGATAGCAGGACCACACTCCCCTCTGTCACCCTGAGCGCAGCGAAGGATCTCAAGAAGGTGAATAGGGGTGCTGTTGAACTTTGCGGATCATAGCGGTGATAGTTCAGAGTAGTACTAGGAGAAACATCTGAGATCCTTCGCTGCGCTCAGGATGACAGAGGGGTATAGGGCACAACGAATCGGAGCGTACAGCGCATACAACGGTACGAGATGTGAGATGTAGAAAGCACTGAGGCTTGTGAAAACAGTCAGGTTAGGAGAGACATATGGATAAGAACCCGATGCAACAACTATTAGATGAAGGTCAGAGTCCGTGGCTGGACAACATAAGGAGGGGGCTGCTTTCCTCCGGCGAGTTGCGGCGCATGATTGATGAGGACGGTATCGTAGGCGTCACGGCCAACCCGACCATCTTCGAGAAAGCGATATCCGGCTCTACCGACTACGACACCGCTATAGACGACCTCGTGAGGCAGGGCAAGAGCGCCACCGACATCTATAAGATTCTCATCATCGAGGACATCAGCAACGCAGCCGACATCCTGCGCCCCGTGTACGACCGGACCGACGCGCTCGACGGCTACATCTCCATCGAGGTAGCCCCCGGCCTGGCCCACGACACGCAGGGCACCATCAACGAGGCCCAGGAGTTCTGGGACGCCATCGACAAGCCGAACATCTTCATCAAGATACCGGCTACCTCCGAAGGCATACCCGCGATAGAAGAGACCCTCTACCGGGGCATCAACGTCAACGTGACGCTCATCTTCTCGGTGGACGTGCACAGGCAGGTGATGGAGGCATACCTCTCGGCGTTGGAGCGGCGCGTGCGGGAAGGCAAGCCGGTGGATAGAATCGCCTCGGTCGCTTCCTTCTTCGTGAGCCGCGTGGACACCAAGGCCGACAAGGCGCTGGAAGACCTGCTCAAGCAGACCGCCGACGTGGACCAGCAGGAGCAAATCAGGGGCCTGCTGGGCACCACCGCCATCAACAACAGTAAGCTGGCTTACCAGGCATTCCTTGAGGTGTTCAGCGGCGAGCGGTGGGAGAACCTCAAGCGACATGGCGCCCGCGTGCAGCGTCCCCTCTGGGCGTCCACTTCCACCAAGAACCCCAGCTACCGCGACGTTATCTACGTAGAAGAGCTTATCGGCCCCGACACGGTCAACACCATGCCGGAAGCCACCGTGCGCGCCTTCAAGGACCACGGCGTAGTAGCCCGCACCATAGACAGGGACCTGGACCTCGCCAACAGGCAGCTTGCGCAGTTGGAGGAGTTCGGCATCTCGCTGCATCAGATCACCGAGGAACTTACCGTAGAGGGCGTTGATTCGTTCAGCAAGAGCTTCGTAAGCCTGGACGACTGCATCAGCGCGAAAGTGGACTCGCTCCTATCGGGGCTTTCGGAAAGGTACGGTGCCAGCCTGGGGGGGCTACAGCCGCAGGTCGATGACGGCCTGCGGCTTGCCTCCAAGAACCAGTACGTAAGCAAGATTTGGGAGAAAGACGCTAAGTTCTGGAAGAAGGATGACGCCGAGGCCCAGAAGAAGATAAAGAACCGGCTCGGCTGGCTCGGCGTGGTGCACCTGATGCAGGACCGAGCGGCCGACATAAAGCAGTTCGCCAACGAGATCAAAGACGCGGGCTACCAGAGTGTGGTGTTGCTCGGCATGGGCGGCTCATCGCTCGCGCCGGAGGTCATCAACCGCGTCTTCGGGCAGGCAGAGGGCTACCCGCGCTTCTTCATGCTCGACTCGACCGACCCCGGCACGATAGAGGCTATCGAGCGGCGCATCGACCCGGCGACGACCCTGTTCATCGTGGCTACCAAGTCGGGCGGCACCACCGAGACGATGAGCTTCTACCACTACTTCCGCACCAGGGCCACGGCGGGCAAGCGGGACGCGGCGGGAGAGAACTTCGTCGCCATCACCGACCCCGGCTCGTCGCTGGAAACGCTGGCGCGCGAAGAGGGCTTCCGCCGCACCTTCCTCAACATGCCCGACATAGGCGGTCGCTACTCGGCCCTTTCCTACTTCGGCCTGGTGCCCGCCGCCCTCATGGGCCTCGATATTGACGCGCTCCTTAGCCGCGCCGAGACGATGGTGGAGGCTTGCGCGCCTTGCGTCAACGCGGAGGACAACCCCGGCCTGTGGCTCGGCACCGTGTGGGGCACCGCCTGGCAGAACGATCGCGACAAGCTCACCATTGTGACCTCGCCCGACCTCGACAGCTTCGGGCTGTGGGCCGAGCAGCTAATAGCCGAGAGCACTGGCAAAGAGGGCAAGGGCATCGTCCCAATCGCGGGGGAGCCGGTGGGCCGCCCGTCGGCTTACGGTAACGACAGGCTGTTCGTCTACCTGAAGATAGAGGGCGCGACCGACGCTCGCCAGGACCACGACGTGCAGAAGCTGGAGGACGCAGGGCAACCCATCGTGCGCCTCAACCTGAAGAACAAGCTGGACCTCGGGGCCGAGTTCTTCCGCTGGGAGTTCGCCACAGCCGTCGCCGGGCAGATGCTGGGCATTGACCCCTTCGATGAGCCTAACGTGCAGGAGAGCAAGGACAACACCCAGCGCCTGCTCGACCACCACCAGCAGCACGGCAAGCTGCCTGAGATAGACGCCCTGGTTGTGGGAGATGCGTTCGACCTGTACGCCGACCAGGAGGCGCTGGCCCGAGCAGGCTTCGAGGGCACCATAGAGACCGGCATACGCGCCCTGTTGAGCACGGCCCAGGAAGGCGTCGATTACGTGGCGATGCTGGCCTACATGCCGAGCACCGGGGAGCACGAGGAACTGTTCCAGGACGCCCGCATAGCGATACGCGACACGTTGCGAGTGGCTACCACCTTCGGTTACGGCCCTCGCTTTCTGCACTCGACAGGTCAGTTGCACAAGGGCGGCCCGAACCGGGGCATCTACATCCAGATAACCGCCGAGCCGCAGCGCGACCTGAACATACCCGGACAGCAGTACAGTTTCGGCACCCTCATAAGAGCGCAGGCGATGGGTGACATGCAATCGCTGGAGAAGCACGGCCGCCGCGTCCTTCGCCTGCACATCAAGGGCGACCACGCGGCAGGGGTGGAGGCTATCAGGGGGGCTGTTAGAGAGGCAATCGAGCCGCTGGGGATATAGGAATGGCAATAAGAGCACAACCAGTAGAGAGGCAGCAGGGAATGGCGGTCCAACCTGCCCGCTATCGCTTCAGTGTTGACGAATACTACAAGATGGCCGAAGTAGGCATTCTGTCGGAAGATGACCGTGTCGAGCTTATCGAAGGTGAGATAGTGTACATGGCTCCCATCGGTATCCGCCACGCTCACTGCGTGGATACACTTAACCGACTCTTTAGTCAGCTATTGTCCAAGAATGTACTGGTGCGTGTGCAAAACCCTATTCGCCTCAACGCGGATTCAGAGGTACAGCCGGATGTGGCTTTACTGAGGCTGCGCGACTACACGAAAGACCAGCAGCACCCAGGCCCAGATGACGTGCTGCTGGTTATAGAGGTATCAGACACCACCCTATCCTGGGACCGTCGGGAGAAAGTGCCACTCTACGCCCGTGCTGGAATTACCGAAGTATGGATAGTCAATCTACAGCAGGACAGGATTGAGGTCTATTCACAGCCCGAAGGTGGCGCTTACCGGACATCACGACGGCTGAGGCGTGGGCAATCTGTAGCGGTGCCGGGCTTCGCGGAAGCCAAAGTGAAAGTTGATGATGTGCTTGGGTAACAGTGTGCCCAGCCGGGAGGTTATAGATTAAGAGTGGACGGGAAAACACTGCGTGCTCATTTTGATGGTCAGCAGATCGTCCTGGATGAGCCATTTGAACTCGAACCTGACACAGAACTGCTGGTTACCGTTCTGCCGAAAGAGCAAGTAGAAGAAGATGCAGAACAGCAAGCGTGGTTGAATCTGTCTCTGACGAGGCTTCAAGATGCATATAGTGAGCATGAGCCAGAATACTCACTCGATATGATAAAGGAGCCAAATCCACACTATGAAGGAAGGTGATGTAGTTCTAACTGCGATACCGCAGGCGGATGGGCAGGTAAAGAATCGCCCAACCATTGTTCTACGTGAAATGCCTCCATACGACGATTTGCTCGTATGTGGCATAAGCACGCAAATACATCAGCAAGTCCAGGGCTTCGATGAAACCATCTCTCCGGTTGATGATGATTTCGCGCAGAGTGGCTTAGTATCCCAATCGTTGATAAGACTTGGATTCCTAGCTGTGCTGGCACGCAACAACGTCATTGGTGCAATAGGCAATATCGCACCTGAACGGCATCAAAGGCTACTGCAAAGATTGTGTGATCACCTGACCAAATCATAACCTATTATCAGGTCTGGGCGACTTAAAAGTATGTAGTTATGCAATCTACGGCTTGAGGAGGCGATATGGAAATTGGCTTCATCGGACTGGGGCGCATGGGCGCGAACATGGTGGAGAGGCTGTTGCGGGGGGGACATCGTGTTGTGGCCTACAACCGCTCGCCCGACAAGACGCGAGAGGTGGCCGAGCATGGCGCGGTTGCTACTTTCTCCCTCCAGGAGCTGGTAGACGCCTTGCAGGACAGGCCGAAGGCAGTCTGGATCATGGTGCCGGCGGGCGACCCCACCATGCAGCAGATCCACCAGCTTATCCCGCTGCTCGAGCCGGGCGACATCATCATCGACGGGGGCAACTCCAACTTCCGCGATACGATTGCCCGCTCCAAGATACTGGCCGAGCACGACCTCAACTTCTTCGACGTGGGCACCTCCGGCGGCATCTGGGGCCTGGAGAACGGCTACTGCATGATGATGGGCGGCAAGCGCGAGATATTCGACCACCTGCGCCCCCTCTTCAGCACCCTGGCACCCAACGAGGACGGCTACGATTACTTCGGCAGCCACGGCGCGGGCCACTTCACCAAGATGGTGCACAACGGCATCGAGTACGGCATGATGCAGGCTTACGCCGAGGGCTTCGAGATCATCAAGAACAGCGACTTCACGGTCGATAATTCGCGCCTGGCGCAGGTGTGGAACAACGGTAGCGTGGTGCGTTCGTGGCTGTTGGAGCTTGCGCAGAAGGCCTTTGAGGAAGAAGGCGACAACCTGGAGCGCATCAGGGGCTATGTGGAAGACTCCGGTGAGGGCCGCTGGACGGTGCTGGAGGCCATCGCCTCATCCACTCCCGCGCCCATCATCACCCTGTCCCTGATGGCACGCTTCTCCTCTCGCCAGGAGGAGTCTTTCGCCTCCCAGGTGACAGCCGCCCTGCGAAACCAGTTTGGTGGTCACGCGGTCCGTGTGGCAGAGGCCATCGAGTCGCAGATAGCCGCCGAAACGATGAAGTCGGTAGCGCCTTCAACGCCCGCCACGCCTGCTACCACAGTGACCGTGAGCAGCGAGGATGCCGCCAACCAGGTGATGGACCGCACGCATGAGGCCGAAGCGGCAGCCGAGAAGAAGTCGCATGACGTCGGTTCGGTGGTGAAAGATATCCAGGGCACCGCCCAGGACATCTATGGAACGCGGATCGCTGAGCCGGAGAAGTAAAAACCGAAAGCCAAACGGATGGCACGCATCGTGTAAGTAGCCCGTCGAGAGTGCGTCACACGTACATGCCTCCTCCGACAGGTGCCGGTACGGTGACGCACCTCTGCGTTTCTGAAACGTGAAACGTGATGGTACTACAAGCAATGTCGCGGCTATTATAGGACCAAGTAATACTAGCCGCATCACGTTTCACGTTTCAGAAACAGAAAGCGAAGCGAATATGGTAACACTGCTCAATACGAACATTATTGACAATCCGCTGCGCGAGGGACTGCGGTTCCAGCATTCGGCGGACCCGTGCGTGATCGTTATCTTCGGGGTGACGGGCGACCTGGCCCACCGCAAGCTGCTCCCGGCGCTTTATAACCTGGCGGTGGAGCGGAGGTTGCCCGCGAACTCGGCTATCGTGGGCTTCGCGAGGCGTGAACTCAGCGATGACGTGTTCCGCGAGCAGGCCAGGGAGTCGATAGAGAAATATTCGCGAAACAAGCCTTCTCAGCGGCCCGCCCTCTGGGACACGTTCGTCAAGGGCCTGTACTACGTGCAGTCCAACTTTGACGACCCAGAAGGCTTCAGGACGCTGGCAGCCCGGCTCACGGAGGTGGATGCGGAGCGGGGCACGCTGGGCAACCGCATCTACTACCTGTCCACCCCGCCGGAGTACTATACACCCATCGTGAACAACCTAGGGGCCGCGGGACTGGCGAACACGATGGCCGCGGTCACGGCGACCGCTCCACCCGACGGCTCGGGCAACGGCAGCAGTGGAAACGGGGGGAACGGGGCCGCCGCCAACACGGTACAACTCAACACCGGCTATCTCAGCACGGGGCAACTCGCACCACTGCCCGGCACCGACACTTCATGGAAGCGCATCATCGTGGAGAAGCCGTTCGGGCGCGACCTGGCGAGTGCCCAGCAGCTAAACCGCGACATCGGTGAGATATTCACCGAAGAGCAAATATATCGCATCGACCACTATTTGGGCAAGGAAACGGTGCAGAACATCCTCGTCTTCCGCTTCGCTAATGGCATATGGGAGCCTATCTGGTCACGCCGATACATCGACAACGTGCAGATTACAGTGGCCGAGAGCCTGGGCGTCGAGGACCGCGCTTCGTATTACGACACATCCGGCGCACTGCGCGACATGCTCCAGAACCACATGATGCAACTGCTTACCCTGGTGGCTATGGAACCCCCGGCGGCCTTCGAGACGCAGGCGGTGCGCGACGAAAAGGCCAAGGTGCTACGCGCCATCAAGCCGTTCACGATACAGGAAGTAGCGCACAATACGGTGAGGGGCCAGTACGGGCCGGGCGCTATCTACGGCAAGCCGGTGCCGGGCTACAGGCAGGAACACGGCGTGCCCCCCACATCCGAAACCGAGACTTACGTGGCCGCCCGCTTCTTCGTGGACAACTGGCGCTGGTCTGGCGTGCCCTTCTACCTGCGGCACGGCAAGCGGCTGCCCAAGCGCGACACTGAGATAGCGATACAGTTCAAGCCCGCGCCCCTCTCGCTGTTCCAGCACACAGCGGCGGACGAGATGCAGCCTAACGCCCTGGTGCTGCACATACAGCCGGATGAAGGTATATCCATCACGTTCGAGTCGAAGGTGCCCGGCCCCAACATCCGGTTGCGCTCGGTGGATATGACTTTCCGGTATGGTGCGTCGTTCGGGGTAGAGGTGACGGATGCTTACGAACGCCTCATCATGGACTGCATGATGGGCGACTCGACGCTGTTCACACGGCGCGACGAGGTGGAGCTAATGTGGCAGATAGCCACCTCGATCCTCGATGGCTGGTCGCACATTCCCGCACCGACCTTCCCCAACTACCGGGCGGGTAGCTGGGGTCCAGCCAACGCCGACATGCTGGTGGAGCGCGACGGCAGGACCTGGCGGAGGCTACTGTAATTACCCGAAGGGGGCAGCTATGGCGGATACGCATGTACCGGCGCAAAGTGATAGCCTGGAGAGCATAAATACGGGGCCTGCGCGACCTGTTGCGCTGGAGAACATTGAGACGCGGCTCAACGAACTGTGGCGCGAGGTAGCTTCGACCGCTCAGAACAGGGGCGGGTCGGGCGCGGTCACTATGGCCCAGGTGCTAAACTTGATCGTGCACGCCCCGTCATATGACGCCGCCAGCGAATACATGCAGGAGACCGAGCTAATCACCGGGCGACACCCCTGCCGAGTCATCAGCATGGTGCAGGACCACGACGACCCTGACATGCCGGTGCAGGGCCTTGTCTCGATGTTCTGCCAGATACCCCCGGCGGGCGGGCGGCAGGTGTGTTGCGAGCAGGTGACGGTAACCTCTGGGAGCAACTCGCTGCGCCAGCTACCTGCTGCTGTGCTACCGCTCCTCCTCTCTGATTTGCCGGTGTTCCTGTGGTGGCCCCAGGGCGCGCCGTTCGATGATTACGTCTTCCGCCAACTTGCCGACTCGCTGAACCGCCTTATTGTCGACTCGGCCACGTTCGAGAACCCCGAAGGCACGTTGAGCCGCATCAGCTCCGTGCTGAAGAGTAACTGGCCCCGCCTCGCGAGCACCGACATGAACTGGGGTCGCCTCACCACCTGGCGCGAAATAATAGCCAGCTTCTTCGACGGCCCGGCCCTGCGGCCTTACCTGGAGCGCATAGGCAGAGTGACTATTGAGTACTCCATGTCAGGCAAGGGGCGCACGGTCAACCGGGGGCAGGCGCTGATGATGGCTGGGTGGCTGGCGAGCCGCCTCGGCTGGCAGGCCAATGACAACGCCTACCGCCTCGTGCATGCCGACGACCAATTGCCGCCCATCGTGCACCTTTCGCTCAGGTCGGGCAAGCGACCCGTAGAGATATATTTGAGACCTACCATGCGCCAGGCAGAGGTGCCAGGCAGCCTGTGCAAGGTTAGGTTGGTAGTACCGACGCAAGGGACCGCCGGGCAGCAGGGTGAGGTACAGGCTTCCTTTGAAGTGGCCCTCTGCGACGAGCCGGGCGACCCCGGAGACGCCTGGAGCGAGGTGCAGGTGGAAGGTATGACACCCACGCACCGCAACATCCACCTCGATGCCTTCAGCCGGGCCGACTTGCTCGACATAGAGCTAGAGGTCTACAGCCGCGACAAGGTATACGAAGAAACGATGAACATGGTTGCCGCGCTCATCAAGGGAGTCTCGTCAGGTCGCGACACGGAAGGCCCGCGCAGGCTCATCAGCGGCGAAGCTATCAGCGCGGCCCAGACCCAACCCCCGCGCAATCGCCCGCCCGGTACGCCAGGCACACCGGGTAACACGCCACGAGGGAACATGCCATGAGCCAGCCCCACGTCACGGTGAGGATAGAGGACGATGCCAAGGATGTAGCCGCGCAGGCTGCCGATATATTCACCCAACTGGCTGGGGAGGCAGCGGCACAGGGTCGCACTTTCCGAGTGGCCTTATCCGGTGGCTCCACGCCCAAGTTGTTGTACAAGCTACTCGCTTCGGAAGAGTACCGGGAGCGTGTAGCGTGGGATGGAGTGGAATTCTACTTCGGTGACGAGCGTTGGGTGCCACACACCGACAAGGACAGCAACTACAGGCTTGCAAACGACTACCTGTTTGAGTCTTTGGGCATAGACGAGGGCAGGGTCTTCCCCATGCCGACTGAAGACGTCGAACCGGAGGAAGCTGCCGAACAGTACGAAAATGAGATACGTCGCGCATTCTCCCTGGCAAGCCGCGAGATGCCCCGGTTTGACCTGATATTTCTCGGCATGGGGGACGACGGGCATACCGCCTCGCTCTTCCCGCACACCGCCGCACTGTACGAGTACGGCAAGTTGGTCGCCGCCAACTACGTCGAGAAGCTGGACACCTGGCGTATCACGCTTACATACCCGGTGTTGAACGCCGCCGAGAACGTGTTGTTCATGGTGGCCGGTGAGAGCAAGTCCCCGGCACTGAAGCAGGTGCTGGAAGGCGAATACGACCCTAAAGAGTACCCAAGCCAGTTGTTGCGCGAGGCGAGCGGCCACGTCACCTGGCTGGTGGATAAAGCGGCGGCAGCCCAGCTTGAGAGCGGGGCGGATTAGCGGTTGCAGGGCCACTGCTCACACTTACTTTATGATCTAACTAGCAAGTCATCCACCCTGTATTTTATAATGCACCGACTTAGATATATGTTGAACCTCCCCATCTCCAAAGCTGTGTTACAAGCCACAAGCACCACATCTACAAGCAGGGCAACACTCCCCAAATGACCTCACCCCGACCACAAATCGGCATTGTACCTTCAATACTATCTGCGGACTTCTCGCGATTGGGAGAGCAGGTACGTGACGCTGAAGCAGCGGGCGCGGCCCGCATCCAGGTGGACGTGATGGACGGCCATTTCGTGCCCAATATCAGTGTGGGTCCGCTGGTGATAAAGAGCATCAGGCCGCATACGAAGTTGCCGATAGAGGCGCACCTGATGATAGAGCACGCCGAGCTGTACATCCCGCAGTTCGCTGAAGCTGGGGCCGACTACATCATAGTCCACGTCGAGGCGGTGACGCATCTCCACCGCGCGATACAGCAGATACGTTCCGTGGGAGCCAAACCTGGCGTAGCCCTCAATCCATCAACGTCAATCGCTAGCCTGGACGAGATACTCCAATACATTGATATGGTGATCGTCATGACAGTAAACCCCGGCTTTGGGGGTCAAGAGTTCATCGAATCGATGTTGCCGAAGATCGAGCGGCTTCGGAAGATGCTGGACGAGCGGGGCATGACGACCTTCGACGTCGAAGTGGACGGCGGCATACACGAGGAGACCATCGCTCGTGCCGTGAACGCCGGGGCCAACCTGCTAGTGGCAGGCTCGGCGGTCTACGGCGACAAAGAGGGCGTTGCACACGCGATGGAGAAGCTGAAGAGGACGATAGACGATGGACGATAGACGATAGACGATGGACGATAGACGATAGACGATGGACGATAGACGATAGACGATGGACGATGGACGATGGACGATGGCTGCTTTACTATCGTCCATCGTCCATCGTCCATCGTCCATCGTCCATCGTCTATCGTCCAATAACAATAGAGAGGACACACAATGGTCGCAACCGCAGAGACTAAATTACCGCATTGGGACATGACGGTCGTATATCCCAGCCTCGACTCGCCGGAGTTCGAGGAGGGGTTCAGCGCGCTTACTGGCAGCATTGAGGAGTTGGCCTGGCTGTTTGACGAGCGCAAGATTGAGAAGGCTGAACCGGGGCCGATGGATGGCGAGACGGTTGGCGCGTTCGAGGCGGTGGTCAACCGGCTGAACGAGGTATACAGAGACACAATGACGCTAGGTGCATACGTACGCGGCTTTACCACTACCAACTCGCGCGACAACCTGGCCCAGGCCAAGTTGAGTGAGCTACAGAACGCCACCGTCATCCTGAGCAAGCTGAGCACCCGCTTGACCGCCTGGATCGGGTCTCAGGACGTGGAGGAGTTGATATCACGCTCGCAGGTGGCCTCCGACCACGCCTACATGCTGCGCAAGGCGAAGGAGCAGTCGCGCCACCTGATGTCGCCCGCCGAGGAAGAACTGGTGGCCGAGCTAAACCCTAGCGCGGGCACCGCGTGGAGCAAGCTGCACGGCAACGTAACCTCGCAGTTGGCCGTGCAGGTGGAGCTTAACGGCGAGAGGCAAACGCTGCCGATGCCCTCCGTGCGCAACCTGGCTTTCGAGGAGGACCGCGAGGCACGCCGCCAGGGCTACGAAGCCGAGATAGAGGCCTGGAAGACGGTCCAGGTGCCGCTGGCCCAGGCGCTCAACAGTATCAAGGGCGAAGTGAACACGCTCACAAAGCGGCGTGGCTGGGAGTCGGCCCTGGATGAGGCCATCTTCAACGCCAACATCGACCGGCAGACGCTCGACGCCATGATGCAGGCCGCCCACGAGTCTTTCCCGGAGTTCCGCCGCTACTTGAAGGCCAAGGCGCGGGCGCTAGGACTGGAGAAGCTGGCCTGGTATGACATGTTCGCGCCCTTGGGCAAGGGCAACAGGGTGTGGGAGTACCAGGACGCCGCCGACTTCATAGTGGAGCAGTTCGGCACTTACTCCGAGAAGATGAGCAGGTTCGCCCGCCGCGCCTTCGATGAAAACTGGATCGACGCCGAACCCAGGTCGGGCAAGCGGGACGGGGCCTTCTGCATGTGGCTACAGGGCGAGGAGTCACGTATCCTGTCCAACTACAAGCCCGCCTACGGGGGCATGAGCACGCTGGCACACGAGCTTGGGCATGGCTACCATAATCTCGTGAAGGCCCACCGCACCATGTTGCAGAAGAGCACACCGATGACGCTGGCCGAGACCGCCAGCATCTTCTGCGAGACGATTGTGCGCAACGCCGCCCTCAAGCACGCCGACGCCGACGAGCAGTTGTCGATACTGGAGGCCTCGCTTCAGGACAGCACGCAGGTGGTGGTGGACATCACCAGCCGCTTCCTGTTCGAGAGCCGCGTGTTCGAGATGCGAAAGCAGCGGGAGCTTTCGGTGGACGAGTTCTGCGACCTGATGTTGCAGGCCCAGCGAGAGACGTACGGCGATGGCCTGGACGAGAACACCCTGCACCCGTACATGTGGGCCGTGAAGGGGCACTACTACAGCACCGGCCTCTCCTTCTACAACTTCCCCTACATGTTCGGCCTGCTGTTCGGCCTCGGCCTCTACGCCCAGTTCCAGCAGGACGCCGACACCTTCCGCACCGGCTACGACGACCTGCTCTCCTCCACCGGCATGGACGACGCCGCCACCCTGGCCGCCCGCTTCGGCATCGACATCCGCACCCCCGACTTCTGGCGCTCCAGCCTCGCCATCATCCGCGAGAACATCGACCGCTTCGAGTCGCTGGTGTAAAGCTAAACGCCAAGACGCCAAGACGCAGAGAACGCGCCAAGGTTAGGATTGTTGGTAATATGCGAAAAGGACCAGGGTAGGTGATGTCCTACCCTGGTCCTCTGTTTTGCTATCTAAACCCTCTATTCTCTTGGCGTGGTCCTTGGCGTCTCGGCGTCTTGGCGTTTCAAAACAAGTGCTAGCTTCGTTGTTTGCCGGGGCCTTCGCGGCGTTTGCGGCGGGAGGTATTGCGCTCGAAGTTGACCCACGGCTCGTCGCTCCACTCTAGCTCCATACGGCCTATGGTGACGGTGTCGCCCGGTTGGATGCCCGCCGCGCTCAGCGCCTCGCTTACGCCCATCTTACCCAGTTCGCGCTGCAAGCGTTCGAGGGAGAAGGGGTTGCTCATGTCGGTGGAGGTGATGAGGCGTTCGATGCGGTGTCCGGCGACCCTGTAGCGGCCCTTGCCGTCGGGCATCACCTCGAACTGCCGAGACTCGGAAGCCCGGTACTGCGGGCGGACCACCTTCTCCGCTTCCTCCCCGTCCTCTGCGACTTCTTCCACCGCCCAATCGGGCACGGGCAACTCTTTCAGTTTGGCCGCCACCGCACGCAAAAGCTCCTGCACGCCCTGCCCTGTCGCCGCCGAGATAGGATAAGCCTCGTAACCCATCTCGTTGAACTGAGACATGAGTTGCGGCAGACGTTCTTGCACCTCGGGTATGTCGGTTTTGTTGATAGCCACAATCTGCGGACGTTGGGCAAGGTCGGGGTCGTACTGCTCAAGCTCGGCGTTTATGCGCTTGAAGTCGGCTATGGGGTCGGTGGTCTGCGAGGGGTGCACATCCGCACGCTCGCCGCTTTCGGTGCCGTCCTGGGCCGGGGCCATGTAGGCGTCCCACATCCCCGCCGAGCCGTCCACTACATGCAGAAGCAGGCGGGTGCGCTGGACGTGCCGCAGGAACTCAAGGCCCAGCCCGGTGCCCTGGCTGGCCCCTTCTATCAGGCCGGGGATGTCGGCCAGCACAAACGTATTGCCGTCCACCTCCACCACGCCCAGCATCGGGGCCAGCGTGGTGAACGGGTAGTCGCCTATCTTGGGCTGCGCGGCGCTTACCACCGACAGCAGGGTAGACTTACCCACGTTCGGGTAGCCGAGCAGCCCCACGTCCGAGATGAGCCGCAGTTCGAGCACGATGGTGCGTTCTTCGCCCGGCTCTCCCTTCTCGGCGTAGCGCGGGGCCTGGTGGGTCGAGGTGGTGAAGTGCACGTTACCCAGCCCGCCACGGCCTCCCCGCGCAACCATCATCGTCTGGCCTGGCTTGAGCAGGTCTTCCTCCAGTACCTCGGCGGCCGCCCCTGAAATGGGGTTCTCGTCAATCACCTCCACCGTGGTGCCGGGCGGCACGTCGATGTAGAGGTCTGGGGCCGCTTTGCCGTGCTTCTGGTTGTCGCTGCCCGCCCCGCCGTGCTGCGCTTTGAAATGCTGCTTGTAATGGAACGGCAGCAAGCTATTGAGGTCGGGGCTGACGCGCAGGTAGACGCTACCGCCGCGCCCGCCATCGCCACCATCCGGCCCGCCCTTCGGTATAAACTTCTCACGCCGGAACGATGCGCTGCCGTCGCCCCCGTTGCCGGCCTTTATGTAGATTTTCGCCTGGTCGTAAAACATGATATCTGAAACAGTTCTGAAACGTGAAATGTAAAACGTGATGCGGTTCGCGATGCTTTGTTAGTGGTACCAGCTCATTCGATTTACGGGACCAAAGCCCCACCCTGACATCCTGAGCGCAGCGAAGGATCTAAGATGCTCCTATTGCTTTTATGCTGAACCACCGAGACTTTGGCCCGCAACGTTCAACAGCATCCCTGCTCACCTTCTTGAGATCCTTCGCTGCGCTCAGGATGACAGGGCGGAGGATGGTCCTGCAATGCAGCCTGATATATATTCACGTACCTATACCACAAGCCGCATCACGTTTCACGTTTCACGTTTCAGCTAACCTCTCCTTTGCCTTTCGCACTATGCCCAGATCGTTCTTGTAGGTGAACAGCGTGTGGGCCTGGTCTATGTCGATCCAACGGGCCTCGTCTACCTCCCAGTTGGGTGGGCCGAACTCGCCGCCGGTGTATTCCATCAGGAAATGGTAGACCACCTTGCGGGTGAGACCCTTTGGCCGCCTGTAGAAGTAAACGACCTCCCCCAACGAGTCTACTATGCGGGCGTCGAGGCCGGTCTCCTCCTTCACCTCTCGGAGGGCCGCCTGCTCCTGGGTCTCGCCCTTCTCTATGTGGCCTTTAGGCAGGGACCAGTCGGTGTGCCGGTTGCGGTGCACGGCCACAACCTCGTAGGTGTCGCCCACGCGCCGGTAGACGACCCCGCCCGCCGAAAACTCCGAGAATGCTACCGTATTGGGTTTGGAATCAGGGGTGCTGCTCATGCCTGTGTAGAATACACTTGAGCATGTTTTATGCCGGGGCCTCCCTGGTGCTCAATGAGACCTATGCCGTCCCAGCACCGGATAGCAGAACCCTGCTCCCCTCTGTCATCCTGAGCGTAGCGAAGGATCTCAAGAAGGTGGTAAGGCGATGCTGTTGAACCTGTAGCGAATGGTGCTGACGGTTAAGTAGTTAGGTAAGGGCAACATTTGAGATCCTTCGCTACGCTCAGGATGACAAGGGGAAGCAGGGTTGCCGCCATAGGTACATTGCGTACTACAGCGTAGCCCTACTCCCCTGATGTTCAAACTTTAGTTAGTTTTGCGCTACATCCTCAGCTTCCTCAACGGTGAAGAAGCCGCGTTGCACCAGCACCGAATCGACGTACATCTCGACTACGTACTCGCCGGGGTCGAAGCTGTAGGTGCTGCCGTAGGCGAAGTCGTCGGTGAGGGCCTGTGCGGTCTCACCCGAAGCGCCGCCTTCCCAGGTGGTAACGGTGCGGTACTCGGGGTACTCCTGGCCGTCCACATACACCTTCCAGACCACCTGCTGCCCGTCTTGCATGCCTTCGTACGAGTAGAGGGTCCAGATATCCTTCGTCTCGGAGGGGAAGGTATCGGCTACGTCGTAGTCGTCGCCCTCGGTCGGTTGGCCGAAGCGGAACGGCTCGATTGCGGCCTCCACTGTGCCCGTGGGCGGCTTGCCGGTATATTCCAGGGCCACCGCCAGGCTCTTGAGGTCGAAGAACTGCTCCTCAACCACTTGTAGCATGCCCTCGGAACCTGCTATCTTGTCCTTGGGCGGCGCGACGGCATAGGGGCGCGGCTGGTCGTTCAACTGGTAGAACAAGCCCTCCAGGTCGTCGGCCCCGGCATCGAGGTAGTACAGCAGAGAAGGGGGTGGCTCGCCGCCTGCCGCCTTAGTCGCGGCTACCTGGCTGGTGATCTGGTCCTTCGCCTTCTGGTACTCCGCCCTGGCTTCGTCGGTCTTACCAGAAGCAAGCAGGGCCACTGCCAGGTCAAGTTGCACATATACGCGCCTGGGGTCAAGCTGTAAGGCCTTACGGTGCGCCTGCACAGCCTCATCGAAGCGGCCCAGCAAGTAGTACGAGTAGCCGAGGTCCCACGCCACGGAAGCGTCGTCCTTGCCCGCCGCCTGTGCCGCCTGGTAGTCCTGGATCGCCCCTTCGTAGTCGCCCTGGGCGTAACGCGCGCCACCCCTCTCGTACAGGGCAGTGCCGTAACCGGGGGCTGCCGCCAGGGCTTCATCGAACGCGGCCACGGCGGCCGGGTAGTCGTCCTTGTACGCCGCGCCAACCCCACGACCATATGCGTCGATTGCCGCCTGCGGGATTTCGGGAACCGGCTTGGAGAAGACCAGCCCCATCCAGACTACGGTGACCAGCGTTAGTGCCGAGCCGACGCCGACGAACAGCGGGCGCACCCGTCCCGAAAGGGTAAGCGACAGGCCGAGGAGGGCCAGGGCCGTGGCAAGCAGGGTCAGGTGGATGATGTAGCTGTTGGACTTTTCTTCCCAGGCGTTCTCCAAATTGCCGCCGATGGTGGAGGCTTCGGAGAGCGTGGCGGCCTTAGCCACGTACTGGTCGGCCTGGTAAGCGGCGACGTTAGGCACCGCGTCGGTCTCAGCGTTGAAGTAGGGAGGCTGCAATAGCTCGCTCAACTGGGTGAGGCCGCCCTGGATGGCGGTGTAGCGTGCCGCGGCCCTGTCGTCACCTGCTTGGTCGGCCACGGTGGCTAGCGCGCTCAACTCTTCGTAGGTCCGGGCAGCGCCGCCATACTGGAAGTT
Organism: Chloroflexia bacterium; assembly: GCA_036386675.1. Lineage (GTDB taxonomy): Bacteria > Chloroflexota > Chloroflexia > QHBQ01 > JADMIH01 > JADMIH01. Next base: position 51,832 of record DASVVE010000032.1, on the reverse strand, counting down.
GACGTTCGCTTCGCCCGTGGTCTGCACGCCGAGCGACTCGGCTGCCAGCAGTTGCGCCCGGCGGATAGCGGTATCACCCCGGTTGCCGGCATCGGACTGCAAGTAGGCCGCGACGGCACCCAGCAGCGCCACTGTGGCAATGAGCACCGTCACGCCTTGCTTGAAACGCGCCTCACGCGGCGACTCGTCCTCTTCCCTCGCCGTCAAGCTGCCGGAGTCACCACGGCGCATCAGTAGCATCGCCACGGCACCCAGCACGACCAGCACAGCCACCACGGTTGTAAGGGTCGTGGCAAGCGAATAGACGTCGGCCAGCGAGACGTTCGACTCTATAGCTATCGCGGCTATTGCGCCCACCAGCAGGAGAGCCATGCCACCCGCAGCCAGCACGTACTTGACGCGGTGCTCTATCGTTTCGCCCAATGCAAAGAGCCACAGGGAGATGCCAAGCAGCACCAGGGCGGCCACCAGCGCCAGGGACTTGTCGCGCCACTGGTTGGCCTCATCGAAGTGCTGTTGCGCGTTCAGGTCTTTGCGCTGCGATTCTTCGGCCAAGTTCTCGGCGCGCTGCTTGGCTACGTTGTACGTACCGTCGGGGTTGAGATACCGCGACTCGAAGAACTGCTTGCTGGCGGTAGCCAGGTCGGACGCCTCGTTGATCTGCCGTACCACGCCATCCAGCTCGCCTTCGGGTATGTTATCAAGGGAGCCGTCGGCTGCCATCTGGTCTATTGTCTGCTTGTACCGCCAGTAATCGAGATAGCTGGTGCGGTTCTGGCTTGCTATAATGTCGCCTATAGTATTGGTCTCTTGAGCGTTGAGGGCGGCGATTATACCGGCATCGTCCGCGTTGCCCGCCTCGGTAGCTGCCACGGCGGACCGCCAGGCCACGAGCGCCCCGACCACCGTCACAATGGCTATCATCACGCCCAGGAAAGTCCGGAAGCGGTCGCCGCCCCCGCCAGATGTGTCCTGCTCCACGGTAACCACGGCAGGTGCCACCTGTTCGGTCACGGTTACCTCCCTCGTCTCGGCACTATCCAATGTCGTATCCTCCAGTCCTAGAATGCTAAACAGCGCCAAAAAGGGCACCACTTAAAACGGTCCCTCGCACTTCTCTCATATTATAAGGCCAAGCGGTCATTTCAAGCTACGGTTTTAGCCGGATTCTGGAAGCAACATGAGCTTCAATAGTCCGGGAAGTTCCGTCATGGTAGCAAGGATATAGTCAGGCTCGGCCTCGCGAATAGCCTCACCGGCAGCGCCCCAAGTCACACCCACGGTGAGCAGGCCCGCCGCCTTGCCCGCCTCTATATCGGTCCAGGCGTCACCGACGTATACCGCTTCGGCAGGAGACACACCGAGTCTCTCGCAGGCGACAAGCAGCGGCTCCGGGAAGGGTTTGTGCCGCTCGGTGTCCGCCTGCGTGATGATAACCTCAAAGTAGGAGTCCAACTGGAAAAGCTCAAGTCCGCTCATCGCCACGTGCAGCACCTTGGAGGTGACCACCCCCAGTTTGTAGCCCTCTGCCAGCAGCGTGTCCAGCACTTCCCGCGTGCCCATAATTAGCTGCACGTTGGCATCGTGGCGGTCGCGCTCGTAAGTCGTGTAGATGCTGTACAGTTCGTCGCTGCGGCCCGGCGCCATCTCCTCGAAGCAGGCCTGCAACGAGCGACCTATCGTGGGCAGCACTTCCTCCCGGCTGATTTCGCGGCCCAGCCCTGTGCGTACCGTGTGCTGCCAGCAGTCCACGATGTGGTCAATCGAGTTGATGAGTGTGCCGTCGAGGTCGAAAAGAATGGTGCTGATAGGCATGGTGAGACATTATAACAGGACGATGGACGATGGACGATGGACGATAGGAGTGACGAGGACTGAGGACTGAGTAGCGGATATGTTGTAAGGGCACGAAGTTTCGTGCCGTTGTGCTTCTGGTCCAAGTGTGGGACATTCAGAACCAAACCCCTTCTTGTCATTCTGAGCGCAGCGAAGAATCTCGTCCTCCACCACCCAAGTAACACCCTCCCTACAGCCACACAGTACCATGAGAAAAGGGTAGCATTCCGGTGAGGGACGAGATTCTTCGCTACGCTCAGAATGACAAAGTCGGGGCTTTGGGTGCAAGTCTCCGCTTGATTCTCCTTGCGACAATCCCTGGTCAATAGCACAAGCGCAAACAAAAAGACGCCCCCATAAGGGAGCGTCTTTGATGCGGAGAGGGTGGGATTCGAACCCACGAGGAGCTTGCACCCCTACCCGCTTTCCAGGCGAGCGCCCTAGGCCTCTAGGCGACCTCTCCAGATTTTGGATTTTGGGTTTTAGATTTTCGATTGACGTTGAGATAACCGCTTGGAACAGCAATCCAAAATCGGCAATCTAAAATCCAAAACGGCCCAGCGGAGAGGGTGGGATTCGAACCCACGGAAGGCTCAGCACCTTCAGTCGTTTTCGAGACGACCGCACTCGGCCACTATGCGACCTCTCCAGAATAAACCTCGGAATATAAAAGACCGGCCTTGCGGCCGGCCTGTTGCGTGACTGGAGGGACTCGAACCCCCGGCCTTTGGGTCCGCAACCCAACGCTCTATCCACTGAGCTACAGCCACCCGGTTTGCTTTACAGCCTTACGATTATAACAAAGTCCCACACGGATTGCAAGTCAGCTACTCACTCTCTACAGGGTGACGACATTGGAGCCAAGAGGACGCCAGTCGATTGAAATCGACTGGCGTCGGCCTTCGCAACCTGTAACATATTTACCCTTCCTATTCAATCGACCGGCGTCTCCCATGCAACCTGTAACATGTTTACCCCTTCCTACCTCCCTCTGTCGAAAGTGACCACGCCCCGCCCCTATAGCGTCACGCACCAACCGTGATAGGCCACACGATAGAGGCCACGTTCTCCCAGGTGGTCGCACCCTGCAAGGGGAACTTGTGTTGAAGGTAACGCCAGCCGTAGTAGAGGATGCTCCGGGCCAGCAGGTGCGCCTGCAATGCGGCGGTACGCTGCGCGACAGGTAGATCATAGCCGTCGCAGAACGCGCCTACCACGGCCGCGTCGCCGCCGAAGTTGTGGACGCCAGGTGAGAGCCAGTCGTGGGTGAACTCCCCCAGCGAGGCGTCACCGAAGTCGAGCAGGCCCATGACTCGCCAGCGTCCGGCGTCCTCCTCATGCACAAGCACGTTAGCCACGCTAAGGTCGCCGTGGAGCAGCACAAGCGGGCTGTCCGGCGAGGGTAGTGGCCTTACTGAGCGAAGGAAATTGGGCCAACTGTCCTGCAACTCGGCGGGCGCGCCGTCTTCCGCCAACTGCCGGGGCGCTGCCTCCACTTCAGACTCGATATGCGCCACCCAATCGTAGGAGAGGGGCGATCCCGGCGGCACCTCCACATGGTGCAGCCATGCGGCTACGGCACCAAGTTGGGCAGCAAGCTCCGCGCGTTGCGAACGGGAGAGAGAAGGCCACTGCTCCGACAATATAGCGCCCGGCAGCCTGCGCAACAGGAGCACCGTCCAGCCATCCAGCATATCTAGCCCCAGCAGTGTGGGGGTCGCCACCGGGCCGCCAGGTGGCACAAGCTGTAGAGCCGCCGCTTCTCGTTGCGCGTCCTCGGCCCAGTATGGCGGTATGAGCTTGAGGATGGCTGCCTCACCAAGCTCGATAACCACGTTCTTACCCGTGGGGAGGCGTCGCCAGGGGCCGGTGGGCAGGTCCATACGGGCGCGCAGGGCAGATAGCACCGGACCCCAGGAGGCCTCTGGAGCGTCAGCCATTACCCGGTTGGTGGGGCTTATCGGTGGGTCCGGGGGTAGGAGTGCAGGCACAGCGTATGCTCCTTTCGCGGTATTATAATCGAGCAAGCGGCCCTTGAACCTCAGGCTTGAGAACCGGGTTGTAACGTAGCGGCATATTAGTGTATGTGTAATGCACAGGTCCCACAACACGCATTGGAGGTGGCTATGAGACACCGATATTATGCTAACCGGGCTATGTCACAGGTCATTTGCCTGTGGCTCGTGTTGAGCCTGGCAAGCAGCGGCCTTGCGGCTCCCCTGTCACAGACCCCACAACCCACGCCGGGTAACTGCCAGCGGTTCGAGCAAACGGGGCAGCAGGTCTGCGGCAGGTTCCTCCAGTACTGGCAGCAAAATGGGGGTCTCCGGCAGCAGGGCTATCCGATCTCGGCTGCTATGCGGGAGCGTTCTGACACTGACGACAAGACCTACACGGTGCAGTACTTCGAGCGTGCCGTGTTCGAGCTACACACCGAGAATGCAGCCCCTAACGACGTACTCCTGTCACTGCTCGGCGTGTTCGAGTACGGTCGTAAGTACCCGAACGGCGCGCCTGGGCAGAAAGCCAACACAACCTCCGGCTCGCAACTCTTCGCGCAGACAGGCAAGCGAGTGGGCGGCAGGTTCCTTGAGTACTGGCGGCAGAACGGTGGGCTGGCGCAGCAAGGCTACCCTATCTCCGAGGAGTTCCAGGAGAAGAGCGACACTGACGGCAAGACGTACACAGTGCAATACTTCGAGCGTGCGGTGTTCGAGTTACACCTTGAGAACCAGGCACCGAACGATGTATTGTTAAGCCTGCTCGGCAGGTTTCGCTACGACCAGAAATACACCGCCACCGGCACACCCCGACCCGCGACAAGCCCTACCGCCGCGGCCTCTGCAACGGCGCAGACCGGACAGTTCCGCCAGGGGCAGGGTCGCTGGCTCACCAAAGCGCCCATACCCACCCCGCGCAGCGAGGTAGCCGTGGCCGAGGTGAATGGCAAAATATACGTGCTGGGCGGCTTCAGCGGGAAAGGTCAGGCCATCAACGAAGAGTACGATACCGCCACGGACACCTGGCGAAGCCGGGCGGCGGTGCCCATAGAGGTGAACCACGCGGGGGCGGTAGGGCTAAACGGCAAGGTCTACATGATTGGAGGCTACGGGTTGAGCGGCCGGGGCTTGGCCGACACCTACGAATACGACCCCGCGACCGACAAGTGGCGCAAGCTGGCCTTGATGCCCACTGCTCGCGGCGCGTTGGGCGTGGCTGTGCTCGATGGCAAGATTTACGCGGTGGGTGGCCGCGACCAGGAAGACGTACCCTCCAACGAGGTGTATGACCCTACCACCGATAGCTGGACCCGGCTCGCACCCATGCCCACAGCCCGCGACCACCTGGGTGTGGTGGCCCTTGGAGGCAAGGTCTACGCTATCGCGGGGCGCTTCGGCAGCTTCGCCCGCAACACCGGCATCAACGAAGTGTATGACCCGACAACCAACAGGTGGCAACCCAGAGCGCCCCTACCAACACCCCGTAGCGGCATCGCGGTGGTAGCCTTGCAGGGCCACATGCTTGTCTTCGGTGGAGAGGCCACGGAAGGCACCTTCGAGGAGAACGAAGCCTACAACCCCTCTACCGATAGCTGGGTAGCCCTCGCCCCCATGCCCACCCCGCGACACGGTATAGGGGCGGCGGTCGTGAACAACACAGTCTACATCCCCACCGGAGGCCCCACCCCCGGCGGCAGCCAGATCGAAGTGCATGAGGCATTCGTGCCGTAAGCGGACGATGGACGATGGACGATGGACGATGGTAGGAGACGGAACCGCCAAGACGCAAAGAACGCCAAGAGCACGCCAAGGTTTAGGATTGTTCGTTACTACCCGGCCACTCACAACTCACAACTCACAACTCGTCCATCGTCCCCTTCCTTGACATCGCGCCGCCCATACGGTAACATTAAGTGTCGTGCTAGACGGGGAACTAGCGGTGCCCTGTACCCTCATACCCGCTACAGGGGGGTTTAATTCCCGATCGAGGTACGTCATTGTGGGACTGCATCTGCTAAGTGGCGTTGAGGGCCGGGTCCTACGCGGCAGGAGCCTATGAACCCCGTCAGGACCGGAAGGTAGCAGCGGTAAATAGTCACTCTTGGGTGCCGTAGGGGTGCCTGGTCGGAGTCGGCTGGCTGGTCTAAGCCGTAGTGTCGTATCGACAAAGGGTGCACGACGCAATACTAGCCCGTATGGGCCGCACAAGAGCCACCTGATACGTGGCTCTTTTGTTATTTATGGACGAAACGCCAGGACGCAGAGACGCCAAGGACGCGCCAAGGGTGTTAAGGTGTTCTAAGTTAAAGGAGTTACGCAGCGTCGGCGTACGGGCGCATTATCACGAAAGCTGGAGCGTTCTGCACAGCCTCATGCCGCCAGGGCCGGAGCGTGGACCGTCACGATCAAGCCCGGCGAAAGGCAAGTGTCTCGCCACTCGGCCTGAGGATCACGAGACGCCGCGCCATGCCCTCCTCCACCACGAACTCTACGTCGAGCGGCGAGGCCGTGAGATGAAAGCGTGTCGCGGATACGGGAACGAGGGGGCCGAGCCGCATACCGGGTTGGTGTAGAACGAGGCGGTCCTGCTCCAGCCGCACCTCGAGTGTTTCGAGAGTTCCTGTTCCGATATTGCCCGCCGGGTGCTCCGCTGCATAAGTGCCCGTGTAGGCTTGCAGTGGAGCGGCCAGTGCCGGAGGCTCGACCTGTACTTCGTCGATCCCCAGAAAGCTCAACATCGTCCGCCGGTTCGCCTCCCGATCTGCGGACGTAACATCCAGCGTCAAGGTCTGCCACCCGCCCGCCTCGAGCACCACATGCATCAGCTCTTGCTCTTCCTGGAGAAAGGCTATCGCACCCTCGATACCGGAGCGGCCGCGCGCCTTCTGGTGGGGCGCTGCTTCCGACTGCTCTATGAGTTGCTTCTCCCACCTTTCACCCCGTTCGACTATGCTCGCACGCGCCAGCCGCTCCTGGTCTCCCATCAAGTGGATCACGCGCGGGTGCAGCGGGGCGCACAGCTCCGCGATACGTGCGAGCATGGCAAGGATCTCGGCATGTGGCCGGTCCTCCGCCTGGAGCGGATACACCGCCGCAAACGATAGCGCGGCATCGACGACGAAGATCGTGGGCGCCCCCTTGACCGCCTGCACAAAGGCGCTCCATTCTTCCCACAGCACCTCGTCTGAGACGGAATGCGTGTGGTCCAGAGCCGCAAGTACGCGCGGGAAGTATTTGTCCCACATCATCCCTTCTGAGACCCATTCCGCTGCATGGCCGTTCAAGCGGAGTTGTGACGCTACATACTCCGACAGCGTCGACTTTCCGGTGAATGTGACACCTTCGACCAGGACCAACTTCGTCTGCATTTGCATGTGCATCCCCCTGTTCCAGAGAGCCAGATCATCAATAGACAACTTGCCACTACATAATAATAGACTGTTCGGGATACCAGGCGGTTCGCGGGCCTGGAAGAGTGCCAGTGCTGGGTAGATCAAGCTATGGTGCGACATGTGGCCCTCGTGCTGCTTGCGTTTGTGGTCCTCACCTCGTCCTCTACTATATCGTTACCAGAGCTATCTAAATTACAACACTTTGGAACATTTCCACCAAAGCCCCGCTTTGTCATTTCGAACATGCGGCTACGCTCAGGGTAAACTCCGTGAGAAATCTCGTCCTCTACCGGGATGTTTCCTCTTTCTTACGGTACCCTGTTGCTGAGGAAAAGAGGCAACCATGTGCAGAGGGACGAGACTTCTCACGGAGCTTGCCCTGAGCGTAGCCGCATGTTCGAAATGACAATGTAGGGCCATGTGCTCACATTCCATTCTGTCATTCTTGAGATCTGTTCTACTTTTCTCCATCGACTCAGGTGCGGCGCGGTTCTTGCTCGGGAACACTGCGACAAATACAGCGCCTGCTAACGGCGCATCTACCAGGGAGGTTTATCATGGACGAGAATCAAGGCGGAGGCGGTGGCGGTGGCGGTGGCCTCACCCGGCCCGACGTGCTGGAGAACATATCGGACACGCAGATGGAAGAACTGGAGCGCCAGTATGAAGAGGGCGACCGCAGTGGCTGGTTAGCACTCACCAACTCCTACGGCTGGACTCCCCTTCAGTCGGAGCAGCTATGGAGCTGGTTCGGACAGCGCCTGGGCGGGAGTCTGCTGGGTGGCGGCTCTTAGGGCTGCTCTCTCCCTCTACACACGAGGGCGTGAACAATAGGATGCCGGGCAGGCATCCCCTAATATAGTTGCCTTGACGCTACCATGCCCCTGTGCTATGGTAGCGTCGGCTGTAGCAACCTTTTTCGTGGGTGGGACTCAGATTGGACCATGGCAGCACTGCACGTAAGTCGGCGCACAGGGACGTAGTCATGCAGGTATTGCGGGCTGCCTTAGACGCCGTAGATCCTTACCGTGCCGTGCTCAAATCTCTGCGCGAGCACGACCTCTCCTATATAACAGGCGACATTTACGTGCTTGGGGCGGGCAAGGCCGGGGCCGCTATGTCCAGGGCCGCCGAGGAAGTGCTGGGTGGACGGCTGGCCGGGGGACTGGTGATCGTCAAGGACGGTCATGTTGGGGATTTCCCACTTGAGCGCATAGAACTGGCAGAAGCGAGCCACCCGGTACCCGACCAGCGCGGTGTGGACGCCACCGGGCGGCTGCTGGAGATGGCGGCACGGGCGGGCGAGAACGACCTGGTGCTCTGCCTTATTTCGGGCGGCGGTTCGGCCCTTATGCCTGCCCCGGCGGACGGCCTCACCCTCGAAGATATCCAACAGACCACCCAGGTGCTGCTGCGGGCGGGCGCTACCATCAACGAGCTAAACGCCGTCCGCAAACACCTGTCGCGCATCTCCGGTGGCCGCCTGGCCCGCGCCGCCGCACCCGCCCGCGTGCTCTCCCTCATCCTCAGCGACGTCACCGGCTCCCCTCTCGATGTCATTGCCTCAGGCCCCACCGCGCCCGACCCCACGACCTTCCAGGACGCGCTTAGCGTGCTCACCCGTTACGGTTTGTCCCACGACGTTCCCGCCCCTTTACTTACTGGACTCCTGGCAGGCGCGCGTGGTAACGTAGAGGAAACGCCTAAGCCGGGCGACCCTCTGTTCGCGCGCGTCGAGAACGTCATTGTTGCCAGCAACGTAATCGCGGTAGATGCCGCAGCAGCCTTCGCGGCCGAACTCGACCTCAATACTATGATTATGTCCACATACGTAGAGGGGGAAGCGTCTGAAGTGGGGCGGGTGCTGGCGGGAGTGGCTAAGGAGATAGCCGGTTATAACAGGCCGGTAACGAAGCCAGGTTGTGTGCTCTTCGGCGGCGAAACGACCGTGACCATGCGCGGCAACGGCGTTGGAGGTCGGAACACCGAACTGGCTTTGAGTGCGGCCGCAGGTATCGACGGAATAGGGTCGGGCGTGCTGGTAGCGTCGCTGGCGACTGATGGCGGTGATGGTAGCTCTCCAAGCGCCGGGGCGATTGTGGACGGCACTACAATTGCAGAAGGAGAAGCCCTGGGCCTGGATCATGATGCCGCGCTTGCCAACAACGACAGTTACACCTACCTGTCGCGGGTAGGCGACGCGCTGATGCTAGGCCCCACGGGCACCAACGTCAATGACGTCATGGCCGTATTTGTCTTCTAGTTTTGAGTGTTGAGTTTTGAATTATGAGTCGTACCAGGCGCTCCATAATACGGCCATAGCCATAACTCAACACTCAAAACTCACAACTCTAACGGGGGGTATTATGAAGCTGGGTGGATTTACTTTCGTATTGCACTCACACATGCCGTTTTACAGGGGCGCGGGCAAGTGGCCGCACGGTGAGGAGAGCCTGCACGAAGTCATGGCCGAGTCCTACGTGCCGTTGCTGGAGGCGCTCACCGACCTACTGGAAAGCGGCATACGGGCCAAGGTGACGCTGGGTGTGACACCCGTGCTCGCGGAGCAGTTGGCCGACCCCCTCATCATCAGCAACTTCGAGACATACCTGGCGCAGGAGATTGAGGCGGCACAGGATGACGTGCGGCGCTTTGAGGCGAGTGGAGAGGCTCACTTCCTGTACCTGGCCCACTTCTACCTCGACTGGTACTCTCACGTGCTCGAAACCTTCCGCAGCCGCTTCAACCGCGACATCATCGGTGCATTACGCCGCTTGCAGGACGCCGGGGCCATCGAGATCATCACCTCAGCCGCCACCCACCCCTACTTACCCCTGATGCAGCGCGACTCTACCATTGACGCCCAGATTGCTATCGGCAAACGCGCCAGCGCGCGACATTTCGGCAGGGAACCCCGCGCCATCTGGCTCCCGGAGTGCGCCTACCGCCCCGGCTACTTTGCGACCGCCTCAGACGGCAGCCAGTACGAGCGGCCCGGACTGGAAAGTTGGCTCCAGGGTAACGGCATAGGCCTGTTCTTCAGTGAGAGCAGCGCGGTGGAGGGCAGCCGCGTGCTCGGTCGCCCCGAGTTCACCACCAGGGAGATTATGGTGGAGCGGCCACGCATGGTGCAGGTCGCAACGGCAGGCTCAGGGTCCGACATCTACGGCCAGGTAACGCAGACGATAGAGGAGATGGGCTACGAGAGCGCGGGCTTTGTCACCGAGAGGCGCGTGGTGCCGTTCGAGTCGGAAGCGCAGGCGTGGGAGCAGGGCGGCACATTCCAGTCCTACTATGTGCGCGAATCGGAGGTGGCGGTCGTAGGGCGCAACCGAGCCGTAGGCGAGCAGGTATGGGCCGCGAAGGTCGGCTACCCCGGCGACTCGGAGTACCGCGAATTCCACAAGAAAGACGCCGTCCATGGCTTCCAGTACTGGCGCGTCACCGACAGCAAGGCCGACCTTGCCTATAAGCAGCCATACGACCCCTACAAGGCCGGGCAGCGCATCGAGGCCCACGCCAGCCACTTCGTGTCGCTGCTGGAAGAACAGTTCCGCTGGTACAACGTCAAGAGCGGAGGCACGCCCGGCATTATTGCCTCGGCTTACGATACGGAGCTTTTCGGGCACTGGTGGTTCGAGGGAGTGCAGTTCCTCAAAGAGGTGCTTACCCGCCTGGCGAAGCACGAGCGCATCGACATGGTCACGGCCTCGGAATGGCTGGACCAGCGCCCGCCGGAGCGCGTAATAGACCTGCCCGAAAGCTCCTGGGGCCACGCGGGCACCCACATCACCTGGATCAACCCCGAAACAAGCTGGATGTGGGACTCGGTATACGCCGCAGAGATCCGCATGGAGGAACTAGTGGAGCGATTCGCCACCGCCACCGGCGATGTAGAAGCAGCGCTCAATCAGGCGGCCCGGGAGCTTGTGCTTCTCCAGGCAAGCGACTGGGAGTTCCTCTACACCACCGGGCAGGCGCGCCAGTACGCCACTGACCGCTTCACCGAGCATGTAGATCGCTTCAACGCCCTGGCCGACGCGGTAGAAAGCTCACCCGAGCAAGCCGCCAGCCTCGCCCGCGAGTACGGAGAGCGCGACAACCTCTTCCCCGATATAGACTACCGGCTATTCGCCCGTAAGCAACCTGTTTAGCGGCAAAACAAAATCGGGGCACCCGCCCCGATTTTTCTTTTCATGTCTATCCTAGCTGCGGTCGCTGCTGCCCAGGCCGCCCGCCTCCCCACCATACTGTCCGGGACCTGCGGCATCGTCTGCGCCTTCCTGGCCGCCCTTTATCGAGCCTGTGCGGGCGTCAAAGCTCTCCATCTCCACGGTGAGATCGGTGCCGGTGCCCGTTTCGCCAAACTCCCCGAACTGCGGGCCGGGAAGCCCTACCCCGCTGCCACCTTCACCCCCGCCGCTGCCAACCTGGACGCCCGCCGAGTCGAATGCCGAGCCGGAGCCGCCCGCGGAGTCGCTGGTGCCGTAGTCCTCAATCTCAAGTTCGGGGTTGTTACCCCCGTTGCTGTTGCCGTTGCTGTTGCCGTTACCCATAGCTTGCTATCCTCCTGGTAAGAGTATGCCGGGTACTGCGGGGTTGCAAGCATCATGCCATGAGGTGCTGAAACGTGAAACGTGAAACGTGAGGTGGCTTGCTCAATAGGGTTCGTGATTATGAGATTGCTCATGTTACAGGACCATCTTCCCCATTGTCAATCTTCGCTTCGCTCAGAATGACAATGGGAGCTTTGGGTGCTAACCTCGTCGCTATCCTCTTGAGAAAGCGCCTATTCGTGCACAAGACTGCAAACCGTGCTGATGAGGAAGCTGTTCTTCTTGCTGCTAACGCTTGCGATACACCTGGATGAGGTCTATGTCACCTATATCTACCCGGTCTTCGGGGGTGTAGCCGTAGTTGGCAGGGTCGTCTTCGTTGTAGATTATCGTGAAGTCGTACCGTTCGCCGGGGGTGGCGTCTTGCAGAGGTCCTACAATGGGGTCGTAGATGGTGTGGTAGGTGCTGAAGTACCGGCGGTCGTGGCCGAGCAGGTTGGGGAGCGCGGTGTTTGTGAGGCGCAGCTTCGAGGGGTGGTCGGCCAGCAGCACCGAGGAGCCGGGAGGTATGGCGGACATCAGCCTGTCGAACCTTCCCGCGTCGGTCTTCACCCGGTAGACCACCGCTTGCGAGTTGGGGGCAGGCTGGCCGTAAGGGTCCACGTCGGGCAAGCTCACCACCGGCTCAAGCCTCACGCCCTCGGCTGATATCCGCTCCAACTCGGCGCGCTTCTCATCGTTCAACAGCCCACCCGTATGCACAATGACGTATTGCACACCCAGTCCCTCGATGATGTCCAGCGTGCCGGGCGTCGGGAAGCGGCGCATCTCCGAGAATAGCCGCTCGTAGCCCGGCGGGATGATGTTGGGGCTGCCGTTTAGCATGGGCCGTCCGTGCGCCACTCCGTACAGCAAGTATTGAGGGCTGGTGTTCACTGGTGTCTTGTCCAGGCCCACCGGCAACTCAAGCAGCAGCGCGTCTTTCGGTATTGTCGCGTCCGCCTCCGGCCCCGCCAGCCACCTGTAGAGCGGAGGCGCATCCTCTCCCAGCCCTCGCGTGATGTAGCGCAGCCCCGGCGCATAGAAGTCGAGCATGACCAGGAAGATGGCCACTCCACCCACGATGCCCGGCCGGAGAAAGCCCTTGTCCCGGCTCCAACGCATCAATCGGACAATGCCGAACCCGGCGAGCGCTCCTATACCGAGCATCGCCAGCAGCACAAAGCGGTGCGGCACTCGCACCGCGTCGAAGCCCGGCACGTAATCGTACAGCCACCCGTACCAGGGCAGCGATACGCCCGTATCACCAAGCCCGTAGGAGTCCCAATGGAAAGTGGGACCCAGGCTCAACACGAACCCGATGACCACAAGCGCGGCAAAGAACCCCCGGCTCGGCCTTTTCCAGGCGGCCCGGTAAGTTGCAGACAGCCCCACCAAAGCCAGCAAAACAGCGATTACGCCCGGATACATCTCGCGTTCGGCGCTGGTCTCAAGGCCGAAGATGCCTCTCTGCACAGGCTCGTACCACAGGCTGGTCGTGGTGGTGCGCAACAGGCTCAACGGTCCCGCGCTCCAGTACTCCACCTCTTCCAGGCTCCGGTTGAAGCCGAACAGGTTCTTGTAATGATTGTACGGTCGCACGAAGGGGTAAATGACGGCCAGGGCGACCATCCCTGCTAGCCCCAGCAGCACAACCCGCCCTACGAACCTGCGCCAGTCCACCCGAGGCGAAAGCACCCTGCGGAGCTTGCTCCCTATCCACACCCCAAGCCCGGAGTGCCGAAAGGCATAATAGAGCAGGTACACACCAAATAGGATGGCTTCAAAGTAGGCGTAATATCCAGCCGAGAGGGCTTGCAGGACGGCAAAGAAGGCGAACAAGCCCAGGTACAGCAGGCCACGCCGGCCGAGCAGGCGCGGACTGGCGGCGGTATGCTCCATGAACAGCACGAGGAAGTAGAGGCCGAACACCATCCACTGGATCGCCTGGATGCCTAGATGCCCGTACTGGCCGTAGTGCCAGGGGGAGAAAGTGTAGATTATGCCAGCGGCGAGGCCCGCCAGGCTGCTGTCCGTGACCTTGCGCACCAGCAACCAGGCCGCCAGCCCGCTCAGCATGTACGAAAAGAAGGTGACCAGGTTCCAGGCCAGCAGCATGTTACCCGTCAGCCAAATTACGGGCGCGGCGTAGATGCCCTGGGCGATAAGCAGCTCGTTGAGCGCGAGGTCGTTGTCGAGGGGGTAGAGGCCCTGGCTGTCGTAGATACGGAGGGGGTTGGTGCCGAGGTTGCGTGCTATCTCGGCAAGCTGGCGGGCTGTGTCGGTGCTGTCGAGGGCGTCGGGCACCGTGGTAGCCATGTGCGTGACCAGAGGCCAAGTGTAAGCCGCCGTCGCGACCAGGAAGAAGAGCACAGCAAACCAGCCCGACCGGAGGAACGCCCGCGCTCTATCGGAGGATGTCCCGCCTACACTCTCCTCTGCCTGCTCTCTACTGGCTGCTAACGTGGTTGGCGCTGTCATGGCTTGGGCGATTATAGCATACCAACCTGCTAGAGCATGGACGAAGTTCGTATGCCCGGACCATATAGGCTCTTGTCATTCTGAACGTAGTGAAGAATTTCGTCCTTCAGCACTCAAGTACCACCTTTCTATTGGTGAGTGCGGTGACATAAGAAAAGGCAACACCTTCATGCGGGACGATATTCTTCACTACGTTCAGAATGACAAAGGGGAGTATGGTCGCGCTAATTGATATAGATGTCCAGCACATACTCTGGTGAGCATGAGCAAGGGACAGGCGTAAAACGCAGGGCGTGGTATAATATAGGTGATGACAAATTAGAACATATTATCTAGAAACGAGCGCAATATGCCCCCTAAGCCCAAGAGCCGCACGATGTTCGTTTGCCAGCAGTGCGGCGGCGAGCAGCCCAAGTGGACCGGACGCTGCCCCGATTGCGGCGAGTGGAACACCTTTGTTGAGAGCACCGTAACTTCCTCTACGTCGGCCTCCGCGCCCGCTTACACCCGCGCCGAGGGAGGCACCGGCAACCGCCCCATGTCCATTGCGCAGGTGCAGAACGAGAACTTCACCCGCATCAAGACCCCCGGCGACGAGTTCAACCGCGTGCTGGGTGGGGGTATCGTGCCCGGCTCGCTGGTGCTGATAGGTGGAGATCCTGGCATAGGCAAAAGCACATTGCTGCTGCAAGTAAGCGGGGAGCTTGCCCTGTGGGGTGATGGGGCGATCCTGTACGTGTCGGGCGAGGAAAGCCCCCAGCAGATAAAGCTACGCGCCGCTCGCCTGGGCATCAACCCGGAGCGGCTGATGCTCCTCTCGGAGACCGACCTCGACTCGGTGCTGGGGCAGATTGAGGCGTTGCAGCCGGAGCTTGTCATCATCGACTCGATACAGACGATGTTTGTGCCCGACCTCACCTCGGCGGCGGGTTCGGTGAGTCAAGTGCGCGAATGCACGGCCCGGTTGATGCGCCTCGCCAAGATGCGCAACATCCCGATGTTCCTGGTGGGCCACGTCACGAAGGAGGGCGCGCTGGCCGGGCCTCGCGTGCTGGAACACATGGTGGACGCCGTGCTCTACCTGGAGGGCGACAGGTTCCACCAGTACCGCCTCCTGCGCGGCGTGAAGAACCGCTTCGGCTCCACCAACGAGGTGGGCGTGTTCGAGATGGGCAACGAAGGCATGATCGAGGTGACCAACCCCTCGGCGGCGTTCCTGGCTGAGAGGAGCGAAGGTGCCCCCGGCGCTGCTGTAACGGTGACGCTGGAAGGTACGCGGCCTATTCTGGTGGAGGTGCAGGCGCTGACCTCCCCGACCTCCTTCGGCATGCCCCGACGCACGGCCAACGGCATCGACATCAACCGCCTGCTGGTGCTCACCGCCGTGCTCACCAAGCGGGTGGGCCTGGGCCTCTCCGCGCAGGACATCTACGTTAACATCGTGGGTGGCCTCAAGATAAGCGAGCCTGCGGTGGACCTGGGGGTGGCGGTGGCTATCGCCTCGTCCTTTCGCGAGGTGCCGGTGTCGCCGGAGGTGGTGTGCATAGGCGAGATCGGCCTGTCGGGCGAGCTGCGAAGCGTAGGGCAGTTGGAGCGCCGCTTGCTTGAGGCGGCCAAGCTCGGCTTCACACGCGCCGTCTACCCGCCCACTGTCGGCAAGAATAAGCTGGTGCTGCCGAAGGGGTTGCAGGGCAGGTCGGTAGCCACGGTGCAAGAGGCTATAGAGACGGCACTGGCGAAGTAATGAATAAATGGAGGGAGATATGGCCCAGGAGACAGCGGAGGACAGCCCGCGCTGGCAGGAAACCGATTCTGAGACGTTCGTGGAGTACGGCAGCTACTTTATCCCCGACCGCGAGGTGCAGACCGACATCATTTGCAGCCTGATACCGCCCGCGTCCGCGGAGGCGCCCATGCTTGACCTGTGCTGTGGCGAAGGCGTGCTCACCTATGCGCTGCTCGAACGCTTTCCCAAATGCCGCGTTCTCGGCTACGACGGCTCGCAGACGATGCTGGATACGGCGCGAGCGGCACTCTCCATCTTTTCCGAACGCTTTGAGACCCGACAATTCGACCTGGCAGACACTTCGTGGCGCAGCTTTCCATGGCCCCTGCACGCGGTAGTCTCCTCCCTTGCCATCCATCACCTCGATGACGAGCAGAAGCAGCAGCTTTTCCGCGACGTGTTCGCCATGCTGGAGCCGGGCGGTGCGTTCATAGTCGCTGATATCATCCAGCCCACTTCGGGACAGGCAATGGCCCTGGCAGCCAGGATGTGGGACGAGACGGTCCGCCAGCGTTCGCTCCACCTGAGTGGCGACCTGTCGGCTTACGAGGAATTTCACGCGCTCGGCTGGAACTCATTCGCCGCCACCGAGCCGGACCCCCTGGACAAGATGTCGTCCCTTTTCGACCAGCTAAAGTGGCTGGAGCAAGCAGGCTTCGAGGGGGTTGACGTGTTCTGGGCCAAGGCGGGGCACGCGGTGTTTGGCGGGTACAAGCCCACGGCTGTGCAGAAGCTATAACCATGCTGATGTATCTGCCCTGTATGGAGAGAACTAGATGAAGGTAAACCGGAATCATCTCTATCTCCTCCTGTTCGCCGGTGTTGTTGCCTTGGCCGCAGGTGCACTGGTCAGGTTCGGGCCGCTCGCAGACCGGGCCTCACTTCCGCTTGCTCCCACGCCCACGGCAGACATAGTGCAAGCACGGCAGGCGTACGACTCGGGAGGGGCGCTGAGCTATGCCGAGATCATCGCACTACAACGTGAGATTGTGGGTGAGCCTCCTGACTCCACACAGATTATGGATATAGAGAAGTATTATGACCTGTACGACGAATATATCACCAGGGCTGAAACATTCGGCAACCAGCTAAAGAACTGCCGGCTCAAGGAGTCTGTGGGCTGGTTGGCGAGGTATGGAGAGGCACAAAACAGTGATGGGGTGCCCGTGCCGGGAGCCTGGCAAGTCTATGTTTCTATGCTCGACCCCTACTCCGGTTCCGGCGCCGACGCCGACGAGTACCCCTTCATAAACATGTACCTAACCGGCATTGGAGAGGAACAGGTCGCGCAATTACGGCAGGGACAGCAGGTAAAGTTTTCAGGCGACCTGGCGGAAATCAATCCGCTAACTATTGAGAACGTGAAGTATGAATTGCTGCCGGACGAATTCATCAGCCCTACCGCGTCCCCCGCCGAGTTGGAAAATTTCAACGTAACGCTGGACAGGACTATGTGTTTTGGTGCCTGCCCCGATTACACGGTTACCGTGAACGGCAAGGGCGAAGTAACTTTCGAGGGGAGGCATTACACCCGCGTGACCGGCAAGGTGACCGCTACTATAGACCAGGCTAAGGTTGCCGAGATCGTGCGAGAGCTTCACAGGGCGGACTTCTTTTCTCTCGACAGCGATTACTCCATTGAGGTTACAGATTTGCCGACTATTACCCTCACTGTGCAGATGGGCGGTAGGAGCAAGACGGTCAGAGAGTACGGAGCAGGCCCGCAGAAGCTCCACATATTGCAGAGCAGGATCGACCAAATTGTGAATACTCAGCAATGGATCAAGTAGAGGGGAACTACGTACCCCTATCTGCCTTATACTAGTACACCATGACACCCACACCCGCCGCACCCACACCAGGGCCTACACCCGTGCCCTACTTCGGCTTCTTCGGGGGCAGCCCCGACCCGCTGGTCAACTTGCTGTTCGACCTGGGGCGCGCCCTGGTTATATTGCTCATCGCGCTGTTCCTGGCGCGGCTGGTCAAGCGGTGGGTGGTGCACCTGTTCGCCAGGAGCCGCATCAGCCTCAACATTGCTGTGCTGGTGGGCAACATCCTCCAGGCGCTGGTGATAGTGCTAGGGCTGACACCGTTCGCAGCGGTGTTCGGCCTGGACTGGGCGGCGATAGTGACGGTGCTCGGCGCGGTGGGCCTGGGGCTTTCCCTCGCCATGCAGGACCTGCTCAAGAACGTGGTGGCGGGCATCTACATCCTGCTGGAACACCCCTTCAAGATAGGCGATCGCATCAGCGTCAAGGACGCTACCGGGGTGGTGCGCAGTATCGAGCTACGCACCACCATCCTGAGCACGGATGAAGGCTTGCAGGTGGTGGTCCCCAACAACGTGGTGCTGAACGAGATCGTCACCAACCGCTCGGCGTCGAACTTGCAGAGGCAGGTGATTGTCATACACGTACAAAATGCCAGCCTCACCAACACCACCTCCCAGGTAAACGCCGCCCTACGCGATTTTGCCGACATAGTCCCCAGCCCCGCGCCGGTAGTGGCCCTGGAAGGCGTCACCGATGGCACCGCCCGCTTCCGAGTCGAGTTCTGGGTGCCCGCCGGTACGCACCTGGCTATCACCCCCAGCGTGGTGGAGACCCTGCAAGCCCGCTTCCCCAACGCCAACGTGACCGTCGTATAGCGGCGCATTCGACACCACAAGGACTCAGCACTTGGAGAAGATGAAGCATAGCGTGAGCAGACTAGGCGTCCTGGGCGGATCATTCGACCCGGTGCATATAGCGCACCTGCTCATGGCTGAGACCGTGCGTGAAGCCCTGTCGCTGGACCTGGTGCTGTTCGTACCCACGGGCGTGCAGCCGTTGAAGCAGGGACGCCCGGTCACACCCGCCGAGCACCGGGTGAAGATGCTGGAGCTAGCCCTCCGCGATAACCCCTGCTTCGAAATCTCACGGGTGGATGTAGACAGAGATGGGCCGTCCTACACGGTTGACACGGTGCGGCAGTTGCGGGAGGAATGGGGCGGCGATGCGCTGCAAATGTGGTTCATCGTAGGGGCCGACTCACTAGCTAGCTTTCCAAGGTGGCGCGACCCCGACGGCATCCTATCCCAGACCAGGCTTGCGATCGTGCGGCGGCCTGACGTGAGTGTAGATATGGCGGCGCTGGAGCAGTGGCTTCCAGGTATCGCAGCCTCCGTTGACTGGGTAGATGCGCCCCTAGTGGAGATATCAGCCACCGACATCCGGCAGCGGGTGGCGGCGGGACATTCCATACGCTATCGCGTGCCCAAGGCCGTTAGGGAGTACATAGAGGCACATGACCTATACAGGGGTGTTACAAACCACGAGTAGAGTGAGCATAGAAGGTTTTGGCAGCCGTACGGGAGAGTTTTGATGCTAAGACTCACCTGGAAACGTTCGGTGATAGTGCACAAATCCGCGGAGGATCTGTTCAACTACACGCTAGAGCGGCTACTCGCCCAGGAGCGTGTACCGGGTGCTACCAGCATAGAGATTTCGGAGGGGCCTGTTGGCCCAGGCACCACGGTGCATTGGTCTACCCCATACGAAGCGTTTGTGCTCTCCGACTCCCTTCTCATAACCGAGTTTGAGCCGGGAAGGAAGATTTCGACGCGCTCGACTCGCGTGCACCTGCCCGCGTCCGGAGACTCCTCCACGCTCCGCTACGCGAACTTAGAGTCTTCCGCTACTACGCTATTCGAGCCTGTACCGGGCGGTACGCGCATGAAAGCCTCGGTCCACCTGTGGATTTCGGGCGTGAATACACCCTGGCACCCCGTCATGCTGCTGGCTAACGGCAACACCTACAAGAAGCAACTTCACAAGAGAACAGACGACCTGCTGGACCGGGTGGAAGGCCCTTCCCCTGCGCGCAAGGTAGTGTCGTTCGTCCGGCAGCACTGGTCGGGGTGGATCGTGTTCGCGGCGGTCTTACTCGCCCTGCTGTGGGCGCACGCCTCCCACGCACAGCTAGGTATGTCTGACGCGTGGTTGCAGGTTGTGCGGGTAGTCATTGGCCTCATGGTGGTTGGGGCACTGCTCGGAGGCTATTTCATGGCAATCGTGCGCCACAGCCGCTGATTGGATTGTCACTTCTTCTGAGAAGTGTCTGCTGAATATTGTAACTCTGCACCGTCCTGGTACGTACATAACTGTGACAAAACAAGCCATCCGCTTACAGATTACACACTCCAGGCGATAGTTAGGAGATTCAGTTATGGACAACTACAACCCCGGCCCCAATGCAGCGCCGCAGACGGGCAATAACGACCCAAGCGCCACCCGCTATTTCCCTCCCGGTACGGGCAGTGTGCCCGCGCCCCAGCAAGACGCAGCCGGTACCGGGCACGTAGAGGCCCCACGCCAGGCTTACGCGCCACCCGCGCCCCCACAGGCACCAGCGAGCCAGCAACCGCCACAGCAGACGTACCAGGGCCAGCCGGCACCCAACCAGCAACAGTACGAGTACCAGTACCCTTACCAGCACCCGCAGGGCCAGCAGGTGCCCGGCGCGCAGCCTGCTAACACGTACACCCCGCCCATAGACAAACACGACCG
Organism: Chloroflexia bacterium; assembly: GCA_036386675.1. Taxonomy (GTDB): domain Bacteria; phylum Chloroflexota; class Chloroflexia; order QHBQ01; family JADMIH01; genus JADMIH01. The sequence continues at coordinate 31,192 of DASVVE010000032.1, read as the reverse complement.
CGACCGCACCACGCTCGGCCTTATTCTGATAGGCGGCGGCGTGCTCTTCCTGCTCAACCAGCTTTCCGCGTTCGGCAGCTTCGGCAGGATGATACCGTTGCTAATCGGTGCGGGCTTCCTCTACGCCTACTTCAGGACCAGGCAGGCCTACCGCATCGGCTTCCTCATCCCAGGCGCTATCCTGACGGGCATCGGTGTAGGACAGGTGATCGAACGCTTTACGTTCTTCAGCCTCGGAGGCGACGTGACAGCGATTACGCTTGGCCTCGGCTTCTGCTCCATATGGTTCTTCGAGCGCAAGCACTGGTGGTCGCTGATACCGGGCAGCATACTGGTGCTGTCGGGCCTCTCGCAGATGTACCTGATAGGCAGCCTGTGGCCGCTGGTACTGATCGTCATAGGTGTTTACCTGCTGTACGGCCAGTCCAGGCGCAAGGTGTAAGTATCAGAATAAGGAATCACGAAGAAGGGGCGGCGCGATGCCACCCCTTCTTCACGTTATAGACAAATCGGCCATCTTGATTTCCAGCGTCACGTCGTTGCGACCACTGCCTACCGTTACCAAGTCTAACTCCACAACAGCCTCATCGTAGACCACCAGCACCCTTTCACGTGGCGGGATGGGAGCCACTCCGCCCACCTGGAACCCCAACTCCGCCTCGACCTCCTCCGGTGAAGCCTGCACCAGCAAGCCGCGCTTCACCCCCAGCGCGTCGGCCAGCCTGCGGTAGTCAACCCGGCTGTACGCCCCAAGAGCCACCAGCACCCAGGTGGAGGGCTTGACCCGGAAGGCCATTGTCTTTACCATGCCCGCGGCGGGGAAGGTGACGTGCTCCTCTATGTCGCGGAGGGTGAGCAGGGAGACGTGGGAGTGGAGGGTGTAGGGTACTGAATGGGAGGCGAGGATGCTCAAGATGGTATCGTATGTCATAGCAAGGTGCTACGCTACGGCCTGATGGTAGCTATAACACTGGCGGGTCGGGTTAGCTGTTCATTGCCGAAGGTAACTAATGGCACACCCAATTGTTTCGCCAAAGCAACATAGATAGAGTCCGCGCCTTTAAGCCCAAAAGTGATGGCTACATCAGTTGCCTCGTCTATAACGGCCTGGTCCATCCCCTGCATGCTGAGGTAAGGAAATGAGTACGTGACAGAAACAGCATTGCGGGCAAAGGCGGCATTCTGTGCGACTCTGGCTATTCCAGAGCCTGTTTCCACGGCAAGTATCGAAGGAGCAACAATGTTACCCCCACCATTGATATGTGCATTTAGCCAGATTACAGCAGACATATGATGAACATCACCAGGCAGCAGAAAACTGATCCATAGGCTAGCATCAATAACAACAGTCTGCCCGGAAGTGGACACTAATGGAGTGATCACAACCTAGCGACGCATCTCACTGAGCATTTGCGTAACATCGGTAGGCCAGGTTACATGCTTACCAAGTTCCTCTGCAAATGCGTTCAGTTTAGCCAGGGCCGCACGCCTTTCTGCCGCGTCAGGTAACGCAGGCACCAGCACCGCAACGACATGGCCGTCTGAAACTACTTCGATTATTTCCCCTTGTTGGACCTCACGCACGGCATCGGTAATGGATGCCCCTAGCTCCTCTACCTCTAATCGCTTCATTCTAGTGCTCCTTTAGAAAAGCGCCCCGGACATGACTCCATTCTAGTCCCGGCATCAACTGCTGTCAACAAAAAGAGGCGGTCCGTGTGGGCCGCCTCTTCTCTACCAGCTAAACTATCTACTTTTCGCCGCCATCACCCGGCCCGGCCCCCGCCCCTGAAAGCTCAGGCTCGCGGTCGGCCTTCTTGCGGCCCTTCTTGGGCGGCTCGGTCTCGGCTTCGGCCTCCTGGAGAGCATCGTGCTCCTCTTGAGAGTTCAGCTTCAACAGGCCATCCTCAGCCGTTACATAGATCGAGGTGTTGGGCAGGAAGCGCTGCTCCAGCATGCCCTCGGCCAGCGGGTCTTCGATCAGGTTCTGGATGATGCGGCGCAGCGGGCGGGCACCAAAGTTGTGGTCGTAGCCCCTGTTAGCCAGCAGTTCCATAGCATCGTCCGACACGTCCAGGTTGATTTCCTGCTCGCCTAGCTGCGTGCGCACGCGAGACAGCATCAGGTCCGCGATCTGGCGGATGTGCCCGGTCTGTAGCGAGTGGAACACGATCACGGCATCGAGGCGGTTGAGGAACTCGGGGCGGAACGCCTTCTTTAGCTCCTGTAGCACCTTGTCCTTCATCGTGTCGTACTCGTGCTTGGCCCGCTTCTCCTCGTCGTTGCGTACCGTGAAGCCGAACGTGGTATCCCGGTTGATCACCTCAGCGCCTACGTTCGAGGTCATGATGATGATCGTGTTGCGGAAGTCCACCTTGCGGCCCTTGGCGTCGCTCAACGAGCCGTCCTCCATGATCTGGAGGAGCATGTTGAACGCTTCGGGGTGCGCCTTCTCGATTTCGTCGAGCAGGATCACCGAGTAGCTCTTGCGCCGCACGGCCTCGGTAAGCTGCCCGCCCTCTTCGTAACCGACGTAGCCCGGAGGCGATCCGACGAGCCTGGAGACGTTGTGCCGCTCCATGAACTCGGACATGTCGATCTTGATCAGGTGGTCTTCGCTACCGAACATAAACTCGGCCAATGCCTTGGCAAGCTCACTCTTACCCACCCCGGTAGGTCCAAGGAAGATGAACGAGCCGATGGGGCGCTTTGGGTCCTTGAGGCCCGCACGCGCGCGTCGCACTGCCTTCGCCAGGTTGGTAACAGCCTCATCCTGACCGATCACGCGGCTATGCAGCTCCGACTCCATCTGCAACAGGCGCTCCGACTCCTCGCCGGCGATGCGGGTGAGGGGGATGCCGGTCCACATAGACACCACCTGCGCGATGTCTTCCTCGGTCACGTAGAGCACTTCGTTGCTCTTTTCGGTCTGCGAGTCTTCCTCAAGCTGAGCGATCCGCTTGCGCAGGTCGGTCTCGCGCTCCCGCAGGTCCGCCGCTCGCTCGTAGTCCTCGGAAGCTACCAGGCCGTCCTTCTCCTTCGAGATGGCGGCAAGCTCCTGCATAGCCTCGCGCAGGGCGGTGGGCTGCACGGCGCGGTAGAGGCGCACGCGGCTGGAAGCCTCGTCCACCAGGTCTATCGCCTTGTCGGGCAGGAAGCGGTCGGTGATGTACCGGGCCGCGAGACCCGCCGCCGCCTTCAGGGCCTCGTCGGTGATCTTCAGGTGGTGGTGCTCCTCATAGAGGCCCACGATACCGCGCAGAATCTCAAGCGTCTCTTCGGGCGAAGGCTCGTCCACGTGCACCGGCTGGAAGCGTCGCTCCAGGGCGGCATCGCGCTCGATGTACTTGCGGTACTCATCGAGCGTGGTCGCGCCGATAGTCTGCAACTCGCCACGGGCTAACGCAGGCTTGAGGATGTTGGCGGCGTCCACCGCGCCCTCGGCAGCACCCGCGCCCACCAGCGTGTGCAACTCGTCAATGAAGAGGATCGCGCCGCTATCCTTGATCTCGGCCACGACCTTCTTCAGCCGCTCCTCGAACTCACCGCGGTACTTGGTGCCCGCCACCAGAGCGCCCATGTCGAGGGCCAGCACCCGCTTGCCCTGCAAGGTCTCCGGCACATCGTTGGAGATGATGCGCTGGGCAAGACCTTCAACGATAGCGGTCTTGCCCACGCCCGGCTCGCCTATGAGGGCGGGATTGTTCTTGGTGCGGCGGGAGAGTATCTGGATGACCCGCTCGGTCTCCTTCTGGCGACCCACCAGCGGACCCAGCTTGCCCGCGGAAGCCAGCGCCGTAAGGTCGGTGCCGAGGGCATCCACGTAAGGGGTCTTACTGGCGGTCTTGCCACCGCTGCCAGAGCCGTAGCCGCTGGAGCTTTTCAGCACCTCGATGACCTGGGCGCGTACCTTCTCCAGGGATACACCGAGGCTCTCCAGCACGCCCGCCGCTATGCCTTCACCCTCTCGGACGAGGCCAAGCAGCAGGTGCTCGGTGCCGATATAGTGGTGGTTGAGACGGCGTGCTTCGTCCACGGCAAGCTCTATCACCCGCTTGGCTCGTGGAGTAAGACCTATCTCACCCATCACCATGCGGTCTCCTCGACCTATGATGAACTCCACCGCCGAGCGTACCTTGTGCAACTCGATACCGAGGTTGTTCAGCACGCGGGCGGCCACACCGTCACCTTCTCGCACGAGGCCGAGGAGGATATGTTCGGTGCCGATATAGTTGTGGTTGAATCGTTGCGCTTCTTCCTGCGCTAGTTGCAGGACCTTGCGTGCCCGTTCTGTGAACTTGTCAAATCTATCAGTCATAACCTTTCTCCAGCTGACGAAGAACTTGCCTCAAATCGCGTCTCTTTTGCCCCCGCCTCATCGCCCATTTTGATATGTGTGTTTGTGTCAGTAAGGTTGCGGACTGTAGCCATGCGTGCAGTCCATGCTTGTAACTGTGGTACCCGGTCTAGCCGCGTAACTCTATTATATTATACGCTCAGGGGTTGCTAGAGGTTGTCCGGTCGCCCACAAGAATGTAACGCTTGCCTTGCAATAAAGATACTTCTCAGCCCGACGACTGTCAAGCAATTGGGTATTACTTTATAGCTAGAGCGTGGGGTCCGTAGGTAGGGGGATGGCACCTCGGTGGCCCCTTAGACGATGGAGGAGGCAGACGGCGATGTTCTGCCCTACGCCTATATTATACCACATTTACACATACTTCCACCTGAAATCGGGCAGGTTCAACCTAAACTTTCGGCTAGGAAATAGAAGACAATAAAAAAGGTGCGGTGGCTAGTAGGCCACCGCACCTTTTTTATTGTCTCTACTGGTCGGGTTAGCCGTTGAACTCGTCGCTACCACCCTCTTCACCGTCAACGGGTCCGGCATCCGCCACAGTAGGCATCGCCTCGGCACCACTCACGGCACCTGAGTCGCTGGTGTCAGTGTCAGTGTCAGCATCGGCACCGGCTACGATCTCGTCGCTGCCGCCCTCTTCTCCGCCGGTGGAGGCGGTGTCGTCTGACATCACCTCTCCCGCGTCTACGTCGTTGAGGGAGGCGGTGGCGCTCTCCGCAGTGTCGTCAGAGGTGGTGCCGGTGGTACCTGCGTCATCTGCCTCTGCTGTTGTGTCGTCAGTGCCACTTGCGTCGTCAGTCTCCACATCAGCAGCGCTGGTGTCACCAGTATCTCCCGCTGCCTCAGTCTCAACGCCCGCATCAGCAGTGTCAGCAGTGTCAGCAGTGTCAGCAGTGTCGCCACTGGTGTACTCTTCTACGTCTGTAGCGCCCGAATCAGTCGCGACGTCGGTGCTGCCTGCATCAGTGTCGGTGTCGGTGTCAGCTTCAAGGCTGGAGGCAGAAGGCATCGAGGCCTCGGTCTCCACGTCGGCTGTGCCGCTGTCACCCGTCGCCTCGGTCCCGGACGGCTCACCGGCCATCCTGTCGGACATGGGGGAGGTCTCGGTAGAAGCGTCCTCGGTTGTCTCGGCTTCGGTTGTGCCTGGGAGGGCGGCTTCGACAGTCGTAGCTTCGGCCTCCTCAGCAGTGCCGGTATCACTCATACCGCTGGTGTCAGCAGTATCCGCAGTATCCGCAGTGTCAGCGGTGCCGGCGTCTGCTGTAGCCTGCGCAGGCTCAGGTGTGGTCGCGGCCTGGGCCTCACGTCCCTGGCGGCGATTTGGAGCGGCTTGCTCCTCTTCGGCGCTCACCGAGAGGCCGCCGGTCTGGGCGAAGGCGGCGAATGCCTGTGCCATCGCGCCCAACGGCTCATCGTCTACCGTGGCCTGGGAGCCACCGCCTCCACCACGGTCCTCGCGGCGGCCACGGTCTCTATCCCGGTCCCGGTCCTTATCCCGGTCGCGGTCGCCGCGCTGCTGTGGCTCGCGCTGGAACTGGGCCTGGCGTGCCGGTAGAGGCTGCTGGCGCTGTTCGGGAGCAGAAGGCTGGTTCGGGTCTAGCTCGGTACCCACTTCCATGCCCGGCTTCGGGTCGTCAAGCTGGCTGGCGACCGCCCCCGGCTCGAAGTCGCCCTGGGTGCCGCTAGCGCCCGGCTCGCCCGGAGTGGGGGCCGCGTCCTCGAACATGCGCTTGAGCGACAGGCCGATGCGGCGCTTCACCGGGTCGATACGGATAACCTTCAGTTCGACTGTCTGCCCTTCCTGTACCACGCTGCGCGGGTGGGCCACTCGACCCTCCGCTAGCTCCGATACGTGGATGAGGCCCTCGATGCCGTCCTCAAGCCTGGCGAACGCGCCAAAGCTGGTAAGCTGGGTAATCGTGCCGCGCACCACCTGGCCCAGCGTGTAATTGTCGGTGATGGTGCTCCACGGCTCCGGCTGCGTCCGCTTGAGTGACAGGGCTATCTTGCGCTCGTTGGGGTCTACCGACAGCACGAACACGTTGATGCGGTCGCCCACCTTGAGCACGTCGCTGGGGTGCGACACCCGCTTCCACGACAACTCGGAGAGGTGGATGAGGCCGTCGGCCCCTCCTATGTCCACGAACGCACCGAAGTCGGCAATCGAGGTGACGGTGCCCGGCCTGATCTGGCTCGGCTCAAGCTCACGTAGGAGGCGGGTGCGCATCGACTCGCGCTGCTCCTGCATCGCCTGGCGCTCGGAGAGGATGAGGCGGTTGCGGTTGCGGTTGATCTCGATGATCTTGAGGGACATCGCCTGGTTGTGGTAGCGGCTGAGTTCGGCCTGCTTGTTGGCCTCACCCGGCGGCAGAGAGGAAATCTGCGAAGAAGGCACGAAGCCCCTCACACCCTCGATATTCACCAGCAGACCGCCCTTGTTGTGCCCCGAAACGGGGGCCTGGATGACCTCACCCGCCTCGAACTTGCGCTGGAGGTCGCGCCACGAACGCTCCTGGCGTGCGCGGTCGAGCGAGAGCAGGGCGTGGCCTTCGTTGTTCTCGGGCTGTACTACCGCCACCAGGATGGGGTCACCGGGGGCAAGGGCCTCTCGCTCTTCAGGCGTGAGGCTCTGAAGCTCACGGCTCGGGATGATGCCCTCAGTCTTGGCACCGATGTCCACCAGCACCTCGTCGCGGTCCACCCGCATGATGGTGCCTTCGATGACGTCGTTGTGCTTGAGCGTGCGGTACTGCTGCTCGGAAGCCCTGAGCAGGTCCTCCATCGAGGCGTTAGCTCCCACCGACTCCATGCGTGGGTCACGGGCAGTACGCACCACCATCTCGTCCGAGTCGGCGCCACCTGCCGCGGCGGCCGCTGCCGGACCTTCAGCGGAAGGCTCTGCGGAAGCATGCGAAGCATCTGCCGCGCCCTCATCGGGACCTTCAGCGGCACCCGCACCCGCACCCGCACCCGCGGCATCGACATCGTCAGCACCGGCAGTCTGTTCGGACGCAGGCGAAGCCTCGGAGTAAGCGCCGCCACCCGTATGATCTACGTGGCCGGTATCGAGGTCCACCGGCACATCGGCGGTCGGGGCGTCCATGCCGCCATCAACCTGGCCCAGGTCACCCTCAACACCCGTCCCTGCTGCCTCTTCCGGCAAAGGGCCAGGCATATCGCCGGGCATGGTGCTAGGGACAGCGCCTTCCTGGCCGTTGGTGGCCTCGGCGGTGCCTGCGTCGTATGCGCCGTTGGCGGTACCTGTAGCCTGGGCCTGGCCGTTGCCGGCCTGCTGGTCCACGTCGGTCGGCTGCTCTATCTGCTCGTTATTCATCCACACCGTCCTCAAAGGAGATAGTAGACGCCAGGGGAGTGTTGGCGGGGGAACTGCACGCGCCGTCGAGGTTTGGGACCTCAGTACGGTGGTGCGACATTATGCCGGTAATGGCAAACAGGGGGAGTTCTTCTCGCATTCTCAATCTGGCGATTCGCTTTGTATTATACGTGAAGCCCCTTCGAATTGCAAGCACGCGTGGAGGACGATGGTAGAAGCTGAAACGTGAAACGTAAAACGTGATGCGGCTTGTGTTATCGCGTACGTGAATTAGGCTGAGTCGGTGTGGCAGGACCATACTCCCCCTTGTCATCCTGAGCGTAGCGAAGGATCTCAAAAAGGTGAGTAGGGATGCCATTGAACATTAGGGAACATGGTGCTGGAGGTTCAGCATAGGGGTAAGGGGAACATCTTAGATCCTTCGCTGCGCTCAGGATGACAAGGGGAGCATGGTACCCCTTCACCAAAAAGCTTGCATTTGCCTACCCAATACCCCCAACCGCATCACGTTTCACGTTTCACGTTTCAGCACCCCGTTTCAGCTAAATTCTCACTACAAAGAGATAGCTTACCAGCCCGATAGGCGTGCTGTTGACCGGCTGCCACGACTGGCCCCGGTTGCCGCTTTCGAGAAGGTAGCCTACATCGGTGGCAGCGTACACGCGGTCGCGGCGTTCGGGGTCGCGGGCGAGTGCGGTGACGGGGCCTTCGTGGGGGAGGCCCACGCTCTGCCAGGCGTGCGTGTCGGGGCTTACGTAGAGGCCGCCTGGGGTGCCGACCAGGAGCGTGGGAGGTTTTGTTGCGGGGCCGGGGATGGCGACGATGGAGGTGCCATCGCGGGGCGAGCCGGGCAATAGCGACCAAACTGAGCCTGCGCTTGCGTATACCCCAAGGGGTGTGCAGGCGTACAGTCCGCCCTTGTCGGTGTCGTAGGCGAGGGCCGTAACACCTTCAAGGTCCATATTGGCCCAGTCACCTGTAGCCAGGGTGCCGCGTTGCACAGTCGTGGTACCTTCGCCGGTGCCAGGCAAATATATGTACTCACCTGCCGCTACAACACTCGTTCCAGGCGACACCTGGACCGCGCCCGGTGCGAAGGATAGGGTCTTCCACGCCGCGCCGCCGTCGGTCGTGCGTGCTACAGTGCCGTTCCCAGTAACAATGTGAGGGGCGGGTAAATCACCGGACTGGAAAGTGCTTGCCACAGAGCCGAAGCCAGGCACAGGCGACCAGGTGCGCCCCCCGTTCTCACTCAGCAGCAGGTCACCCTCGGTGTCCACAACCATCACCCTGATAGGAGGACCGGGGTCGGCCCACGCCGAGACAAGGGCGCGGTCCTGCAACACCATACGCAAAGGCAGCCACTCCGTAGAGGTGCCGGGCTTGTTCACGATGCCGAGGCCGCGCTCGGTGCAGGCGTAGAGGATGGTAGAGTTAGCCATAAGCGAACTCCTTCCGGTCAGCAGGGTCCCTATTGAGGCGCGATTGTCGCATCCCCGCCAGTATAACCGATTACCCCGCCCGCAACCGTTCTCCCAGGGTGGTAACGGCTTTGCGTGCGTCCTCACCCAGGTAGAGGCCACCCAGGCGGTCGGTGATGTGGGGGAAGCGGTTGAAGACGCGGCCACCATAGGCCAGCAGAGGAGCGCGGCCCTCCATCGCCTGCATCTTGTCCAGCGAGTCGCGCAGGTTGTAGAGGGCGGCGGCGGTCTCGGCACGGGTCGCGGAGATGCACACTACATCGGGGTGCAGGGCGCGCACCATGCCCAGCAGGCTGTCGAGTGGCACGTTCTGCCCCAGGTAGACCACCCGGAAGCCGGAGCGCCGCAGGAAGATTGCCAGGAACATCGCCCCAAGCTCGTGCAACTCTCCGGGAGCGCACGCCACCAGCGCGAAGCGGCCGTACATGGTGTGAGGGCTCTGGTTGAACAGGTTCTCCAGGCGGGCGCGCATGAACGACGAAGCGAAATGCTCCACCGCCACCGATACCTCACCCGTCAGCCACAATTCGCCCACCCGCACCAGCACCGGCTGTATGACCTGGATGCACACGTCTTCCACGCTGTACAAACTGAGCGCCTCTGTGAGGAGTTCCCCTGCGCGAGTCTCGTCCACCGACCTCAGCGCGTCGATTAGTTCGGCGCGCAGGGCGTCAAACGAGCGCACGGAAGATTCGGCTGTCTGCTGGGGAGCAAGAGGTGTAGCGGGAGCGACGGTCTGCGCCTGTGTAGAGGAGGCCGGGTCGCCGCCCTTCTGCCGCAGCATCTCGCAGGCCCGGCTGATGGACAGTCCCTCCTCCAGCTTCCCTTTAAGCCAGAGGATAGTATCCACATCGCGCTGCGAGTAGAGGCGATAGCCTGAGTCGGTGCGCTTGGGCACGATCACGTTGTAGCGGCTCTCCCAACGGCGCAGCGTGTCCGCCGGAACGCCGGTGAGCTTCGACATAGCCTTTATGTTGTAAACCGGGGCATCCCGCTGTGCATCCAAACTAAACACCATAACCATAATACCGTTGCGTCACGCCCACATACTATGGTACGGCCCAAGCTTTGTCAATGGTTTTACCAATCTTGTGGAAAGACGAAACCACCAAGACGGAAACGCCAAGACGCAAAGACGCCAAGGACCACGCCAAGGTTAAGGATTGTTATTAGTACAAAGAGGACCAGAGTACATAGTTCCGTACTCTGGTCCTCTTTGTACTTTTCAAACCTTAATACTCTTGGCGCGTCCTTGGCGTCTTTGCGTTTCCGTCTCTCACCAATACCACAAACTAAGGTGCTGAATTACAGAATGAACCGGCTCAGGTCGTCGTCTTTGGCGATCTGCTTGACGCGGCCGTCTACGTAAGCGGCGTCTATGGTGACGGTGTTGCCCTGTTCCTCGTCGGCGCGGAAGGCCAGGTCTTCCAGCACCTGCTCCATGATGGTATGCAGGCGGCGGGCACCAATGTCCTCCACGCGGCCGTTCAGCTCGGCGGCTACCTCGGCTATGCGTGCCGTGCCATCCTCGCTGAACTCCAGGTCCACCCCCTCGGTCTTCATCAGCGCGGTGTACTGGCGGGTGAGCGCGTTCTCCGGCTCGGTGAGTATGGCCTGTAGCTGCGACTCGCCCAGGCTCTCAAGCTCCACGCGCAGGGGGAAGCGGCCCTGAAGCTCCGGTATCAGGTCGGAGGGCTTGGAGCCGTGGAACGCGCCCGCCGCGATGAACAGCACGTGGTCGGTCTTGAGAGGGCCGTAGCGGGTCTGCACCGTGGAGCCTTCCACAATGGGGAGCATGTCGCGCTGCACGCCCTCACCGGAAACGTCAGGGCCGGTGTCTATCGCAGAGCCGGTGATCTTGTCGATTTCGTCAATGAACACCACGCCGTTCTGCTCTGCCCGGCGCATGGCACCTTCCACGATAGCATCCATGTCCACCAGCTTGTGGGCCTCCTCCTCGGTAAGGAACCGCCGCGCCTCACGCACCGACATGCGGCGCACCCGCTTGCGGCTGAGACCGTTGAGGCTCGACTGCATCGAGCGGTAGCCATCCAGGAAGTCGGAGAACGACTCGGACATCTCCTCAGGCGACATGCCGGGTGAGAACTCAAGGACCCCGCCAAGGTCGTCTTCGAGGCCGAGGTCGTTCACGTCAATCTCGATCTGCTCCTCGTCTAGCTTGTGCTCGGCCAGCATGCGGGCAACCTTGCGGCGTTGCGTCTTCAGGGCGCGCTCCGTTACTTCGGACATAACCCGGATTTCGCTATCTACGGTCGTGGTTATCGTCGGCGCGAGACTGCCGCCGTCCATCGTAGCGGGCATGGTCACGTCGGGACCGCCCACCTGGGCCTGTGCCTGCGCCTGCACGCGGGTGCGGCTCTTGCGGGCGGGCTTGGCGCGCAGGTCGTCGCGCTGCTCCATGAGCAGGTTGATGAGGCGCTCGGTAGCCACCGACTCGGCCTGGTCGCGCACGGCGGCTATCCGCTGGTCGTGCTCCAGGCTGAAAGCAGCCTCCGCCAAGTCGCGCACGATCGACTCGACGTCGCGGCCCACGTAGCCCACCTCGGTGAACTTGGTCGCCTCCACCTTGATGAAGGGCGCGTCTATCAGCCGGGCCACGCGGCGGGCGATCTCGGTCTTGCCGACGCCCGTGGGGCCAATCAGCATCAGGTTCTTGGGGGTAATCTCGTCGCGCATGGTGGGGTCCACCTTCTGGCGGCGCACCCGGTTGCGCAGGGCTATGGCTATGGCTCGCTTGGCCGCGTCCTGCCCTACTATATATTTGTCCAGCTCGACCACTATCTGTCGCGGTGTGAGGTCTTGCATTCGATTTGCCTCTCTAGTGAGTTTCCGGTACGGCTTGCCCGGTTACAAGTTCTTCGCCCGGCGTTTTCGATCCTTCAGACGGTACTTCTTGGGATAACGAATAAAAAGCTATGTTACTGTTCGTATAGATATCCAGGTCGCCCGCGATTTTGAGGGCCGCCTGGGCTATGTTCTCAGCCGTCATGTCGGTGTGGGCCAGCAGGGCGCGTGCTGCCGCCAGCGCGTAAGAGCCACCTGAGCCGATGGCTACCGCGCCGTCGTCGGGTTCTATCACTTCGCCTTCACCTGAAAGGATGAGCAGTTGCGAGGGGTCCGCCACGATTAGCTGGGCTTCAAGGCGGCGCAGATAACGGTCGGTGCGCCACTCCTTCGCCAGTTCCACGGCGGACTTGCGGAGGTTGCCCTTGTTGCGTTCGAGTTGAGCTTCAAACTTATCAAAGAGGGTCAGCGCGTCGGCCACGGCCCCGGCGAACCCGGCAAGCACCCGGTCCTTGTACAATCTACGAATCTTGCGGGCTGAATGCTTCATCACGACGTCACCGATGGTGACCTGGCCGTCCCCGGCCATCGCCACGGAGTTGTCGCGCCGCACCGCCAAAATAGTTGTGCTAAGTATCATGCTGTCAGTGTGCCTCTGACTTAATTATACGCGTATGGAGAAACGGGGCGCAAATGTGGAAATGTGCCGAGCCTGTGCAAAAGCCGGAGAGTGGCACCAAAGCCTCGGCTTTGTCATTCTTCACTGCGTTCAGAATCTCGTCCCACAGCACCCAAGTAAGAGTGTACTATGGGCGGCAGTGAAGCATAAGAAATGTGTATACACCTAAGAGAGGGACGAGATTCTTCACTGCGTTCAGAATGACAAAGGCGAGGCTTTGGTCCTGTTGTTCAAGTTCGACACAGCTACGAAAAAAGTACGATTCCCTTGCAGTCGGCGCTAAAAATTGCTATAATACCTTGCACGCGGGCGTATAGCTCAGTTGGTCAGAGCGCACGGTTCACATCCGTGAGGTCAGAGGTTCGAGCCCTCTTATGCCCACCACAATTTACGCACCGAATGGGGCCTAGCAGTAGTAGCTAGGCCCTTTTTGTCGTGTGTAGCCATTGGTGCGCCCAACTCTACGAAAACAGTAGAGCCTCCCCCTCTGTGCCAATGCCGAAACGGCTTCTTGACATCTGCTTGGGTTTCTGATAGGTTTGTGTCTACTTAATGGTGGCAACTTATGCGCTGCGCAAGCTTATCAAGTCACTCACGTGGAGGCAACCAATGAGTGTGGATCGTAGCACCTGGCCCCCGATGGTACGGTTTGGCCTTATGGGACTACGGAGTCGGGGAGCAGCCTGGGCGTTCTTCTGGGTCTCTGTCGTTATTGCAGTCGGTTGTATAGCCTTCGGGTTAGTCAACCCCGACTTCTTCATCGGTGGCATCTTCATCGGGGGCATCTTTTTAATCGCTGCATTATTGTATTACCTGGCGATCCGCTGGGTGGACCAGCACAGCAAGTGGGGGTGAGCGCGCCTGACTCATAGCTAGCGTTAAGAAGCATCTTCGCCAGGAAGAATACAAGGTGCGGTTGCCAGGCCAGACGCGCTTTGCCTACAATTCACATCCGCGAGGTCATAGGTTCGAGCCTTCTTATGCCCGCCACAATCTAAGCAGGAAATAGAGGGTCTAGCAACGGTAGCTAGGCCCTTTTGTTGCCGTGTGTAGCCAATAGTGTAGCCAACCTGCGGAAATACGTGCCGATTAGCGGAATTGAACCTGATAGGCACGGTCGCTACTTGAAAGTCGCGCCTATTGTGGCCTATAGTCTGTCAGGATCTTGGCTATGGAGGTGGGCATATGCCTCGGGGCACACACGATGCGCTTGAAGACGAGCGCAATGAACATATCCTGGTTTCTGTAAACGGCGAGCTTTTCCCGCGCAACGAGGCGAAGGTGTCGGTGTTCGATAGCGGCTACCTGGTTGGAGATGGCGTCTGGGAAGGCATCCGGCTGCACGATGGTGTGCTGGTCTTTCTGGAGGAGCACCTGGCGCGGCTCTATCAAGGGGCAAAGGCCATCGCCCTCGATATCGGCATGACGCGCCAGGAGCTTACCACCAGGCTATACCATGTAATCGAAGCAAACCAGATGAAAAGCGGCGTGCACGTGCGCCTCATGATCACCAGGGGCGTCAAGAAAACGCCCTCGCAGGACCCGCGCCTGGTAGTTGGCGGCCCGACCATCGTGATTATCGCGGAGTACAAACAAGCCAACCCGGCCGTGAGAGAGACCGGCATTCGCCTGTTCACCTCCACGGTACGGCGCGGGTCGCCCGACTACCTGGACCCACGTCTCAACTGCCATAGCAAGCTGCACGAGGTGATCGCACTGACGCAGGCGCTGAATGCGGGCGCGGATGAAGCGCTGATGCTCGATATCCACGGCTTTGTCAGCACCTGCAACGCGACCAACTTCTTCATCGTGCGCAGCGGTGAGGTCTGGACGTCGACCGGGCAATACTGCATGAACGGCATCACGCGCGGGAAAGTCGTGGAGTTGTGCCGCAAGCAGGGCATTCCCGTTTACGAGAAGAATTTTTCCCTCACCGACGTTTATGATGCCGACGAGGCTTTCGTCACCGGCACGTTCGCGGGGCTGATTCCTGTACGCGACGTAGACGGCAGAGGCATAGGCGGCGGCCGTACGTGGCCGTTGATGGAGCGGCTTAGCGGACTGTACTACGAGGCCATTAGGGATTACGTCAAGTCCAAACCGCATGGAGAAGGGGGCTAGGCATTGAAGCAGGCACACAAGCGCCTGGACAAGTTGCGAGGGATCATGCGCGATGCGGGGCTGGACATCGTCGCGCTCATTCCCGGAGCCACGATGCGTTACCTGACCGGCGGCGTCCACTACGTTATGGAGCGGCCGATTGTAATGTTCATCCCGCTGGACGAGCAGCCTGTGGCCGTCATCCCGCAGCTTGAAGTTCCGCTGTTTGAGGCCAAGCAGATCGGTCTGCGCATAGTTTCATGGACCGATGCCGAGGGCTACGACCAGGCTTTCCGGGCGGGACTTGACATGCTGCACCCGGCGGGCAAGACCATCGCCGTCGAGGGCACGCGGATGCGCTTCTTCGAGGGCGAGCTAATCCGCCGCTGGGCTGCGGGGGCAACCGTCATGTCGGCCGATGCGCAGCTAGCGCGACTGCGAATGAATAAGGATGATGACGAGATCGACGCCCTGCGCCACGCCGTGGAGATCTCGGAGCAGGCGCTGCGGCTGACGCTCGACGCCGTGCGGGTCGGGATGACCGAGCTCGAATTGGCGGACATTTTGGAAGCGCACATGAAAGCCCTTGGCAGCGAGGAGCCGTCGTTCAAGACGATCTTGCACGCGGGCGGCAACACCGCTCTGCCGCATTCGGGGCCGCTGCCCTACCGTATACAAGCCGGCGACCCCCTGCTGATAGACTTCGGCGTTGTCTACCGGGGCTATCATGCGGATATCACCCGCGTTGTGTTCGTGGGCGAGCCAGGCGCGGAGTTTCGGCACTTCTATGCGGTTGTCCAGGCGGCGAATGCGGCGGGCCGGGCGGCTGCCGGACCAGGCGTGGCAGCTGAAGCCGTGGACATAGCCGCCAAAAGCGTGCTGATAGACGCCGGCTATGGGCGGCTGGTCCGGCATCGCACCGGGCACGGCATTGGCCTAGAGTCCCATGAGGAGCCGTATATAGTGGAGGGCAACAAGTTGCTGCTGGAACCCGGCATGGTGTTTACGGTTGAGCCGGGGATCTATGAGATGAACCGCATTGGGGTCCGCATAGAGGATGATCTGCTGATTACCGGGGAGGGCGCGGAAAGCCTCAGCACGTTCAGCCGCGATATAATCGTTCTGCCAGGCAAATAACCTGGAAGACTTACCTGAATAGGGCTTTTCTATTCCCCACGACCCTCACGTGGTATCATGCACACATGCGACGCGCGCTCCTCCTGCTCCTAATTCCTACGCTGCTCCTGACCGTCTTGTGGGGCTGCGACGGTACGGGCCTGCCCACACCAACCCCGTTGCTGCCCACGTCTACCCCTGCACCCACAGATACACCAACCCAGGTGCCAACCGGGACTCTTACGAGCACGCCGCTACCCATTGCTACTGACACGGCCACGATTGAGCCTTCACCTACAGCGATCACAGAACCTACCGCAAACCCGACTGCTACTGCCGAATCGACGGCTACCGCCACCGAACCGCCTGCCGAAGCTGCCACGGACACCCCGGAACCTGCCACCACAAGCGAACCTGCCACAGCGCCCGAACCGCAACCAACGCGCACCCCACCAACCAATGTGGAGCCAACGCCCGCAAGCCAGGAACCCAACCCCACGCCGGAGAGTCCGCCCACTGAGGGCTGGCGGGAGGTTGTGAGGGGCGCTAGGGGCAACAATAGGATCGCGCTCACTTTCGACGCCGGGGGTACGGAGGATACGCTGCCGCAGATACTCGCCACGTTGCGGGCGCGCGGCGTACGCGTCACGATGTTCATCACGGGCAAGTTCGCGGAAAAGCACCCGGAGAGCGTCAGGCAAGCGGCGGCGGACGGGCACGAGATCGCCAACCACACCTACTCCCACCGCGACTCCCGCGAGCTGACCGACGAGCAGCTAGTGGAGGAGCTTGCCAGCACCGAGACGATATTGCAGGAGCTAACGGGCCGCACCAGCAAGCCCTTCTGGAGGCCGCCCTATGGAGCGCGCAACAACCACGTGCTGAACGTCGCCGCCTCGCAGGGCTACCGCTCGATTTACTGGACCCTCGACTCGCTCGACTCGGTAGGGCAGCCCAAGACGCCCGAGTTCGTCTTCAACCGGGTCACCAACCCACCGGCGGGAGTGGAACTCGACGGGGCGGTCATATTGCACCATATCGGCTTCCAGTCCACCGCTGAGGCCCTGCCCCGCATCTTGGACCGCTTGCAGGAGATGGGCTTACAGGTGGTTACGGTCTCGGAACTACTCTCACCCTAGCTCCATGACAGGCTTCAACCGGACTAATCCCCCCACCGCCGGAAGGCACAACGCCACCTGGACGTCTGCTTTCCTGCTGCTCCTGGCCTTGCTACAGTTGGCTCTAGTGCCGGTGCTGAACGGCCGGGATGTTGAGCTTGCGCCCTTGTTCCGGGTGGACAGCCTCGGCCTGCTGTTTGGGACCGCCTGGACCCTCACGCTGGCAACTATCTCTATTCCCCTGGTAAGGCAGAGCGAAGTGCGCATGAGTGGTCTCTTCCTCGGCCTCATCGGTGTGGACCTCCTGGTGTGTGCCTACGCGCATAACATGGTGGTGCTGGCTGTGGGCTGGGGGATGGCGGGAGTGGGCATTTGGGCGAGCCAGAACGTACCTGGCACATGCTCGAAGACTAATTGGGCGATATTCAACGCGGTCGGCCCGGCTGTTATCATAGCAATCTTAGCCGTAGCTACAGGCTTCCCCATCTTTGCGCCTCCAGCCGGTGGTGTGGCAGAACCTTGGCCGGCGGTCGCGGTGATGGGCGGGGCACTTGTGGGGGCATTCACTGTTAGTGGAGGGTTCCGGGATGGGCGGGAGCGGGACAAAAACGAGGGAGCAAACGCGCCGCTAACGGCACTCTACGCTCTCATAGCGCCTTACATCCTGGCGAAGATGCTGGTAACTGCACCCTGGCACCCGGTAGGCGCATGGCTGTTGGTGCTGTTCGGTATGCTGACCCTGTTGATTGGAGGCTACCAGGCTTACGTTGCTTACGTTTCACAGGAGCAACAAGGTCATAGGCCCTTTAGCTACGCGCTGGTGGGTATGGCACTTGTGGGGTTCGGGATCGCGGCCAATTCGCCGCTTGGAGCCGCCGGGGCGACCTGGGTGATGCTTGTGGGCCTGCCCTGGATTGTGGCGCGGTGGTGGCGCTGGGCCGAGATTGCCACTTTGGTGGCGGTGGTGCCGGGCCTGTGGATGTTATCTCAGGCTGCATTGGACACAGGTTATGGAGTAGTGGCCGCGCTGCTTCTACCCGCCTACGTTTTGGTGGCAGCACTAACTTTTTTCAGACGCTACGAAACTTCACTAGGCTGGCGGTGGCCTGTGACACTGGCAGTTGTGCTTTCGCTGCTGGCCGCTGCCCTCCCCCAGGTTGTAGTTGAGGCCATGCTGAAGCCCGCAGTGAGGACGATGGCGGGAGGCGTCGGGGCTTTGACCACAGTGGGAATAGAGTGGGGTGTGGGCATGCTGGTGCGCACCGCGCAGGGCACCGTACCGGCGGCGCTACCCGCGACAGGGATGGGACTGGCGGTGTTCCTGGCAGCCGTGGTCCTATACTGGCTCAAGCAGCTAGCCGGGCGCGCTACTCGGCAGACTGGTGGAGATACACAGGCAGAGTGAATCCCCTAGCAGGCTTTTCCGACTGGGCGCTGGCCCTCCTACCCAGGATGTTCTTCTATCCAGGCGGGCTTGCCATTGTCGCCGCCCTGCTACTGGCCCTCTTCATGCCCCGCCACGCCACAGACACAACCCGCAGGACGCTGATACACAAGACCCTGCGCCTGGTAGCACATGCCAACATCCCCGGCATGGCATGTGCGTGGGCCGCGCTGTCCATCTTGCCGCTGCCTGGGGTTTCCACACTCCCCTTCCCGGTGGACCGCTTCACGCTGGTGGTAGTTATAGCTATCTCTTTGCTTTTTGACTTCACAGTTAAGGGAGAAAGTAACCGCGACGAGCTATGGCCCAACCTGGCGATTGTCCTGGCGCTGATTTCGCCTGTCGCTTCACAGAGGGGGCTTGTCCTGGGCACTGCTGAACCAGACGCGGTTGGCTACCTGGCAGGGGCGGCGGTGCTATCAGGACTTGTGGGGCTGTTCGAGAGCGTGGGCTATGGGTGGAGCCGGGCGGCCCGGTGGCTGGCGTGGTGGGGCGCGGGCATGGCGATTGGCATGGTGCCGGGCGGCATGTGGGGCCTCCTCAGCCTACCGGCAGCACTGGCGCTCGGCTGGGTGGCGCAACGCCTGGGGTGGAGCAGGTACGCTACCCTGCTGGCCTATCTGCTGGCACTGGGGGCGCTGCTTACTTCGCTTCTGCTGCCTCCGGGCTGACCAGCTCTTTAGAGACCACAACGGGTTTGGTGGGGCCTGTCGTCCGGTACTTGTCCATGAGGCTCTCAAGGTACTCGTTGTAGGTCTCGGCCAGCGCCGCCGACTTGATGATGAGCGAGTTCTCGGCGTTCTGCTGGGCGTGGCGCGAGAAGTTGTACGAGCCGGTAATCACCACGTCGTCCAGCACCATGACCTTGTTGTGCATGAAGTCGTGGGCGCTGTTCTCGGTGTAGGGGGTGCTCTTTTTGCCCACCAACTGCGCATACCGGATAATCTCCTCGAAGGCCGGTATCTTCCAGTGGTTGGCGGGCACCAGGCTCCACTGGTACTTCACGCCCGCCATCTGCGCCTCGTCGTAGATGCCGTTGATGGGCACGTTGCGCATCATGAGGCCCTGCACCGCCCTGAGGATGCGACTGGACGTGAGCACCACGAAGGCCAACGTCGCCTTGTGCTCGGTGCGTTCTATCTGGTTGGCTATCGCCTCGTCTATCCACTCGCCCTCGCCGGGCGAGAAGTTCACCAGCACGTGCGCGGGTTCGCCCTTGTACCGCACGGTATCCTCGCCGCTGTCCATCGTACCGGACGGTGCCAGGTTGCCGTCTATCCAAAGCTCCTCGAAGTCGTGCCGGTAGTACTCGGCAAGCCCCTGCGAGCGCACGATGATGACGTTGTTCTCCTGCTTCTCCCAGCCATCGTCGGTCCAGTTGAGAGAGCCGGTCCACACGCGGGCCTCGGGCGTACCCGCGTCGAGGATGACGTACTTGTGGTGCATCAAGGCACGGTTGCCGCTCACGGGCCGGGTGGGGAGGCCCAGGGTGCTCACAAACGAGGGTGTGTTGTAGTCGCAGTAGTCACCAATCGGCCCAGGCCCGAACGTGCTATCCTTGCCCGCCTTGTCGTCGTAGGCGATGCGCACCCGCACCCCGGCGTTCATCTGCTCGTGCAGCGCGTCGTGTACGATCTGGCGAGGCTCCGGGCACAGGGAGAAGGAGTAGATAGCGATATCTATCGACTTGCGGGCGGTGCGGAAGAAGCCAGCAAGGCGATGGGCCACCTCTTCGGAGGTCTGGCAGCCCTGGCACAGGAAATAAGTCTCTATATCATCCACTGTTGGTATCCTCTCCGTCACCTTTGCTAGTATCCGGTTCGGCGGGAGTATCTAAGTAGGTACGATTGCGCTCCACGACCAGGAATTGCAGCCCTATCAGCGTCAGCAAGGCTATCGCAAAGAGGAACATGATGGTTATGTCCTGCCTATCCATCGTGCGGTAGTCGCTAAAGGAGCGGTAGGCCACTATCAAGCCGACGGCGATCATAGCGAAGGGCAGGTAGCCCCGCCGCGCGTCCTCGCCCCGGCCCGCGCTACGGACCATGAGAACCAGCCCGCCCACCGCCACCAGTACGCCGAACACCACGAGCACGACTTGCACTAAATCCAACCGCGAATTGCCCTTCCGGTCTCAAAATCCGCGGAAGCGACGAGAGATAACCCTCCCGCCGCTTCCGCTAACCCTGCATTATACGTTACTCGCCCGTTTTCAAGAACTCGACCGCCCTATCCAACTGCGGGTCCTTGTCCTCCAGGTAGTCCTTCTCGGTGCGTACCACGCGGATCTCCGGGGTGAGGCCGCGGTCGGTCTGCTCCGGGTAGAGGGGGCGAGCCTGGGCGGTAGCAGTCGCCTGGGCGGGCGGCACGCTCGACTGTGGGGTAGGCGTGAAAGTAGGTAGGATCTCCGGCGTGCCGGGGGCCACCGTCGGCTCCGGGAGCGGGTTGATGTCGCGCTTCTTTGGGGTCAGCCAGTGCGCGAAGGTAATGTGCGCGCTCGTGCCGTCCTGCCACTGGTAGACGTGCTGCTCGGAGCCTTTACCGAAAGTCTGCTCGCCCACCAGCGTGGCCCTGCCGTAGTCCTGGAGCGCGCCAGCCACGATCTCGGAGGCCGAGGCGCTGCCGCCGTTGGTCAGCACCACCATCGGGATGTTACGGGTCTTATCGAGGTCCAGCGACTCGGGGGCGTTGGCGATTACCTCGTGCGGTTCGTCCTCCGAGCCGTCCGACTTGCGCGACTCGTAGAAGCCGACCGAGCCTTCCGGCAGGAAGCGGCCAAGCACCTGCAACGCCTGCACCACCAGGCCGCCGCCGTTGTTGCGCAGGTCCAGGATGACCCCCTTGGCGTTCTGCGACAGCGCGCTTGCGAGGGCCGCGTCAAGCTCGGGGGTGGTCTTCTCGTTGAAGATGCTCACCTCGATACGGGCGTATCCATCTACCATCGTCAGGGTGACGGCGGGCACTTCGATGCGGGCGCGGGTAAGCTCGACGTCGTAGGGCTTGTCGCCGCGTATGAGCGTGAGGCGCACCTTCGTACCGGCGGGGCCGCGCACGAGGTTGGCGATCTCGGCGGGGGTGAACTTGGTCACGTCGCGCCCGTCCACCCCGGCTATGATGTCACCCGCCCGCACGCCCGCCTTCTCAGCGGGAGTATTTGGGATGGGCGCTATCACGGTGGGGAGGTCGTTGCGGGTGCCTATAGTGATGCCCACGCCCTCAAAGTTGCCCTGCATGTTGCTGGCTTCGCGCTCGGCCTCCACGGGCGTCTGGAACGAAGAATAGTCGTCACCCAGCGCCTCGATCATGCCCTTGGCGGCCCCGTACACCAGGTCGTCGCGCTCCACAGGGCGGTAGTAGAACTCCTGGTTGATCGCGTTATACGTAGCCACGAACGATTGCCAGGCGGGGTCGTTCGCCAACTCGGTCGGCACCGCGCCCGTACCGCCTTCGGTCACGACTACGGTCGTGGGCTGAGTGCCCTGGTTGCTTGCTACCCCGACAACGGTAGCGGCCTGCCCGGCGAGGAACATGGTGCCCGCACCCAGGCCGAACGCGACAATCGCCACCAGCACCACGATGAACACCAGTGGCGAAGACTTTCTTTCAACATTATCCATCTAAATCTCCTGAATCTACTGCATCCGTACCGCGGGAATGGAAAGAGGGCAAAAGGAGTGAAATTACGAAAATGAGATAGGAAGATACCTTCTCATTACGATATACGCAAAAGGTCACGCCAGACGTTCCGCGACGGCGTGACTCCAACGAATTATACGCAAGCGGCGGGCCAACGTGCAAACGGACGGTGGACGATGGACGATAGTAGGAGACGTAACCGCATGACGCCAAGTACGCTAAGTACGCTAAGTACGCGCCAAGATTAGCATTGGTTATTCACCGCAGAGGCGCAGAGGCTACGCTGAGATTGTACTGGTTCTTTAGGAAGGGGCAAAGGCAACACCTTGCCGCACAGTGTTGCTCCAGTAAGAACACCCTCTATTCTTCTCTGCGTAACCTCCGCGTCCCTTCGGCTTCGCTCAGGGCAGGCTCTCCGCGTCTCTGCGGTGAATAACCCTAGGCGTGATGAGGTTCCGTCTGTTTATCGCGGAGAAGGGGTAGTCGAAGAAAGGGGAGGTGTAGCGCCGGAGCTATTAGCAGATGATGGTGCCCCATCTTCGCCCTCTACCGTGAGGATGGGCAGGGTGAAGTAGAAGGTCGTGCCCTCCCCAACCTTGCTTTCGACCCAGATGCGGCCGCCCTGCGCCTCCACCAGCGCGCGGGCGATTGCCAGGCCCAGCCCGGTGCCCGAGCCGCTGTCGGCCTGGTTCCACTGGGCGCGGTAGAACTTGTCGAACAAATGGGGCACGTGCTCGGGGGCGATACCGAGGCCTTTGTCCTGCACGCATAAAGCCACTTCTTCGCCGCCGTCATAGCTCGCTCCCACCCACACCGTATGCGACCCCGAGTACTTAGCCGCGTTCTGCAACAGGTTCACCAGCACCTGCTCCAACCGCCTAGGATCGGCCTCCACCACCGGCAGGCCGTGAGCGATGTTGCACTTGAAGTTGGCGTCGGGGTAGTGGTTGCCCACCCGCTCTACCACTTCCTTGACGAACGGCTTGAGCAGTAGTGGCTCGGCTGAGATAGGTAGGCGGCCCGCCCCGATGCGGGACATCTCAAGCAGATTCTCCACCAACTCTTGTAGCTTGTCGCTCTCGTCCGAGATGATTTGCAGGAACTCGCGCCGGGTCTGCGGGTCCCAATCCGCGTTATCGGCCAGCAGGGTGCGCGAATACCCCTTGACGGAGGCCAGCGGCGTGCGAAGCTCGTGCGACACCATCGACACGAACTCGTCCTTGAGACGGTTAGTCTCGCGCAGGGCGGTGGTCTCTGCCGTCTCGCGGATGAGGCGGTTGTTCTCCATAGCCACGGCAAGCTGGTCGGCCACGCCCTTGAGGATGGCGGCGTCTTCCTCATCGAAGCTATTCGGTAGGTCGCTGACCACCCGCAACATGCCCAGCCTGCGGTCACTTAGAGAGATAGGTATGAGCAGCAGCGAAAGCACGCCCCTGGCCGCCATGCTCTGCAACTCAGGGGACGTGACGAGCCGCGTATCCCCGCTGATGAAGGTGCCTACCTCCGCGATGAGCTTCTTCCCGGCCTCTATCTCCTCCGCGCCCACCTCGTGCGAAGCGATGGTCTGCGATACCTTGCCGGTGCGTTCGTTGAACAGGCTGATGCTCGCGCCCGAATGCCGCACGATCCGGTCTATACCCCGGATGGCGGTGTTGAACACTTCATCCAGGTCGAGCGTGGAGCGGTTGATGGAACGGGCAAGCTCGTTCACAAGCTCGAGGCGGGCGGCCTTGCGCTCGGTGTCGGTCAGGAGCACGGCGTTTTCGTGGCTCTGGCGCAGGATGCGCTGGGAGGCGTTGCGGACGATGGTGAAGAGCGACACGTAGAGGAAAAGGAACCCGGTGAAGATACTCGTCCAGAGGAAGGCGCTGGTTAGACCAATCGTCTCCTTCAAGTCCTCCATGTCGTAGTAGCCTTCTACGGCCCCCACGATCTCGCCTTCGTTGGGCAGCCTGAGAGGCGTATACACCTCCAACAACTGGCCGTAGCCCTTCTCGGTGGTATTCTCAGCCTCTTCCAGGGACGAGATATCAGCGCTGGGTGTGCCCCCCAATACAGCTCGCAAGTCGTCACTAACCCCGTACTGCTCTCCCACGAGGTCGGGGTCGTCCGAATAGATGACCATGCCGTCGCGATTCCATATCTTGATCTTGACCAAGCCGGAACCGGAAATATAAGCTAGCTGGGACTCGATTTGAGCATATGGGTACTTCATCGCATCTTCAATGGGCAGTCCCTTGGGTGGAGGATATGCAGCCTGGGTAAGTATCTCAGGGTGCTCTTCCACGACAGGGCCGACCAGGGGAGTGATGAGCGACGATACCGCTAACTGTTGCTGCTGTACCGCCTGCGCCTCGAAATAGCGCGTGACGTTCCAGCCCAGCAGCGCACCAATAATGATGAACAGCACCAGGCTGAGTATAGAGAATTGTGTCAGCAGCGATAGTCGGCGCATAGTCTTTGGTTCTGAAACGATCCTGAAACGTGAAACGTGAAACGTGATGCGGTTTGCTATGGTTGGTGCGTGAGTTTCGGGCTGATTCTTTCCTGTGTGCTCAACTCCCCCCGTCATCCTGAGCGTAGCGAAGGATCTCAGATGCTGCTTGTGCCCCTGTGCTGAACCGCCAGCACCTTTGTCCCTCTATTCAACATCATCCATACTCACCTTCTTGAGATCCTTCGCTACGCCCAGGATGGCAGGGAGGAGCTTGGTCCTGTTGTGTAAGCGGCCTCTCATTCACGCACCATATTTCACAAACCGCATCACGTTTCACGTTTCACGTTTCAGGACCCCGTCTCAGACTTCGGCACCTGTAGCCTGTAGCCGAAGCCCGGCTCGGAGATGATGTATTGCGGGTTCGAGGGGTCCGGCTCTATCTTCTGGCGCAATGCGCGTATGTAGACCCACAGGTAGCCACTCTCGTCGCGGTACTCAGGACCCCACACTTTGGATAGCAAGTCGGCGTTGGGGATCACTTTGCCCGCGTTCTGCGCCAGTTGTTGCAGTAGCTTGTACTCGGTGGGTGTGAGCTTGACCGGCTCGCCTCTAAACTCCACCTTGCGGCGCACGAAATCTATCTTCAGGTCGCCCGCGTCGAGGCTGTGAGCTTCCTCGCCTGATGAGCCTGCCTGGGTGCGACGTAGCAGTGCGCGCAGGCGGGCCACCAGCTCGTCCGGGTCGAACGGCTTCGTCAGGTAATCGTCGGCCCCGATATCGAGGCCCTTCACCTTCTGCGACTGTTCGCCTATCGCCGTGAGAAGAATGATAGGCACGCTGGAGATCTCACGTATGCGCCGGGTGAGTGTGAAGCCGTCGAGGCCGGGCATGGTTACGTCCAGCACCACCGCGTCCGGGGGCCGCGCGTCGAACTGTTCGAGCGCCGCCACCCCATTGCTCGCCGTGTCCACCTCGAACCCCGCCCTCTCAAGGTTCACCCGCACCAGCCTCAATATGCGCGAGTCGTCATCGACTACCAGTACCAGTGTGTTAGTTTTAGGTTGCATAGCTAAATCGTGTGTCCCGCATGGCGTATCTTACCAAAATTGTAGCACCTGAGCCTGAATACGCCACAAGTAATATCGGATACGTGCGAAGGTAACATTTCGATTTGGAAATTGGAATTTCGAATTGCGAATTTGTTGAATACCTACTAAATTCGCAATTCGAAATTCCAATTTCCAAATCCAGACTCATCTTAAGGCTTTCTTAAGGGCACGCTACTGGGCCTTCAGGTGTATTTCAGGGGCGGGTGGGTAAGATTAGCTCACCAGGACGGAGGCTATGCGCTCCGCGCTCCGCACGCCGCAGCAGCCTCAAAAATACACGGAGGGCCAGGGACATTATGAGCACTCTTACCGCTAACGGTCAAACCGCAGTATACGTGAAGCCTGCATCTCTACGCGAGCAAGCCGGCAAGCAGCAGACCGGGCAGAGCAGACAGACCATCTTGCAGCAGGTCTACGACGCTCACGTTGAGCAGATCTACAAGTTCGTATACTTCAAGATCGGCAACCGCGAAGACGCCGAGGACATTACCTCGCAGGTGTTCATGAAAGCCGCCAACTCCCTCGACGTAACCCAGGAAGAGCAGACCCGCCTCGCCTGGCTCTACCAGGTGGCCCGCACCACGATCACCGACCACTGGCGGTTCTACTACAAGAACCCCGCCGCCAGCCTGGAGCAAATGGAAGAGGCCGCCCCTCTTCACCTGGCCGCCAACCCCCTCCGCCCCGGCGCGACCGACGACGAGGAAGTCAGCCCCGCCACCACCCATGTCGCGGAAATACTAGCAAAGCTTTCCCCCAATTACCGCCGCGTGCTCGAATTGCGCTTCCTACAGGGTTGTTCGCTCAAGGAAACGGCGCAAGCGATGGGCGTCACCGAGGGCAACGCCAAAGTGCTTCAGCACCGCGCGCTGCACAAAGCAGTCACGCTGGGTGCTTCTCTTATGTAAAGCTATACGAACATGCCAGGGTCGTATACTAAAGGAGCAGGGAAAGACCTGCTCCTTTTTTGTTCTCTAATCTCTATTCTCTTGGCGCGTTCTTGGCGTCCTTGGCGTCATGCGGTTCCGTCTCCTATTATCGTCCATCGTCCATCGTCTACACAGGTAAATCTTACAATCCCATAACGTACGTCTCCCGACGGGTTGACCCTCCCCTGGCTGCTCGCTATAATCACGATACATGTACAAATCGAACATCTGTCCGCGTATCTGGTGCGTAGTATAGGCACAGGCCCTGTGAGAGCATTGATAGGCAATGCGTAGCCGGGCGTTCCAATGGGTCTACAGGAGGAAGGCAGTAATGAGGGGCAAGTTATTGGCTGCGGCACTGCTTATCACGGGCAGCGCGCTGCTATCTGCGTGCGGCGGGCCGGGTGGAGCGACCAATCCGACGGCCACTACCGGCAACATGATGGGGGGAGCGACCACCGCTGCCCCCACTACCTCCACAGGCAACCAGCGCCCCGTTGTGGTCAGCTCGAAAGACTTTACGGAAGAAGTGCTCCTGGGCGAGATGTACGCGCTGGCGCTGGAGAACGCGGGCGTCCCGGTCGAGCGCAAGCTGAACCTGGGCACCACCGACGTGGCACAGGCGGCCCTCGTCAAGGGCGGTCACGCGGGCGGTATCGACCTCTACCCCGAATATACGAGCACCGGCCTCAACAACGTGCTCAAGCTCGAGCCGATTTACGACCCCAAGCAGGTATTTGATGTGGTCAAGAAGGGTTACAAGGAGCAGTTTGACCTGGTGTGGCTCGACGCTGCACCCATGAACGACACGCAGGCAATGGTCGCCACCAAGGAGGTGTCCGAGGCGAAGGGCATCAAGAGCCTGCAAGACCTGTGCGACAAGGCCGGCGACCTTACCGTGGCCGCCGTCGCCGAGTTCCAGGACCGCGCCGACGCCCTGCCCCTCCTCCAGAAGACCTACGGCGGCTGCGAGTTCAAGGAGATAAAGGTCTTCGCCCCCAACCTGCGCTACAAGGCGCTCGAAACCAACCAGGCGGACATCGCGCAGGCGTTCAGCACCGACGGCCAGATCGCCGGTCTGGGCCTGGTGCTGCTGGAAGACCCCAAGAACTACGGCCTGCCCTACAACGTGGCCCCCGTGGTGCGCCAGGACGTACTCGATATGTACCCGCAGATTGCCGACGCCCTGAACACTCTCTCTCCCGAGATCACTAACGACGAAATCTCGACCCTCAACTGGGAAGTAGACGGCAAGGGCCGCGAGCCACAAGACGTGGCGAAGGAATGGATGCAGGAGAAAGGACTCATTAAGTAGGAGTTATAAGTTTTGAATTTTGAGTTTTGAGTTGATGAAGTTCACGTTCTTGTGCGATGCTTGCATAATAGAGGGGAAGCCTAGGCAGAGCGAACGCGGGGAGTAGTAGTGTCATCACAAGACTTACAACTCAAAACTCATAACTCAAAACTCATAACTCCTGAAATCGCTTTCGAGCGCGTCACCAAGCGGTTCCCCTCGGCTGCCACACCTGCCGTCGATGAGGTGAGCCTGGACGTGGAGCGTGGCGATCTGGTGGTCTTGCTGGGGCCTTCGGGCTGCGGCAAGACCACTTTGCTTAAGATGGTCAACCGCCTCTACGAGCACGACTCAGGCCGCATCCTGGTGGAAGGCAGGGAGATACGCACCTTCAAGGCGACAGACCTGCGGCGGCGCATCGGCTACGTGATCCAGAGCGTGGGCCTCTTCCCGCACATGACGGTCGCCCGCAACATCGCCACCGTGCCGGAGATGCTCAGGTGGGACAAGACACGTATCAACAGCCGGGTGGACGAACTGCTTGAGCTTGTAGGCATGGCACCGGAGAAGTACCGCAACCGCTACCCTGCGCAGCTATCGGGGGGCGAGCAGCAGCGCGTGGGCATCGCCAGGGCCATGGCCGCCGACCCCGCTATCATGCTCATGGACGAGCCGTTCGCCGCGATTGACAGTATCACCCGCCGCCGCCTCCAGGACGAACTGCTCAGCATCCAGCAGAAGGTCCGCAAGACCATCCTCTTCGTCACCCACGACGTGGAGGAGGCCATCAGGATAGCCGACAGGATAGCCGTCATGCAGGCCGGAAAGGTGTTGCAATACGACACGCCCCTGCGTATCCTCTCCTCCCCCGCCGACGACTTTGTGGCCGAACTCACGGGCGCGGGCGACGTGCTGCGGCGGCTCAGCCTCCTGAGCGTGGAATCAGTCATGCGGCCCACAAACGGGGCTAGCTCTACGTTGAATGGAGGTAGCACAATACAAACCCGTGACAGCGTGCGCGATGCCCTGGGCTTGCTCCTGGGTAGCGGCTCTGAGGCCCTTGCGGTTGTAGACGAGCAGGGCCATAGCGTTGGCAGTATAGATATGGCCGCCATCCGGCATCTGACACACCCTGGATAAGCTATGGACCAGTTGACGCGCTACCTGTTCGAGAACTTTGGAGCTAAAGTGTGGCCCCGTATGCTGGAACACATCTCTCTCAGCGGCACAGCTATGCTTATCGCCCTCATAATCGCCCTGCCGGTGGGGCTGGCAATTAGCAAACTCAAGCCTGCCGCTGCTCCCGTGCTGGGCGTGCTGGGCGTGATATACACCATCCCAAGCTTCGCCCTGTTCGCCTTCCTGGTGCCCATCACCGGCATAGGCACCACACCCGCGCTGATGGCGCTGATCGCCTACGCGCTGGTGGTGCTGGTACACAACACGATGGTGGCCTTCAACGGGGTAGACCCGGCGGTGAGGGAAGCGGCAAAGGGCATCGGGATGAGTCCCTTGCAATCGCTATGGCGCGTCGAGATACCCCTCGCCTTGCCGATCATCATAGCCGGGATACGCATCGCCACCCTCTCCACGATAGGCCTGACCACGATTGCGGCCTGGATAGGCGCGGGCGGCATGGGCCAGCTACTGCGCGACGGCATGAACGACCCCACTTACTCCAAGCTGTACGCAGGCATCATCAGCATAGGTCTCATCGCCATAGCCGCCGACCTCGTCTTCCGCCTCCTCGAACGCCTGGTGAGCGTCCCCACACAGCAGCAAGCGAATAAGTCGCCCCTGAGAGATTTGCTGGTGAAAAGAGCGTAGCTGAAACGTGGTTCTGAAACGTGAAACGTGAAACGTGAAACGTGATGCGGCTTGCTAAACAGAGTACGTACATGCCGGGATGTTCGCATAGCGGGACCAAGTCACCCCCTGTCATCCTGAGCGCAGCGAAGGATCTCAAGAAGGTGAGTAGGGATGCTGTTGGAGGTAAGGCAACATGGTGCTGCTAGTCCAGGACAGAGGCAAAAGGAACATCTGGGATCCTTCGCTACGCTCAGGATGACAGGGGGAGTGTGGTCCCGTAAATAGAATCAGCCCCATATTCACGAACCCAGTACCTCAAGCCGCATCACGTTTCACGTTTCACGTTTCAGAGCCACGCTTCACGTTTCAGCCTATGGACACATTACAGAAAGCCCTACAATACGCCCTCGACCCTCGCAACGACCTGCTGGAGAAGGTATGGGCGCATGTGCTATTGAGCGGGGCGGCTCTGCTGCTGGCCGTGGCTATTGGCGTGCCGCTGGGCATCTGGATCAGCCGGTTCGGGGCGTTTGCGCGCATCACGGTCAATTTCGCGGGCGTGCTGCGGGTGGTGCCCAGCATCGCGGTGCTGTTCCTGCTGCTACCGCTCGTGGGTACAGGCTTCCGGCCTTCGCTGATAGCCCTGACGTTCCTCGCTGTACCCCCCATCCTCATCAACACCGACGCCGGTATGCGTAGCGTGGCCCCGGCCATAGTCGAAGCTGGGCGGGGACTGGGCATGTCGGCGTGGAGGCTGCTATGGCGGGTGCAGATACCTCTAGCCATGCCCGTGGTGCTGGGCGGACTGCGCAGGGCGGCGGTGGAAGTAATCGCTAGCGCCACACTCGCCACCCTCATCGGCGGGGGCGGCTTGGGCGACTACATACAGGCGGGCCTCGCCCTGTCGCGCAACGACATACTGCTGGTCGGCGCTATCCCTGTAGCGTTGTTGGCACTCATGGTGGAACTGGGGCTGAACTACGCCGAGCGAGCGATGACGAGGCAGCGAGCGATGACGAGGCAGCGAGCATAACAAAAAAGACACCCTTTTAGAAGGTGCCTCAATCGCGTATTGAAAAGAATAAAAAGGGGAGAGGAAAAGAAAGAGAGAGAAGCCCCGCGATGGCCTACTCTCCCACAACCTTGCGGCTGTAGTACCATCAGCGCTGCAGCGTTTCACTTCCAGGTTCGGGATGGGTCTGGGTGGGTCCGCTGCGCTCTTATCACGGAACAAACGTCCTCTATCTTTTCCTCTCCCACTTTAACAAAGGGAGAAGAGAATAGTTACAAATTCGTCTAGCCAAGCATGGGAAATCAAGAATAACCAATGTGCATTGCAATTGTCTTGCTCTTACCATGCCACTCCTTGCATATGCAGAGGAGAGGGGCACGGTAGAGGCGAAAACAAGCCCTCGACCATGAGGAACAGCTAGGCTCGGCCATTACTGACCATACACCTGCGAACTCACAACCTGGTGTTCTTCCAGGGGTCTTACCTCCTCCCCTTGCGGGGGGAGTGAGAAGGCTCATCTAGAGGAGGG
>DASVVE010000031.1:0-59488 GCA_036386675.1 Chloroflexia bacterium | reverse complement strand
TCTCTATGTCTTTCACCTGGGCGTCGGGGGTGTAGACAGCCTCCTGTGACACCAGCGTCGGTGGGATGGGGTAGGCGCGCAACGGGACGGGCACCACAAGCCCCGGCCCGGTCGTGGGAATGGGCGTTGCGTCTAACGGGTTGATGAAGGTGAGCCACGATGAGGCAACGTAGCCGTCTATCCCCTCCACCGGAGCGATGTCGAATTCGATCTCGTTGATCTGGTAGGTGGGGGCGGTAAAGGTGACGCTGCTATCGACCGAGGGCGACTTGGTGCTGAACAGGAAGGTCAGGTACGATGTGCCGCTCGCTAGTGGTACCTGCGCGCTGGAAACGGTGTAGTCCACCACCGGTGTAATCGCGCTGGCGGTGGGTTGGCCGGAGAAGCGAGCCGCTGCCGCGTCTTCGTAGGGCGACGTGACATTCACATCGAACTGCACTATCGCATCAACGGTATACGCGCTTCCGAGTGTGATGAGTAGTTGCTGGCCGAGCGCGGCCTGGGCCGCCGTCAGGTTGTCGGCAGGTATGGACCCGCTGTTCGGCGTAAGGATGTTGGTAACGCCGGCCTGGATAGCCTCCGCGAGACTCTGCTTGGCCGCCAGCACTGCATCATAAGCCTGCGCCCCGGTGATACCCTGCTGGCCCTCCCCCGGTACTAGCTGGTAGGCTGGTGCCACCGACTCCGGCAGCAAGAAGCTATCGATGGCCGCGAGGAAGCTACGTCCCCAAACGTCAATGTCGATTGACTGGAACGACCTGGGGTCCGAGGCCACAAGTTGCCCGTTCTGGTAGGCATACAAAGGTACGTTGTCCTGGCCCATAAGCGTGTTCGAGAGGGGCGGCACCGAGAAGAAGTAGGGGGTCGCGCCCTCGATGCTGAATTGCGTGCCCGTGCTCCCCAGGTTGACCGCCCAGAGCTTCGGCGGCGTGGTAGTGGATGCACCGGCGCTCTGGTCCTTCTCGTGCGCCGTGGCGAGCTTCAGACCTGCGAACGCCGCCTCAAAGGTCGTGGCGAAGCTCTTGAGCGTCAAGCTGGCGTCCGGGTTGTTCGGGTCGTAGGTGTTAGGCGATAGTAACGTGCTCACCGCTGACACAGCCGGTACGTCCTGGAAGTCCTTGTCGATGAGAGCGGGGATGCTGCGGGCTATCTCCAGTTGTGCCGTGACCTCGAAGATCGTCAGCGCCGGGTAGGTATTCGCGTTCAGCGCGATGGGCGTTGTGACGGTGAGTAGGGGCGGCGGAAGAAGTATCCACGCGTTCGGGGCAAGCAGCGGCGTCTGGTCCTTTATTGCTAGCGTCAGGTCGGCCAGCGTGATCCAATCGGCGGTATCGAGCTGGGCGTTTATCTTGCCGAGTAGCGTATTTAGCGTATCGGTTGCCGTGGTGGCGGCGGATATGCCGTTCACGGTTACAGTCTTCTGCGGGAGTAACAGCCCGTAGAGGTCCTTGTTCGCCTCTCCCAAGTCCGTTACTTGCAGGCCCTTAGCGGCGGCAATAGAACTCAGCTTGTCAGCCCCGGTCACCTGGTAGCTCGACGGCATGTTGGGGGCGAGGGTGACCAGATCGGGTATGGTCAGTTCTCCCACCACATCAGTAGGGCTGGTCATCGTGGGATTCAGGTTGTGATCGAGGTTCTGCCGGGCGACCTGGGCGGTCGTCAGCGGGTAGCCGGTAAGGGTGCTGCCCTTCTCCGTGATCACCTGCAAGCTGTCGGTGTCCGCGATTGACATGGACTCGTTGGACAGGAACACGCCCGCCCCTTGCTGCAACAGCGTGGTGGAGTCCGCATTGGCCGTGGCGACCTGCAAGGCCGTCATCTTGTAGGTGGCCGCAACGCTCGCTAGGGTATCTCCCGTCTTGGCCGCGTACACAATGGGAATGCTCAGGGGAGTGTTGTTGTTGAAGAGAGGAACTTGAGCGTTTGCAATGGCTATCTGCGGGATTGTGGCCCCTGGGAAATGCGTGACAACCGTGTTGAAGCTGTCGTTGCTGCCCTGCGTCTCGTAGGTTGCCCCCTGGTAGGTGAACGTCACATTGGCGGCCAGGGCGACGGGCGCGTTCGCAAGCGCCAGGTCTCCAACGTCCGCCGTGGTCGAGGAGGTGAACTGGCCCAGGATGCCGGATAGAGTATCGGTAGAGGTGGCGTTGTACTGCTGGCTGCCGAGTGTGACGCCCGCGCCCGCCGCCACGAGGCTGGGCGCGTCCTGGTTGTTCTGGACGAGGGTGGCTAACGACACGCCTGACGCCGTTACAATACTGTCCAGCGTATCGCCAAACACCACCCGATGGTAGACCGGGACGTTGACCGATAGCGGCGCGGCGAAGAAGCCGCTTATGTCGTCGTTTAGGCTCACGAGGTCTTCGACGGTGACGTTATACAGCCCCGTAACGCCGCCGAGCGTATCCGTCGCCACCACGGTGTGAGTATATGCCTGTAGGCTCTGGGCCGCGAGCAGGTAAGCGTAGATAGCGTTCACATAAGCCTGGATGGCGGCTTTGTCGAGCGTTTCTACGGCTGACTGGTTGACGCTAGTGCTGGCGGTGAACTTAAGGTCGGTCTGCTGTATCTGGTAGTAGATGTTGGTGTAGGTCTGCAAGTCCGCCTGGGCCTTGGCTACGCTCGAAGATACGGCGCCACCTGGGCCAGGCATGTAGCGTGACACATCGAACCGTAGCAATATGTTCAGGTTGGCCGTCGAGCTACTAACGGCTGTGAACGAATACGAGGCGGCCACCGCGGGCCACTGGGACAGACCGATGATGTTGTCGTAATAGCCAACGCCTATATAGAGGTCCTTGACGGGCGGCGTGGGCGGCATCTGGTTGCCGAACACGTCGTTGAAGTCGATTTGCAACTGCACCTGCGCGCCCGCAACGATGCCCGCGTAGGGGTTGCCACTGGCCGGCGGAACGTTACCGGTGCCGGTAATGTCGTTGCTGGTTGCAAAGGGATAGACCGGCACCACGCGCTCGTAGTTCCAGGTGCCGGGAGCGGGTGCGGCGGCCAACGCCCTGGGAGTAGTGGCGTCGTTGGTGGTCGGGCCGACCGGCAGACCTTCCGCGCTCTCGTTGAAGAAGGTATTGGGAACGATCTGGTAGCCGAACAGGTTATACAGGACTTGCAGCTTTACGCTGACAGGTTCGTTGTTCGGATCGATGCCCACTGTGGGGTCGGTGCGGACCAGTTGCAGCCCGACGTTGCCCGGAGGTGCCGAGGCGGTCTTGACTACCATGCCCGCGTTCAGGTCCACCAGCGCCCCAATCCTCAATATACCAGGCTTAGTGGCGTTGTCCGCGCCAAGTGAGGCAACAGGGTAATTATTGTGCGCGGCCGAAATGCTGGCGAACGAGTCGTACGAAGCGATGGTGTAGTTCGAGCCTGCCACTATCATGGTGGCCCCTACGCGTAGCAGGTCCACATCGACGCTGTTCGCCACCGCCAGGTCGCCCGCCGTCAGCCCGTACCCGCCTGCGATGGTCCCTAACGCCTCGCCACCGACGACCGCATAGGTTACTGCCTCGGTGAACAGGAGGGAGTTGCTCGTGTTGATGTTGTCGCCTATTACCACGCTGTTCTGGAACGGGTACACCACGCTGTTGACGCTATCGACGGCCGTGTAGGTGACGAGTAGCGTCAGGGTGGTGCTGCCCGTCTGCGAGAAGAGATAGCCGGGCAGTCCCGCGCCCCCTGTGGCATTCGCGTACTGGAGATAGTAGCCGCCGGAGTTGACCACGCTGCACTCCCACACCAGCTTTACGAAGTCCTTCGGGTCGGAAAGCGCCGCGCTGTAGACAGTGTCCGCCGTGGTAGCTGCTACTTCCTCACCCAGCATCGTTACCTGCGAGCTATGGCTCAACGTCGAGAGGTTGGTCTTGAGCAGGAGCACCTGGGCCGGGTCCAGCGCGTCCGACTGCACGCCGTTCGGGTTGTTCCCTGCCGGGTTGGCCTGGTAAAGCAGGTACAGGGTAGGCGTGGCCGCCGGGGTGCCCGTGTTCAGAGCAATCCACAATTGCTGCAAGAGGCTGCGTCCCGCATCGTCGGTCCCACCGACCAGGTATGTGTTCGACAGCGGCCCGGAGCCATTGGAGCCGGACACCTGGCTGACGGTAAGGTCTATCGAGGTGGCCCAGCTATACATACCCACGGGGCTGACTTGCAGCCCCGACACTCCCGGCTGGGACTGAGTACCGACCTGGGGCGTCAGTCGCAGACCGTAGCTTTCGGCGGTGGACAGCGACTGCAAGAGGGTCGGCGGGAAGGGCCAAACCGTAGGTTGCGCGCTGGCGGGAGCGGTCCCGCTAGTCCACAAAGGTGGCGCGGTGGCCGCCTGCCATAACGTGCTGTGCTGGAGGGTTGACTGGGCGGGGGTCTCGTTGAAGAGGGGCCGCTTGCCGGAGGTCGTGACCTGGGGCGTGAAGGGCGTAGCAGCGACCGCGTTGATGAAATCGGCCTCCGATTTGAGCAGGTCCAGGGTTAGCGTCGGCACGCTGTTAGCATTCAAGACCGCCGTGACGCTAGCATCGTTAGTTTCTGTGGCGAACGACACCCACGAGGTCGCGGTGGTCAATTCCAGGCTTATACTGTAATTCGTGGTGGCGGGTAGCGATACGGTGAACTGCTGGCCGTTGAGCGCGTATAGAGGATACGTGTCCAGGGTCGCCCAGTTGATCTTATCAACAGGCTGCTTGACAGCAGGGTCTTCGGGGTCGGGCAGCCGCAGACCGGACAGGAGGAAGCGCGACACCATGCCCGCTATGTTCTGGGTCTTGCCGGACATATAGAGGCCGTCTAGCAGATCGGATACGAGCGTGCCGGGCACGTTAGGCAGCGTCAGGGTCTGCCCCTTCGCGAGCAGCGTAGTGCTGGTCTGGTTATTTGTAACCTCCGCCAGGTCGGTAATGGTCAGGCTGTTGGAAGAAGCGATGCTCCCGAACGTGTCAGTGGCTTGGATTGCATAATCGAAGTCGGGCAGCGACACGGTAGCTACAGGCTCCAGCACCGTGAGGCCACTAATCTGCTGGGCCAGCGTTTGCGTGCTGATGCCGTAGTAGTACCCAATGCTCGACAGCGTATCGGACGCGCCCGCCGTGTAGGCCACGGTAGGAATAGTGAGCTGAGTATTCGGTGGGAGCACCTGGCTGAAGTCCACCAGTGGATTAGCGTTGATGAGACCTTGCAGGGTCACATGGAAGTACTGCGCTATGGCGGTGTCCGCGACCGGGAATCCGCCGCTCGTATCTTGAGATACTGTGTAGAGGAGGTCCGGCATGTTCAGGACGGTACCGACAGCCAGAGGGTTGCCAAAGTTGACCTGGGTGTTCAGGGCTTGAAGCACTTTAGTGTCGATTGCAAAGCGCTTCGCGATGATGTCAGCCGTGTCGTTCGAGACAGTGGCGTAGGTAATGAGAGGTATCACGAGCAAAGTACCCGGAACAAGGGCCGCGCCCATATTGACGCCGGGGTTGAGCGTGGTTATCAATGCGGTGGTCGTACTGAATTTCGACGCGATGCTCTGGGGTGTGTCACCGGGTATGACAGTGTAGCGCGTGTTCGGGACGTTGAGCGCCGTGGCGGGCGGTATCGTCTTGCTGAAGTTGATGGCGTTGTTGGCGGCAGCAAGCGCGTCAATTGTGACGCCAAAGTACTTTGCCACGCCTACATCGGTCGAGGGCGGCAGCACCAGGCCCAGGTCCGGCATATTGAGGACCGTGCCTGCGGTAAGGTTGCTGAAGTCCAGGCCGGGGTTCAGCGCCTCGATTGAGGAAGGGGTCACCGAGAAGCGGTAGGCCAGCCCGCCGAGCGAATCCCCGGCCACCACTGTGTACTTGACCGTAGGAATCTCAAGTACGGTCCCGGTGGTTAGCCCCTTGGTCAGGTTGAGCGTGCTATTGAGGGCGGTAATCAGGTCGGAAGTGGTATTGAACTTCTTCGCCAGCCCGTCCAGCGTATCGCCTCCCACAACCGTGTAGCGGGTGTTCATGATTGACAGGCGGGTGAAGTCAAGCAGGAGTGTGGGTTCGTTCCCCGTAG
The DNA here is from genome assembly GCA_036386675.1 of Chloroflexia bacterium. GTDB lineage: Bacteria > Chloroflexota > Chloroflexia > QHBQ01 > JADMIH01 > JADMIH01. Next base: position 53,455 of record DASVVE010000031.1, on the reverse strand, counting down.
CGTTCCCGATCACCACGTTGGTGACCGGCACCTGGAACAAGGCCGCGAGGCTGCTCAAGCTAGACTGCGCGGGCACCGTGTACTGCAAGCCCGTAATGTTGAACTGCGCCCCCTTCTGCAACAGCCCCGCCAGGTCCTGGTTGAGCGTCACTATCTGAGAGTAGTCTCCACCCGTAAACTTCTTCGCGATAGTCTGTAGCGTATCTCCCTTGACCACACTGTAGCGGACCCCGCTCAGCCTCAGCGTGGCGTTTGCCGCGAACAGCCCTTGCTTGGACTGGTTGGCCTGCATGATGTCGCCTACTGTGAGCAGGGTGCCGTCTCCGTGGGCGCTGAAGTTCTGAGCTATGGAGCCGAGGCTTTCACCGCCGACAGTGACGTAGGAGTACTGGGTAAGGAAGTCGATGGCGTCCTGTACGGCTGCCTTCGCCACGATGCCGAAATAGTCCTGGAAAATGAAGGCTACGAGCGACTCCTGGCCGCTGTCCGCCAACAATTCCGCCTCCGCGCCTTGCTGCTGCCTCTGGGCGTTTTCAAAGGCAACCATCAGTTGTTGCAAATAGACGTTGACTACCTGCTGGTAGCTGAGACCACACTCTTTGTAGCTGCTGAAATCGAGGGGCTGCGACATGTCCGAGGTCTGCAACGACAACACGGGCGGCATGGGGAAGACGGTTGCGTTTACCGGCTGCGCGTTGGTATCGGTGCTGCGCCCGGCGATGTTGAAGTTGAAGTTAGTCGCGAAGAAGTCCGACAGGCTCGCCGCTGTGAAAGGCGATTGCCCCGCGTCCATCAGCGTGCTCAACTGCTGGTAGATCGATTCGAGCTGTAGCAGCGAAACCGACATGCCCGCCACGGTGGACGAAAACGGCGTCTCTTGCGAGGAGAGTCCGGTGGTAGCCCCGCCAGCGGCGGCATACGCTTTAATTACCCAGGCAAGCATCGCCTGTGTGACCAGGTCGAAGGGAGCGGGAGGAGTGTTCGGTGGGAGGGGTCCGTAGTCCCCGGCACCGTTCGCGCCCTGCGGAATGGAGTTCTGGATGAACAGCAGCGCCACGCCCATCGGCTGAGGCGTGTTTGCAACGCCTGACATCTCCAGGGCCGCCGAGCGCAAGAACTCGCCCGTGTTGGGGTCGTTGATAGGTATGCCAATGGTGAAGCTCGGAGTAAAAGTAAGGGGCACCGTCTGCACTCCGGTCCAGACAGGGAAGGCGCTCCAATCCGGCCCGTTCTCGGCAGCGGCGGCCAGGAAGAGATTAGCCTCCGTCCTGAAGGCTCCACTCAGGCCACGGAACCCGGCGGGCCTGATGGGCCGGGTCCGCAGATCGTCAGGGCGCACGAGGCCGAGCTTGGGGCGGGGCGCGGAGAGGCTCTCTCCACCGGAAGCCACCTTCCACGGCGCGTTGCCTACGGAACCTATCGTGAACGTGGCATGCACGGTCGCGTGGAACGACAGGTGAATCGTGAAGAATACGATCTTGATGCTTAATGTTACCGAAACACCGGCGTAGAGATAGATTTCGATGGGCTGGTAAGCCTCTATGGTTAGCTGAATGCCCGCGGTGATGGTTACGTCCAGGCTCGCCTTGATGATGGCGAAGTCTAGCGTGGCGTACAGCTTGCCGACGATGGAAACCGAACCTTGCAGCCAGTAGTAGTGGTCGCTAGGGGTGCCGGGGTCGCTCGGGTTGTAGAAGCCAAGCGCGCCTTGCAGAATGCCCTGTAGTACGACGCTGATACCGGCCTTGAGGATGCCCTCATCGATGGTCTTGCCCAGGCCGATTTGGAGGCCGAACCCGAACTCGATGACGGGGTTGAAATCGCCGTTTGTGATCCTGGGTACCCTGGTGGAGGTGGCGCTGCTCAGCAAGGCGAAGTAGAAGCCACCTGCCCCGAGCACGGGCACAGGGCCTATGAACGCCTGGATACCAAACGAGTAAGTGAAATCGCCGTTGGCCGGGAAGCCGAAGTCAACCCTGAAGTTGCCGTTGGTGTAGATGTCGAGGATGATACGCGGCAGGGTGACAGAGACCGCCCCGAACTCCAGGTGCCGCATGATCTCTGGTACTACCAGGACGATGTGGTACACACCGAGGTTATCACTGACCTTCTTGTACAGGATTTCGAAGCTCAGGCCCGCGAATATCTTGGCCTTGTCGCCCGACAGCTTGATTAGCAGCCCGTACACCACAGGGTCGTTGAACACCAGGCTCAAGTCCAGGGTATCCATCACTGTGAACCGCGCGCCCATCAGCCAGTTACTGCCGGGGTCGAACGTCAATCCCTGCAACTGGTCCAGCGGGTTTTTGCTCGGGTCGGTGGGTGGGATGACGGTGGCGATCAACTTATTGATGACGTCCTCGACGGACGAGAGTTCGCCGGGATTGGAGAAGGCGACGTGCTGCCCGACCCCCAGGTACTTGAGGTCGAACATCGAGGAGCCTTTGCCCGGCACGGAAGGCGGCGGGTCGTTGAGCGCGTCCCACTTTAGAGGGGCGGCCTTGCCGTACGACTGGCCGAGGAAACTCCCCACGAAGCTGATCTCGACCGTGCCTTTGCCGTCCTTCTTCACGTAGCTTAGACCAATCGACTCGATGTCGATGAAGCCGAAGTCCTTCTTCATCTCGTACACGATGCCGACGGTGCGCTGGGTGATATTGATGGTAAGCTCAAGACCCTTGAGGCTCAGTGAATTCAACACGTCCCAGGGCGCGTCGAGCTTGAAGTCGTGGCCGGGCCGCGCCAGGTTGACCAGCCAGGTTAATATGTCGCCAAAGGTCATGTCGCCCAGGTTCAATGTCAGGACGGTGTCGATATTGGGGCCGAAGGTGAGGGTAGCGGTTATCTCCCCCATCTTGACGATCAGCTCGTCGTTGGCGGGCTTGAAATCAAACTCCACCGACATGGCTACATCGTTGATGCTGAATTCCAGCTTGATGAAGCCGCTGTTTTCGCGCTGCCCCGTCTTAGTTGAGATCGCGGACTTGATGTCGAAGGTAAAGGCATCAATATCCACAACGAAGTCGGATGCGAAGTTTAGTTGCCAGTGCTCCGGATCGTCGGGATTGAACTCGATTTTGCCACCTAACTCGAACGAGCTATCCTGCGTGCCCACGGTGACGTCAAGCTCGGTAATCTCTATATCCGGGATCGCGCTCGGTAGAGTAATGCTGCTGCCCCACAACTGCGCGATGGCCTCCGTGACCTTGATCGTGTTTTGCGGGGCGCGCATCAACATGCCCGTGAATATCCACCCGGCGTTCGGACCGGGATGCTCCGCCGAGATGACGAACCGTTTGCCCCCAATCAGGAGGAGCGCGGAGATGGACCCTGCCAACCCGGTGGGTGAGTAGTTGACATCCACGGTCAGCGATACGAGTTGGAGCGTAGTGATACCCAGGTTGATGGGCCACTGGTCATCGTCCTCGACAATCGCATAGAAGGTGTACATCTGGTTCGTGGGGTCCAGGGTAATCATCAGCTGGGTGATTACCAGGTCGGGGACGTCGCCCGCGCTGCCGAACAGGTACGTCAGCGTGTCGCGGACGCTGATACTCCCCTCTTCCAGCGTTGCCTGCACCAGGAAATTAGGTACTGCCGCGCTGATGGACAGGTCCACGGGGTTGGTATCCCCAAACTGCAACACTCCCCTCACGTAGCCGCTGATGCTGCGAGTGGCCGAGTCGAGTGGGTTGAGGAAGAGCCAGCCGGTGCTGATGCTGGTAATCTTCATCTTCGGCACCGGCGTATTCCAGGAGTCGCCCGGCCCCGACGCTACTTCAACCGCTATGAACTTTATATCGAGCGTCTCAGGGTCTACGCCCACGCCCACACGGTTGAGGGAGAAATCGGTGAACTTCAGTATCTCGGCGGGCGCTACGAAATCGGACGTGGAGCCGTTGATGAAGCTGGTCAACTCGTTCAGCCCGTTCGTAAGCGAGAACTGCCCCGGCGTAAACTCGGCGTCCAGGGACCAGACGAAATCCCCCTGCAACAAGGGCGAGCTAATCGTAACCGGGTCGGTACCCGTGCCGATTTGAACGCTACCTGCGAGGCTGATAGCCGATTGGTACGCCTTCGTTTCCGGGTCGGTAAGCACCTGGAGGCTAATGTAGACGCCACCGATGCTTACCTTACCCAGGCTGAGGCTCAACCCCGCGATAGGGGCCTGGAGGTTGATCGTCGGCTGGCCGCCCCCGCCAAGCAGTATCGAGCCGCCGAGCGGCAGGCTGGTGGCCGAGGTGAGCGGGGCCACCACGTTGATGGGTGCTGTGGTTATATTGAGCGTGCCTGCGAAAGTTATGCCCCGCGTAGTTGAGTGCGCCTGGTTGGTGCCGCTGGCGATTATGAAAGTAGGGGAGGAGACGCTCAACTGGTAAAAGAAGGAGTCGATCTGCGCCAGAAAGCTGCCGCTGACGCCTGTATATTGCGGCAAGTTAGGAAAGCTTGTTTTGAACGTCCACTTCACGGACGACTGGACGGCCCCGCTCAGTTGGAGCGTCACAGCCCCGGAGTCCACCCAGCCCGTAAGCGTCACGGTGGTCGCGGCACTGAGAATCGTGGCCGAGCCGGTAACTACGACGCTGCCCGTGCTGCTGGGCATTTTCGCGCCCGTTATTACCAGATTCGTAAGCTGCAAGTAGCCTACCAGGCTTCCCGCCTCAGGAAACAATGCATTGCTAAGCGTAAGCTGGCTGCCCCCTTCGCTCTTGATCTCATTCGAGAGACAGTTGGCGAGGTCCTGGAGCGTATTTATCTGGCATTGGGTCATAGTGTTAGCAGCTTTCGGGATGCAGGTCCCCTGAACGTCTCTGGTTGTGGCGGGTCTCGTTAGAGTTTGGAAGCCATACAAGCTAAACAATGGTCCTGTACTTCGGTGCTTCTCATCTATCTACTCAATAGTTGGTACTGCCAATTACCATGTTGCCGTTCGGCTCGACAAACAAGGCATATTGGACTCCCTGGTCCTTGTCCAACATCGAGGTACAAATGGCCTGAGTGGAAGGGACCACCTGATAACCTGGCGTAGGCGGGCCGGCATTGTAGCAATAGTAGTTGTGTTGCTCCCAGGTATCAATGTTCGTGAACTGGTTTATGACGGCGCACGATGGATGGTTGAACCTGTTGTCGGCGCTAATGAAGAGGGCCTTGGGCTTTATGGCGGCTATCCAGGGCGCGCCGGATGAGGTGACCGCGCTTCCATGGTGCCCCATTTTCAGGGCGGTGCTTTGGAGCTTTGGCGCGCCGAAGTACTTGATGATGGCATTTTCCGTGTCGAAAGTAGCGTCGCCGGGCAGTACGCAACTCACTCCCTTGTAAGTCACCATAAGCACCAGCGAGTAGGGATTGGGATCGGAGTAGTTGGGGTAATTCAAGTTCACAGAGAGAATGAAGAATTTGACACCGCCGAAGGTCTTTTCCGGCGTGCTGAAGTCCTTCGTGGTGTGGTAGTTTTTCGCGAAAATTTTCACCTTCGTGCCCAGTTTCTTTAGAAACGTCGAGAAAGAATTCATATAGTAATCGTTGACAGCACCGCTGATCCATACCTCGGTCACTGTGAGGCTAAGTTCGGTGAATAGCGCCTCTATCCTGTTGTAATGGTCGCGGTCGGCATGAGTAACTACCAGGAGGTCCAGGTTCTTGCTGCCGGTGAACTGCGTCTTAAGAAACGTCATGGCGTCCGGCACCGCGATAGCCCCGTTCTTGACCGTGCCGAAGTCAATCAGTATCTTCTCACCCGTGGGGCAGACGATGAAAGTGCCGTCGCCCTGCCCAACGTCCAGGAAGTTGATAACCAGGTCAGCCATAGCAAGTCCTCTTGAGTGAGTAGTGCGGGACTGTTACCAGGCCCGGCGAGACAAGTAAAACTTCGTATATTCGTATGTTGCAGCCCTACGCCGTGAGTTGCTTGTTACCGCCGTTCGATGGGGGCGGTGTCGGCTTCTGTGCGTAGGCGGCGTACCACCCGAGGGTGGTGTTGTCTAGCTGCTTCGGGTCGCCAAAGAGCAGGATATCGGTCTGGCCGTTCGGCGGCAGTGACAGGCTGAGTACCTTCAAGGCGATATTGTCCAGCTTGAGGATGTAGGTATCTCCGCTCACCAGGAACTCAAGGTCCTTGAAGGTCAGCTTAATTACGCCCTCAATCGAAATCTCTTTGGCACTCCCGCTCGAACCCGGCAGTTTGAGGCCAACCAGCGCGTTGTAGTTGTTGGCGGAGGGACTCCACGCGGCCACGATGCTGGCGACAAGGCCCACCTTGCCCGCAAGCGCGCCCACGCTCCCTAAATTCAGCTCGAAGGTAAGGCCGTACCACGGGTAGCCGAGGCCGCCGCTGGCAAGCGGGGTGTCTATCTGCATGAATCCGAGGTCGCTTGGCATCTGCGTTGAGGCGGCCGAGATAAGCCCGGTCAGCTTGAGTGGGAAATGGTTGTAGAGGCTCTGCGTGCGCGCCAGGCTGTTGCCGATGTCGAACGACATATGGTCGGGGTCGAACGCGAACTTGCGCCCGGAAACCGCGCCCGAACTGAAGGTGAAGTCCATGTTGAGGCCGAGATTGCCGAAGCGCAGGAAATAGGTGTTGGTGCCTGTATTTGCCGGGTCGGTGCCGAAGGAGAAAACATCGAAGCCCGGCAGCGCCTTGAAGTTGAGATTGCCCCAGAAAGAAAAGCGGGTCTGCACGGGGGAGTTATCCTGGAGGCCCGTCGAGGGGATGGAGGTGGTGAACTGCGCTTTCAGGATTTCAACGTTGTTGAGCACTCCGCTATTGGTGAAAGCAAATATATTGTCGCCCGACTCACCGAAGACGTACGACTGCTTCCCACCCTGGTCCTGGTAGCTGCCGTCGAGCACAAGACTGTTGGTGGGGCTATTCTGCTGTATCACAGGCTCACCGAACAGCTTGTCGAGGCTAACTTCTATCTGGCTGGAGAAGCTCTTGATGGCCGAGTTCTCAAAGAGCACCTTCAGGCTGAGCACATTGAAGTTGTAGCCAGAGGCGTCGGCGTCGGGGTAGTTGTCGTTCGTATAGTAAATCAAGCCAAAGAGGGAGGACTGCTGCTGCGTTGGCACGCCCGACACCATCTTGAGGGGGGTCACCTGGATGCCGAGGTGGTGCGCGTCGAACTTGGAAGCGTCTATGCCCCCCGCGATGCCTTCGATCTCAGGAGGGAGAGAGGCGAGCGGCACCACCGTGTTGAAAAACAGGATGCCGTTCCAATCAGGGTTGGTAGCGACCTGGGTGGCGAAGAACGCAAAATCGGAGTCCGTGCTGGCGACCGCGTCGTTGATTATCGAGCTAAGGGTGTCGCTGGTGCCACCGGGGTTGGTGTTGAAGGTCGCAGCCTGGGTCCAGACGCTCGTGTCGGCGGCAAATTGCTGTAACGTCCCATGCCGGAACTTGAACACCATAATAGTCCCATGCTGGCTCCACTGTGCCGGGTCGATAACGAAGCTCCAGCCACTCATGTCGATGCTGTTTTTCGGATCGGCGCTGGTCGTCATCAGGAAGTCCGCTATCAAAGTTGGGTCTGAGATGACCAGGAACTGCTGGTTGGTCTGCAAGGCGTTCGTAAGCGCCGTGGGAAGGGTTGTGCCGTTCTGGTAAAACTCAAGGTTGGTACCGGCTTCGTCCTGCGCCAGCACCAACTGGGTCCAGGCCGATCCGTCAACTGTCGCCAGCAACCCCTGTGGGGTCGCCCCCAACGTAGGCGTGCCGTCGCCCACCGCTTCGAGCATGGAGCTAGCTTCCATATCCCCGGAGGGCGTGACCAACTGGCGACGGTAGACGCTCAGGACCTGAAGCTCAAGGTCCATGAAGTCAGACAACGCCTGCCCAGCGCCCGGTGTAACCCCGGCGTAGGGTGCCATGGGGAAGGCGGGAGAGGCGCTGCCAAACGGCTGGGCGACCACTTCCATGAAGTTGAGAAAGTCGCTGCTGGGGGCACTGTAGAGTTCTGCCTTATTAGGCTGAGTATAGTAGTTGATCGTGGTGCCGGTGGCGGGGGCGATGCTCACCCAGGAAGTGGTCGCGATTCCGGTGAGTAGCTGTGAGGCCGCGGTACGCGGACCGCTCGCGCCGTCCGAATCTGAAGGGGTACTCACGGCTTGCGAGGACACATAGGCGGGTGCGAATGCCGCCTGTCCAGGCAGAAACGTGATCACCGAGCCTTGCGCGGGGATCGGCCCAATGTACTCCGTGCCCGCCACACCGCACATGATGCTCTGCCCGGCCACGAGAGGTGTGGCCTGCACGCCACCGACTTTAGGGGGTGGGGGCACGCTCATGCTGAAGCCGCCGCAGGGTACCATAGTAAGTTGAGGCTGGACGTTCGCCGGGGGCGTGGCAGAGGCTGCAAGCACCTGGAACGCCAGGCACCCGGAACTCGTCGCGGTTAACGTCACGGTCTGGGCCAGCGCCGTGGAGAAGTAGGAAGTGAGCTTGGTGCCCGCCGGAAAGCCCAGGTTGCAGGTCGCCGGGTCCGTCGGATTCAGCGGGTTGAAGGAGGCGTTGAAGCTGACAGGCTTCATCGAACCGGTCCACTGGAACACCGGGTACTCCAATGATTGGAGCGTAGCAGAGGGGGGCCTGGGGGTAGAAATATAGTACCGGAGGCCCACGTCCAGGGCGTTGTACTCGTTGGCGGTAGAAACGGTGAGGCCGGTCTGGAAGCAGCCTCGCGACGGACCGTCCATAGCGAGGGTCAACTGGCTGGCTACGCCCGCCAATTTGAAATTGTTGGCGGTAAGCTGGTTGTTCTGCCCCTTTATCGTGAAACTCGCGGGCGAGGCAGACAGGTTGGCAATGACACTGGCCCCGACATTGATGAAGAGAGCATAGTTAGTCCCCATCATGATGTTGGCACCCTGGGCGGAGATTTTCGGGTAGGGCGTGCTCGACGATACGGTCATGATATCAGCGGTCAGCCCCGCCGTATCCGGCTGGTGTATCCAGATGAAATAAGGATAAAGGCCCGACTTCCCTGTGTAGTTCTTCTGGAGAAAGGCTACTACGTTCTGGACGAAAGCGGGTATGTTCTGGGGAGCCTGGGGACAAAACAGATAGTACCCCGGAGGCCCGTTACCGGCGGGGGTGCCCGTCGTCCAGGTTGCGTCCAGCAAGAACGAACTGGGGGCGGTTACGTTAGGCGGCAGAAGATAGGCAAACCACGCGCCCGCGGTGACCGTGGGCAGGTAGAGGGACGGGGTCGTAGCGGTGTTCTGTAGTGTGATCGACATGGTAGGTAGCTACCTCCCCTGCTGTTTGCCACCCTAGGCAATACTCGGATAAGCGAGCGAACCCGACTGCTGCAGTCATAACGCTGACCTAATTCGCCTGACTCAGGCGAGGGCACAGCCAGGAACGGCCGGCATAAGAAGCCACGTTAGAAGCCACGTTAGAAGCCATGTTCGCAAAGTTTTGACCGAACTTACTCAACCGCAATCGGAGCGACCAATTAAGGCGAACTAACTTGCCAGTAGAAAAGAAGGCCCTCGTAAAACTGGTCGGCGCCGTTCGCCAAATAATGTATCGCCCCTTTAATAGTCGAGAACTGGTTAGCGGGCATGACGGTGGTCGTAATAGGCCCTCTCCCGTATTCGTCACCCTCCTGTACACTGAATGCATAGGGTGAGTTCTGTGTATTCAGGCTGGCTATGTCCACGAGGTCACCGTTTAGATAGGCATTAAAGGTGACTTGCGTATCGGGCGAAGCTACCGTAAAGGTAAACACGAGAGGACCGATGTCCTTTTGTAGCTCGCTCGCAGGTGAACCGCCCAAGGGAGGTGCGCCAAAGCTGACGAACGCCGAGGCCGGGACGCTTGGGTCCAGTACTACCTGTTGGGCTGGCACCACCCGCTGGGATGGGTCCGCGAGAAAGTCATCCCTGCTCGGAAGGGTGAGCCGTGGCGGCAAAGATGTCACGAGGTTCCCGGAAGAAGGACCTTTCTCTGGTTGGCTCAATGCCAGTACCAGTACCAGTACCAGCACCACTGCCAACGCTAAGAGCCATGCCGCCGCGGATAGCAAGCGAGGCAAGCATCTTAGGGCCTGCCTCGCTCGGATCCCAGAAGGGTCTGGAGATCTCTCGTCGCTATCCACCACGCGCTCGTTTTCTATCGCTGAGGCCCGGTACTCGGTGCCGGGCGCTCACGGAGCAGCGGAGTCGCGCTCGTGATGACCAGGCTCTTAGTTCCCGTACTGGCTCAAGATGTTGCCCTGGTTGTCCCACGTTACCAGCGAGGTGCCGGTAAGGATAACAGGGTCCTGGTTGGCGGGTGTGACCGTCAAGCTGTTCGCCGTGAGACTACCATTTATCTGGCCTGAGGGCGGCTGGAGCGTAAGATTGTAGTCGAAGCTGCCACTGGTATCCCCGCACTGCCCCTTTACCTTCAGCGAAGGCGGCTGCAACTGGGCCGTGCCGACCTGCTCTGAATCGAACGCGAACACAAGGGCCACCGTGTTGAAGGCTCGGCCCTGTAGCGTGAACGTGATCGACCCACTGTAAATGTTGATGGTCCCGGTGGGTGCTGCGCCAGCATCAACTGATGTATCCTCCGTCAACGAGTCGGAAGTCGTGTTGGTGTCGCCATTCATGTGAGTGTTTCCTTTCCCTTCGTGAAGAAGGCAAGCCGTAGGAAATTCCACCAGCTGGTAGTGTTCTTTGCGCGGGGGTCAAGACCGAGGAGGGCACGACAACGCGAGCGCCCCGGAAGCGAGCAGCGCAATCCTGCTTCAAGGAAGGCTTCAAGCAGGGATAGCCTATACAGGCGGCGGGATCTGACGGTTGCGGGTAGAAGCGGTCAAAATCTTGACCTGCAAGAGGCACGCAACCGCCGTCATCATAGCACAGGCACAGCCGCTTGTCAATGCTAACTGTATCATAATACCTGCTATTAGTGTAGTACCAATAGCAGGTTAATGCGAGACTGCCTAGAAGAAATCCAGTACGATAACTCTGGCCGTCGACATGAAAGGAGACACACAAATCATACTCGACCCACCTGGCAGATGAGCAATGGGCCATTGTGGAGCCACTGCTGTAGCCCAAGCGCCCTGGCAGAGGACGACCCCTCAAGTACGCCAAGCGGGACAAACTCGATGCGATGTTCTACGTTACCAAAGGCGCTTGTACCTGGAAACTACTCCCACACGAGTCACCGAAGGCCGATCCACCATCCACCCGAACACTTTCTGCCCTCGTGTGCGGCAATTGTTGGTTGAAATAATACCGTGAGCTAGCCCTAGAGGCATCATAGCCGTGCCCAAAGGATAAGCGGAGCACCCTAGAGGTATGAACCTCAAAGTCGAGTTTGCGACCTGATGGTCGAGTATGGAACTCAATTGTCACGAACCAGAACACGAAATGTCTTATGGTCGAAGAGCCACTTCCGTGTAATTATTGTGCAGGTTCCACAACATCCAACCCACCGCGCCATTTTGCTCAGCACCGTCAATCTGCGCGCGCACCTTCGGAGGATCATACACTACCGTGCCGCTGAAGTCCTGTAGCCAGGGGCGCACGCGGGCTATGGTTTTGGGCGTGAAGCGGGAGTTTGCCTGCCTCACCGTCTCCCCGACGACATCGCCCGGCACCTCGGCCGGCTTTTCATAGCCGTTGAAGCCGTCGGGGAACTGCGATGGGTAGATCGTGGGGCATATGAAGTCCGCCCGCTGCGCAATTGCCTCGAAGCTCTGGCCGACGCCCATGTCGTCGTTCACATAGGGCGTAAAGGCGAACACGTTGACGCCTATGTACGCACCCAAAGGCGACAATGTCGTGTAAGCGTGGTCGAGAAAGCTGCTGATCGCGTCAACCCGCTTCTTGCCTTCCGCCGCCGGTCCAAAATCGATATCTTCCAGTTCGCCGTCCGAGGGGAACTGTAGGTTGTCGAACTGGATCTCGTCGAAGCCCATCTCGGCTACTTCCTTCGCTATGGCGATATTGTAGTCCCAGACTTCGGGCAGGTAGGGGTTGGCCCACAGCTTCTGGTTGCTGTCGGTCCAGGGCTGCCCTGGGGCCTTCTTGCTCTTGAGAGCCCACTCCGGTCTCGTGCTGGTGACAGCCTGGTCCCAGAAGACGGACAGCCGGGCAATCGTGTAGACCTTCTTCTCCTTCAGCGTCTTCAGCAGGCCGGGCAGGTCGGGGATAATGGCCCGCGCAGTGTCGAGTTCCTGCACCAGCAGGAGCTTGCTGCTGTAGAGTACGATCCCGGAGGTGTCGGCCTTCACGTCAATAACTACCGCGTTCAACTCGGTGCGGTCGAGCATGCCGATAAGCTGTTGCAGAGTGCCGGGCGTAGCGGCCGAGTCGGCGTTGATGTAGATAGACTTGGCGGTGAAAGCTTCAAGCGTCACGTTGAGCGTGTTGACCTTGTCGAACGACACCGTGTTGGCGAGGTAACCCGCTGATTTGACCACGAGGCGGCGGTCGGAGGGCAGGTCCTTGATGAGGTAACTGCCGTCGTCCCCGGTGATCGTGGTGGCGCTGCCCGAAAAGATGCGGGCACCCGGAATACCTTTGCCATCAGCGCCTATTACCCTGCCGGACAGCGTGTTGGGCACCAGGGCTATTTCGACGCTCGTCTTGCCCGTGGCGGTAATGGTTTGCGCCGCGAAACCGTCGGCCCCTACCGAAACTACTGGCTCATCGGGCACCCTGGGGAAGTGGAACGTGCCATCTGGGGTGGTGGTCGTGGTCACGGTGACGGAGGCCGCCCCTGGAGCGGGTGCTACGCCGCCCGAGCGGACCAGCACCTCAAGGCCTGGCATAGCGGCCCCCGTGTAGGCGTTGGTGACCTTACCGTTGAGGCTCTTGAAAGCAAAGTAGTGGAAGTATGCGAGGCCAGCGGCCGCCAATAGGACCAGCACCAGGTAGGGCACGGGATTCGGCAGCCTCCTCCCGGCGTCTTTCTTCCCGTAGGACGAGTAGTAGCTGGCATAGTTGGAGCCTGAACGGCGTGACATAACAGGCCCTCTGGATGATAGCTGGTTGATAGATGGTGCGAGCCTGGGTGCCCTAAGCACCCAGGCTCTGCTTCATGTTGACTTACTTCTCGAACGCCTCGCGCGGTTCGTAAACGTTGAACGGGTCCCACATCTGCCAACCCCAGCAGCCGGTCTCTTCACAAGCCTGCATCTGCTCGGCAACCTTTGTAGTACCGGGGCTGGTGTAGTCTGTCCTCCCCCAGTCGAAGTCTTGCAACCAGGGGCGGTACTTGGCTTTCTTGCCCTCGTGCCTCTTTTGCGCGAACTCACCCGACTTCTTGATGAGTTCGTACGCGCACGCTTCGGGCCTGGGGCAGTCCATCTCCCCCGGCGAGAAGTGCGAGGGGTAAATCATCGGGGACACGTAATCGGTGTGGTCTATCATATATTCGTAGACCTGACCTATGAGGCCATTAAGCGGTCTGCCGTTCTGGTCGGGCCACAGGCTGTAGCCGAATATATCTATAGACATGAACGAGTCGGTCGGCTCAACGACCGCGTGAGCGCGCTTCAAGAACTGCTGTATCGCCAGGGTCTTGCCAGTATCGGTCATCGGCATAGTGGAATAAACCGGGTCGCCATCCTCGATGGGCGCGGGGTCGGAGGGGAAGCGCACGTAGTCGAATTGTATCTCATCGAAGCCAAGCGTCAGCACTTCCTCGACCATCTCCAGCACGTGGTCCACCGCGGCTGGGTTGGTGGGATCAAGCCACCGTTGCTGGTTCAGCTCGCCCCCCACCCAGGGCTTGCCTGAGTCAGAGCTGAGGACCGCCCATTCCGGCCTTGCGTCGGCCATGGCTGCTTGCTGGAACGTCACAAAGCGGGCTATGGTATAGATGCCTTTGTCCTCGAGCATCTGCACCAATTCCCGCATGTTGGGGAGGATAATTTCGGTGTTGCCGGCGGCCTGTACGTCAGGGTTCTGGACGTCGAACACCCAGTCCGAGTTGTCGTTCTGCACGTTGAGAACCACCGCGTTGATCATGCTTTCTTCCATGAAAGTTACCAACTCGTCGAACATCTCAGGGTACGCGGCGACGTTAGCGGTGATGTAGATTGCATATACCCTGAACTGCTCCAGCGCGACATCCTTGCGCGCGGTCTCGCCCACGGGCATCCTGGTCAGCGTGTAGCCGGGCATCTTGAAGGTTAGGCCGGCGTTTTCGGGCACGTCGCTGAAGGTATAGTTGCCGTTCTCATCGGTGTACACGGCCACAAAGCCCTGGCCCTTGGGCGGGATGGGCTTGGGTGTTGGGGTGGGGGTAGGCGGCAGAGGCGTACTTGTAGCGGTTCGCGTGTTCGTACGAGTGGCTGTGGCCCGCTCATCTGCCTCTTCGTCCTCAGCCTCGGTGGTAGCCGTAGCCACCGCAGTGGCGGCGAGCGGGGCTGCCAGGCCGGGGAGGTTGTAGGAAGCGCTTGTGGTAGGTGTTGCTTCCGGGGTCAAGTCCGCTTCTGGTGTTACCTCCATCGTAGACGTGGTCGTGCCGGTAACGGTAAGCGTATCCGTCGCTGCCTGGGTAGGCAGTATGAGCTTGACCAGCACTCCTGCCAGCGCCTCCCCCGTTGTGCCGTCAGTGACACGCCCGTTGAGCACTGTTGGGCGCAGCTTGACGGCCAGTTGATTAGACTTGCCTGTGGGTAACTCGGTCGCCGCGTAGCCGGGGGCGCTGACTTTCATCGTGACGCCTTCGGGTACGTGATCGAAGCCATATTGTCCCGTGGCTGTGGTTTGTGTGAGCACGCCCCCTGCCTCGATCTCAGCGCCCGCTATAGGTTTGCCAGTATAGGCGTCCTCCACCGTGCCGCCCAGGGGGCGAGGGAGAGGCGTGGGTGACGGCGGGACGGGGGTGTTCGTGGGTGTAGTGGTCGGTACAGGGGTCCCGGAAGGCCCAAGCTCTATGGGGCCAATGGAGCACCCGGCTAGGACCGCTACAATCAGCGAGGCGAGTATAAGTGCCACGGCGCGGGCGGCACGGGTGGGAGCGAGCCTCGACAACTTTCCAACTTTGCGAACCAAAACTACCTCCTGCCACAGAAACGGGAATGAATAGCCCTGACACAGATTGGATTGCGTTCCGTGTTCCGGCCGCAACTGCGCCATGTACTCTCACCGGGGCTTAGGGCTTACCCAGGATGGACACTCCGACAATTGTAACATACGCACCCGCCGATGGAAAGCAAACAGGTCACTTCTCTGCATTGCTGCCCGTGGTGTTGGGGTGCGTAAAGCGTGTCGAGAGTACCCCCCACGCGGTATAATAAAGGGTGCATCAATAGAAGGAGTGTAGCCGAATCTTGGATACGCCAGACATGACGAACGGCGACGAGGGCCGCACCGCAGAGCCGGTGGGAGCTACAAGCGAGGTTAGCGGGCGAAAGTTGGTGTTGGTAGACGGGCACGCGCTTGTCTATCGAGCCTACCATGCCTTGCCCCCCGACTTGCGTACCTCGACGGGGGAGCCTACCAATGCCGTGCTGGGCTTCACGCAGATGCTGCTCGATACGCTGCGCATCCAGGCCCCTGACTACATCGTGGTCACCTTTGACAAGGGCCGTACCTTCCGGCACGAAGCCTCCTCAGATTACAAGGCGCAACGAGGACCCATGCCCGACGACCTGCGGGACCAGATGGGGCGCGTTCGCCAGATAGTCGAGGCCCTCGGCATCCCCATTATGGAACTGGCGGGCTTCGAGGCCGACGACCTCATCGGGACGCTGTCGCTGCAGGCGGAGGAGCAAGGTATCGATACCTACATCCTCACCGCCGATACGGACCAGCACCAGCTTGTGTCCGACCGGGTGAAGATGATAGCGCCCGGCGGCTACAAGCAGCGCTTCTCGGACGCCCGCATTTACGACAAGCCCGCCGTGATCGAAAGGTACGGCTTTGACCCCACCCTCGTGCCCGATTACAAAGCGCTCGTAGGGGACAAGACCGACAACATACCGAACGTGCCGGGCATAGGTGAGAAGACGGCCTCTGCCTTGCTGGTCCAGTACGGCAGCCTTGAAGAGGTGCTGGCGCACGTTGACGCGTTGAAGCCCAAGCAGCAGGAGGCCCTGAGGGAGCACGCGGAGCAGGCCAGGCAAAGCAAGGTGCTGGCGACCATCGTGCGCGATGCCCCTGTCACCCTGGACCTCGAACAGAGTCGCAGCCACGGCTTCGACAAAGACCGCGTGTTGAAGCTGCTCCAGGAATTGGAGTTCCGCAGCCTCGTCGGCAAGGTGAACCAGGTGGAGGCCGTGCTGGAAGGCCGGGCAGCCTCGCAAGCCGCCGCGGCCAGCGCTGCCGGCAGTGCCCCGCCGGAGGTGCCGGAGGTGCCGGAGGGCGTTACCGGCCCGGAGGAGGTCGCCCCCGTCCCTGCTCGCACTGGTGCCCACCAGATGAACATGTTCGATGAGCCTGATGCTACTGCTGCTACCCCGGCCGCGAGTGCCCCGCCTCCTGAGGCCAGCCCCGATCTCTCCAAGCGTTCCACGGTGGCGGCTTTTACCGGCGCGATTGAGAGCGAGATCGCTGGGGTGCCTCCCAGTGTCACGGTAGTCGAGGATGTGGAAGCGCTGAAAGCAATGGTGGACCGCCTTCGACAAGCGGGGCGCTTCACGTTGGATGTGGAGGCCACTTCCCCCGACGATAACGAGGCAGCGTTGGTGGGTATAGCCCTCACGCCGGGCACGCCCGATGCAGTGGTGCAAGAGGCCTACTATGTCCCCACGGGGCACATTTCTGCTCCAGATGAAACAGGCACGACTCAGGCGGCGGTGGGCCAGTTCAGCATCGAGCAGGTGCGTGAGGTCCTGGGGCCTTTGCTGCTTGACACATCGGTGCCAAAGGACGGGCACAATCTCAAGTATGACATCAAGGTGCTGAAGCGGGCGGGGCTGCCGGTCGAGGGGCTGGGGCACGACACGATGATCTCGGCGTACCTGGTGGGTGAGACCTCTATCGGCCTCAAGGACCTGGCATTTACCAAGCTGTTCGTGCAGATGGTGCCCATCACCGAGTTGATCGGCAAGGGCAAGACCCAGACGACGATGGACACTGTTGCAACGGAGGTGGCAGCCAAGTACTCTGCCGCGGACGTGGCCGTGACCGAGCGTCTGAGGCACGAGTTTGCACCGCGCCTGGAAGCAGACGGTCTGCTGCAACTATTTGATGAGGTGGAAATGCCGCTGGTTCCCGTGCTTGCGGACATGGAGCTTACCGGCATAGCTATTGACATAACATGGCTGCAATCGCTCTCCACCACCATGCACTCTAAGCTGGGGGAGTTGCAGGAGCAGATTTACACCGAGGCCAAGCACCCGTTCAATATCAACTCTACTCAGCAGCTGGGGCAGGTGCTCTTCGAGGAGCTTCAGCTTCCGGGCCGCCGACGCACGCAAAAGGGCTATTCGACCGACCGCGAGGTGCTGGACACGCTACGTGGGCTGCACCCTATCGTGGACAGCATCATCGAGTACCGGCAGCTAATCAAGCTCAAGAGCACCTATATCGACGCCTTGCCGCTGCTGGTAAGGCGCGATACGGGGCGGGTGCATACCTCTTTCAACCAGACGGTGGCGGCCACGGGCAGGCTGTCGTCGAGCAATCCCAACCTGCAAAACATCCCCATACGCACCGAGATCGGGCGGGATGTGCGCAAGGCGTTCGTGGCCGACAACAGCAGCCCGCATCGCCTCTTCCCCGACGAGGAAAGCCTGCTGCTAGCCGCCGACTATTCGCAGATCGAATTGCGCCTCCTTGCCGACATGGCCGGGGAGGAGCGCCTGATAAACGCGTTCGAGGCGGGTTTGGACATCCACACCGCCACCGCCGCCGAAATCCTGGGCATCCCCATTGACAAAGTCGATCCCGACTCGCGTCGCCTGGCAAAGACGGTGAACTTCGGCGTGCTCTATGGGATGGGCAGCTACGGTCTCGCGAGGGACACGGGCTTGTCTACCAAGGAAGCCTCGGAGTTCATCGAGTTGTACTGGTCGCGCTACCCGGCGGTGCGCAGCTTCATGAACCGCACCTTGCAGGAGGGGCGCGAGAAGCATTACGTCACCACGCTGCTGGGCCGCCGCCGCAACATGCCTGAGCTACGTTCTCCCAACGCGGGTGTGAGGCAGGCGGGCGAGCGCATGGCTATCAACGCCCCGGTGCAGGGCACGGCCGCCGACATCATCAAGATCGCTATGAACCGGCTCCACGCCGAGATGAAGAAGCGTAACATGCGAAGCAAGATGCTCCTTCAGGTGCATGACGAACTCCTGTTTGAGGCTCCCGCTTCTGAGCTAGAGGAACTGGGCGAACTAGTGTGCTCGACAATGGAGGGGGCCTGGCAGTTGCGCGTGCCCCTCGTTGCCGATGTTAAGGCGGGTAAGAATTGGGGTGAAATGCACCCTATCCCTGTGGTCAGGGCAGGCAAGTAGTGCGCGCGGGTCCTCGGCCCAGGGGACGCTTCCGCCGGGCAGGCTCGCTGCGGATAAAGGGCCTTGTGAACAGGCCCCCGAAGCCCCAGGTTGCGCCTCCGCTGACACGCGGACTGGTAAGGCTCAGACGCGTGCGGCGTGAGGTACAATCTCACCTACCAAACGTGCCACTGTTGCGAAGGATCGGCAGTCGTTCGACCCTCGACCGCGTGGAGGGGCTGTCACCTGAGGGGGCGTTGCACGCGAGCCGCAACTTCCGGCTTGGTGTGTGGAATGGCGTTTCGGTCACGCTGCTCGACTCGCTGATTGCGCCGTCCTTGGTGCTGGCCTGGTTCATCAACCGGCTTGGCGCGCCCAATGTCCTGGTGGGGTTGCTGCCCGCGATACTGAGTGGGGGCTGGTTTCTGCCGCAGATACTGGTGGCGAGCCGCGTACAGGGCCTCAAATACATGATGCCTCAGTACAAGCGAGTGGGCATCCTACGCACGGCAAC
Organism: Chloroflexia bacterium; assembly: GCA_036386675.1. Lineage (GTDB taxonomy): Bacteria > Chloroflexota > Chloroflexia > QHBQ01 > JADMIH01 > JADMIH01. Next base: position 34,561 of record DASVVE010000031.1, on the reverse strand, counting down.
AATGGGGCTAATAGCCCTCTCCACTCTGCTCCTTGCCCCCTGGCCGGAGGTGTTATTAGCGGTCTTTTTTGCGCTGTACACTTTCTACGCCTTTGCGGCGGGCTTTTCCGGCTTGCCCTGGCTGGAGGTAGTAGGCAAGGTGATTCCTCCGCGGCGCCGAGGCACGTTCTTTGGCCTGCGCAACTTCTGGGGCGGGTTGCTGGCCCTGCTAGCGGCCGCACCCATCGGTGCGGTACTGTCCGAGCAATTCCTGGGGCTTACCTTCCCCTATAACTTTGCGCTGTTGTTCGGCATAGCCACCGTGTGCGTCGGTTTCGCCATATGGGCCTGGTCGTCCATGCACGAACCGCCCGCCACCGTTACCTCCCCGCCCGTTAGCGTCCGCAACCTGGTGCGTAGGGGAGTGAGCGCTTTCAAAGAGGATGGCGACTACCGGGCGTTCATGGTCTCGCGCATTCTGATCTCGCTCGCCACCGTGGCCGACCCGTTCTACGTCGTGTACGCCAAGACTCAACTGGGAGCGCCTCCGGCCACGGTGGGCTTGTACCTGGGGGCTATTGCCGTTTCGTCGCTGCTCTCCAACTTCCTGTGGAGTCCGCTGGCCGACCGCGCGGGCAACCGGACGCTGATGGTGCTTACGGTCGCGTCAGTGGCGATGGTACCCGCCACCGCGCTCCTGGTTTCTCTGTTCGCGGGCGTGATCGCGTCGGAGCTGCTGTTCACTATTTTCGCGCTGGTGTTCGTGTTGTCGGGGCTGGCCTTGGGTGCCGCTCGTATCATCAACAACAACATGCTGCTCACGATAGCCCCCAGGGCGGAACTCCCCACATACGTCGGGTTCCTCAACACGGTGCTGGGCGTGGTGATTTTCGTGCCGGTGCTTGGGGGCTTGCTGGCCGACATCGTGGGCTACCAGGCGCTCTTTGCGCTCTCGATGCTGCTCGCCCTGAGCGCGTTCTTCTCGGTGCGCAACATGAGCTCCAGGTCTGCCAGTTCTTACAGGTAAGGCATTCGTCAAAGGAGACAACCATGGCATTTACCAAGCGGCACGACGGGCGAGCGCCGGACCAGCTACGGCCCGTGCAGATTACGCCAAACTTCCAACTCTTCCCGGCAGGCTCGGTGCTCATCGAGTGCGGGCGTACGCGGGTGATTTGCGCCGCGAGCGTGGAGGAACGTGTGCCCCCGTTCATGGCGGGTAGCGGCAAGGGCTGGGTCACGGCGGAGTACTCGATGTTGCCGTCCGCCACACCCACCCGCAACTCCCGCGAAACGGCCGGCAGCAAGCCCCAGGGCCGCACGATGGAGATACAGCGGCTGATCGGGCGCTCTCTGCGCGCCATCGTCAACCTGAACGCGCTGGGGGAGCGCACCATAGCCATAGACTGCGACGTAATAGAAGCTGATGGTGGCACGCGCACGGCGTCCATTACGGGCGCGGTGGTGGCCCTGGCGCTCGCGGTGAAGAAGCTACAGTCGCAGGGTGCCATACCCTCCGGCTCAGCCCCGGTCCTCAAGCAGTTGCTGGCTGCGGTGAGCGTTGGCATCGTCAACGGGGTGCCACTGCTAGACCTGAACTACCAGGAGGACAGCCAGGCGGACGCCGACTGCAACGTGGTGATCACCGACGCGGGTTGGCTGGTGGAGATACAGGCGACCGCCGAACGCAAGGCGTTCAGCCGTGACGAACTCGACAAGCTGATTGGCCTCGCCACTAGCGGCTGCAACCAGCTGATTCGATTGCAGCGGGAAGTGCTGGGCGTATAAGTTTGATTAGAACACGACAGCAAACTTGACAACACCACACTCAACCTTCTATAATTTATTGGTAATAATAGACAGAGGCATATAGAGGGGGTGGTTGTATGAACCTTCAGAAATTTACAGAGAAGGCACAGGAGGCAGTGCTTACGGCTCGACAAATTGCCGAGGATACTACCAACAGTCAGATAGAGCCGCTGCACCTTCTGCTCGCCCTGGTGCAGCAGAGAGAAGGCGTCGCGCCTGGGGTGCTCACCAAGCTGGGTGTGCAGCCGCCAGTGCTCGCGGGCAGGGTAGAGGAAGAGCTGGCGCGTCTGCCAAAGGTGCAAGGTTCGGGCGTGCAGGTGTTCGTTTCAAGCGCGCTGAGCGATGTAGCGCGGCGGGCCGAGAAGGCGGCGGAGGGCATGCGCGACGAATATGTCAGCGCCGAGCACCTGTTGCTCGCCATGTCAGACGAGGCCGACAAGAGCACCGCCGGTAAGCTGCTGCGCGAGGTGGGCGTTACCCGTGACAAGATCCTTACCGTGCTAGCGCAGATTCGTGGCAACCAGCGCGTAACCGACCAGAACCCTGAGGCCAAGTACGCCGCGCTGGAAAAGTACGGCCGCGACCTGACGGAGCTTGCCCGCCAGAACAAGCTCGACCCAGTAATCGGACGCGACGAGGAGATCAGGCGCGTCATACAGGTGCTTCTACGTCGTACCAAGAACAACCCGGTGCTCATCGGTGAGCCGGGCGTCGGTAAGACTGCTATTGCTGAAGGTCTAGCCGTGCGAATCGTCCGTGGCGACGTGCCTGAGGGCCTCAAGAACCGCAAACTGGTGTCGCTTGACCTAGGAGCTATGGTAGCCGGCGCCAAGTACCGTGGCGAGTTCGAGGAGCGGCTCAAGGCCGTGCTGAAGGAAGTGGTCGAGGCACGCGGCGAGATCATCGTCTTTATCGATGAGTTGCATACGGTCGTAGGTGCCGGGGCAGCCGAAGGGGCGATGGACGCCTCCAACATGCTCAAGCCGATGCTGGCGCGCGGCGAGCTTCACGCGATTGGCGCGACTACGCTGGACGAGTATCGCAAGCACATCGAGAAGGACCCCGCCCTTGAACGCCGATTCCAGCCGGTGCTGGTAGACGAGCCGACGGTGGAGGAGACGATCTCCATCTTGCGCGGCCTGAGGGAGCGGTACGAGGTACACCACGGCGTGCGCATCACCGATGGGGCGCTGGTGACCGCTGCCACGCTCTCTAACCGCTACATCACAGACCGCTTCCTGCCGGACAAGGCCATAGACTTGGTGGACGAGGCCGCCGCCCGCCTGCGCATGGAGGCTGAGAGCATGCCGGTGGCGCTGGACGAGGTAGAGCGCCGCGTCATGCAACTGCAAATCGAACGCGAGGCGTTGCGAAAGGAGAAGGACGCCGCCAGCAAAGAGCGCCTGGAGAAGGTTAACAAGGAGATTGCTAACCTCGAGGAGCAGCGGTCCCAGCTTCGCGCCAGGTGGCAGGCCGAGCGCGATTCGCTCAACGACGTGCGCGCCGTCAAAGAGCAAATCGAGCAGGCTAACACGGAACTGGAACGCGCTCAGCGTACCAGCGATTACGCCCGTGCCTCTCAAATCCAGTACGGCACCCTGCGAGAGCTGGAAGCGCGGCTGCAAGAGCTTGAGTCGCATAAGGGGCGAGACGGTGCGCAACGCCTGCTGAAGGAGGAAGTGGACGGCGACGACATTGCCGCCGTGGTAAGCAGGTGGACCGGGGTGCCCGTTGAGAGGATGCTTGAGGGTGAGCTTGCCAAGCTGCTCAGGATCGAGGAGCGATTGCACGTGCGCGTAATTGGACAGGACGAGGCTATCACTGCCGTCGCGAACGCGGTGCGGCGTGCCCGTGCCGGTCTGCAAGACCCCAACCGGCCGCTCGGCTCGTTCCTGTTCCTTGGCCCGACGGGTGTGGGCAAGACAGAACTGGCGCGGGCATTGGCCGAATACCTCTTTGACGACGAGAACGCGATGGTCCGTATCGACATGTCTGAGTATATGGAGAAGTTCGCGGTATCGAGGCTGATTGGCGCGCCTCCGGGCTACGTGGGGTATGAAGAAGGCGGGCAACTTAGCGAGCCGGTGAGGCGGCGGCCTTACTCGGTAGTGCTGTTTGACGAGATAGAGAAGGCCCACCCGGACGTCTTCAACGTGCTGCTGCAAATCCTGGACGACGGCCGGCTCACCGACTCGCAGGGCCGCACAATCGACTTCAAGAACACGATCATCATTATGACATCCAACCTCGGCTCGCAGTACATCGTTGACCTGGGGCCGGGGGAGGAAGAGACGATACGCCGTCGCGTGAACGAGGCGCTCCGCTCGCACTTCCGGCCCGAGTTGTTGAACCGCATTGATGAGACCGTGATATTCCACCAGTTGACACGGCAGCACTTGCGTCATATTGTAGACCTGCAACTTGAACGCGTACGTGAGCGGCTATCCGAGCGACATATCGCATTAGATGTTACACCTGACGCCCTGGAGTTCCTGGGCAACGAAGGCTACGATCCCGTGTACGGCGCTCGCCCCCTCAAGCGAGTAATCCAGCGCAGGTTGATGGACCGGCTGGCTGTCGCGATGCTCGACGGCAGGGTCCGCGACGGCAACACCGTGCTGGTGGACGTGCGGGAAGGTGATATAGTGATCTCCGTGAATGGAGCAGGCGCGTCAACTGAGGCGGCCGACAGGGAAGCACAGACCGTCTCATAACAAAGTTCAACGGGCCAGGCACCCATCATGCCTGGCCCGTTTCATGCCCGTTGAGTGGAGTCATGGAAACTATTACTCCCGGCGAGGGGATACTTCGCAAGAGCAAGGTAGCTTCTGTCGAAAAGGCTGTAGCGCGGTTGGTGCCCGACGTATGTGAATCGCTGTGGGTCGGTGGCATGCACATGCACAACGTCCCTATGACGCTGGTCCGTGAGTGCATTCGCCAGGGGAAGCGTTTTGGGACTCTCTACGCGGGGCCATCATCATCGATGGCCGCCGACCTATTGATAGGTGCCGGGCTGGTCGAGCGCGTGGTCTGCGGCTACATCGGCTACGAGCACATGGGGCTGGCTCCCGCCTTCCGACGAGCGGTTGAGGAGCGGACCGAGGCCGGGGATAGCGTGGGGCTGCGTGAGGTCGTTGAAGCTGACTCCGGTAGCCTGGTGCTGGCGTTGCAGGCGGGCGCATCCGGCCAACCGTTCGCAGCATTACCCCCCGGCCTGGGCAACACGGACCTCCCGGCGGCCTCGCCCAGCTTCTACAGGCGAGTGCAGGACCCGTTTACCGGGACCGAGACTTATGCTGTAGAGGCGCTTCGCCCAACCGTGGCGATAATCCACTGCCAGCAGTCCGACGAGTACGGCAACGGCATCTTCAAGGGCAGTCCATTCAGCGACCGCCTGCTGGCAATGGCCGCGAGCACTGTAATCATGCAGGTCGAGCAGGTGATTGACAATAGCCAGGTGATAAAGTACCCTGCGCAGACCGGCGTGCCCGGCTTCCTCGTGTCGGCGGTGGTGCCTGTTTCGTTTGGCTGCCACCCAACTTCCTCACACAGGTTTTACAACTACGACGACGTGCACCTGCGCCTCTACCTTCAGGCGGCGGAGACGCGGGAGGGCTTCGAGCAGTACCTCGCGCAGTACGTGTTGCAGCCCGACGGCCAGGAAGAGTACATGAGGCGCGTGCAGAACCAGGATTGGGGCGCAATGAGGGAGAGCGACACATGAGCGACGACTACAAGCCCGTGCTGCGCCCCGGTTCCGACCCACTGGTGTTCTTCCAGGTCCCTGGTGCGGCGCAGACAGGCGAGACGGCGAAGGGGCATATCATGGCCGCGGCCATTTCGCGCGCTCTGAAGGACGGCGAGTTGGTGGTCATGGGCGCCAACAGCCTGTTGCCGCTGGCCGCCGCGCGCCTCGCGCAGTTGACCCACGCTCCCAACCTGTCGATCATAGCGGGCGCGAGCGGTGGGGTAAATACCCTTGTCGAGCCGCTAGCCCCTTCGTCCGGCGACTACGCCAACCTGGTGGCCGAGTGTGTGCTGCAATTTCCTGAGGTGTTGATGCTCCAGATGAGCGGGCACGCGCAGGTGTTCTTCGCGGGCGGTCTTCAGATCGACAGGCACGGCAACTGCAACCTGGCTTTCGTGGGTGATATAGATAAGCCAGCGCTCCGCGGTCCAGGTTCAGCGGGCGTACCGTGGGCGCAACACTCCCTTCGCACCATCCTTTACACCACCTCGCACACGCAACGAGTGTTCGTGCCCCAGGTCGATTTCGTAAGTTACCCCGGCTGGCATGCTGCCGGTGGCTTCCTCAGGACCAACGGGCCTCAACTTGTCGTCACACCCCTGGCGGTCATGGATTTTAGTGAGACAGGCGAGATGCGCCTGCTGAGCTTACACCCAGGTGTGTCGCTGGACCAAGTGCTCGACAACACAGGCTTCGACCTGCTGTTACCGGATGCCGACTTGCCCACTACGCCCGAACCAACACCCCTGGAACTCCAGCTGCTACGCGCGATGGACCCGGACGCGCTGCTCACAGTAGTTGTCTGAGACCTCATATGGAGGGAGAGTGCTACAACCAGCAACCCGGCCGCCACCTGCCTCGTTATAACTTCAGTACAAGATGGCATAGAAAAACTGGAGGACCTAGGGTAAATGATAAGTATGAACATGAACAGATTTGCGCGTGGCAGGGCAAACCGCCTGGTATCTGGTGTGGCTGCGGTTGCGCTATTGGCGGGTGTAGCGCTTCCTACCACCGGCACTCTCGCCCAGACCGAGGGATTTGCCGATCCTGCTTTCCGCCAGGTGTGGCAGCGCACCGATTTACCGTTGCAGCAGGGCAGGGTGGCCCGAAGTTGGGTCTGGGGTCCCGCTCCCGGTAAGTCGTTGCGCGAGCCGTTCGCGGAAAGCCCCGGCGGCACTCACCTGGTGCAGTACTTTGACAAGGCCCGCATGGAGATCAACAATCCCAACCAAGGTGCCGGCACTCCTTTTTACGTGACCAACGGCTTGTTGGTGGTCGAGATGGTAAGTGGCCGCATCCAAACGGGCCTGAACAGTTTCCAGGCGGTGGGAGCTAGCGACCAGCTAATAGCGGGCGAGGCTGGCGCGGATGCTCCGACGTATGCCGCCCTGCAAAGCGTGGCCTCGGTGGGCCTGCCGGGGGTGGACAGGCGGGTTCCGCCGGTAGCGCCCGGTGTTATCATGCCCTCCCAGTACATCGACCGTAACGGTGGGGTCTCGCGCAACCACCCCGCGCTGGTTGGTGCAGAGGCGCTGAAGTCGGCAGGCTTTGTGAACGAGACGGGCCACAACATCCCCGACGTGTTCTGGAGCTACCTGAACGCCGAAGGGCCTGTGTTCGTCAGCAACGGCTACGTAAACGACAGGATCGTGAACTGGGTCACCGACTTTGGGTACCCGGTCACCGAACCGTTCTGGACCACCATCAAGGTTGAGGGCAGGGACAGGCTGATTATGTTCCAGGCCTTCCAGCGGCGCATCCTCACCTACTCTCCCGCCAACCCTGTCGGGTGGAAGGTGGAGATGGGCAATGTGGGTGCTCAGTATTACTCGTGGCGCTACGAGACCCCAAGCGTGACCTGCCAGCGAGTGCCGGTGCGCGGCTTCGGAAGGGTCTGGGCCGACAACCGCAACGTGCAGCGCGACCTGGGCTGCCCCCTGCCCTACCCGCCCTTCGACAAGGAAATCGTGGTCAGGTCGGCTTTCCAGCCCTTCGAACACGGCTCGATGCTCTATGTAGAGCGAACGACCTACACGGTTGAGCGCATCATCTACGTTTTCTTCGAGGACGGTACCTTCCAGCCGTTCGAGGACACTTGGCGTGAAGGCCAGCCTGTGAGTGGCGGTCTCACCCCTCCTCAAGGCCGCTACGAGCCTATAAGGGGCTTTGGCAAAGTGTGGCGTGAAGGCACCGGCGCTCGTGTTAGAGAGCGACTCGGCTGGGCCACCGCACCCGAAAAGGGAGCCGATGGGGCCTACCAGCGCTTCGACCGGGGTGAGATGTACTGGTCGGGCACAGTTGACAAGGTCTGGGTGTTGTTCAACAGCCTGGCCTCCCCAGGTGGTTTCCCAGGTGCGACCCCCGTACCTGGAACCGGGGTCCCGCCCTTGCGCTACCAGGTCTTTGACGACACCTTCAACTAGTGGCATACAGCCGATTCCGGACATGAAAAGAGGGGCTGCGTTTCATCGCAGCCCCTCTTTTGTGTTGCCAGGCTGAAGCTTGTCAGCGTTTGGCGGTCCAGAGAGTATTGAAGCCTTCTCCGCGAATCATCCGCACGAAGGCCATCTTCTCCAGTCGCCAGAGCTGCTCGGCAGCGGACTTCACCGCCGCGTCAGCTTCACCATACGTAGCACCCGCGCTAACCAGCTTGTCCGCCAACATGCGGGTGACCCCGTGTTCGTCCAGGCGGCGCACCGATTTCATCCAGGGTACTCCCAGGATGCTGCGGACCTTGCCCAGGTGAGGGCGTAGCTTCTCAATCGAGCGAATTCGCTCCTCCATCGAGTTCACCTGGGGCATCACCTTGACCATGTAGGCGGACTGTTCGTCCCCACGGGCATCTATGACCATCGCCCGGCGCAGGAGCGGGAAGAATATGGTGACTACCTCAGCCTCCGAGATCCCGGAAAGTACCTGACTCAGAAACTGGTCCTCGTTGTCCATGATTCGTCCTCCAGGCTCCTGCGCGTAGTGTAGTGGGTCATGTGGCAGGTATTATCTTACCGTGACGGTGGTGTCTCTGTCCAGTAAGAAACCTACGGCCACGCCCAAGAGACCGAGCAGCAGGTGGATGATGTTGTCCACGACCGTCCAGCCGCTGGGAACAAGCCCAAAGCCGGTCGGGCTGATGAAGCCGATGATGCCCACCAGGATCAACACAGCACCGACGGCACCTACAACGGTCTTCACTGTGGCGTTGTCAACCTTCGCAAAGCCAAGGTAGACGAACAGCGCCCCGATGACGAGGTGCACGAGGTCTTCAGTGAGATCGATGTTGAGGGCGCCCGCCAGGATCCCGTCACCAAGTAAGAGACCTGCTACGCCGAGCAAGAGTAGGACGATACCAACAATCTGAGCATATTGCCTTGCCATTTGATTGTCTCCCTTCCGCTCGCCACGCCCTCCACAAGCAGCGACTGGCTAGCGTGAATAAATTACTTGCCGCCTCCGCCACTGTCTCCACCACCGCCGTTGCCGCCGCCCCCGCCGATGCGGGTGACTTTGGTGCCGCACTCAGGGCAGACGCCCTGGGTTGCTGGCCGGCCATTCTTCAGGGTGATCTGCTTCGCGTCTTTCATGTCAACCATTTTCCGGTCTTTTACACAATATGCCTGTGGCATTTGAACACCTCCATCAATACTTGGTTGAACTTGCAGACAGTCCCTCCGCGACCGCGCTAAAGAGCATGGGTGCGTTCGGTGGTCCGTGCCTGTGATAGGCGTGATTATACACCCGCCCACGCGTGGAGTCAATAAGTGTTCATATCTTTCGTCGCGTAAGTGCAAACTACGGCTAGGCACAACAATAGAACGTTAGTTTTGCACGTTCTATTGCCGAGAAGGTCAATCTCAGAGGAGTAAGAGCTTGATGGGGGATAGTACCTGGAAGGCGCAATTGGCTTATTAGTTGATTATTGACTTAGTTCTTCATGCTACGGGACCTGTCCGGCATATTCGAGCGCGTCAGAGAAGTGCTTGAGCCTGCAACACTATACCGTAACCCTAAGTCGCTGCTCGACGCCGCTTCCTGCCCAAGAAGCTCGTGGGCAGTTCGCACTTACATAGCGAGAAAAGTTCAACCAGCAGGATATAGGATCCCCGCTCCCTAGTGGGAGCGCGGTCAGGCAATAACATAGAAGGGGCACGCTATACTCGTGACCCTCTATTCGTACCGCAGATGCGTCCTGGCTTGCGGCCGGTGCCCTCTTATGAGGTTGCCAGGCTAGTGTCCCTGGCGTCCCGCATATAGCTACGGTAGCAACCTATAGCGCTCAGGATGGCACATGCGACATAGGGCAGCAGTAGTGTTGCGAGGAGGCTGGCGTCTTCCAGAATCGCCAGCACCACGTAGATGATCGTGAGGAAGCCAACCCACCCGCTCATCAGCATAACGCCGATAAAGGGCCGCCCGCTGTAGAACCAGCCGAGGCCGAGGAAGCCCACGGCCTCCAAAGCCGTGGCGACGAGGCCCCTCCGCTGATTTTCGCCCCGGTTGGCAGATAGGGCACGTGGGTGGACCCTGACCGACGCCTTGCCCGCATCGCGCATGCGGCCCCGGAAGGCCCGGAAGTAGGCTTGGCGCTCCTCAACACCGATTACCGCACCGATATGCCGGAATAGCAGTATATAGCCTATGCCCAGAATACCCTGCGCGAGCGCGAACAGCACGTACCGGCCCCACGGACCCGCTACGGTCTGCCTGGCTTCGGTTGCGGTCGCTCCGTTGTGGATTGCCATGGTTTCAACCAGGCCCACGCCGAGGTAAACCAGGTATGAGAGGCTGATGCCCACGCAAATGGTCAGTAGGGCCGTGCGCCCCCTTCGTGGGTCCACTACCGGGCGGCCTAGGATGCGCGGGAGCAGAAAAATGGACATGGTCATGAGGGAAACAATAGCGAAGCCCACCATGTTCAGCTGTGCGTGGGATAGTGGAGTGACGAAGTAGCTCGACGGCAATCCATCTTCGAGCCACTCCTGCGACCAGGGTAGAATCTGCACCACACCCTGCACGGTGCCTATCAGAATCGCGACGACGCTGAAGCCGATGAACTTCCTGAGCGAAGAGTCAAGAGGGGCCTCGGGCGCAGGTTTGCCGCGAAGCGTCAGTAGAATGTTGGTGATAAATGTCCAGAAGCCCACGCCCATAATCGTTGCCGTTGTGGAGAGCAGTAGAGGATGCAGGAAGCCCATCGCTTCCTTGGCTTCTACGTCAGTGAGGCCGCCGAGCACCATTTCACCTTCTATCCAACCCAGGCCGACAGCGGAGAAGTAAAAGCCGAAGACTCCGATTACGATGCACCAGAAGCTGAACTTGCCCAGCGCGAGACTGTATATAGGCCGCCCAAGCATTCGTGGCAAGAAGTAGTAGAGCAGCCCCATAATTGCGACGCTGACGCCCCCCACCAGGTTCATGTGGGCGTGGGCCATCGGGTCGATCAGGTGGCCGGCCGCCCCGGTGCTACGGAGCCAGTCGAGCGACCAGGGTAACACCTGGTAGACACCCTGCACCGTGCCAAAAAGCAGTCCCGTGGCCGCGACCGCGAAGAACTTGGCTAGCAGGAACTCCGAGTCGGTTGCACCCGTTGCTGGATTTACCTTGCGCTCACCCGCGGCTCTCCCCACCGTCACGTACACATTGGTTACGAACGTCCAGTAGCCCAGGCCCATAACGGCCGCTGTCATAGCCATGGGTGCCTTGTGGAGGGCACCCATCCACTCGCGCGCTGCGTCGTAGGGCCACCCCGCATGTACCATCATGCCCTCGTAGGTGCCGACGCAGAGCATCGCCAGGTAAAACCCGAACACCCCGAACAGGGTCGCCCAGAAGGAGAGATTAGTCAGTGCCTGGCTGTAAAGGGGCCTGCGGCACACCCTGGGGAGCACGTAGTAGATGAGGCCGGTCATGCTGATGGTGCCCGCGCCCACTATAGTAATATGCGTCTGGGCCAGGTTTGTCACCATATGGCCGCCATAGTCCGCGTCGCGCAGCCAGTCGGATATGCCGGGCAGACGTTGGACCACGCCCTGGATCGCGCTCAGGATGAGAGCTGCCGCCGCCGCGTAGAAGAAACGGGCGAGGCCGCGGTCGTAGTCGTGCTGCGTCTGGGCCTGGTCCTCGGCGGGGGGTGCGGGACGGCTGCCGGTTATCGTCTGTTGCGCCGTAATCGATGCCATGTCTTAGCCAACCTTTTCTATTTCACGGCTGCCCTGGCACGGTACTATTCCGCCGGGTCAACGTAGAACTGGTAGTAGTCACGGCCACCGAACATGCCTTCGCTCGGCACGTCCACCTGGTAAGCGCCCGGCTTCCAGGTGCCGCTTTCCGGCCTGATGAGGAGGGACTTGCCCCCAGGCTCTCGCACGTAGTCCATCGGGTACTCCTCTGGGTCCGCGATGATGTAGAGGCGATAGTCCGACACTTCCGTGCTGATGCTTGCCGACTGCAAGAGCACAGCGTCGAGGTCGCCGGGCTTGACGTGCGCGCCTACCGTGGGGTCGATAACGCCCGCCGTGGTCGTGGTAAGTAACTTCACCAGGTCGGTGACGTAGCCGGTGTCGTGGCCCGGCAGGAGCTTGAGGTATGCGCCGCGCTGGTCGCTGGCAGGCATGCCCGCCGCGTTAGCGTCTACTGCGCCAAAGCCGTCCGGGTCCTCAACGGTGAGGAGCACCCAGACCTGGAGGAGCGACATAAGGAACATCGCCAGCCCCAGTATACCAAGCACGATGTAAACGGGCTTTCGCCAGCGTAGAATCGCGCTAGCCTGTGTATCCATTCAATTCCCTTCTAGCCGCCCGGACTTTGAGATGGCACTCCTGTGAGCCGTTAGCCCATCACTTCGTAAATATCAACCACGGGAGTGCTCAAGTAGGTGCTTACGTCGCGCTCGAAGTCGCGTACCATCGGTATGCTGGTGTAGTTCTCTATGTTATCAAGATCGTACCACTGCGAATACATAAGCACCCTGATCGCGCCGTCAGGCAGGCGCTGCATCCAGACGCCTCCACGGTGGAAGCCCGGCGTGTTCTGAGCGGCGATCTTTATGCCGTGCACGGAGGCCAGGTAGAGGTTGTGGCCTGGCTCGAGTTCCTGCGTGCGCTCGGCTGGGACCGTGAAGGTTATAGTGCGTACGAATGCCATGCGCTAGCCTCGCTACTTGAGTGGATACTGTGTAAAAGGCGAACTGGAGTAGGTGTTCCCGATCCCCATATACAGCACAGCCGTCAGGATGAACAGCAGAAGCACGCCACCCAGGATGATGCCCCAGGTCATATTGGGCCGGTGGTCACCCGCGCTCTCAGGCTCTTCAACGGGCGCTTCTATGCGGGGTTGGGAGCTATCTCCCGCGCTCTCAGGCCCACCGGCACCGGGTTCGGGTGCCAGGCCATAGAGCGGTTCGTGCGCGGAGACGCGCCGCAATTCGTGCGCTGCTTGGATTGTGTCCTGGGTGAGCCTCGCCTCGTGCTCCATAATCCTCTCCTCGTGCCGTTCCTAAAGCTTGCTAGCCGGTGTAACTTCGACCGTGCCACTCAATAGTCGTAGTTGAAGATCAGTGTGACGATGGGGTAGCCTATCATGAAGAGGGCGACCACCAGGTAGAACATGAGCAGGAACCAGGGAATGGGGCCGTTGCCTTCCTGTGTTACGCCGGCGAAGTCCTCGACGTTACGGCCAAGCACGTCGGGCAGGTTCTTGCGGTCCTTACCCGCGCTCGCCCACAGCCAGATGAGGGCCACGATGAGGACGACCCCGCCCCACATGACCAGCTCAAGCGGCAGGTTCCAGGACCAGGGCTTGATTAGATCGTCATCGTTCGGGAACGACATATCAGCTTTCCTCCCGCTTCGGCAAACCGCTAGATACCTGTCGGACTGGCGTTAGCAGCTTTCGTGCCCGGTGTCTTGCCGGTGCGCTGCTCCTCATTCCGCAATGCAGCCTCGCGTGCGTCCGATTCTGCCATGATGGCTTCGTAGTCCTCAGCATTGTCGAGCATGGTGAACTTGGACTCTTCGACGTTGTTGAACTGGCCCGTACGAATAGCCCACCAGCCCATGAAGATGCCCGTGAGAATAGCGACCATAGCTCCAACCAGCATCCAGTTCGCTATCGCCAGCTCGTCGTCACCGATGTTTTCGTGCGCTGACGCCACCGTTGGGACGGCCAGCATGAGCAGGGCCGAGACCCACCAACAGAGCTTCATTAGTCGCAAGTATCTTCTCATAGACCTGTCACCTACTTCTCTTGCTTACATGTCTGCGCTTGTCCTACGGGGTTGTTTCATCCCCCGGTGCAACCGTAGGCTGGCCCCCACCACCTGGATTGTTTGCGTCCCCAGGGGCAACCGTGCGCTCAGGTATTGGTCCAACCGTTTCGTTGGCACCGGGAGTCTCATCACCAGTCGGCTGCGGGGTCGAATTCGCTCCGGTCGCGCCGCCAGTCTGCCCAAGCCCGCCTTCCGGTGTCACTACGGGCACATTGCCGGGCGCAGGCTCTATAGGCAGCGGCGTCGAGTGAATGGGTATGACGTCCGCCGGGCTGACCATCATGCTCGCATCTAGCTCATCCACCAGCAAACCGCCGTTCGGAATCGTGCGGATAAAGTTCGTGACGTCCCAGATGTCGTTGACGGTCAGCACGTCGCCCCAGGCGGGCATGGCTGTGCCGTCCACGCCAAAGAGGATGGCGTCGTACAGTTCGCCGTCGCTGAAGAAGAGTTGCTGGCTTGCGTCGGTGAAGTTGCGGGGGGCAGGGTTTGCCACAAAGCGGGCAGCCGGACCTTTGCCGTCGCCTGTGAAGTTGTGGCAGCCGATGCAGTTGGTGGTGAACACCTGCTTGCCATGCACCAGCGAGCGCGTAGTCGGCTCCATGGGGTTGCGCACGTTGCGCCAGGTGGTAGGGAACCACTCGTGGATGATTTCTTCGTTGCCCCTTGCACGCTCCGTCAGTAGCTTCTCTTTGAGGGCGCGCTGTCTTTGAGCCCGCTCGACCCCCGCCTGCCCACCGAGACTCTGAACGTAGGCGATCAGGTTCTTGATATCCTCGGTTGGCTCGTACTCGCGATAGTAGAAACTAAACTGGGGCATGATCGACTTGGGAGAGGTCCAGCGGGGGTTGTAGAAGTGGGCCAGGTGCCACTCATCGTCGTGAGCGCCGCCTTCCTGCGACAAGTCGGGGCCAGTGCGCTCGGTGCCGAGCATCAGGGTCTGTTGGTAGTAGTAGTCCCCAGCCTGCGCCACGCGGCCTACCGTGCGGAAGGACTGCACGCCTGTCCAGTCCTGTGGCCGCAGGTACTGGCTGTGGCAGTAGAGGCAGCCGTTGGCGGCGTAGAGCCTGCGTCCGGCTTCTTCGGCGGCGGTTAGCGGGCGCGCGTCGGCGGAACGCGGCGGCTGGAACGTCAGGTAGGGCAGCGCCACCACAATGAAGATGATCGAGGCGAAGACGATGAACGCACCAAGGAACACGGTACGCCCGTCCATTCTGAAAACTGCTCCACCGTTGTGGTCCATTTATACTCCTAGTCTTCAGGTCTCACATTGACAGACCCTGCGGGGTCCATGTACGTTTAGTTAGGCGCTTCGGCGGGTGCTGGTGCAGCAGCCATCATGGGTTGGCTGGAGGTCACGGTCTTGTAAATGTTCCAGGCCTGCAATATGCCGGATATCACGATCATCGCGCCCGAAATAGCTCGTATCACCAGGTAAGGCTTCAGTTCCGGTAGCACCTTGTACTGCGAGTCTCCGTTGAGCCACATGGCACCCTGGATCAGACCGCCGATTTGCAAGGAAAGCATCATCAAGAGGAAGCCTGCCGTTACCAACCAGAACTGGATTTCAGCCAGGCCTGGGCTGTAGATGCGCCTGCGCAAGGTCACCGGGATGATGTAGTAAATCGCACCCATTGCCCAGAACGAGAACGTGCCCAGCAAGGCAAGGTGAGCGTGTCCCACAATCCAGTTTGTGAAGTGGATTAGCCTGTTGAAGCCCTGGATGGCCTGGAGCGGGCCTTGAATACAAGTGATGAAGTAGAAGACGGTGCCCACGATCATGAACTTGAGGGGCAGACTCTCATATATCTTGCCCCAGTTGCCGCGCATCGTGAGCCAGATGTTCGTGAGGAACGTGAACACTGGAATGAAAAGGCCAAGCGACCCTACTACCGCAAGTGTCTTCAACCACCCAGGCGTTGGTGTGGAAAGTATATGGTGCTGGCCCACAAGTCCATAGAAAAAGGCTATCGACCAGAATCCTATAAGCGACAGCAGGTGGCTGTAGAGCGGGCTTCTGATAATTACAGGGATGATGTAGTAAGTAATCGCCACACCTGATGTGGTGAACCAGTAGCCGAGCACATTATGCCCGTAGAACCATTGCCAGGTTACGTCTATGATGCCCGTCAGCCCACCGGATGGGAAGCCGGCCAGATTCGTCTCCGCGCTGGGGAGGAGCGGTTGCCACATGACGTTGCCGACGAAGTAGAGCATCGGCATCCAGATCATCGTGCCCATGATGTACCACAAGGAGACAAACAGCTTTTTCTCCTTGCGGGCGAATACTGTGCGGAAGATGTTGTAGCCCGCCAGCAGCAAAGCGATCATCACCATGATGTCGAGGGGCCAGATTAGCTCGGCGTACTCGCGGCCCTGTGTCATACCGTTTGCAAGCGTAAGGTAGCCCGCGATGCCGACCATGTTCCACAGGATCATCGTGATGTTGCCGAGGACTTCGCTATATATCTTCGTGCCGCACAACCGGGGCACGATATAGAGGAAAGCGCCCAGTTGGGCCATCGAGAGCCACATGAACAGCACGCCGTTGGTGTGCATCACCCGAAGGCGGCCGAAGGTGAGGAAGGGTATGCCCGCCAGGAAGTCGGGGCTGATCATCTGGGTGGCGGCGATCAGACCAACGAAGTCGGCAATGGTCAGCCAGGCAATCGCCGAGTAGAGGAAATTGCGCGAGGCGCTCCCTTCCCCGGACAAAAAGCCCGCGCGGCCACGCGCATAGTCCAAATCCCGCACTGCTACGGACATAACTCCTCTTCCTCCCTGAAGTCCTCAACCTGCCTGGACAATGACACCACACTCAGGTACCAAGCTAGCGAGCGCCTGTAAGCGGCCTGCGCGCTTCCGGGGCAGTCACGCACCGGCATGAGACAAGTTCTAAACTACCCCGCGAGGCGCCGCATCGAGTAGGCGACTGCTCCCGCTGAGATGGCAACTATAAGCCCCAGCGTAATGAGACCGGCCGCGCCGCCGTCTGTGGGTGCCGGGTAAAGCAGCGTGTTCCAGGTCGAAACGGCCTTCATGCCTCGTGTTTCGCCTCTCGCCCCGTTCCACACCGCAAACGCCACGGCAGTGTTGATGCCGGGCGAGAGCGGTGCCGTCCCTTCGTCTCCCTCGGAGAGTACGCGCTTAAAGACCACGTGCCACATCTCGCCGTCGTGATGTGAGTAAACCTGCGGTCCCGTGCCGGGGGTCTCCACCGCCTTGCAGATGCCGTTGCTGGTGAGGTTGCGCACCCCCTGCCCCTCCAGCGGCAGCGCGCCCATGTTCTCCAGGCGCTCGCGTTCAAGAGCCGCCTTCCACTGCCAGATGTTCACCCGGCTGCTGCTCTGGCCCATGCATTGGTACGGCACATGTGATGGATCGATGGGCAGTTGGATAGCGGCGGCGTCACTAGGCACGTTACCGGGAACGTCGTTGCGGGTATTGTCCTCCCACGATACGCGGAAGCCGATGCTGGTGCCGTCTTCGAGTACGCGCACGCGCACCGCCCTGGTGGTGCCCCCGCCTGGCTGGTAGATCTGCTGAGCGCTCAGGGCGATTTCGGCCTCTTTGGCGCGGTCCCACAGCGGGGATTGCGGGTCGGTCGGCACTGCCTCTGCTATCTGCACAATGTCCACGGAGTTAGCTGCCGACGATGCCAGAGGCACGTTCAACAGCCCAAGTCCGAGACCCACCGCTATCAGGAGGCCGACTATGCCCAGTGCCCTCACACGTGGTGTGAGCCGGAAGCTACGTTTGTTCTTGGTGTAAAGACCGGCGAGTAATGCCACTCTCTGTCCTCCGAGTCTAGCCCGACTCACTACGGGGCCGACACGCGAGCGTGCGACAGGTATTCCACCAGGAGGTCAAGCTCCTCGTCCGTCATGGGGATGGTCGGCATGTAAGTGCGATTCATCGGATAGACGTTGGGCGTTGGGCTAGCTTCCACCGTGCCACGAGGCTGCGCACCCGCGCCTGCCGGTGGCGGCAAGGTCGCCGTGGGAGCTACGAGCCATAGGTTTGGACCTCGCTCCGTGTGAGGCACCGATTTAGGATCTTTGATCCACCGGCGCAGCCAGTCGGCGGTGCGGCGGCTACCCACGTCAGTCAGCTCTGCACCTACCACACCGCCCGCCTTGCCCATCCTGTGACAGTTGAGACAGCCCTTCTCCAGCATCACCTCGCGGACCTCTGCAACTCGTGCCTCGTCCTCGAAGCCGTCGTAAGTAGGTAGCTCTTCGCCCAGGCCCGTGGCTGAAGTCGCTTCCTCTAGCGTCGTACCCCAATCGCCACGTTGTATGAAGGTAATCAACTGCTCGATCTCGGCATCGTTTAGCGATCCGTTTTCCTGGATCGACCAGGCAGGCATCTGCTGTCCCGGCTGGTTGGAAGCGCGGCCGCGTACGATTGTACGCTTCATCAGGTCGTAAGTAGCGGGGTCCCAATCAGCGTTGGGCGCGCCGTTTTCGAGAACCGGCCGCCAGGCCACGCGGTTGAGGGCAGGGCCAATGCAGCCTTCTCCTAACGGGCCGTGGCATTGGATGCAGTACTGTGCGTAGATATGCTTACCTCTGCGGGCGTCGTCCTCGGTCTTGCTGGCGGTGACGTTAGTGCCCCGGTTAGCATCGATGAAGCCGTAGATGACGAGCGTCAGTAGCAGTACTATTGAGAGTGTAACGCCGAGAATGACCTTGTCCCGCATATCGCCTCCTGGCACGGCAGCCGGGCTGCCTCTCCTCTCCTGGGAATGGTGTTGCGGTTATATCGTGTTGCTATGCATGCAAGCTTAGACTCAGACCTAGATCTTGACTGCGTCCGAGGGCAGTGCCTGCACGCGTGGCGTGATCTTGCCCGTGTCCACGATGATCCTGTTGCCCTGGAGCTCCAGCTGCATAATATCGAGGGGCGCGGGGGCCGGGCCTGCCACGTTCTGGCCGTTGGGGAGGTAAATGGAGCCGTGGCAGGGGCAGCGGAATACCCCCGTCTGGCCCTGGAACTCCTCATCGGGCCTCCACGGGACCGTGCAGCCCAGGTGCTTACACTTCCAATACAGGGCAAGCAGTCCCTCCGGTACGTGCGACAGGTAGAACTTGCCCTCCCGGATGGGAACCACAGAGCCTTGCGGGTAGTCGGCCACCGTACCTTCTACGGTTACGCGGCTGCCGAACACGCCAACTTTCTTCGGATAGAAGAACATGATAAAGGCCTGCCCGAAGCCACCCAGCATGAGCAGGAGCGAGCCAAAGAGCCCCCACTTCAGCAGGTCGCGACGCCCGGTCTGTGCAACGCGACCCCCGGCGGTATCTTCGGGCCGGCCCGGTGCGTCCGCTCCCGTGCGGGGCGTCAGGGTCTCGCCTCGTCCCGTTCGATCTGCAATTGCCATGTACGTTCTCCTAGTTCCAGGCTAAAAGCGCTACGAGAGAATGATCTTGATGGAGGGTTGCTGCCGCCAGACGCTGTGCGACTTATCCCTCGCTTGGCGGCGGTAGCTCCCAGGGGAGGAAGAACCCCATGCCAGGGCCGCGCATCGCTGTGCCAACGATTGTTAGTACCCAGTAGACGACGACGAAGCCAGTAAAAAGGCCGATGATCAATTCACTAAGATCAAGCCCCCTGAAGAGCCTCTTCAAGAGGAGCACCAGCAACAACGGGAAGAAAGTCAGGCAGAATATTGGTATAAGCCAACCGCTCACCGTCTCCACCAAGATACCCTGCGCCGAAGCGTTTTGCGCCTCGACGTTGGCCCCCCCAAGAATGCTACCAGTGAACGTTGTAATGCCGCCCAAGGCAGCGTCCGGTTTGAACAGATTGTTGAACAGCGTTCTGAGCTTCACGATTTCATCAACGGCGATCAGTACAGCTGAAACGACGGTGCTGTAGATCGTGGTAAAGATCACGATCTTGGGCCCACGGTCGCTGTACCACCACACGCCCAGGCCCCTGGTGGTCCGGTCGATGTAGGGTATGGCGGCTATCAGGCCGAGCGCGATAGTGGGCACGATCACACCGGCAAGGGCCGGGTTCATGTGCAGCAGCAACTCTTGCAGGTTGAGAAAGTACCAGGGGGCCTTCGACGGGTTGGGCGTCTTGTCGGGGTTGGCAAGCTGCTCCAGGGGGCCGTTGAACAGGGTCGAAAGCAGGACCAGGTTAATGGTGATAATAATCGCGCCGAGGAACTCGATCACCACGAGGTGAGGCCATACCTGTACGGTATCGACCTCCTGGTCGGCGGGAGTTGTCGGGCGGGTGCGCGCCGGGGGCGTGAGCACCTTCGAGCCTTTTTGGACTGTGACGTTCTGTTCGCGCGTGGTCAGATTGTCTCCAGTTGTCGCCATAGGTCTCTCCTAGTTCTAGAACGTGAGAAACAACCCTGGTGCTAGTCTTTCTTCTGGCCCGCGGCCCTCGCGCCCGCCGAGCGCCGGTCTTCGTGCTCGACCACGCGGGAGGAGAAGGTCAGGCCGCGAGAGAAGCCGTCCTTGCGGATGCGCCAGAAGTGCACGGCCAGGAAAACGGCCAGTATCAACGGCAGGCCCACCACGTGCAGGGTATAGAAGCGTATCAGGGCGTTCTGGTCCACCGTATAGCCCCCGATGAAGAGGAATTTTATGAACTCTCCAAGGAATGGGGTGGAGCCAACCATGTTCACGCCCACGTTGACGGCCCAGTACGCCAGTTGGTCCCACGGAAGCAGGTAGCCGGTGTAGCTGAGCAGGAAGGTAAGCACCAACAGTATCACTCCAACCACCCAGTTGAACTGGCGCGGGGCGCGGAACGAGCCTGTGTAAAAGACGCGGCACATGTGCAGAAAGACGGTAAATACCATGCCGTGCGCGGCGTAACGGTGCAGGTTGCGCAACAGGAAGCCGAAGGGCTGGGTCTCCTGGATGTCGTGCAAAGTCTGCCAGGCCAGCGTCGTTGACGGTACGTAGTAGAACATCAACAGCACGCCGGTGAGCGTCAGCAGGAGGAACAGGAAGAACGAAATACCGCCCAGGCCGAACGTATACGTCATCTTGATGGCGTCGGGCCGGGTGCGGATGGGGTGCAGGTGGAGGAATACGCTGTTCATAACGGCCAGCGAGCGACCGCGCACGGACGTGGGCCAGCCGTTGCGGACGATGGAGCCGCTAACGTCTTCCCAGGTGCGCTTGCCGAGCGCGGCCGCCTTGTCAACCCTGGTGCGGATGGGGCGTGGCAGCTTGTCTAATACATCCCCTGGCCTGGGAAAGCGGGGGATCTTGCGGGCAATACGCGCCATTAGACTTCCTCCTCCTCGTCATCAACCGTACCCCGGATGGTACCGATCCTGTCTATGATAACCAGGAGGAAGATCGAGAAGAGCAGGGATGGCAGGATAATGAACGGTTCCAGGTCCACACTTAGGGTCATGCTTTCTCCTCCTGAGCACCGTGAATCGATCTCTCCGTGGGAGTCACTGTATTATATATGACGACCTGTGCGCTGCCTAGACGTTTAGGCACCATTTGCCGGTGAATAAAGCTTAAAGTTTCATATAAAAACGCCCGAAAACGGCATCAGGGCTGCATCTTCACAGTTTTTGCCCGGCCCGCCACCTCCTGGTACACCGCAAGTGTCTCAAGCGCGCACCTCCACCAACTAAAGTCCATGCTACGGACACGCCCCTTGTCGCTTTGGAGTCGGGCAAATCTCGGCTCCAGTAAGATACGCCGGAAGGCCGCCGCCCATGCTGCAGGGTCGTCCGCGGGGGCGTGTAAGGCGGCCCCACCAGCCACCTCCCGCAGGACCGGAACGTCCGACGTAACCACCGGCACCCCCAGAGACATCGCTTCGAGTGGAGGTAGCCCGAACCCCTCTATACGAGAAGGATAGGCCAGTAAGCTAGCCCCACACAGCAGCGCGTACAAGGTCTCGCGGGGCACAAAGCCCAGGTTCCGGACTCGCTGCTGAGTCTCGGGACGCAGACGGGCGATCAGCTCCCCAGGCTGAGCACCTTTCATGCCCCCGCCGCCCCCGCCCGCGACCACCAGAGTCACATCAGGCAGCTCCCGCGCTAACATCTCGAACGCCTGCAACACGACAGGCAAGTTCTTCCTGTGGGACCACGGTCCGACGCACATGATGTAGGTCGCACTTGATATCCCGAACTCCCTGGGCAGCACGGCCCTCTCGGCCTTCGTAAGACCGGTCCCCTTCGGCGTGTCAAGACCGGGATAGACGACATGCACTTTACCCTGCGTGGCCGGATAGAACCTGTGCAGATCTTCGGCTGTAGCCCGGGAGTCGGAGAGGATTGCCGCCGAGCGTTTTAGAACGAGGGGGAGCAGCAGATTCGTGACAGCCAACCACGCAGTGGGGTAGTCTTCGGGGTGTCTGCGGAAAATCAGGTCGTGCACCGTGACAATAAGCCTTCCAGGGCCCAAAATCGGACCGATGTGGGAGGTGGCGTGCACTATTTGCGGCCGGAGAGGGGCCAACCGCATAGGCAGTATGACCTGGGTGTTCACCGGCCATTCTTGCACGACATCCAGCAGGCTTGTAATCCGGTCAGGATGTTGGCATGCCGGGCCGAAGCAACGCAGACTTAGCTGTTCCCGCCGCGCCAGGCCCCGAAGCTGCTCTGCGAGTCGACGCGAGTAGAGGCCCACACCCGTTGGGTTGACGCCTGCATAAGTCGTGTCCAGCGCCACTCGCAACCGGGGTGCGCCATGTGGACCGTCCTGTAGCACGCGCTACCTGGCCGGCACAGGGGGTGCGGCGAAGCGGTAGCCCAGGCCCCGTTCGGTAAAGATGAGTTCGGGCTGCTGGGGGTTGGCCTCAAGTTTCTCCCGCAGCCGCCGCACGTAGATACGCAAATAGTCCAGCTCGCCCAGGTACTCCGGCCCCCAAATCTTGGTCAGTAGCTGGTCGTGCAGAAGCACCTGTCCGGCGTTGCGCGTTAGCTGGTACAGCAGCTTGTACTCGATGGGCGTGAGCTTCACCGGCCTACCTTCCAGCGTCACCTGGTGGGTGGCGTAGTTGATGGCGAGAGGACCCATGTCAAAGCGGCCCCCGCCGCTGATGGGCGGCAGCGACTGCGCGCGGCGCAGCACTGCCCTTATGCGGGCGGTTAGCTCCATGTATCCAAACGGCTTGGTTACGTAGTCGTCCGCTCCAAGCTCAAGGCCCCGCACCTTGTCAACTTCCTCACCACGCGCTGAGATCATCAGCACCGGTACGTCCGACTGCTCTCTAATCTGGTTCAAGACGCGGAAGCCATCCGTGTCCGGGAGTGAGATATCAAGCAGTACCACGTCAGGATTCTCCTGCTTGAACTTCGCCACTCCCGCGCGCCCATCGCCCGCGCCGATTACGGATGCCTCCGGCCAATGCACACTGAAGGAGAGCGTTATAGCTTCCACAACATCGGGATCGTCGTCAACCAACAGTATCTTCATGAGATGCTCCGTACGCATTGTCAGGGACTGTCGAGGGCACTGCTGCGTCCTCGGTGAACTGGGGTAGGGTAAAGTAAAACGTGCTGCCGCTGCCCGGCCTGCTCGCGAGTCCCATGCTGCCACCGTGTAGTTCCACGATGGAGCGGGCAATCGCAAGGCCGAGGCCCAGGCTCTCCGGCGACTCCGCAACCGTACCCGTATAGAACTTGTCGAACACCCTGGCCTGCTCGCGGTGGGGTACGCCGGGGCCTTCGTCCCTTACGAAGACGCGCACCTGGCCGTCGCGCGGCGTGGCACCTACGGTAATTCTGCTGTTGGGAGGACTGTACTTGTTGGCATTCGACACGAGGTTTATCAACACTTGCTCCAGACGACGGCGGTCCCCGTTGACGGTCAGTCGCTGCCAGCGTTCGGAGTGCTGAGGTGGGAGGTCGAGCAGGAGCGTTTGCCCCCGCGCCTCGATGAGTGGGACCACCTGCCCAATCAGGTCCGTAATGATGGCCCCCATGTGTACCTGTTGCATTTGGAGCGACACACGCCCCGCCCGTAGCCGTGCCATATCCAACAGCTCGTTCACCAGCCCTATCAATCGCTCGGTGCTGCGCCCTACGTTTTGCAGGAGCCTGGCCTGTGTCGTCTCGACGGAAGCAGGAGGCAGGGCGGGCGACATATCGCTCAAAGCTCCAATACAGGTTTTGATGGAAGTTAACGGCGTGCGCAACTCGTGTGACACCATCGAGAGGAGGTCGCGTTCGAGTCGCTCCCGTTCCTCCGAGCGTATGGCTTTCTCGCGCTCCATCTCATAGAGCCTTGCCAGCCTTACAGCCACCGCCACCTGGCTGGAGATTGCCATGAGCAGGCCGGTCTCGGCAGGGGTGAAGTGCCTCTGGTCGAACCTCCCCACGAAGAGGCCGCCTATCGCCCGCCCCTCCAGGACAAACGGCACGCACACCAGGCTGCACAGCCGCGCGCCGTCGCGCTCCAGTCCGGGGAAGTGGCGGGAACTGTGGTCCGGCTCTACGGCGCTCCTCACGACCGGAGCTTGCGTCTCCACCGCGCTTGAAAGCAAATCTGCCTCAATGTCCGAGAGCTGTGGCGGATTCGGGTTCTTGTTCGATACCAGCAGCAACTCGCGTCCGCCAGGGACTGAGGTGGAAGGGGTCACTTGCTCCCCGAAAAGCACCGCGAGTCCGCTATCGGATTGCAGCGCCTGACTGGAGACCGAGGCTACGGTGCGCATTACGCCTTCGAGGTCCGGCGAGGCCGAAAGCACGGTACTGATAAGGTCGTTCAAGAGGCGAAGCTGCCCCGCCGATTGCTCTTCAAGCTGCACTCGCCGCGCTTCTACCTCCAGGGCGTTACGCATGCCCACTCCCGTGAGCACCACCATAACCAGCGAAGCAATCTCGATCACCACAATTGGCAGTTTGGCGGCACCGAGGTCGGCCTGGCTGACCATACCCAGCAGAATATAGACGACCGAACAGGCCCCCACGAGCAGCATCGAGCGTGAAAAGCCAACCCGCAAAGCGGCCCCGATTCCCAGTGCATAGTAGAGAATAATAAAAGGACTCAGGAAGCCGCCGGTGAGGAGCACCGAACCGGTGACCACCAGCCAGTCGAGTAGGAACAGGGCAAATGAGGGCGGGCGGCGGAGGGGCACACCGAGCATCACTATGACCAGCAGGTTGTACAGGACAAGCCCGATAGCCACCCCCACCGGATCGGCCAGGCCATCCGCGAAGTTGCCGCCCGCCCGCCCATAGCCGAGTAGGCTCAGCACGAGAACCGTAGCCACCCCGAAGGCGCGTACCGCGGCGTCAAGCCCGTCGATGCTGAGCACGCCGTCGCGTCCCACCAGCCCGTCGCGCGCGGACGTGAGGAAACGCTCTACCCCGGCTCGTAGAGTTCTCACGCTTTGTTGTGTGTATCTAGCTTTCATGGTTTGCACGCCGTCGTGAGCTTGTGATATCTATAACATTATACATGGGCAGCAACCCCTGGCGGCAATCCGGTTATTGTGCGCTCAAAACAACAAGCCGTACCGCGTGAAAAACCCACGTTGACAGCGCGGCGGCAGTATGGTAAGAATGCCTGAGTGACTACCTTTCTGATTGAGGCGCATCGAACGCTGTCCAGCATGATCGGCATCTACGCCCTAGTCGTGGGCTTATGGGGCATCGTCAACGCGTTTCGCCGCGTGCCTCCCGACGGTAATTTCAACGGTGCCCTCGCGCTGGCCGTGGGAGTGTTCGTGGTAGAAGCCCTGGCCGGAGTGTTGCTCGTGCTGTTAGGGCTACGGCCCGCCCGCATTATCCACCTGCTCTATGGTGTGACTATCGCCCTTATCATCCCAGCTATTTTTACCTTCACCAGGGGTCGCAACTCCAGCCGCGAATCTTTGCTATACGGACTGGGGATGATCTTCATCGCGGGGCTGAACGACCGCGCCGCTCACACCGCGCTTGTAGGCGACTGATGCACGGGCAAGTTGTGCTAGCGTCCTCGGCCCCGGAGAACCAGGTTTCACTCATCGCCCGTTATGCCGCAGCCGCCCTGGCTATAGTCGGGGGGTTGGAGTGGCTCCTGGGCCGCACCGTCTCCCGTCTCGCAGCCGCCCCAACCCTGGAGGGCACCCCCAGAGACATAGTTGAATCCGTAGGGCGGGTTGGCCTCTACCTCATCTCACCCACGGCCCTACTATCTCTCACACTGTTGTTGCTGTTGGGAATACAGGCGGGAGCGTCGGCCATTCGGACTCGTGATGCCTCCAGGTTGGCGCTCTGCCTGTTCCTGGCGATATTTGGATTGGTGGGCCTGGTGCACACATTCTACCCGACGCTGCTCTGGCTCAATGTTACCCTGAACCTGTTGACGTTCATAGCCCTCTCATGGGTTGCGGCCATGTGCCTGCTGACGAAAGTACGCAGCACAGCCATGCGTGTGGGCGTGCTGCTTGTTGCCCTCGCTTACTCAGGGTGGCTGTATTACGTGGTGCAGCAAGACCTGACGGATGTGGGCGCGCCATTGCTGGGTGCTCCACTGCTGTTCCTGAACCTTGGTGAGATTGCCGCTGTGTGCGCCCCGGCGGCGTTCTTTTCGGCAATCGCACTTCCCCACGATCAGTGGCGGCACCCGGCGCGCTGGATCCTTCCCACAATCCTAGTGCTTGTCTTCACGGCAGGGAATGTAGCAGATGCGCTCTTGAACCAGGGTTTCATGGGGGTTTTTGCCATCTGGTCGCTGGGGATGAACCTTTTCCTGCCATGGCCGCTCTACGCGATATCGGGAGGGCTGTTCGTCTACTCGGTGCTCACCTGCTTCACAGGCAAAGGTCGCAGGTCTAGCGAAGCAAATCCAAGCACAGGACTAGGGCTGCTGCTCCTCGTGTTCGCAGGGTACGCGCTCCAGTTGCCCTTCCAGTTCATCATGGCGGTGCTGAGCATAGCGTTGCTCTCCGGGCTGGTGCGAGTACCCTCCCGCCGCGTACTGAGAAGTTCTACCGCCCTATCCAGACAAGTAGAGCCAGGTTCGCAGCAGCCGGCCGGTGCCACGCCCGGCCCGACCAGCAGCCCCCTCTAGCAGCCTACCACTTGAAGTCGTCCACGTCCGGGGTGACGCGCCGCTCCTTCGGCTTGCGGTCCGGCTCAACTGGCGCCGCGTCGATTACCGGCTTCATAGAGCGAGTGCCGTAGGACGCACGGTCGAATACCTGGAGCCGCTTCGGGTGAGGGCCGAGCCAGAAATACTCTCGCACCGGCATGCCGTGCCCAAAGTGCTCCCGGACTATGCGGGCGAGCCGCTCGCCGTCCACTTCCTGGTAATAGACGGGGCCAGGGTAAACTACCATTGTTGGGCCGGTCTCGCAATGGCTCTGGCAACCTGTCGGCAGCACCGACACCCGCGCCGACATGCCCTGTCTCGCGACCTCTTCTTCCAGCACGGTGAGTAGCCGCACCGACCCTTTCGGGCCGCAGTTCGGACCGCAGCAAATATAGGCTCTGTAGTCAGTCTGCTCCATAGTGTTCATCAGGAAAGGCGAAGGGCGGCCCGGTAAGCCCCGGAACCGCCCTCAGCCAGTATCATAGCCCAGCCCCCTGTTCAAACTAGGCCATCGCGGCCATTAACTTGTCTAGGCTCTCCCTGGAGGGACGCAGCTGCTCTTCTTGAAGCTGCGTGAGCGGGGTGCCGGTCAGATGCGCGGTGTCGTGCAGAGTGCCCCGGCCCTCGTTGATGTAGATAAGGCCGGTGATGAACTCCTGCTTCTGCTGGGCTTCCACCAGGAGCCGCAACGCCGACACTTTGTCCCTGGGGTCGTAATCGCGGTCCAGCTTCCTCAACTGGATGGTGGGGCCGTCGTGTAGCTGCACGTCGATGTTCGTGCCAGGCTCGTAGTCCACGCTGATTTCCTCGTAGGCAGGCACGAAAGTGATGTCGTGCAGACGCTCTTCGTGGGCCTTGCCATAGGGGTAGCTCTTGGTCGACTCCTCGTGGTTGTTGAAAGTCACGCAAGGGCTAATGATGTCAAGCACCGCCGTGCCGTTGTAGCTGATGGCAGCCTTGAGTAGCTCGCGTACCTGCTTGGCATCGCCCGCGAACGATCTCGCAACGAAGCCGCAGTCCAGCACTACCGCTTCGAGACACAGGTCAATCGGCGGAAGCTCGTTGGTGCCCGCGTATTTGAGTTGCTGGCCTCGGTCAGCCGTGGCCGAGAACTGGCCCTTGGTCAAGCCGTACACGCCGTTGTTCTCGATGATGTAGACCATCGGCACGTTGCGGCGCAGCAGGTGCTTGTACTGACCCAGGCCAATCGAGCCTGTGTCGCCGTCGCCGCTGACCGCCAGGGGCATCAGCGAGCGGTTGGCAAGCGAGGCCCCGGTCACCACCGACGGCATGCGCCCGTGCAGAGCGTTGAAGCCGTGCGAGCGGTTGAGGAAGTAGGCGGGCGACTTGCTGGAGCAGCCAATACCACTCATCTTGATTACTTCGTAGGGCTTCAGCGAAAGCTCGAAAGCCACATTGATGATTTGGCTCGAAATCGAGTCGTGCCCGCAGCCCTGGCAAAGGGTGGAGGGTGCACCCCTGTAGTCGCCCTTTTCCAGGCCGACCAGGTTTAGCTTTTCGTTGCGTTCGGGTCTGGCTGTAGCTACCATGTTAATTCTGCTCCATTTCCAGGATTGCTTTGCGGACGAAGCTCGCGGTGAGCGGCAGGCCGTCGAGGTGTGCCACCGACCGGAAGTCCATCGACCGCTCCGGTATGTCGAGCCTCAGCAGGGAGCGAAGTTGCGCTTCCTGGCTCAGTTCGACCACATAGATACGCTTGTGCTTGCTCACGAAGTCGCGCAGGGTGTCCTCGAAAGGTAAGGCGCGCACCTGCAAGTAGCTCGTCTCGACGCCCTGCTTGCGAAGTTGGTCGCGTGCCTCTTGAATGGCCGGGTCGGTGGAGCCATACGCGATAATACCTATCTCGGCACCTTCTCGAACGTCTACGCGGGGCTTTGGCACGTACTGCCGGGCCGTCTCGTGCTTGCGCTCCAGGCGCTCCAGGTTGCGCTGCCAATCGTCGGGCCGCTCGCTATAGACCGCCTTCTCCGTGTGTCCCGTGCCGCGTGTGAAGTAGGCCGAGGCCGGGTGGCGGTTGCCGGGCAGTGTGCGGTACGGAATGGCGTCACCGTCAACGTCAGCATAGCGCGCCCAACCCTCGATCTGGCTCAACTGCTCTTCGCTGAGCACCTTGCCACGGTCCATCGGTTGGTCCGGGTACTGGAACGGCTCGGTCATCCAGACGTTCATGCCAAGGTCAAGGTCGCTGAGGACGAACACGGGAGTTTGCAGCCGCTCCGCCAGGTCAAAGGCACGCCAGCCGAACTCGAAGCAGTCCGCCACCGAACCCGGCAGCAGTATCACGTGGCGGGTGTCACCGTGCCCCAGGAAGTAGGTTGGCAGCAGGTCGGCTTGTGAGGTGCGCGTGGGTAGCCCCGTGCTGGGGCCGACGCGCTGGATGTCCCAGATAACGCCGGGGATTTCCGCGAAGTAGCCCAGGCCCGCGAATTCCGTCATGAGCGAGATGCCGGGGCCGGAGGTGGAAGTCATGGCTCTTGCACCCGCCCAACCCGCGCCGAACACCATGCCGATGGCGGCAAGCTCGTCCTCGGCCTGGACAATGGCGTAGGTCTGGCTGCCGTCTTCGGCCGGTGGTCGCAGCCGCCCAATGTATGCGGACAGCGCATCCACCAGGCCGGTGGAAGGGGTAATCGGATACCACGAGACCACCGTCACGCCGCCGAATATCGCACCCAACCCGCCCGCCGTGTTGCCGTCGATCATGATGAGGCCCTGGTTGCCGTCCATGCGCTCCATGCGATAGGGGTCGCGCTTAGGCAGGTTGTCGGCCGCCCACTGTAGCGTGAGCCGCACCACGTTCATGTTCATCTCGACCGCTTTGGCCTTGCCCTTGAAGTGGTGGTTCAGCCCTTCTTCAAGTTCGCTCAGGTCGATGCCCAGCAGGTGAGACAGGCCGCCCACGTACACCATGTTGGCTACATGGTCGCGCAGCTTGGGGTCGATAGTGGCCTGCTTCATCAGTTCCTTAACAGGAAGGGGGTAGCTGACCACATCCTCGCGGGGATTGAGAAACTTCAAGTCCTCGTTGTGCAACACAATGCCGCCCGGTGGGAGGGCCGAATAGTCCTCTTGCGCGGTGGCAGGGTTAAACGCCACCAGCACCTCGGCGCTTTCGCGGCGGGCCGTGTATCCGTCCTTGCTCAGGCGGATGGTGTACCACGTGGGCAAGCCTGAGATGTTGGACGGGAACAGGTTCTTGGCGCTCACGGGCACGCCCATCTTGAAGGCGGCGCGGGCCAACAGGCCATTAGCGGTCTGGCTACCTGAGCCATTTACCGTGGCGACGACTATCGAGAAGTCGTTTACAATCTCGTCCGGCTGTCTGTTTGCCTGCGTAGCAGGCTGCTCTAGCACGTCCAGCGTGCCCATAAAATCATCTCCCTCCGTTGCTATTGGCTCAAATCTTTGTCACCTTTGGCTACCCCGGAGTGATCTCGTTCCTGGGGTCAATCAGCTCCTCGCCAATCTCGGTGTCTCCGTCTTCGTTGCCCTGGGCGTTTTGGTTGTGCCTGCCCAGCAGGTCGGCGGGACCGGCCATGGGTGGCACAATCGGCACGACCTCCGTGTCCACCGCCCCAAGATGCATGCCCCCGCCCCTCGGTCCGTCTGCTTCGGGGTTGCGGTACTCGCCTTCGTGCGTGATTAGCTCCTGGTCTAATTCTTCCCTGACGTACTCGGCTTGCACCTCCGGGGACTGGGGAGTCCCCTCATCGCGTTCGACGGTCATCGTGTTCTCCTATGTGCGGGGGTGTAGGCAACCCGGCGATTTTCCGGCACCGTGAAATGAGGCTTAATACTATTAGTATAGCACAACGCACGTGCCATGCCAAAGCGAAAGGAGGGGCAGGTGCCTGGTAAGCCGCACCCGCCCCTCCTTTCACTGCCTGCTTCTAAATGTCTTCCAGGTCTATTTGCGCCCGCTGTAACTTGCCCGAGAAGTCGATGTATAGAGTCTTCCACTCGGTAAAGACGTCGAGACCCGCCTGACCGGCTTCGCGGTGCCCGTTGCCTGTGCCGCGCGTGCCGCCAAACGGAAGCTGTATCTCTGCGCCAATAGTGCCCGCGTTGACATAAATAATACCCGTGGTAATGTCGCGCATGGCTCGGAAGGCATTGTTCACGTCGCGTGTGTAGATGGATGACGAGAGGCCGTACTTGGTGTTGTTGTTCACCTCGACGGCTTCTTCAAGGCTATCCACCGGAATGAGTGCCGTGACCGGGCCGAATATCTCCTCCTGCGCCAGCATGTCGTCCCACTTGACGTTCGTGAAGAGGGTAGGCTTGTAGAAGTTACCCTTCGACAGGTTGCCGTCGGTGGCGATTTCGCCGCCCGTGAGCATCTCGCTGCCACTTTCGCGGCCATCGGTCACCAGTTTGTGTATACGCTCTAGCTGGCTCCTGTTGACCACCGGGCCGATGTCTGTATTCGCTTCCAGGCCGTTGCCCAGGCGGAACCGCTCGATGCGCTCCACGAGGCGGTCCTGCAAGTCGCTAATCGCGGAGCGATGCACTATTACCCGAGAAGCGGCGGTGCAACGCTGGCCCGTGGTGCCGAACGCGCTCCACAGGATGCCCTCGACGGCCAGGTCGAGGTCCGCGTCGTCCATGACGATGATGGCGTTCTTGCCACCCATCTCCAACGACACGCGCTTAAGGGTCTGGGCCGCGCGCATCGACACCTGCTGCCCCGCGGCTGTGGAGCCGGTGAAGGAGATCAGCTTGACACCGGGGTGGTCGATGATAGCTTCACCGACGCTGCCGCCGGGACCAAGCACCACATTGACTACACCTTCCGGCAGGCCAGCCTCTTCCAGGATCTTTACCAGTTCTATCGCGAGAAGCGGAGTATCGGACGCGGGTTTGAATACTACCGTGTTGCCCGCGATGACGGCAGGCATCAGCTTCCAGGACGGTATGGCGATAGGGAAGTTCCAGGGCGTAATGGCACCCACCACGCCAATGGGGTCGCGCACTGCCATAGCAAACTTATTGGGTAACTCGGAAGGTGCGACCTCACCCAGCAGTCTGCGCCCTTCGCCCGCCATGTAGAAGGTCATGTCGATGGCCTCCTGCACGTCGCCGCGAGCCTCGTTGAGGACCTTGCCCATCTCCTGCGTCATGAGGCGGGCAAGGTCTTCCTTGCGCTCCATGAGCATCTGAGCGCACTTGAAGAGAATTTCCCCCCTGCGCGGTGCCGGGACGAGCCTCCACGACTTGAACGCCTTCTCTGCCGCTTCCACGGCCTTGTTAACGTCGTCCGGTGCCGAGACGGTGAGCACGCCGAGCAACTCCCCGGTCGCCGGATTGCGGCTGTCGAAGGTGCGTCCCGCCGTGCCCTCTACCCACTTGCCGCCTATGTAGTTCTTCACCAGCTCACGCGCAAACGAGGGCTTCTCGTTGCCGTCGTGAGACTTCTCCTCGTATTCAGCCCTACGGACCTCAGGGTCGCCCGGCGTCGAGCCAGGATTAGCCACTGCCTTGTCCATGCTAATCTCCTTTCTCGCCATTGAGTCATGAAGTAGTTGTGCCGCCTCACACATTGCAGGCGAGAGGCACCAGCGCAAGTGTAGCACAGGCGGGTAGGGGGGTCAAGGAAGTTGAGCGTCGGCGATGAGGCGGCCGACAGCATCAAAGTAAGACTTGCGCACCCCGCGTGCCGTAGGGTGCTTCATCATGACGAACAATGTGAAAGCGTTACGCGCGGTCCATACCTTGTCCACGGAAGACTGCACGAACTGCACTCCGGCAATCTGCTGCCACCAGTGCCGGTACCCGCTGCCATAAAAGACGACCGTAAGGGGCCGGTGCTCCTCAATCCTCGCCTGTAAGTGTGCCATCCTTCCGGGAGCTACATGGCTGGTATAGGTCTTGCGGTTGCGTAGATACTCTAATCGAGGGTGCTTGTCCGCGATCTTCGGGTAGAATTTCCAGTGACCAAGCCCCGGAGACGGGAGCGGCAGCAACTCAAGTATGCAGTCCAACCCGCCTTCGCGTCCGAGCCGGTCTCTTTGGTACGCGCGAATACTTTCAGACCCCGCATCGTGGCCTTCAGCGTTCATCATGATGCGGATTAGCTTGGCCCAGGTTGGTTGCAAACGGTACGGCGGCAGGAACCAACCCGAACCTGCGCCGATCCCCACGGGCCCAAGGTCTTCCAACTCCTTGCCTCCCCGCTCGTGCCAGCCTTGAATCCTGCTCACGATTTCCTCGAGGGATCCGCCGCCACCAAACTCCATGCCAATGAACCAGTACCTCGCGTTGTAGCTGCCGTGCCCGTAGAAACGTGCTATATACGATTCAAGTACATCAGGATCAAGGTCTAAGTCAGTCATGCTTCCCTCACGCGCGTGGTCCATTCTTCGTTTGCCTCCGTACAACCGTGCAAATTATAGCACCTGCCCGCTCAGACCTATCTCTGAGCCGAGGGCAGACCAAACTTTGTGGCTTGTGTCACCTGGCATAGAAACTGCTTCTTAACCCCTCGCAACTTAAAGATATGCATGGCTATGCGCTCCACAGCGCCAGCGCGCACGGGGCGCGGAGGGTAGCCATAGCGGCAAGGAGGCCGAAATTGGCAGAGGACAAGAAGAAAGATATCGTGACAAAGTACCTGGCCGACATGGTGGCCGTGGTCGGTCACGTGTACCAGGCAATCGACAAGCAGGTCAAGGAGACCCAGGACGAGCAGGACATCAACCCGCTTCTCGTGCGCCTGCGCGACGGGCTTGAGGCACAGACCAACACCCTGCGCGACCGCCTGGAAGCGCTAGGCGGAAAGGGCACCAGCCCCATCAAGGAGCTTGGTGCTTCCGTGTTAGGTGTGGCTGCCGGTCTCATCGACAAGCTGCGCGCGGAAGAAGTATCGAAGATGCTCCGCGACAACTACACGGCGCTCGGCCTGGTGAACATCAGCTACACGATGCTGATTACCACTTCCCTGGCGTGCGGCGACCGTGAGACAGCCGAGCTTTGCTCCCGCAACCTCAAGGAGACCGCCGGTTACGAGATGGAAATCGGCAAGATTATCTCCTACGCGGTGGTCCGCGATCTCAGCGACCTGACCGACCTCGACCCCAACGCCATCGAAGAAGGCCAGCAGATGTACTCCGATGCCTGGACCGGCAACCAGGGGAACGGCGGCAACGGCAACGGTGCCGGCGGCAGCAAGTCGAAAAGCGGCGCCAAGTCTGGCGCGGGGAGCGGCTCCAAGTAGCCCACCCGGACGACTCTGAGACACTTAAACGTAGAAGGGGAGTGGCTGATGCCACTCCCCTTTTATTTCGGCTGGCAAACCCAGTCGCAGAAACTTAAGCAGAAAGAGCTTTCCACACGGAAAGCTCTTTCTTAGTTACCTTATCCAACTGAAGAGTGGTGAGTGTCGTAAATGAACTTGCAAGTTCTTATACAAGCCCTGTGGGTAAGACAGTGTGCTTGCATTTGTTGGTATTACCAACAGGTGCAGGTGTCATCGGTTCCAAACGAGGGGCCTTTGCGGGGCCATCTCTCTACTTGCGTAGTGGAGCGATGAGTTGACCTGGGATCGGGTGGTAGGTTGGGCGAACCCAATTACTCACCAACGAACTCCCTAGAAAGGAGGTGATCCAGCCGCAGCTTCCGCTACGGCTACCTTGTTACGACTTCGTCCCAGTCACCAGCCCCACCCTCGGCCGCTGCCCCTCTTCCGAAGAAGAGTTAGCTCACGGACTTCAGGTGTTGCCA
>DASVVE010000030.1:0-102993 GCA_036386675.1 Chloroflexia bacterium | reverse complement strand
TACTTGCCGGAAGCACCTCTCCTATTACCCCCTTATAGGCGCGGCTAGGACTTTCGTCTTAAGAGTGGACTGGTTGAAGGTCGGGTGGGCCTTACTCCAAAGGCTGGCTGGAGAGACACGGTACAGTGCTACCATTGAACTCAACAGACCTGTTCAGGCCTGCAAGTTCAAATAGCTGCCATGTGGCGATGCATCTTTGGGCTTATTGACAAGATAAGCATCTTACGATAGAATGGAGATAGAAACCCATCCCAGAGGGGTAGGGTGTAGAGTAGAAGGAGAGCTACATGAAAGCAGAGACCACCAAGCAAGACGCGCTCCGCCGTCTGGCATATATAGAGGGGCACCTGAAGGGCATCCGCAAGATGGTCGAAGAGGACCAGTATTGTGTGGACGTCCTCAAGCAAACATATGCTGTACAGCGCGCTATTGACAAGTTCGAGGGCGTTATCCTGCAGGGCCACCTGCGCTCCTGCGTACCGGACGGGATACGTGACGGGAGGGACGAGGCGGTCATAAAGGAACTCGAAGACCTGTTCGAGCTGTCCCAGCGTTAGGAAGGCATGTAAAGCAGCCGATCAATCGGGTGCTGTGGCGACGGAATATAGGGCCGCTGCGGCGGCCGAACACATATACAAACTCCATTATAAGAGGCAAACTATGGCAACAAATCAGATAGATAAGACGACGCAAGGCGAGCAAGCGGGGCAGGCAGTAGAAGTAACCCTGCCTGTTGAGGGCATGACCTGCGCCTCGTGTGTGCGTCGCGTGGAACGCTCGCTGCAAAAGGTAGAGGGTGTCACCCAGGCGGGTGTGAACCTTGCCACCGAGCGAGCGACGGTCAAGTACGATCCCTCACTGGTCAATCTTGCGGACTTGCAGAAGGCAGTGGAGCGCGCCGGGTACCGCGTGCCGGAATTACCGGAACTACGAGAGTTACCTGTGGCCCCCACGCCTGCAGCTGTGGCTTCGGCTGTGTCACCGGGTGTCGGCATGGTTGTGGAGGCAAGTCCAGCCACACGGGAACCCGATGCGGAGGAGACGCTACTGCCGATAGAGGGCATGACTTGCGCTTCGTGCGTGCGCCGCGTGGAGAAATCCATAGCCAAATTGGAAGGTGTCGAGTCGGTAAGTGTGAACCTTGCGACCGAGCAGGCCAAGGTGCGCTATAACCCTGCACAGGTAGGCCAGGACGCGCTACGCCAGGCAGTAGAGAAGGCTGGCTACAAGCTACGGGCTGATGAGGCATCAGTGCCTGTTGCGTCCAGTCACAGCACCCTACCGAGCGCAGCTACAGTAGCTTCGACTCCTACCCAACCCCAAGTACGAGCACAAGCCCAGCCGCAGGCGGAGCCGGTAGATAGGAACGCGGAGCGCCGCCGGCGCGAGATAAAGGACCTGCAAGGTAAGTTCGCGGTGAGCTTGATAGCGGGTATCGTCATCATGGCGGCCATGTTCGTGCCCGAGAGTTGGCTGCCCCTCTCAATGCAGGTGCGCTACTACCTGATGTTCCTGATCGCCACGCCTATACAGTTCTGGGCAGGCATGCAGTTCTACCGAGGAGCCTGGCAGGCAGCGCGGCACCTCACCACCAACATGAACACGCTGGTAGCGGTGGGCACCTCAGCGGCTTACCTCTACTCGGTGGTCGTAACGTTCTTCCCGGACGCTGTACGCGTTGCAGGCATGATGCCTGAGGCTTACTACGATACCTCCACGATTATCATCGGTCTCATCCTGATGGGTCGCTGGCTGGAGGCGCGCGCCAAAGGGCAGACCTCGGATGCGATAAAGAAGCTGATGGGTATGGCACCGCGCACCGCTCGCGTAATCCGCGAAGGGCAGGAGATCGACCTGCCGGTAGAGCTGGTGCTGGTGGGCGACGTTATCCGGGTGCGCCCGGGCGACAAGGTGCCAGTAGACGGTGTGGTGCTGGAGGGTCGTTCGTCCATAGACGAATCGATGCTCACCGGAGAGAGCCTGCCTGTGGAGAAAGAGGCAGGGGACACCGTTATAGGGGCGACCATCAACAAGAGTGGGTCGTTCACCTTCCGCGCCACAAAGGTCGGTAGGGACACGGCGCTCGCGCAGATAGTGAAGCTAGTAGAGGACGCCCAGGGGTCAAAGGCCCCCATACAGAGGCTCGCTGACGAGATATCCTCTTACTTTGTGCCCGCGGTACTCGGGATTGCCGCCCTGACCTTTGTTATCTGGTTCCTGTTCGGACCTGATCCGCGGTTTACCTTCGCTTTGGTCTCGATGATAGCCGTGCTTATCATCGCCTGCCCCTGCGCCCTCGGCCTGGCTACACCGACGGCTATTATGGTGGGCACCGGCAAGGGCGCGGAGCACGGGGTGCTCATCAGAGGGGGAGAGGCCCTTGAGGGCGCTCACAAGGTGAACGCTATCGTGCTGGATAAGACCGGCACGCTCACCAGGGGCAAGCCTTCGGTGACAGATGTAGTGGCTGCTGATGGTTTACAGGAAGGAGACCTGTTGCGGCTGGTGGCTGCGGCAGAGCGTGGCTCCGAGCACCCGCTGGGCGAAGCTATCGTGCGCCGGGCGGATGAACTCGGCCTGGGCACCGCTGCAGTAAGTGCATTCAATGCACTGGCAGGACATGGCATCGCGGCTACCGTTGAGGGCCAAGATTTGTTAGTAGGTAACGCCCGGCTCATGTCGGACCGCGGGATCGAGTTGAACGGACTCGGAGACACGGCAGCGGCCCTGGCTCGCGACGGCAAGACGCCTATGTACGTAGCGCTCGACAACAGGTCCGCCGGCCTGGTTGCAGTGGCCGATACCCTCAAGCCTGAGTCGGCTGAGGCGGTCCGGGAACTGCAGGCCCTCGGCCTTGAGGTGTGGATGCTCACAGGCGACAACGAACGCACGGCCCACGCCATTGCCGAGCGAGTGGGAATAAAGAACGTGATGGCTGAAGTGCTGCCGGAGCAGAAGGCGGCCAAGGTAAAGGAGCTACAGGCGCAGGGTAAGGTCGTGGCCATGGTCGGTGATGGGGTCAACGATGCCCCCGCTCTGGCACAAGCAGATCTCGGTATCGCAATCGGTACTGGCGCGGACGTTGCCATGGAGGCATCGGACATCACCCTCGTGGGTGGAGATGTGCGAGGCGTTGTGACAGCAATCGCCCTCTCCAGACGCACTATGGGTACGATCCGCCAGAACCTGTTCTGGGCGTTCATATACAATGTGGTGCTCATCCCGGTGGCGATGGGCGTGCTCTTCCCGCTGTTTGGGCTGCTGCTCAACCCGATAATGGCGGCGGCTGCCATGGCGATGTCCTCGGTGAGCGTGGTGACGAACTCGCTGCGCCTGAGGGGCTTCACGCCCCCCAAGAGCGCGGAAGAGATTCTGCACCCGCCACTGCGGCGCAGGCTTGCCGATGTTAGTTATCTGCTGGCAATCGGGCTGGTGGCCCTCGCGGTTGGGGCGGCCTCGCTCCTCCTCTTCCAGCCGGCGATGAGCACTGCGCAACATACAAATGGCGCTGCCATGGTTGGCGGTACAACAGGCTCGCAGGAAAGTCCTGGAGCAGGTACAGATGGTACAGGTGACGGTACAGACATGAATATGGACAACGAACACAACAATACAGAGGGTGCTGGCGACGAGCATGCCGAGGAGAACACTGGTGCACGTCCCGACGGGCATCACGCAGCCAACGTTGCCCTGGACACGGGCGGGGCGGTGGCCCCTGGAGATGCGGTGAAGTTGCGCTTCGATCTCACCAGCGTTGAGAGTGGCAAGGCGGTCAACCCGGTGGAAGCCCACGAGGCCGACATGCATCTGATCGTGGTAAGCCAGGACCTAGCCTACTTCCAACATATCCACCCTCAGCGCACAGCAGATGGACGCTACGAAATAGCACACACCTTCCCCGCAGGCGGGAGCTATCTCCTATACAGCGAGTTCGAACTTGAGGGTACAGGTGATGAGGTGCACAGATTCAAGCTCAGCGTGGGTGAGGGCAGGGGAAAACCCGCCGACCTTAACCCCGACTTGAGTGCCCGGGAAGTGGACGACTACACGGTGCGCATAACTGCAAAGGGTGAGCACGGTGACGTGGTAGCTGGAGAGGCTGCGAACTTCGTGGTGAACATCGAGCGGGGCGGGCAGCCGGTTACGGACCTGGAGCCTTATCTGGGGGCCGCCAGTCATGTAGTGGTCATCGACGAGGGTGCGCGCGATTTCGCTCACGTGCACTCCGTGCCCGGCCAGGACCCAACTGGCGGTTCCATGGGCGCGCATGCACTGCCAGAGCGGTTTGGGCCTGACCTGGCATTCACCCACACCTTTACCGAGGCTGGGCGATACCGAGTCTGGATACAGTTCAGCCACGAGGGGCAGGTACGTACTGTCTCCTGGGTGGTCGAGGTCCTGGGCCACTAGAGCAAGGGCAACTGGAGAGCGCCGGGCGTGAGGGGCATGATGTTCATGCAACCGATCCTGAACCCCGGCGCGCAAGCGACGAGGCCGAGAGGCCGAATATTCAAACAAATGGAGGCAAATAGAATGAGCAAGGTTATATTGGAAGTACCGGACATGTCATGTGGACACTGCGAGTCGACCGTACGCGGGGCCTTACAGGGCCAGCCTGGCGTGAATAGCGTGCAGGTGGATCTGCCCGGCAAGGTGGTCTACCTCGACTACGACGAGAGCCAGTTGGACCTGGAGAAAGTGAGCGAGGTACTGGACGAGGAAGGCTACACCGTCGCGGGCAGCCGGGAAGGCGGCCCTGCTGAGGGTGTCAAGCGAGGGTTCATCCCGCTCGTCAGCAAGTAACGCGCGCTGCATATGCAGGGTAGGCAAGTGAGATACCGCAGGTGGTAAGTCAGAGCCGCCGGGACTACGTCTCAACCAGAGCGCACACGCGGCCTGGTGCCCCCCGGCAGGCGACTTGCCCGACTGCGCAACAAGAACAAAAAGGAGCACTAAAATGGCACAGGCAATTGATCCCGTATGTGGGATGACAGTAGACACCGAGACCGCCAAGCACCAGTCGGAATACGCGGGCACAACTTACTACTTTTGCGCGCCGGGCTGCAAGAGGGCGTTTGATGCCGATCCGACAGCGTACATTGGGCAGGACCAGGCCAGCGGCGACGGCGGTGAGCACACCGGCCACTCCGGCCACGGCTCACAAAGCTAAATTTACGCAAGGCGGCTGAACGTACAAACCGGAACACGCAAAGGCGGGGTTCGACCCTGCACCTGCGTACTCGGGTAAAGACGAAGGGCCGTACTTATCGCGGCCCGGCATGGTGGGGCAGAAAGGGCACTGCGCTCTATATCTGCCCCACATATTCTGCCCCCAAAGGGCAGCAGGCAGATAGAGAAGGGTAATAGAACAGAAACGGAGCGTAAAAGTTCCCGTTACGAGGTTAGCGTCATGGCTACGACGATACAAAATACAACAGACAACATAGAGAACAAGGACAACAATAAAGGTCTATCAGATGAAAGCAAGCTGCTGATGTATGGCACCGCATGGTGCTCGGACTGCAAGCGCAGCAAGGAATTCTTCGGAGAACATCGCGTTCCGTACGAGTGGATCGATGTAGACGAGGACCCTGAAGGTCTGGCTTACATCGAACAGGTCCAGAACGGTGGACACTCCGTACCTACGATCCTCTTCCCGGATGGCTCGGTCCTTATCGAGCCGAGCAACGCCGCACTGGCTGAAAAGCTTGGTATCTCCACAAAGGCAAAGTGCAGCTACTACGATGTAATTGTGGTCGGCGGCGGACCTGCCGGCCTGACCGCGGCCCTCTACACGGCGAGGGACGGCTTCTCCACCCTGGTGATAGACCGTGCAGGGCTGGGAGGCCAGGCGGCAATTACCGAGCGGCTGGACAACTATCCCGGCTTCCCAGAGGGGGTGAGTGGCGGGGAGTTCGCCGACCGTCTGGTGCAGCAGGTCAGGCGTTTCGGAGTTGAAACGATTTCAGCGCAAAGGGTAGTTGGGATACGCACCGACGGGGATTACCGGATTGTGTCAACCGAGGACGGCAGCGACTATTCGGCCATGTCGGTACTCATCGCCACAGGCTCACGGTACAAGAGGCCCAATATACCGGGAGAGGCGCGCCTGATAGGCTCCAGCGTGCACTACTGCGCCACCTGCGACGGTCCGTTCTACAGGGACAAGGAACTGGTAGTTATCGGTGGTGGAGATAGTGCAGTTGAGGAGGGCTTGTTCCTCACGAACTTCGCATCTCATGTCACCCTGCTTGTACGCGGCGACCATTTGCGGGCTACTCAGCTGGCACTTGCCGATTTCGAGCAGCACCGTAAGGCCGGACGCATTGATGCCCTGTACAACACGGAGGTGGTCGAATTCAGTGGCCGGTCGAAGCCAAAGGAGGTAAAGGTAAGAAACCGGCTCACAGGACAGGTGAGTACCCTTACGCCGGCTCCGGCGGGCGTGTTCGTGTTCATCGGCCTGTCGCCTAACGCCGAGTTCCTGCCCCCCAGTATCGAGCGCGACCAGGCTGGCTTCATAGTCACCTCGAAGACGCTTGAAACAAGCATGCCGGGCGTGTTCGCGGCGGGAGATGTGCGGGCGGATAGCACCAACCAAGCCGCATCTGCCGCTGGTGAGGGGGCAACGGCGGCACTGATGATTCGCAGTTACCTCCACGAGAAAGTGGGATCGCGTGTGGTGCCCTCTCTACGCAGGTCCACCGTGCGTGAAACGGAAGGTGAGCCGACCTCCCCCACGCCCTATAGCGCTCCTACCGAGCATAAGCAGCACGATACAATGCACAGTGAGGCACATGCCTCGCATCACACAGGGTAAGTGAAGGGCCGCGCTCCAACAAAGGGCGCGGCCTTCCTCATGCGGGAGGTTGCCGTGCTTTCAACTTTCTTAGAGCACCGACCACACAGCCAGTACCGGGCTACGGCTTTCGGCCTACTGACGAGTTACCTGAAGGTCTTGATGGCTCTTACTCCATGTGCTGGCTGCATCAGAGCCTATGCGGACTTACACTCTTGTACATAGCACACTTGCTCAACGACGGGTTGTACATAGGGCAGGCACTGCGTAAGCATCAGGCAAACTAGACTTATCAGAAGTTTGCCCGGCATCTCATAAGCCGGGTAGAACCCTTACCAGATGGTAAGGCACAGGAGATAACATGATGAACGACGATACAAAGCATAACCTTGATGAGGGTCATAACGGCCATAACGGCCATAACGGCCATAACGGGACTAGGGCCGACTCTGTTCTCGTCGATCATAGCCACCGCGGCGACCACGGTGAGCATAGCGGGCACGGGTCACCGGCAGAAAACAGCACCACTGTACGCGTACCAGCGGCCGCAGACAATGGGGTTGACCACTCGCAGCACGCAGGGCACATCTCCCCTACAGAGGCTGCGCACACTGGCGATGCGCCCATTAAGACGCACGTAGCCCACGACCTACAGGCGCACCCCGACGCTCATGCCGGGCATGCTCCACAAAAGGCTGGCAGCACCATTCCCGCCAAGTCCACCCACCCTACCCACGAGGGACGCGATACGGCAACTCCCACAACTCACAATGCACACGGTATGCACACAGCAAGTGCCGGGCAGACTGAGCACGCCGCACACCATGTTTCCCCTGAGGCCGCACCACACGCCGATCACGGAGCAGGAGCAGGCGCAGGAGCACAGTTAGACGGGAGCGCTCGTATTGGCGCGCAGAGTGCACATGGCGCGCAGGATAGCCACAGCGGCCACAGCGGTCAGGGCGCACCGGCTGCCACCGCTGGTCATACAACACATGATGCTCATGCCTCGCACGCCTCACAGGCTTCACACGCCTCACATGGCGCGCATGGTGGTCACGCCGGCCATTCCGAGGAGATGTTTAAGCGGCCATTCTGGATTTCGCTTATCCTGACCCTGCCGGTCCTCTTTTACTCGGAACTGTTTCAAGAAATATTCGGCTACACAGCGCCGCAGTTTCCCGGTTCCGAGTATCTTAACCTGGTACTCGGCAGCATCATCTACTGGTACGCGGGTCGGGTTTTCCTCACCGGGGCGATCGACGAGCTGCGCCAGGTGACCCCCGGCATGATGACCCTCGTTGCGCTGGCCATTACCACCGCATACGGTTACAGCGTGGCTACAACGTTCGGCCTGGTCGAGGGTATGCCCTTCTACTGGGAGCTGGCCACCCTGGTTACAATCATGCTCCTGGGCCACTGGATGGAGATGCGGGCGGTCGGAAGCGCCCAGAGCGCCCTCAACGAACTTGCCAAGCTGCTGCCCGACACGGCAGAGCGCATCGTGGGCGACACTACGGAGCGTGTGCCGGTGAGCGAACTGAGGACAGGTGATCTCATACTGGTGCGTCCCGGCTCGCAGGTTCCTGCTGACGGCCTGGTTGAGGAGGGGCAGAGCCAGCTGAACGAGAGCATGATGACGGGCGAGTCTAAGCCGGTGAGCAAAGCACCGGGCAGCGAAGTAATAGCCGGCACCGTAAACGGCTCCGGCTCCTTGCGTGTGCGCATTAACCGGACGGGTGAGCAGACAATGCTCGCCGGTATCATGCGCCTGGTGCAGGAAGCCCAGACGAGCCGCACGCGCGCCCAGGCCCTCGCCGACCGGGCAGCGTACTGGCTGACGATAGTGGCCGTGGGCGTGGCGGCGGTTACGCTGGTCGCTTGGATTCTCGCCCGAGGTTTTGACGACTACACGCTGGAGCGCGTGGTCACCACCCTTGTAGTAGCCTGCCCCCACGCGCTGGGACTTGCCATACCGCTCGTGATCTCTATTTCTACCGCCCTCTCCGCCCGTAATGGCATCCTGGTGCGCGATCGCCTGGCCCTTGAGCGGGCACGCAACCTCAACGTAGTCGTGTTCGACAAGACGGGCACGCTGACGAAGGGCGAGCAGGGCCTGGTCGGCATGGTGACTGAGGGTATCGGTGAGGACGAGGCGCTCTCGCAGGCAGCTGCGGTGGAAGGCGATAGCGAGCATATCATAGCTCGCGCGATTGTGGAGGCAGCCAGGGAGCGAGGTGCTCAGGTACCGGCAGCCGTAGACTTCCAGGCACTGCCAGGCCGCGGAGTGCAGGCCGAGGTTGGCGGCAGGTTGCTACAGGTCGGTGGCCCACAACTCCTAAAGCAGGGAGGCATCTCGCCCTCTGAAGCGCTCGTGCGGCAGGCCCAGGAGTGGGGCAGCCGTGGGCAGAGCGTAGTATACCTGGTCGAGGGGGCGCAGCTACGAGCCGCCTTTGCTCTGGCTGACGTAATCCGCCCAGAGAGCCGAGAAGCTATACGAGTGCTGCGGGCGCAAGGAGTGAGGGTGGCGATGCTCACGGGCGACTCCGAGGACGTTGCCCGATGGGTGGCCGGGGAGTTGGGCATCACCGAGTATTTCGCTCAGGTCCTTCCCGAGCACAAAAGCGCCCGTATCAAGGAACTTCAGCGGGGCGGCGAGCAGGTAGCCATGGTGGGTGACGGGGTGAACGATGCCCCGGCCCTCGCTCAGGCAGACGTCGGTATAGCTATTGGAGCAGGCACGGACGTAGCGCGTGCCTCAGCGGGTATCGTGCTGGTGCGTAACGACCCACGGGATGTTGCCCGCATCATAGCCCTCAGCCGCGCCAGCTATCGCAAGATGGTACAGAACCTGAGTTGGGCAGTGGGATACAACGCTATAGCCCTGCCTCTTGCGGCGGGCGTACTCGCCCCTATAGGGCTAGTGCTGCCGGCAGCAGTTGGAGCCTTACTGATGTCACTGAGCACGATTATAGTGGCTATAAACGCACAGACACTGCGCCGGCTAAACCTGCGCGAGGTGGGCCGCCTGTCTGGATAGTGCGACGACTTTCCATGTCCCAGTCGTTGGGGTTGCTTTACTAACCCCAACGACTGGGACAAACCATACCAAGGACAGCAGGTACTCGGATCTGTACCGTCGCCCGCCTAACCTGCACAGAGCAAAATAGCCGGAATATATATAGATTGATGGAAAAGGGGAGTCCAGTAATCTACTGCGGGTGTGGTAGCAGAGGCAATGCAACAGAATGCAGAGTGTACAGTGAGGAGCACTCAGTAGAGAGCGCTATAGTGCTGAGTTTCTCTTGCCGTGGTCGGTTAGGGACCGAAGCGCCGAGGCCTTCGCTATGTACCTGATAATTACAGATGTAACCACATGTAAGGTCAAGAATCAGAACTTGCGGCACACAGTTCGAGCCTTGAGATTACGAGCCTACCTGCCAAACCCAACCGGAG
Source organism: Chloroflexia bacterium (assembly GCA_036386675.1). Classification (GTDB taxonomy): domain Bacteria; phylum Chloroflexota; class Chloroflexia; order QHBQ01; family JADMIH01; genus JADMIH01. The sequence goes on along the minus strand of DASVVE010000030.1, from coordinate 92,738 downwards.
TTAGGTAGCAACTTTCTAGACATAGCCAATATGGAAATATGCCTCCCGCCTTGGGCTACAGGGCCTCAATAGCGGAGCAAAAGGCACTATTACGTCCGACAGCTTGCTGAACATGATATGTCTCCCATTATGTCCCCGAATCCTGCCCTATCTCTCCGAAATGTGAATCAATCGCCGGAAGACTGAGGTAGAACTTGGAACCCTCTCCCTCTTGGCTCTCGGCCCAGACATGGCCACCATGCAGCTCTGCTAGCTGTTTGACGATGGATAGGCCTAGGCCTGCTCCCCCTGTGGTGCGGGCGCGTGAATGATCGGCCCGGTACAAGCGTTCGAAGATGAAGGGCAAGTCCTCCTCGGGTATGCCCACGCCTGTGTCGCACACGCGCACGACCAGGCTTTTACCCTGCCGGGTCGCCCCTATTTCAATCCGGCCGCCGGGGGGCGTGTGGGTGATGGCGTTGGCCAATAGATTGCGCAGTACCTGGCCCAGCCGCTCCGCATCGGCTTCTACGGACGGTAAGTCCGCAGGCAGGTCAATGTTCAGCTGTATCCCCTTCTCTTTTGCCGACGGCTGGAAGATATACACTGCCCCTTCTATCACCTCCCTCGGATCGACCGCCTGCTTTACTATTTTGAGTTGTCCCGCCTCAGCCAGTTCCAACTCCTGCAAATCCTCCACGAGGCGTGTGAGCAGCATCGCCTCTTCGTGCAAAGAATCGATCAGCGCCGGGTCGGGACGAGCCACCCCATCGCGCATCGCCTCCAGGTAGCCGCGTATGTTCGATAAAGGCGTGCGAAGCTCGTGTGCCACGTCCGTTACCATGTTGCGACGAAGCTGCTCCATACGGGTAAGCCCATCGGCCATCGCGTTGAAGGCGTGGGCAAGCTCCCCTATCTCGTCCCGCGACCGCACATCGACTCGCTGAGCCAGGTCCCCTTTCTCCATCTTACCAACCGCCCTCGTAAGAGCCTCCACTGGCCCAAGTATGCGGCGCGACAGGAACCAGGCGAGCAACAGCGCCACCGCCCCAGCGACCGCCACCGCGAGGAGCAGTTGCTGGTTGACCGAGTTGAGGAAGCCCTGTTCCGCCGGTTGGGGAATACGAGCCACTATGAAATCAGAGGCGGGCACCCCTGACACCATAACGTCCCCGCCCACTGGCACCGCCGCAAGAGGCACGAAGACAGGCTCCCAGGCGAGGTAGTTCCCCGCAATGCCGATCTCGGTAAAGGGCAGGCCAGCTTGCACTGCACTGCCCTGCGTGTCGCTAACCACGCCAGGAAAGGACATTTCGAACACAGGAGTCATCGGGAGCGAGGCTGGCGCTACATCGCTATTGAACATCAGAGTTGTAGGCGTGAACGGTAATAATGTACCTATTGTGCCCGTAAAGCCCTCTGTCAGTGGTATGGCTGCCGACAGGCCACCTTGGCGGCCTACGACCGTTCCGGGAGCGCTCCTGAAGGCCCGTGCAGGCATGGGGAACTCCAGCTGTTGACCTACCATCTGCTTCGCGGAGTCGGCCACCACTTTGCCCTGGCGGTCGGCCACTACCAGGCGCTCTCCCGAGCTTGCAGAGAGATGTTCCACCAAGACCTGAAGGCTTTCGGGGCTTGTGTCGCCCTTAAACTCCTTCAACAGCTCAGTGATGATGCGCTGGTTGCGCTCGATACCATCCTGGACATAACGCTCGAACTCGTTGGTGGTGGATCGGCTGGAGAAGAGGGCCACCGCGCCCACCGCCACGAGCACTACAACGCTCATAGTAAGCAGCAGGCGGAAACGCAGGCTATGCAACACTTACTGGTTCCTCGGCAAACTTGTAGCCCAACCCATACACGGTGAGTATGTACATGGGTTGGGATGGATCGGGTTCTATCTTCCTGCGCAGGTTCATTACATGCACGTCGAGCGTGCGTTCCAGGCCTTCGTAATCGAAGCCGAACACCTTCTCCAACAGGTCCAACCTTGAGAAGGCGCGGCCAGGTTGGGAGGCGAGGGTGGCGAGTATGTTGAACTCTTTGGGTGTGAGATGCACAGGCACGCCTCGCACTCGGACTTCATGCCGCCCCAAGTCAAGGTGCATCTCCTTAAAAGTAAGCTCTCGCGGTTGGGTTTTGTCTGATGCCGTTCTGCGGAGCACCGCGCGCACGCGAGCCACAAGTTCACGGGGGCTGAAAGGCTTGGTCACGTAATCGTCAGCGCCCACGTCTAGGCCGAGAAGTTTGTCGTCCTCGGTGGTACGCGCCGTCAGCATGATTATCGGCAACTTCGACTCCGCTCGCAACAGGCGGCACACATCCAGACCATCAACTGCGGGCAGCATGAGGTCCAGCACGATTAGGTCAGGTTGCTTGCTCCGCCCCAACTCCAGCGCGCCCAGCCCGTCGTGAGCCAGGAACACCCGGTAGCCGTCCCGCTCCAGGTAGAGCTTGATTAGCTCCGCCGTTTTCTTGTCGTCATCTACTACGAGTATCTTACGGTTCATGTTGCTTACCATACCTCAGTCTATATATAGGTGCCCGCTAGCACAACAGCCTTTCGTACTATTGTCGGCCAGCAGGTGTAAGTCGCCGGTCCCTGCCACTCAACGCCGCTCAATCGTTTGGATGATGCGGACAAGGAGTGGCAGGCCCTGTTACTTGTCGGTCAAAGAGACTATGGTGCCATACCAGGTGCGAAGCCGATCATTCCACTCTGTACACTGATGGTCGTCGCCTTGAAGCCGTCCCCCTGGCGCGAGCCTGTAGCCATTATCATCTCGCCCACCTGAAGGTCGGACAACGCGATTTCGACTTGCTTATGGACCTTAGTGCTGTCACTGAGCCGGACGGTAGCTATCCCATCGTTCGTCTTAACGGTGAGGGTGCTGCCATCAATCTTTTCGACGGTGCCCGACACGACATCAGGCATGGTGCCCGTGTCGATCATGTCACCACCGCTTGGTCTGGCGTTAGGCTGAAAACCACCACCTGGCGCGGGTGTCGCGTAGTTCCCAGTGTTATCGCCCATAGGGCGCTCTACACGCACCGGGCCACCTTCACCGCCTGCCAGGCCGCCGCCTAGACTGACCACCTCTGCCTCCAGGGCGTTGCCGTTCTTGCTGCCGAAAGCCACGATGTCGTCACCTACCTTGATGTCGCTCGGCTGCCCATCGACCTGCTTCGTAACCTTGCCACCGTCGGCAAGCTCCACGATGCTGGTGGAGTTGTCGATGGGGTTCTTGATAGTGAGCTTGTTGCCTTCGACCTTCTCAATCGTGCCCATGATGCCGGGCAGCGCGGCGTCACCCTGTCCACCCGCGCCGGGGGTTACTGTGCCCTGCCGGTCGGCCAAAAATTGGTCCCTGGCCGACTGGTCCCGGCCGCTACCCGCCCCGGTGGGCTGCTCGCCACACCCGGCCAGCATACCGCCCATGCCAATAGCCACGAACATACACCCGATTACCACTATACGCTTGATTTTCACTGCTTTATCTCCTTATTACTTCCAGTATGGATAAGTTGTTAATTTTGCCTGTTTGGGCGTCACGCGTTACGTGTCTTTACTCGTAGCGCAACGCCTCTATTGGATCGAGCTTCGCGGCGCGGCGGGCAGGCTCTATGCCGAAGAACAGACCTACGGTCATTGCGAAGCCCACCGCCAGCAGCACCGACTCCGGGCTGACGAGCGCCCGCGTCTGGCCCGATTCGTTGGCGACCACCGCTATCAGCGCCCCGATTGCCAGGCCGATGAGGCCGCCCGTGGTGCTCAGCAGCAGTGCCTCCATGAGGAACTGGGTCAGGATGTCCCGCTCTCTCGCACCGATGGCCTTGCGCAGACCTATCTCCCTGGTCCGCTCGCGCACCGACACGAGCATGATGTTCATGATGCCGATGCCCCCTACGACCAGCGATATGGCGGCAATCGCCCCCAGGTAGAGGGTCATCGTGCGACTCGTCTCCGTAACCGTGTTGATGAGGTCTTCCTGGTTGTCGATGGTGAAGTCGTCCGCGCCACCGTAGGCGGGGAGCTTGTGCTGCTCCCGCAACGTCGCCTCTATCTGACTCTTCACGCGTTCTATGCTGTTCTTGTCCTTGGCCTGTACCACTATGTTCGACACCGACAGCTTGCCGCCCGCGCCCGCCACCCGGCTGTTGAACAGCTTGCGTTGGGCCACCTGGAGCGGCACCAGCACCGCGTCGTCATCGAAGCCGAAGACGCTGGCCCCTTTGGAGGCGAGCACGCCTATCACCTTGAAGGTCTGGCCCTTGATGCGGATTGTGGCCCCCGTAGGGTCGGCACCCTCACCGAAGAGGTCCTTGGCGGCGCGGGCGCCCAGCACGACCACGTTGGATGACTCCATGCCGTCGCCGATGAACTCCCCGTACTGGAGCTTGTTGTTGTGCAGCTCCAGGTAAGAGGAAGTGACACCCAGCACCATAGTCGTTTTGCTCTCGCTACCGGCCACTACCGAAGAGATACCCATCGATTCAGGGGACACCTTGGCGGCATCCGGCACGTTGGCTGGGTCCGCAAGGGCCTCGGCATCGTCCATCGTGAGCCGAGCATCGCCGCCACCCGCCGCGCCCGAGGAGCGCACGGTGAGCAGGTTCGCGCCGTTAGCGGTGATGCGCTCGGTTATCTGCTCCTGGGTGCCCCGGCCTATCGCCAGCAGCGCCACCACCGAGGCCACCCCGATGATCACTCCCAGCGCGGTCAGCACCGTGCGCAGCTTGTTCGCCATGAGCGTGGCGAATGACATACGCAGCGTCTCCCAGAGACTGATACCGCCACCCTCAAGGTCTTCCTGCTCGCGCTCCTGGGGCCTTGCCGCCGTTAGCGTGCTTTCAAGAGTAGCCATGAGCTATCTCCTCTCTCGCGGGCACAGGCTCCTGTCGGGTGTCGCTTGCCAGCAGGCCATCCCTGATAGTCAGCACGCGATGGGTATGTGCCGCCACGTCCGGTTCGTGCGTGACCACGATTATCGTGATGCCTTTGCGGTTGAGTTCCTCGAACAGCGCCATGATCTCGCGGCTGGAGTGCGAGTCCAGGTTGCCGGTAGGTTCGTCCGCGAGCAGCAGGGCCGGGTTGGTCACCAGGGCACGCGCTATAGCCACCCGCTGCTGCTGCCCGCCGGAAAGCTCGCGGGGCCGGTGCTCCATGCGGTCGGCCAGGCCCACCGCCTCCAGCGCGCCGGCCGCCATCTCCTCGCGCTCCTCGTGTGGCATGTTGCCCCTGTAGACCAGGGGCAGCTCCACGTTTTCGAGGGCGGTGCTCCGGGCCAGCAGGTTGAACTGCTGGAACACGAAGCCGATCTTGCGGTTGCGCACCGCCGCCAACGTGTCATTGTCTAACTGCTCTACCGGCAGGCCGTCTAGTACGTACTGCCCGCCTGTGGGCGTATCGAGACAGCCGAGCAGGTTCATCAGGGTCGATTTGCCGGAGCCGGAAGGCCCCATGATCGACACAAACTCGCCAGGCTCTATGTTGAATGTGACACCCCGCAGGGCGTGTACTTCTATTTCGCCCATCGTGTAGGTGCGGGCGAGGTCGCGCACCTGGATAATTGCTTCCATGCCTTAGCTCCTGTAATTCCTGTAGCTCCTGTAGTTCTTATGGGCCGACGGGGATACCGACCGACACCTCGCCGCCGCCTGGAGGGGGCATTCCGCCGCCGGGGCCGATGAAGACCACGTCCTGACCACCACCGGCCTGCTGCCCGCCTCCGCTGGACATGGTCATCGCCAGCTTGTCACCGGCGCGCAGGCACTGGTTGCCAGTATCGACGCACAACACTATTTCAGTAGTCTGGCCGTTGGTGGCACCCGTCTGCACGCGCACCTCCACCGGGGTCTCGTCCTCGCCGTAGAGCACCTGCACCGTCTTGAACGGCCCCTGCTGCTTGATAGCGCGGTTGGGCACCTGGATGGCGTTCGCCTTGCGTTCCACTCGTATGGTAGCGTTGGCGCTCATTCCCACCTTCACGGGCAGGGTACCAGGGTTGAAGGTCACCTTTACGGCGTAAGTCACCGCGTCGGAGCCCGAGTTTGCTACGGGAGACACCGAGCTGACTGTGCCGGTGATGGTCTGGCCCGACATTGCATCTATCGTGATGGTCGCAGACTGGCCTACCTTCACCTTCTCCACGTCGGCTTCGGGCACCGACAGGTTGAGGTACATGCCGCTACCGTCGAATATCTGCACCGCTTCCTTGCCCACCTCGACCTGGGCGTTGGCTACCGCGTCCACGGAGGAGACGGTACCGCCGAACGGGGCCACCAGGGTGGTGTCTTCAAGCTCCTGTTGAGCCTTGGCAAGGTTCTTCTGGGCCTTGACCACTGCTTCCTCTGCCGTTGCGACCTCGCTAGCATCGGCAGGCTCCTGGAGTTGCTTGAGCTTGGCCTCTGCCTGGGCGACCTTGGACTCGGCCTCGGCTATCTTGGCGGGAGTAGGCCCTGCCCGCAGCTCGTTCAGGTTGTTCAGCGCCTTGTCCACGGAGGCTTGCGCTTCGGCCAGCTCATCGGGCGCGGGTCCGCCCCTTAGCTCGTTCAGCCTGGTGCGGGCCTTTACAACCGCCGCCTCTGCCTCGGCAAGTTCGTCTGCGGTGGGTCCGGCCTTCAGCTCGTTCAGTTTAGACTGGGCCTTGGCTACCTCGGCTTCAGCGGAAGCAAGGTCTTCCTTCTTCGGGCCGCTCCGCAACTCTTCGAGCCTGGTGCGGGCCTTGGTCACCGCGGCTTCGGCCTCGGCCAGCTTGTCTTTGTCGGGACCGTTCTTGAGGTCACTGAGAGTCTTCTGGGCTTTCGCCACGACTGCCTGTGCCTCGGCCAATTCGGTGCCGGTTGCGCCGTCGAGCAGGTCCTGTAGCTGGGCGCGTGCGTCAGCGAGCTTGGCCTCGGCTATACCGACGTCCTGCTTCTCCTTCTGCCGGGCCTGCTCCACGGCGGACTCGGCGTTGTAGTAGGCGGTCTCAGCGTCCTTTAGCTTGTTGAACGCCTCGTAGTATTGCTCCGCGTGGGGGTCCCAGGCGTCATACACCAACTCGCCCTTTTCGTTGAGGGCTTCCGCGGCGACCCTGCCGTACTCGCGCTGGGCTGTTTCAAGGTCGCGCTGCGCCTTCGAGAGGGCAAGCTCGGCCTCCTGCTTGGCGGCTGCCGTGTCGGTGCGGGTCTTGTTCAGGTCAGCCTCGGCCTCGGTCACGGCCAACCGCGCCTTGCTCTTTTCGGCCTCGGTCGCCCCTTTCTCCAGGGCCTGGACCTTCAGTTGCGCCGCCTTGAGATCGGCCTCGGCGGCTGCCACTTCTTCGGCGCTCGCAGAGGCCTTCAGGGTGTCCAGCCCGGCCTGCGCCGTCTTCAGGTCCGCCTCAGCGTCGGCTATCTCGTTGGGCGTAGCACCCGACTTCACCGCCTCCAGCTTGGCTTGCGCGGCTTTCAGCTCGGCCTCGGCGTTCGACAACTCCGCTGCCGTGGGGCCGCGTTTCACTTCGTCTAGCTTGGCCTGCGCCGCCTTGAGGTCGGCTTCCGCATCGGCTATTTCCCTGGGCGTAGCACCCTCCTTGACCGTGGTGAGCTTGGCCTGCGCCGCCCTCAGTTCGGCCTGAGCGTCGGCTATCTCTCTGGAGGTGGCCCCGGACTTGACGCTCTGGAAGTTGGCGCGGGCGGACTGCACTTCCGCCTCGGCGCTCGCTATTTCCGCGGGGCTTGAACCCCTCTTCAGGTCTTCCAGCGTGGCCCTGGCGCTGTTCAGGCTGGCCTCCGCCTCCTGCACCGCTAGCTGCTGAGTATTGTCGCTCAGGCGCACCAGCGGCTGCCCGGCCTCGACCTTATCTCCTACCATGACCAGCACCTGCTCTACCGTGCCGGTGGTCTTGTATTGTACCGAGGCGCTCTTTTCCGCCCGCACGCTGCCGCTGCTCTCCACGTTGATGTCGAGATTGCCCTGTACGACAGGGACGCTGATTGTGGTCTGCGCCGCCTGCGCCGTGTTCTGCGAGCGCCAGAAGAAGAACCCTCCCCCGGCCACGGCCACGACCAGCAGGGTAGCCACCACCCATCGCCTGTAGCCAGGCTTCTTGCGCCGCTTGATGGGCCTCTTGACGGTGTTGGGTGCGTCTATTTCGTCCGAAGTAGAAGTAGTTGCCTGTTTGCGAGAAAATGGAAGTCTCATGCGCTTCTCGTCAGCCGGCCACTCACCGAGCGACCGGCTGCCATGCCTCCTTTCTTAGTTTTGAATGCTGTCTTTGTATTGTTTGTCGCGGGGCAGGAAGATGTTGCCTGTCCGCATAAAGAGCATAGGGGAAGGCTCGTAAAGAACTTATGAAGATTGGATTAGAGGAAGATTAGGGTTGAGGAAGAGTTTCGTGACGCTTTCGCATCGGGTGCCTGAGAACTTGGTTGATGCTCATCGGGCGCTACAGTTTAGCTAGGGCTGCGAGACCTTACGCTCCTGCTGTTTACGCCACCCGTATGGGGTCAGCCCACGGGGCTTGTAGACATTGAGCACCGTGATCACGAGCAATACCAGCAGGCCGCCCCCGGCGTGGAGGAGGTCGCCTCCGTGGCTGGCGGGATTGGTGGGGTTGGCACCCTCCTCTTTTCGCACCATGTCTGCCATGGCGCTAACTGCAGGCATGTGCAAGACCAGGATGATTGTGGAGAGGATGGTCAGCACTAGGGAGATCACAACCCAGTAGTGTCGGAACAGGCCCCATGGTGTGCCCACTGACAGGACAATCCCGGTTAGTAGCGCGGCGATGGACATGGGGACGAGGCCGGACCAGCCGATCAACTCCATGGCGATCCATGCGGCACGCACCGTCTGCGCATCTTCGCCACTCACTGCAGCCACGCCGAGCGCCAAATAGGCAAAGACCGCGCCAATCCAGCCAACGGAGGACGTGAGGTGGACGATCAGTACAAGCTTGCGAAGCCAGGGCTTCATGGTCATGGTTGTGGTTGTTGCCATCTAATGATCTTCCCCATGCTGGGGTGCGCTTCCGGGCGGGCACGACACGCTGGGGTTAAAGTCCGCAAGTGCCCCGTTCGGGTTCTCGATGAACCACAGATGAAGCGCGTAGTGCTCGTGCTCGACGCCAGCGTGAGGTGGGAGTTTACCGAACGTCCGTCCAAAGAGGCTCGGCGGTTCGGATACTGCGTCGGCCACTATCTCGTACTCGACTCCCAGCACGCGCCCCTGCGCGTCAAACATCAGCGCCTGCGGCCGGTTGCTGTCAATGGGGCCACGAAGCAGCGTTTCGTTAGTGGCGTGAAAGCCCATCGCTCCAAGCTCGAGTGGCTGGCCGAAGGCTGCGGCATCCAGGCAGAACTCATCTCGAACGTACCCTTCGCTCGCTGCCTGCTCCACCGTGTACGACCCAAAGCGTGCCCGGACCTCCTCTGCCTCGGGTGGTATGCCGCCACCAGGATTAGTAGTCGGTGTGCTGCCAGGGTTACCCGCGGACAGGTGACGACCAGGGCCGTGCTCCCCACCAATTCCGGTCACCATGACGATAGCAACCAGTGCAACTAGGACGAGGGCGGCGATTCCAAATATCTTCACCCAGCTCGGCATGCCTGGGGGCGATCCAGAGTCTGGCGTCACACGAGATTGCGACATGTTTGTTTCTCCCTGTATTGTTTGAGAAGTTCTACGAACAGACTACGGATATTCTCACTTGGTGTCAATAATCAAGGCGCAGGCTTTGTCAGCTTGTGAACAATGTCGGGGAATTGGCCGGGAACCCTACTGGCACCACGCCATGTCCATAATCCTCTCCAAGCCATCGAGGATAAGGTCCAGTCCGAACTCGTCCTTGTTGTCGCCATTGTCCTCGTTGTTCGCTCCTCGGTCGGGTATTATTCGCCCGAAGCTGAGCAAAAAGCGATAGTGGCATGATCTCTATGCTGCTTCACACGCCAAAAACGCGACAAAGATAGAGGCCTTCAGCAGTGAGAAACGAAACATCGATCCGAATATAAGGCTCTACTACCGTCGCTTGTTGTTAGCCATGCAAGGAACAATAATGCACCTTATAAAGTAAGCTCACTTTCCTCTGCAATTGAAGGGGTAGTCAGGAGAACCTAGGGATGGAATATCGCACTATAGGCAGGACCGGCATAGAGGTCTCAGAAATCGGCTTCGGCGGGTGGGCTATCGGGGGAGACGCCTGGGGTCCGGTTGAAGATGCCACGTCCACTGCCGCTATTGAGCGAGCGCTTGAGTTGGGCATCAACTTCCTCGACACGGCCGACGTTTACGGCGACGGCCGTAGCGAGACTCTTGTGGGTCAGGTACTAAGAGGCAGACGTGACAAGATTGTCCTCAGCACAAAGGGCGGACTCATGGGCCATCACCGCGACCCTAAGGGAGAGCCAGTATACGACAGGCCGGAGAAGGTGGTCCAGGCCTGTGAAGCGAGCCTGCGGCGGTTAGCTACCGACTACATAGATGTCTACTTTTGTCATATCTGGTGGGACAAGGCTGAGGAGACGGAAGCGTTCATGGAAGCCTTTATGCAGTTGAAACAGAGTGGCAAAGTGCGGGCGGTGGGTGTGTCTACAGACGACTTGCGCTATGCTGAGCATTTCAACCGAGACGGCAACTTGGATGTTGTACAGTTGGACTACAGCATCCTGAACCGCAAAGCGGAGGGCGGTCTGCTACCTTACGCCCAGGAGCACAACATCGGCATCGTTGTGCGCGGACCATTGAAGCAGGGGCTACTCACCGGCAAGTTCGCTCCCGACACGACCTTACCGGAAGGCGATATCCGAAGCAATTGGCCGGGCGAGACCTGGTACAAAGAGAGTTTGGAGAAGGTTGAGCGCCTGCGGACCCTGGAGAGAGACGATCGGAGCCTGGGTCAAGTTGCCTTGCAGTTCGTACTAAGTCATCCGGCGGTGTCAGTAGCCATACCAGGCGCGAAGACACCGGGGCAAGTTGCCGACAACGCAGCCGCCTCGATACGTCCTCTTCTCTCCCGGGAAGAGCTGGAGTTGATAGACGAGACTGCACCCGCGGCCCCGCCTGCCCTGCGGTAAGCAGGGCCGAGGGGCACCCGCCGCACGTGAGCATACGGTATAAACCCATCGTCACGTCAAGGCCTTGACACTCTAAGCAGTACGCTTGCGCACTCGCCAGATAAACACCCCCAGTAGTATCACAAGCAAGAAGCCACCGCCTACGAGTGCCAGTTGCGGCCATATCTGCAGGTACGCTTCCGGGGCGTTCTTTACCTCGGTCTTGCGCTGCTCCTCTGGTATCTGTGCAGGAGCCTCGACAATCAGCGCGCCATCAGGACGTGCCGATTTGCCACTCTCCGGGTATATGCGCCATACAGCGCCGGTGAGAGGGGTCAACTTGAGGCCCTCGTCAGTGATAGTTGAGGCACCCCAATCCACCACGTACAGGCTGCTGTCGGGGCCGAATACGACGTCGGAGGGGCGGTCAAAGCCCAACTGCTGGTTGATGTAGCTGGGGCCTGGGAGCACGTTCGATGCGAAGTCGTGTATTTCCTTAGTATTGGTGTCGAACCTCACCACGCGGAATCCCACTGGCTGCATGTTGATACCCGTCGTGACCGGGGCGTAAGTACCGAACATCGCTATGAACGCGTGCCCCTCAAAACCGAAGTCGCCTCCGGGGGAGAACGCCAGCCCGTTCGTGGCTTCGTGCGTCTCAAACATAGCGTAAGGCTGCGTCAGGGGTGGATGGTCTTGCCACAGGAACTGCGGCTTAGGCTCTCCAGGGGCATTGAACTGTTCAGCGGTGACCGGCTCTCCCGCGAAGAACTCGGGCCAACCATACCAGGCATCCTGCTCAACCCGCACCAGATAGTCAGGATCATTGTATACAGGGCGGCTGCCCCGCACGTCCGCGCCGTGGAACGTAGACCAGAGCTGACCCTCGTCGTCGAACTCCAGGCCGTACGGATTGCGCAAGCCCCAGGCAACCAGCTCAAAGCCTGAGCCATCGGGGTTGAAGCGCACGATTGAGCCGCCGCACTTTACACTGCCCTTTATTGTCTCGCCGGGAGTGCTCGGAGTGCCGAACGGCTTGTAGGCACCCGTAGTTACTTTGTCGTCGGCCTCTGTGAGCGGATTATCGGTTTCGAAGTTCTCCCCTACCAGAGTGATGTCTTTACAGGGTGTCTCGTGCAGTTGAGGCTTCTCAGGGAGCCAACCGAAAAGATAGTTGTCTATACCCACAACCGCCGAGTTAGTGACGGTGCCCTGGCTCATATAGATCTTGCCGTCCGGTCCGAGCACAATGTTGTTATTTTGGTGGTCGCCCTCTGATGGCAGGCCCGTTACAATGTCCCGTAGCTTGCCGTCAGCCTCAACAACAGACACCTTGCCCCGGTGCGAGACGTACACCTGCCCCTCGTGGACCCGCAGCCCGGTAACAGGCCCTTCGAGGCCAGCTTCGGCCACTACCTGGGTGGTCCAATCGGGCTTAATACGCAGCACGCGGGGCGGTGCGGTGTTTGCCCAGCCCGACTCCGCTACCAGCAGGTCGCTACCGTCGAAGACAGCCGTCGTAGGTACGCTGAGGTTTATCACCACAGGCTCGACACGGTAGCCGTCCGGCAACTTGATGTGGGTCGAGTCGAACTTACGTTGAGGCTGGGGCTTGGCGGTGGGTGTTGGTGCTTCGCCTTGCGCTTGTGCCAGTTCCAGCAAGGGTGTAGCGAAGCCTGCTGCCAGTACGATGGCGATTAGCACAGACAGGGGGGTAAAGGCCCACGCCAACAAGCGGTTCTTTGTAGGGTGCGCGTGTTCAGCAATCTTGCGGGCGCGGCGTATCATTCTTGAAGCTCTCCTTCGCGTCAGGTATGCAGGCGGTGGCCTAACAGCTGTATGTTGCTCTCTATTTCCCTACTCCTGTTTTGTCTCCGGTCCTGTGAGTCTGCCATGCTCACTCAGTTTATGCTGGTAAATTTAGGAATACGCTAAGAAAGTGATAAGCTTCTATTAAGAAAAGGTGCTCATACGCATGGACGCTCTTGTATGTTCCATACTGACTTGGCATACTTCATAATATGTATCAATCGCACATGGGATAGTGGCTGGAGTTGTGCCTGGGGAGGGTGCAAAGGAACGGAGGTATGTAGTGGACGGGCGAAGTGGTGCAGCAAAGATACTGGTCGTCGACGACGAGCGCAGCCTGGTGGACCTGGTTCGCAGCTACCTGGAGTCAGAGGGGCTGGTAGTATACGCTGCCTACGACGGACATGCCGCCCTGGAACTGGCCGCCCAGCACTCACCTGACGTAGTCGTGCTCGACGTGATGATGCCTGGCCTCGATGGCATCGAGGTATGCCGGCGGCTGCGCACCTTTTCCAACGCTTATGTGTTGATGCTTACATCCAAGTCGCAGGAAGTGGATAAGTTGATAGGCTTGTCGGTCGGCGCGGACGACTACCTCACCAAGCCGTTCTCTCCGCGAGAACTGGTGGCGAGGGTGAAGGCGATGCTGCGCCGCGTTCAGATGGTAGATTCTCCTGGTGCAAGCGGTGCCGGCAGGATGCCGCCAGATATACCCCCGCCTGTTGTGTACGGCGACCTACTTATAGATGCCGCCCGCCATGAAGTACGTAAAAGTGGCGAGCTTATTCACCTTACCCCGCGCGAGTTCGAGCTTCTGGTCACCCTCTCTGCGCACCCAGGGATGGTGTTCACCCGCAACCAGTTGCTGAACCGTATCTGGGGCGATGAATTGTACGAGGAGCGGCTGGTGGATGTACATATGGCCGGGCTGCGCCGGAAGCTGGAAGACGACACGACCCATCCCCGGTACATCGAAACCGTGCGCGGCGTAGGCTTCCGCTTCGGCCCACGCGGTCGGTAATGGCTGAGGATACCAGTATTGAGGCAGCGTATATGAGGTGGCGGAATTTGGGCTTGCGCGAGAAGTCGCTGTTATCGCATCTGCTTGTTGCCGCTGCCTCTACTATCGTCCTCATCCTCTTGGCTCTACTGCTGGCTCCATGGGTGTTTGCACCCTCGCCCCCCGGCAACAGCCAGCTACTTGCGGCATTTGCTTTAGTTGCCGTAGTGCTCCTGGTTGGCGCGTTCGTCGCCATAACCGCCAGTCGCTGGCTTTATAAAGAGACGGTAGCACCCCTGAAGCATGCGGAGTCGCTCGCCCGACGCCTTGCAGCAGGGCAATATGGTGACCGCCTGCCCACAGACGGGGCTAAGCAAACCTTGCCTTCCCCATCGATTCCGCAGGACGACCTCCGCAGGCTTACTACCGCTTTAGACGAGCTAGCTCTATCTCTCGAAGCCGCAGAGCGGCGGCGCATGGACTCGTATAGTGAGATAACACACGAACTTCGCACGCCCATAGCTATACTCGAAGGCTATCTTGAAGGCCTGCTGGACGGGCACGTTTCGCCTTCCGATGAAACCTGGGCAATGCTCTACGACGTGGCAAGCCGCGCGCACCGCCTGGTTGACGAGTTGCAGGCTCTATCCAGAGCTGAGACCAAGCAGGAGCCACCGGACCTACAGGCGGTGGATCCGCGCAAGATAGCCAGGTCTGTGCTGGACCGCCTGAGTCTGCACTTCGAGGAGAAGGGCCTGGAAGTGGTGGCAGATATACCTGATGATTTGCCGCCCGTACTGGCTGACCCCGACCATGCGGTCCAAATCCTAATAAACTTGTTGACGAACGCGCTGCGGTACACCCCGGTACCGGGTACGGTTACGCTGTCCGTCAGCCGGTTCTCTGGTGAGGCCTGTGCCGAGGGGATTACGGGCCGCGAGACAACGACCTCGGCTGCCGCCAGCCCCGGTGAAGTAGTCTTTCGTGTAAGTGATACGGGGGTGGGTATCGCCCCTGAGCACATCCCTCACCTTTTCGAGCGGTTTTTCCGCGTCGATAGGTCGGGCGGCTCGGGCATCGGTTTGCCCCTCGCGAAGGCGCTCGTGGAGGCAATGGGCGGCAGGATCTGGGCAGAAAGCCCAGGCCTGGGAGCGGGGAGTTCCTTCTGCTTCACCTTGCTCATCTCAACGGGACCGGCCCCCACCCGCAGGTAACGTAACCCCCAGCCCCTCGTGCCCCATGTTTTCTCCTTTCCTTCCCCGCTCTGCCGGTCACTCTCTCTCACTCTCCCTCACCCTGCTAAATCTTAATAGAATCTTAGCAGTACCCTAAAGCTATCCTAAATCTCCTCGCTTAGACTTGAACTAATAGCAGCGCGCAACAGCGCAACAGCACCTCAGCGCCTCCCATACGATACGCTCGCACTTAGCTCCAGTGGGCCGAGGCACGCTCTGTTTATGCCTGCTCCACTTGCCCACAATACCAACCTTTGGACAGGAGACATAGATATGGTCCTTCGAACGAGGCGTCTGGACAGCGCCAATCCAACCGAACAACCCACCCATACCCGGCGTACCAGCACCACACTCCGTACTGGCCCCATCGGCGCGCCGAGAGCCTCTGAGGTGAAAGAGGTGCTGGTTACCCTACGAACGCGGCTAGAGGCCCAACTTAAGGACGGGGACGATCACGACCCGGCGATGGTTCGTGCGCTACACGGAAATATCCGCTCTCAGCTTGAGCAGATTAGCGAGGCCCTGGGGCGTATCGACGATGGTAAGTACGGCACCTGTGCTGAGTGCCTAAAGCCTATCGAGGCCGACCGCCTCGTTATCCGGCCATACTCCACGCTCTGCATGGGCTGCCAGAATCGCCAGGACCGCGCCAAAGGTGCACGCTCAGCGAGCATTGTCCCTTAGACAAGGTGGGCACTAACCAGTCTATCGCACTTAGCATGCAGGGTATGCATGCCAGCAACTATGACCCTCTGTGTTACGAGGAGGTAACCCAAGAAATGACAGGTAATACTCGGTCTGTATCCACCAAGGTACCACACTACTCATCCGGTGAGAACGGCCAAAACGGAAATAGTGTGGCGCACACACAGGGCATGCCCCGTAGCGCAACACGGATATTACGCGACGAGCCAGGGCTGCTCAACAGTGCCACCGTCTACTTTGAACGAGCCGCCGAACGCCTGACGCTTGACGCGGGGCTGCGCAAGGTCCTGGAACGGCCCGAACGCGAACTGGTTGTGTCAGTGCCTATCGTGCGCGATGACGGCCGCGTGGAGGTGTTCGCGGGCTGCCGGGTCCAGCACTCAACGGCCAGAGGGCCTGCAAAGGGTGGTGTACGCTACCACCCCCAGGTTACCCTAGATGAGGTAGCGGGCCTTGCGTCCCTGATGACCTGGAAATGTGCTGTCGTGGATATACCCTATGGCGGTGCAAAGGGTGGGATTATCTGCGACCCCGCTACCATGTCTCCGAATGAGCTGCGCCAGCTTACGATGCGCTACACCCAGGAGATAATGCCCATTATCGGGCCTCACAGGGATATTCCAGCACCTGACGTCAATACCAACGAGCAGACTATGGCCTGGATGATGGAGGCGGCCAGCAGCATGGCCGGGCACAACGTCTTCGGCATCGTCACCGGCAAACCTGTCTCTATGGGCGGCTCGCAGGGGAGAGCGGAGGCAACCGGGCGCGGTGTGGCTATTGCGACCGCAAGCATGCTGAAGAAGACCTGGATGCCACTGGAGAACACCACGGTGGCGGTACAGGGCTTCGGCAAGGTGGGTGCATATACGGCTCAGATCCTGGCCGGTATGGGTTGCAAGATAACGGGGGTGAGTGACATCTCCGGGGGCTACTATAACCCTGAGGGCCTCGACATAGAGGCCCTCATTCACCATGTCACAAACTCCCCAAGCCACCTGCTGGAAGGGTACACAGGCGATGCCGAGCGCATCACCAACGACGATGTCTTGTATCTGCCAGTGGACGTGCTTATCCCGGCTGCTATGGAAGACCAGATAACCGCGGGTAACGTCGGCCGCGTGCGTGCCAAGGCCATTGTAGAGGGTGCCAATGGCCCGGTAACGCCAGAGGCTGACCGCGCGCTAATGGACAGAGGTGTGCTTGTTGTGCCGGACATCCTGGCCAACGCGGGCGGTGTGGTGGTCTCCTACTTCGAGTGGGTGCAGAACCTCAACAACTACTACTGGGATATTGACACTGTGCGGCAGCGGCTGGAGGAGGTAATGGTCAGGAGCTTCGATGCGGTTTGGGAGTATAGCAGTACCAACCATGTCGACCTGCGCACAGGTGCCTACATGCTCGGCATACAGCGTGTCGCCGATGTGCTGACCCAGCGCGGTATCTCCAGGTAGCGCAAGAGGTACCCAACAAGCAGCAACCTGAAAGGGTGGCGAGGCATTTGGAACAAGGCTCACAAAGAGGTGATGCTATGGCAAACCAATCATGCCAACAGGGTGCGGGACCTACCATCACTACTACCACTACTGCCACTACCATCACTGCTGCCGCATCGACAGAGGTACGGGTGTACTGCGACGACGCTGCCGCTCTACATCTATCGGACGGCACTCCGCTTTACCTGGAATGGGTAATAGTAGGAGCCGACGGCACCTTGAACAGGGTGCCTGCGGAACCAGGAGGTTGGCTCAGGCGCAGCCAGTACGAGGGATGCCTGGACGTACTCACTCCAGTGTCTATACAAAAAGCGGAGTACATCATATGGCTCACGTATGCGGACACTGATGGTTTAGCTGCGGAGGGGTACTCGGTTGCTCATCAGAGATCTTGATGCTTGGCCAAGACGATCCTTATGCAGGGGGCACGCCGCAGCGCCGCGGGGTGCCCCTTCTTACTTTCAGGGGCTTTCTCCTGGCAGAATCCTGAAGGAAAGTAGGGTCTTACAATGGGCAGAGTCTTCCTGGGCATCTGCCACCGTGGGCCAGAGACATGCGGTGTGTAAATGGAGCAGGATAGTAACCGCTACCGGCTGATGCGCAGAGTGCAACGCAATTATGAGAGCTACTGCTGGGACGGGGCCGGGCTGCACTCTATCGAACCGGCCAAGGCCATCCTGTGGCTGGTAATAGAGCAGGAACCACCATGGGCACCCTAAAGGGGCTTTACAACTGACCTATTGGCGCGTTTGCCCTTGCCTGGTGGCACCGATGAATGCTGGCGGCTTTATGAAGGAGAGATTCGGGCCTGGCTCGCTGATGTTGGCTGGGATTGCGTCCCTCGTAGCCGTTGGAATGGCGAACCCGTCCAGCTATCAATGTGAGCAAGGGTGCAATAGTTGGCACTGGGCCGCGCAACCGGCAGGTAAGGGTGAATAAAGGTAAGGACACGACGATGCGGGAAAGGATCCTTGTACCCGTGGATGGCAGCAAATCAGCACACCATGCCTTGGCATACGCCTGTGCCTTTGCACGTGCTACATTGAGCGAGCTGACTCTGCTGCATGTTGTATCATCCGCGCCGGAGATAATGTCACTCCCCTGGAGCACATCCCACGCAGCCACGTTCCGACGCCACCAAGACCAGAGATTGTCCCTGATACGCGGCTACTTGCAGGCAAGTGCCGAGGAACTGCAGGCGGCATGCGTACTGGCGCACACAGAGGTTGTCGAGGGTGACCCTGCCTCGGCCATAGTTTCCTGGGTAAAGAAGGACCCGACCATATCTATGGTTGTGATGTCTGCAAGCGGTGGGGGCGCAGGTATTGGCGGGGTCAACGGCAGTGTAGGCCACAAGGTGATGCGGGAGTGCCCTGTTCCGCTCATGCTGGTCCGCTCACAAGAGGGTGGGCCGCCTGCGGCCCATCTCTTCCGGAACATATTGGTACCACTTGACGGTTCCCTGGCTGCCGAGCAGGCACTGGGCCACGCTCAACGACTGGCGGGGATAACGGGCGCTACTCTGCAACTGCTCTCTGTACTTCCGAGCCTCTATTTGCGCTTTGGTGCTGCGACCTTTCTGCCGGTTCGGTTAGACTCTGTCGAAGTTAACCAAAATGCCCTAGACGCAGACCTGTATGAGGTGCAACGGTATCTTTGGCCTGTGGCCGCAACCCTCGCCGCTTCAGGCTTACGCGTAAAGTCTACCGTTGTTCGCGGGGAAGCGGCCGAAGAGATCCTGCGCCAGGCAGCGGCGAGTGGCGCGGACTTGATTGTCATGTCTATGCGACGTAAAACAGGCCTGCTCAGACTGTTACCGGGGGTGGCGTCGAAAGTGGTACGCGAGGGCAAGCTCCCTGTGTTACTCATCCCCGTGGGCGCGGGCTGACACGGCGACCTCGCAGCAGCTTTATCAGCGCCCATAAGCTCACCAACGCCCACACGCCTTCCAACAGCAAGAAGCCCCACTGAGCCTCTATGACCGCCACGACGGTCAATATACCCGAGCCTACAAAGTTCAACCATATGTAGCCTGGGTGCGACGTGTCGAGCCGCTTCACCTGACCTGCTATATACGCGCTCAGGATGAGCAGTGAACCGACCAGCGATACAGCCTGGATCCCTAACTCGACCATGGACCACCTCCGTACACGAGTAACAACTGCTTGGTAACGCCCGCTTTGGAAGTAATTTTAGACAAGCTGAGGCAACAGCTCTTTCTTCGCTATCGAAAAGGAGTAGTTGCAACACCAACCCGAAGCTACTCAGAGAATAAACCCTTGATACCGGATATGCCCGCTGAGTACCTGTAGTATCAAAGCATGAGGGATTCGCTCCACTAAGATATCAAGGCCAATCAAGACGGCGTAACAGGATGTAACAGGGGTGGGGTATCCCTGTGGCTCGCATCTGCTCTCATGCACCGGCTCGCGTAGTGAGCAGCGCTACCTCCATTTGGACTTACATTCTACCTACCTGCCATATCTGGTGTCACCCTCAGTCTGCGCGTCTGGATTCAGGACTACCAACATAGTGTTAAGGTTCCATTAAGATGTCCGTCTGATCTATTGACAACTGTAACCTCTTGCTGTATTAAGTAGTAGTAGTAGCAACTACTAACTGTTTGGAGAATGCAGAGAATGTCTGACATTGTACAACTGCTCCAAAAACTAGGCTTCGGCGAATACGAGGCACGTGCTTATGTGAGTTTGGTTCAGCGCAGTCCGCTCACAGGCTACGAGCTTGCGAAAGTCTCGGGTATTCCTCGGGCGAATGTCTACGCCGTACTGCCCAGGTTGGAAGAGCGCGGCGCGGTACTGCGTATAGATAGCCCTGCGGGTGCGCGCTACTCTGCCGTGCCCCCTGAGGAGCTTGCGAAGCGACTTGCCAACAGGTTCGAGGATGATCTTACCGCCGCCAAAGGGGCGCTGGAAGCCCTGAATATCCCGATCGATAAAGAGCACGTGTGGAACGCGCAAGGGTATATGGCGCTCGTCGAGAATGCTCGCGGCCTGGTGGACGCGGCGCAAAGCGAACTTTTGGTTGCCCTGTGGCCCCACGAGGCATCTGCACTCGCAAGCAGCCTGGCCGCCGCCGAGGCGCGCGATGTCCAGATAACCACGCTGTGCCTTGCTGGGTGTGTGCGGGAGTGCGGCGGTTGCCAGGGCAACATATATCGCCACCGTGTATCCGAAGAGCAGGGCGGGCGCTGGCTAGTGATAGTGTCCGATAACGCCGAGATGCTGGCAGGAGACACCGGAAGGCCAGGGGAAGGAATTACTGGGGACGGAGATGAGGCGCTAACGGTGCGCACACGGCAATCTCTCCTGGTGGCACTCGCAGGGTGGTACGTGCGCAATAGCATTGCACTCTCCACGGTCTTTTCCGAACTCGGAGAGCGGCTGCCGGGCCTACTTAGCCCTGGTGCGGCGACTACGTTAGCTACCCTCAGCCCAGGTGGATTAGCCGGTGGCTGGTTAGAACATATGCGGCAGCTCCTTGCCCGTTCGGGGACTGACCCCAGTGCTGTGAGCAAGTAGCGTAGAAGTGGCTTATCCACGCCCCGCGGAGGGACAGGAGGAAGAGGAGGTGAGTATGTAGCATCTGTGGCGAAAAGTAAGACGAGAACGAAACACAAAGGAAAAGGGCATAGGAGTGGTCGTAACACCCCTATACCCGTAACGGCCAGACGAAACCCCCTGAAAAAGGCTAAGCCCTACCGCATTCTATTCTACCACTTTCTTTCATTCATACAACATCTCCAAGAATCGATGCGGCAAGGTGCTCATACATATCTTCAATAAGGAGAGTGATGTAGATGAGCTTATCGCATCGTACAGTAACGCGCTACGCGCTGGTGCTCAGCATGATCGTGGCCCCAGCACTGTTCGTGAGCGCTCCCCTGGCTCTTACCACCCCAGCTTCCGCCCATACGGCGCATGAACCCGTATACCAAGCATCAGCAGCGACAACACCTGCTCTGGACTTCCGAGATGACATGCGCGCGTTATGGGAAGATCATGTGGGCTGGACGCGCCTGTACATCATCTCGGTCTTCGGCAACCTGCCTGACAAGGATATGGTCGCACAGCGGCTGTTGCGCAACCAGGACGACATCGGCAATGCTATCAAGCCGTACTACGGCGAGGCTGCCGGAAACCAGCTCACAACGCTCCTGCGCGAGCACATCACGGGAGCCGACGAACTGCTGAAGGCGGCCAAGGCCGGGGATACGCCAGGTATCGAGGCCGGAAAGAATAGGTGGTACACGAACGCCGACCAGATAGCTGCCTTCCTGGAGGGGGCCAATCCCACAGCCTGGAATCGTCACATGATTGCATCGACGATGAAGATGCACCTGGACCTTACTCTTGAGGAAGCCGTGGCAAGGCTGCAGGGGGATTGGTCCGCTGATGTAGCTGCATACGACCAGATACACGAGCACATCCTGACCTTCGCCGATGCCCTCAGCATCGGTATCATCAGGCAGTTCCCCGACAGGTTTACTCCCGCCCCACCTGATGCACAGGTAACCTTCCGCAACGAGACGCGTAAGGCGTGGGAGGATCATATCATCTGGACTCGCCTCTTTATCGTGAGCGCTCTCGCGGACCTGCCCGACGTTGAAGCTGCGACCCAGCGGCTGCTGCAGGACCAGGTTGATATAGGAAACCTGGTCAAACCTTACTATGGTGAGGCCGCCGGTAACCAGCTAACTGCGCTGCTGCGCGACCACATCCTGGGCGCTGCCGAGCTGCTGGATGCGGCCAAGAGGGGCGATACCGAGGCGGTGCAGGCGGCCTCTGATACATGGTATGCCAACGGCGATGATATTGCCGTCTTCCTCAACAGCGCTAATCCGACGTCCTGGCCCCTTGAGTCAGTAAAGGCCGAGATGAAAATGCACCTCGACCTGACCCTGGAAGAAGCCGTGGCACACATGAAGGGCGAGTACGAGACCGATATAGCAAGGTACGACCAGATACACCACCACATCCTGGACCTGGCGGACACGCTCAGCTCTGGCGTAATAGCCCAGTTCCCGGAGAAGTTCGCAGGTTCGACAGGGGCAGGAGCCGCAGCAGTGGGCCAACAGCATAGCCCTGCCTCCACCATGGCGGGTATGCCGAGGACCGGCCACGCTGCGGGTGATGAATTCTCACTGGTGTGGCCGGTGGCACTAGGAGGTCTGCTGTTGCTCGCTACCGGGTGGCTTGCGGTGAAGCACAGGTCTCAGCGTCGGTAGAACCGGGACATACCGTCCAGAAGGCAAGGTGACGGTCTGCAGGCTCACATCCCTCCCGGTGTGAGCCTGCTCCCCCGCCCCGTCGCCCTCTTCCAATCAACGCAACGTTACGTTAGGCAACTCTCAAAAACATAACCCAAATATAGGAGATAGGAGACTGAAATGGCTGATATCACGCACTCGAAATACCTTATTGTCGGTGGTGGGATGGCCGCGGCTGCCGCCATCCGAGGCATACGGGATATAGATCCTACTGGGTCCATTGGCCTCATCAGCGAGGAGTCTGACCCACCCTACAAACGGCCCCCTCTCTCGAAAAAGCTCTGGGCGGGCAAGCCTCTCAAGAGCATTTGGACGGGTGTGGAGAGCAAAGGTGTAGATATGTACCTGGGCCGCAAGGCCATCTCCCTCGACCCGGAGAAGAAGGAGGTAACTGACGATCGTGGAACAGTATATTCCTTCGACAAACTGCTCCTGGCTACTGGAAGCGCCCCACGGCAGTTAGCGTTTGGAGAGGGCGAGATAATTTACTTTCGTACGGTCGAAGACTACCGGCGTCTCCAGTCCATAGCGGAGAAGGGGACCGATTTCGCCGTGATAGGGGGCGGTTTCGTTGGCTCTGAGCTGGCTGCTGCCCTGGCGATGAACGGCAAGCTTGTCACCATGATCGTGCCGGGTGCCGGGATCAGCGAGCGTATCTTCCCGTCCGATGTGGTGGCCTTCCTCAACGATTACTATCGCGATAAGGGAGTGGACATACTGCTGGGCGAGAGCGCCGCAGGCGTGGTACGCAATTGGGAGCGCCTGAAGCTAAGCACCCGGTCAGGCCGAGAGATAATTGTTGATGGGGTAGTAGCCGGTATCGGCGCGCAACCTAATGTAGAGCTTGCAGCACAGGCTGGACTGGAAGTGGCCGACGGTATCGTGGTTGACGAATTCCTGCGCACCAACAACCCGGATATTTACTCGGCAGGGGATGTAGCGAGCTTCTTCGACCATACCCTCGACCTTTACCGCCGCGTGGAGCACGAAGACAACGCCAATACGATGGGTCGAATAGCTGGGCGGAACATGGCGGGCGAGGAGGAAGCGTACGACCACCTGCCGTATTTCTACTCGGACCTGTTCGATCTGGGCTATGAGGCCGTCGGTGAACTGGATGCCCGGCTCGACGTGGTGGCGGACTGGACAGAGCCATACCGAGAAGGTGTCCTCTACTACATGCGCGATGGTCGGGTGCTCGGGGTGCTCCTGTGGAACGTTTGGGACCAGGTGGAGGCCGCGCGCCGCTTGATAGCGGAGCAAGGCCCCTTCCGAGCAGAGGACCTCAAGGGTCGGCTACCGGAAGTTTCCCGCGAACCTGAAACAGAACAACCACAACCAGAACCGGGCTACGTTACCGGAGCAGCTACGCTGGCGGAGGTTAACAGCTAGTGTTGAACACTCTACACCATAATGAGCACCTTGACACACTATTGGAGGCAACACCGGACCTAGTCAGCGTCGCAGAACTTTACCACCGCCAGATCTCCCCGGAGCAACTACGCAAGTTCGAGGGCTATGTTAGGGAGATATTCACAGCCTTTGGCATGGCAGAGGAGTCGTCGTCCACTGAGGACACTCCACAGCGCTTTATTCGTGCTCTGCTGGACGCAACCAGTGGTTACGAGGGCGACCCCAAGCTGCTCAAGGTATTCGAGACGGAGTGCCACGGAGGGTCGGATTGTAGCCTCAGCCAGGTAATAGAGGGGCCTATTCCGTTCTATGCCCTGTGCGAGCACCACGCTCTGCCGTTCTATGGCCAAGCATATGTGGGCTATATACCCCACGAGAACATTATCGGCATCTCCAAACTCGCACGCCTCGTGCGCATCTTCGCCAGGCGCTTCACTGTGCAGGAGCGGGTGGGCCGTCAGATAGCAGATACACTAGCTGCCATTCTGCAGCCGCACGGGGTGGCGGTGTACCTGGAGGCACACCATATGTGCATGCAGATGAGGGGGGTGCACGAGACCTCACCTATGACGCGCACCACGGTGTGGCGAGGTGAGTACGACCATAACCCGGCACTCCGTTCCGAATTCTTCGTAGCGTGCGGGCTGCAGCGATGATAACGGCGAGCCACACACAAACAGCCGGTCCTGTAGAAGCCTTGCCGCTGCCCCTTGAAGCCCTGTACGACAGGAGTATAGGCACCGAACTGCCTTTGCCGCCTGAGCTTAGGCAGTTCTACGGCGCGCTACGTTTCCCCCTGCGCCGGGGTAAGCCTTACGTAATCGCCAACCTGGTGAGCAGCCTGGACGGGGTCGTATCGCTGGGCATACCTGGGCAGGCAGGGGGGAAAGAGATAAGCGGCTCGAACCTGCAGGACCGCGCGCTCATGGGCCTCTTGCGGGCAGCAGCGGACGCCGTAGTGGTAGGTGCGGGTACCTTGCGGGAAAGCGAGGGGAAACTACTCACGGGCGCTAAGGTTTTCCCACCCTTGGCCGGTGCATATGCCGACCTCAGACGGATCTTGAGGAAAGAGAGTGAGTCTCTGGCCGTTATCGTTACGGCCTCGGGCGACCTGGACCCTGCACTGCCTATATTCCGGGGTGGAGCCGAGGTGCTGGTGGTGACCACCCCCACGGGCGCACAGCGTGCCAGGGGGTTGGGTCTGCCGAAAGTGGTCCGGGTGATGGAGGCTCCGGCAGAGGATGAGGGTTCGATGGACCACATACCGGCCAGGGCTGTGCTTGAGGCTATTCAGACATTGCGCAGTTGCGATGTTGTGCTGGTTGAGGGCGGGCCGCGTCTGCTGGGCGACTTTTACGCTGAGGGCATCATCGACGAGCAGTTTCTAACACTCTCTCCCCAGGTTGTGGGTCGTGATAGCTCAGGCAAGCAACGGGGCCTTGTTGAAGGCAAGGGGTTCGCTCCTGGCCGCCCTCTTTGGGGCGAGCTTTCCGTCGTGAAGCGAGGTGAGAGCCATCTCTTCCTGCGCTACGGCTTTCAGGATACGTTTGCGCATGATGCAGACAGTAAATCCAGGTAAGGAGAAATAACATGTCTACTCCACTACAGCAACTGTTGGAGATGGGTCAAAGCCCATGGTACGACGAGATTCAGCGAGGGCTTGTGCCGTCCGGCAAGCTGCAGGCTTTGGTGAATATGGGAATACGTGGCGCAACGGTCAATCCCTCGATATTTGAGAAGGCCGTGCGGGGCAGTACCGAATACGATGCTGAGATTGAGACGTTACAGGGCGAAGGCTTTACCGCAGCGCAGATATATGAGCGCCTCCTGATAGAGGACGTGCGCGCGGCGGCTGACCTGTTGCGCCCTGTTTACGAAGAGAGCGATGGGCTGGATGGCTATGCCAGTATCGAGGTGTCCCCGCACCTTGCCAACGATACAGCGGGCACCGTCGAGGAGGCGCGGCGCTTTTACAGGGGCGTGGACCGGCCTAACGTGATGATTAAGGTACCTGCTACCGATGCGGGGGTGCCTGCCATACGCAGACTTACGGCCGAAGGGGTCAATGTCAATATCACCCTGATCTTTGGCATAGACTACTACGAGCGCGTAATGGACGCGTACATAGCGGGCCTTGAGGACCTTATCTCGGCGGGAAAGCCCCTGGACAGAGTAGTATCCGTGGCCTCATTCTTTGTCAGCCGGGTGGATACAGCAGTCGATAAGCGGCTGGACGCGCTTATTGGTGGCGAACACAACGAGGCAAAGAGGCAGCACCTGCCGGAGCTAAAGGGCAAGGCGGCAATCGCTAATGCGCGTTTGGCCTACCAGCGCTTCCGGGCCAAGTTCTACGGAGAGCCGTTCTCCCGCGCGCGAGAGGCAGGGGCCAGGGTGCAACGTCCGCTTTGGTCCAGCACCAGCACCAAAGATGCGGCCTATCGTGACGTCATGTACGTGGAGCAGCTAATAGGACCGGATACCGTAACCACGCTGCCCGCAGCCACCCTGGATGCTTTCCAGGACCACGGGCATGTGGCCCGGACGATAGACCAGCACCTAGACGAGGCTCATGCCACAATTCAAGCTCTCGCTGATACGGGCATCAAACTACAAGAGGTGACGGATCAGTTGCAGGTAGAGGGGATACGGGCGTTCACGCAGGCATTAGAGAGTCTGTACGAGGTTGTACGCAGCAAACATACATCCATTGCAACTGCCCTACGGTAGCATAGCTACTGCTGTTTCGCGAAACACTTTTCGACAACCACCGTGCTAATCTGTGCCCGGTCTCGACCTGACTTCCGTAAGCAGAGTTACCAACCATATCGGCACACTTATTGCGCGTTCCACCTACATGACTACAGAGATGTTGCTTCGGGTCTTCCCCGACCTGCTGTTCGTTTACAAAGAACGCACCCTCATAGCTACTGGGCGGGATGGCTGGATAGACGGCGAGTCACAGGGATTGCAGGGCTTCTACCACCGGGACACTCGGCTCCTGTCCAGGTATAGACTGCTTGTCAACGGTAAGCCTCCGCGCCTCGACGCGTTCAGTGCGGTTGACCCATATTCAACCCTGGGCTACTACGTATGCCCCCCGACCCCGGATGCTGCGGATAAGCGAGATGCGCTTGGACTCTCTGAAAAGGAGATCGACAGGCAGGTCGTTATCTCGGTAGCTCGTTTCGCAGGCGAAGGGTTGTGTGAGGAGACCGAGATTACGAACCACGGCCTTACAGCTGCCACGCTCAACCTTGCCTGGGAGTTGAAAGCCGACTTTGCGGGGTTGCTGGAGGCGAGGAGCGACAAACGCCAGCAGTCCGCCCCCGTCAGCGACCACTGGCACGCCAAGCCGGTAAAGCAGGCGGAACTACGCTTCGACTATAAGCACCCGCAACTCGACCGTGGGGTGGTACTGCGCTTCGAGGCGGAAGGCGTGACCTTTCGCTACGTAGCGAGCACGGTGATGTGCCTGGTGGAGCTTGGGCCGCAACAGTCGCAGCGTATTAGCGTGGTGGCTACCCCGGTGTTCGATGGGGAACCGTACGAACCTGCTGTGACTGCCCCGTCCTTTGGCATGAACCACAACGGAGCACTCAAACAGCAACGTCAGACTGGCGGGGGCGTTTGCACTCTCCACACGCACAACTCGACCGTACAGTTGGCCTGGGACCGAGCGGTTGCGGACCTGTGGGCGCTACGTCTCGGACAGGGAGATACTCCGGCGGAAAAGTGGGTGCCAGCGGCAGGCCTGCCGCTGTACGATAATCTTTTCGGACGCGATGCGCTTACAATCGCGGGTCAGAGCCTGATGTGGTCTCCGAGGTTAGCGGAAGGCGCGTTACGGCTCCTGGCCCGCCACCTGGGCACCAAAGACAACGATTTCTACGACGAGCAGCCGGGACGTGTGCCGCAACAGGTGCGGAGAGGGCCGCTCGCTGAGCTTGGCATTACCCCCTGGCGGCATGACTATGGCGATTACGCAGCCCCATGCGCATACCTGGTGCTCCTGGGTGGTTACCACCTGGTCACGGGCGACAAAGAGCGCACGCGCGAGTTCCTGGAGCCGGCCCGGCGGGTGCTCGGTTGGTTGCAGGAGCGCGCGGACCTGGACGGCGACGGCTTCCTTGAATACAAAACTCGCGCCTCTAACGGCCAAAAACACCAGGGTTGGAAAGACTCCAATGACGCGGTGCGATACGCCGACGGCAGGGAGGTCGAACCTCCCATTGCGGCATGCGAGATACAGGGCTACTGGTACGCCGCCCAGCTACTCATGGCCGAGGTCTTCCTACACATGGGCGAACCTTCGCGTGCCTTCGGACTGCTCCGAGACGCACTCGCACTGAAGCGCTGCTTCAACGAAGCATTCTGGATGCCTGAGGAAGACTTCATCGCTTTCGCCCTCGACGCTGAAAAGCAGCAGGTCACCTCGATTGTCTCGAACGCGGCCCACTGCCTCGCCACAGGCATAGTAGAGCACAGGTACGCCCTGGCTTTGGTGCGCAGGTTGTTGCAACCGGACATGTTCTCCGGGTGGGGCATACGCACGCTCTCTTCCAAGCACCCGGCTTACAATCCCCTCAGGTACCACCTCGGCTCCGTCTGGCCGGTAGAGAACGCCACGGCTGCGTTCGGTATGAAGCGCTATGGCTTCACCCGAGAGTGTAACCGAGTAGCCCGGGCCATGTTCGAGGCGAGCACCCTCTTTGAGCACCACCGCCTGCCGGAAGTCTTCGGGGGCCACCAGCGCGACGCCCGGCACCCGCATCCCGGCATCTATCCTGATGCCTGTGCGCCCCAGGGGTGGTCGGCGAGCGCTATTTTCTGGCTGGTGCAATCTATGCTGGGGATATTTACGTACGCGCCGCTCAACCTGCTTATCGTAGATCCCACTCTGCCGGCATGGCTTCCCGAGCTGAGGCTTCTCGATATGCAGGTGGGGCGGGGTAAGGTTTCGATACATTTCAAGCGGGACCGCACCGGCAGGACCGACTACCGGATAGTGGAGCGATCAGGGCCGGTGCGGGTAGTGCGCCAATCGCCGCCGGACGACCTGAGCGCAAGTCCCCTCACTCGCATAAAAGAGCTTGCGGGGTCTTTATTTCATTAGCGGAGCGCACTTGCCCCTAAAGTACACGGAAGGACAGCACATGGAGGAGGCAGCATTATGGCCAGGCAAACAAAGCCCGAGGTAGTGGTGGTAACCGGCGCTTCAGCAGGTGTAGGCAGAGCCACCGTGCAGGCGTTCGCCAGGCGGGGCGCGCACATCGGTCTCCTGGCACGCGGGCGAGAGGGGCTTGAGGGTGCCAGGCAGGATGTGGAGCGGCTCGGCGGCAAGGCCCTAGTGCTGCCCGCGGACGTAGCGGACGCGGAGGAAATAGAGGCTGCGGCTGATGCAGTAGAGAGGGAGCTTGGTCAAATAGACATCTGGGTGAATAATGCTATGACCTCGGTTTTCTCCCCGTTCATCGAGATGACGCCCGACGAGTTTCGCCGGGTAACCGAGGTGACGTACCTGGGCTATGTGTACGGCACGCATTCGGCGCTGAGGCGGATGCTACCTCGTGATAGGGGTCATATAGTGCAGGTAGGCTCCGCGCTGGCATACAGGGGTATACCGTTGCAGTCGGCGTACTGCGGAGCCAAGCACGCCATACAGGGCTTCACCGAGTCGGTGCGCGCCGAGCTAATCCACGAGAAGAGCAAGGTGAAGATTGCGATGGTGCAGATGCCGGCCCTCAACACGCCACAGTTTGGCTGGGTAAAGAGCCGCCTGCCTCACAAGGCGCAGCCCGTACCTCCCATTTACCAACCCGAGGTGGCAGCTGAAGCTATATACTGGGCGGCCCATCACGACCGCCGCCACCTTTATGTGGGCCTCTCCACAATAATTGCCATCTGGGGCGATAAGATTGCTCCCGGTGTGGGAGACCTCTACCTGGGGAAGACCGGCTATGATGCACAGCAGACCGAACAGTCCGAAGACCCTGGTCGCCCACACAACTTATGGGAACCCGTATCTGATGATCATGGCGCGCACGGCGACTTCGACAGCCAGGCAAAGAGTTTCAGCACTCAGCACTGGGCCGATACTCACCGGGGCCTACTTGCGCTAACGAGTGCTGGGTTGGCTGCCGGGTTAGTGGGGAGCATTTCGAGCGCTTTGCGCAGGAGAAAGGTCTGATAGTTACGAAGCAGGGAGTGAGTGGACGAACGCTCTGCCACTGATCCTGCGGTATTTGGCCCCTTGATTGCTTGATTTGCGTCGGTGTACTAGAATCGGGTACCGGATCGCGTATTTCACACTGATCGTATGGCGGTCATGCCCTGAGGTCAGCCTGTATGTGATCGCGCTTGTTTCTATTTTCTATACTTGTGTGTTGACACGACAGCCACTCGCGTGGCCAGGCACTTTACATACCTATCTGTACCCTTATAGTGCAGAGTGACAACAGGTTATGAGAACGGAGAGAGCAGCGCGTGCATGATCTAAACTTATTGGTCAACATCGCAGTGGCACTGCTCACGGCGTTTGTCGGAGGTCTTATTGCTCGCAGGCTGGGGCTTCCTGCCATTGTAGGGTACCTGCTTGCGGGCATGGCCATTGGCCCCTTTACTCCTGGGTTCGTTGGTGACATCGAAAACATCAGCCAGCTTGCTGAGCTTGGCGTCATTTTCCTGATGTTCGGCGTGGGGTTGCACTTCTCTTTGCGAGATCTGTGGACCGTGCGAGCTATCGCCATTCCAGGCGCGTTGATACAAATCGTCGTAGTGACAGCGGTAGGCTTTGCACTCAGCCAACTATGGGGTTGGAGTGCTCCTGCAGGGCTGGTGCTGGGCTTTGCCCTCTCGATTGCCAGTACCGTAGTGCTGTTGCGCAGTCTCACAGATAGTGGTCTCTTGAACACGCGCCACGGGCAGGTTGCAGTCGGCTGGTTAGTGATTGAGGACCTGGCCACTATACTTATCCTGGTACTGCTCCCCGCCCTTTTTGGTGCGGGTGAGAGCGCGTCCCTGGAAGCGGTTGGAGTGGCCCTGCTCAAAGCCGCTATTTTCGTAGGCTTGATGCTGGTTATAGGCGTTCGATTGCTGCCCTGGCTGCTTACGCGCATCGCCTTCTCCCGCTCCCGTGAGCTTTTCATCCTGGCTGTCGTGGCAGTAGCAGTCGGCACCGCGCTTGGCTCGGCAGAGTTATTCGGCGTATCCCTGGCACTCGGCGCGTTCCTTGCAGGGGTAGTGCTGGGTGAATCTCCTATCAGCCATCAAATTGGTGCGGAGGTGGTACCGTTCCGGGATTTGTTCACGGTGGTGTTTTTCGTTTCGATAGGGATGCTGGTCAACCCGACCCATATGCTCGCTAGTGCTGACCAGGTGCTTGCCCTCGTGGTGTTGATCGTGCTCGGCAAGCCCCTCTTTACTATACTCATGGGCTTCGTGCTACCTGCCTCAGGCCGGACCATGCTGGTTGCCGCAATAGGCCGGGGGCAGATTGGTGAGTTCTCGTTCATTTTGGGGCAGGCAGGTGTAGGACTTGGGGTGCTTACTCAAGACCAGTATTCGCTTATACTTTCCGGTGCGCTCATCTCAATCGTATTGAACCCACTGCTATTCAAGCTGGTTCCAAAGACTGAACAGTTCCTCAAGGGTGTGCCAGGCGTCTGGCAGCGGCTGAACCAGCAGGGGCAGGGTCCTGAGCTTGCCGTGCCTTCCCTCAACGACCACGTCGTTATCGTGGGGGCAGGTAGGGTTGGTGAGCATATACTGGCCGTGCTTGGACGCTTGGACGTACCCAGACTGGTCATGGAGATCGATGCCCACCGTGCAGCCGAGTTCAACCGGCAGGGGGTAGCGACCCTGTTCGGGGATGCCGCTAACTCCGAGGTGTTAGACCATGCAGGACTGAAGCGTGCGCGCGTGCTGGTGATAACACTCCCTGAGGAGGCTGCGACCGAGATGGTAGTTGCCGCAGCGCGCCATATCGCCCCCAATGTGCCCATTATTGCACGCGCTACAACGCAACCAGGCGTGCAGCGGCTTTACGATCTTGGCGCGCAAGATGTAATCCACCCTGAGTTGGAGGGTGGCCTGGAGGTGGTACGGCATACCTTGCTGGCTCTGGGCTTCCCAGCTGACCAGGTGCAGCCCTATACTGATGCGGTGCGAGCTGACCACTACGACACGGCCGTCACCAGCCCCAGGGAGCAGCAGGCACTCGACCAACTAAGAGATGCCGTGCGAGGTCTGGAGCTTGTGTGGCGACGCCTGGATGGTAATAATAACCCACTCATTGGGCAGACGCTGGCTGAGGCGGACGTGCGAGCAAAGACAGGTGCATCGGTCATTGCTGTAATCCGCGAACAGCACGTATTGCCCAACCCGAAGTCCAGCACCCGGTTCGAGGTGGACGACCTTGTGGCTTTGATGGGGGACAGCACGCAGATAGCCGCTTTTGACCGGCTGCTCGGGTCATAATTACGTACGGCCGCACTGAGCAGCTTATCAAAGGTGCTGTGCTGCTGGCTTCCACATTATTGGCGCAACAGTGGGAGGCACATACTATGAAGCGACACGCAGGCGAGACGCTGTTGTCATATGCATCTGAGTTGTACTCCTTGGTACGAGGTGACGTAGCTACAAAGTTTGGAGTACGAGGCTACACAAAGGCTTGCAGGCAGCAAAGTACCGGCGAGAATAGAAAGAAACCAAGGCCAATATGGTCATGGTTCGTAAGTTCTCGATAAAAGTATAGGTTAGGTATTATAGAATGTCAAGCAGTCTTATATTATTGCAGGTACGAGTCGACGCCCGCCATAGTCCAAGCTTTGATGTTGGCAGACGTTACGGACGGTGATTTGTGGTGCTCAGGGGTGATTCTTTTCAAGTGTTAGCCGAGTATGGTAAACAACAATGAGCAGATTGGCCCTACGCCCCTACCGCCCATACCGTCCCTACCCGTCCCTACCCGTCCCTACCGTCCTTGTCACCCTTACCAGCAATAATGTGCCCGCTGTGTCCTATCTCTTCACTCCACCAAACGTTATAGACTGTTGAAGAAGCTGCGCTACGGAGCGCGCCCCTCTCTACTCGGCAGCGTCTTTGCAAGCGGACCTGCGTAGTTGTCCTTGCGGGGGCAGGTCCGCTAACCTTTGCTATCTACAGTGGACACTATCTGGCACCCTTATTGCACCTTCTGTGGTGACAAGAGTGTAGAGGACAGTGACACCCTCCATAACGGCAAGAAGCCCATCCTACTCCCGCAACGGGTAGGATGGGCTTCTTGTTAGTGCCTACTACGCCAAATGCAGCATCTCTAGCGCCGCACGGCAGAGCAGTATTGCTATGGTCATAACTTAATCCAAAAGTGCAAATTCTAGTGAATGGTCTTGTGTTGAGCGTCGCCACCGCCACCGCCACCGTCACCGTCATCGTTACCACCGCCGTTGCCACTGCCATGGCCGTTATGCTCCTGGTGAACCTCCACAGCGGTTATGAGGTCGAGGTAATCGAATGGCTTGGGGAGGTAGCCGGTCGCATCAATCTCCCTGGCCCATGCTCGTGCATTGTGCACGGCTCTCATCAGGGTCACAACCAGTGATCTGCTGCCTCCCCAGGTACGCTTGCCACCAAAATGGGCACAGAAGCTAGATGAAGCAAGCGTGGCGTACTCAATCACTACTGAAGTGATTACTCACATTAATAGTAACTTTTAGGTATTGACATTTACCCTATGGTTTGGCTTAATTAGCTGAGTCGTATTAGCCTTGTTAGTTTTGCGCTTGTGCGCCTAGCGGGCCTGTGCATATGCAAGTGTACTGAAGTGATCCACCTTTAAGAGAAGGTGGCCTTTGTGCACGCTTGTAATGCTTTGGAGCGAACCCAATGCGGCCAGAGGTTTGGGGAGTTTGAGGAAGCCTGTTCACTACTTACCAGGAGGAAGCATGAATTCGGAATATAAGTTGAGGGTTGTAGCAGCAAGTCCACGAGGAAAACGCCGGCTTGTGAGCACACTGATACCCGCTTTTCTAGTTATAGCCAGCCTGTCAGGTCTGGTACCCCGGGCCTTACCTACGTCGGCTGCCGTATCGCCGCCGTGGGACCCATTCTTCGCGAACCAAACAACTATTGCGGACTTTGGCGCAGCAACACGCCCGTTCGGCGTTGCAGCAGGTGATTTCGACGGTGATGGGAAGGCGGACCTGGTGGTGGGACGCACCACGGGCAATGTGGCCTTTGTTAAGGGTAACGGTGATGGTACTTTCGCTGCACCATCGGTGTTCACATGGAAGCAGGCATTCAACAATGCCTGGGCGTTTGCACCCGCTGATGTCAATGGAGACGGTAAACTGGATGTCATCTGGGGAGCTAATGCGTCCAGCACGGGCTGCTCGGTAAGCCCTGTGCCCGCCACGGGCTGTCCAAGTACCATTACGGTCAATGACGGCGATGTGCGGTCCTGGCTCGGCAACGGCAACGGGACCTTTGCAGAGACCGCGTACTTTGTCAGTGGGGTGCGCCACAACGCCGGAGTGCTCCTCGGGCGCGTGGCGTTAACTGATGCCGGCAGCGTTGCTGCAGGCGACATCGATGGGGACGGTGACCTGGATGTGGTAGCCGGTGCCGTGGATGGTGCCAACTCGGTCGTAAAGGTGCTGCGAAATACTGCTGGCGTCTTTATCGCAGAAACGCTGATCAGCCAGCCCGCTGCTTGTGCTACCCCATGCAGCCCAATCTACTTCCCCGCGATCAGCACACAAAACAGTCCCTGGGGCCTCTCTTTCGGCGACGCCGATGGGGATGGTGACAAGGACCTGTGGGTCGGTGATCGAGCATTATATCTTTACCTCTATCTTAACGATGGCACAGGCACCTTCGCGCTCAAGGGAGGCAACACCGCCCTCGCCGATCGCCCGAACGCCTACCTGAGACACGATAGCTACCGTGCCGCTGTGGGTTTCACGCCATCGCTAGGTTCGGGAGATATCAATGGGGACGGCAAATCCGATGTGGTGCTTGGACTGCACTCCGGTACCCAGACCCCTGCCTCTAACACGGCAAACGACGGTGCGATCTTGTTGAATGTCAGTAAGGCCGGTGCGCACAGCAGCCTCGGGTCCGTTGCCGACGTTGGCACCATGACACGGGGCGTAAGTGTCGTGGATGTAAATGGGGACGGTGCCTTAGATATAGTGGCCGCCGAATACGACGGCAAGATGAAGCTGCTTCGGCAGTTAGCACCTGTAGACTCGGATAACGATGGTGTGTCTGACTATGTAGATAACGCGCCGGCCGCTCCAAATGCCGCCCGGATAGACCTCAACACCGACGGCACGATCAACTATCGTGACCAGCTTGATAACGACTTTGACACGGTACTGGGGAACCCGGAGGACCCGTCAACCTGGCAGAGGCTTGGCGATCCTGTGGACACCGATGATGATAATGACGGGCTGGCCGACACTGAAGACAATTGCCCCTTCGTAGGCAACTTGGACCAGGCCAACTCGGATACAGATGCCTTTGGTGATGCTTGTGATCCGCTCGACAATCGAGATCCAGACCAGGACGGCGTGCCCACAGGTCCCATGCCCGGTGATCCACTGTATGAGGAGGCGCTGGCCGCCAAGATCAAGTGGAGCACGGGCGACACGCACTTCGTGGTCCGCATAGATGCTCTGGGGCGACTCTTCCAGAACGAGTTCACCCAGCTGATGAGTGATGCGGCTGTGCTTTCTCCTGAGGAATGGGCTGCAAAGTGCTGGGAGAACTACCAGTCAGATGACATTATAAACGGTAGTGCCTACGAGCCTTGTGGCACCGGCGAAGGCACTGCAGGGCAGACCATAACGCTGCCTGGCGGCAAAGGAGTGCCCGTGACCACGGTGGTCATCCCCAGGCTGCTCTGGACTGATGGACCTGTCATAACCTGGATCAACGACCGAAACGATAACCCGCTGTTCGAAGTGGGTCAGCACGGCACCTATCACTTCAGCAACACCTCGCTGGGCGATTGGAAGGACCTGGCAGACCGCAACTTCTTCTCCTGCGAGACCTGCGGGATGAGCGAGGCCGAGAGCTTCGAACTGCTCAAAGCTGGCTTCGACACCCTCGTCGGCAACTATGCCAACAAGTGGGTGGCTGAGTCGGGCGCTAGTGCGTCCTCCCCGAAGATCGACTGGACTACCTCGGCCAATCCTCTTATCAGCTACGCGCCCCCCTTCAACGCTTCGGACACGGCCTCCCGTGAGGCGACGGCCCAGCTTGGGTTCAAAAGTTTCTCGGCCAGTGTGCACGAGGAAGACACGCTGAGTTTGGGCCAGTTTTTCTCCCCCGAAGGTAGCCATCACGAGCAGTTCGACCAGTTCGGTATGTACCACGCCTCGGCTGACGTCGAGCTAGAGCCGCCCGTGACTGCCGGCGGAACCTACGATCCCTCGGCTTATGCTCAGTACCTGCAACAGGAGACCCAGGCCGGCGAACTGAACACCTGGCTTATCGAGGAAGTAGAGTGGAGCGGACGGCCCTGTAACGACGCTGACCGCCTGGCGGACCTGTGCAACGGTGGTTCCAACCGCGAGAACAACACCGTCTACGGTCCTCGCTGGCAAGGTTGGATGCAGCTGCTCGATTACGTGAAGAGCTATCCTGGCGGCGTAGTCATGACCATGGGTGAGGTGGCCCTGGCTGAGGGCTTCGACAACGCGCCCACCGTGGCGAACCCTGATCAATCCGACAGCGATCAGGACGGCATAGGGGACGTTATCGAAGGGGCAGCCCTCGCGGCCCCCGATGCCAACCTGAGCCGCAACCAGGCAGGTACTCTCTCGGCCACACTGACCAACGGTGAGGGTGCGCCACTCTCAGGCCAGCTGGTCAGCTTCAGCTTCGACGCTGATGGCGACGGTGTGGATGAGACCTACACTGTCACCAGTGGGGCCAACGGTACTGCGGAAGCATCCGTGACGGCCACGCGGCCGACCGGACCTGGCACTTTCACGGTGAGTTGGGACGGGGGACGCGGGGTAACTGCGAGCGGTACGGGCAACTTGGCTGTCAAGGACGCCAGCACTGTAACTCTGAGCGCCATCAATCCGAGCAGTGGCCAGGTCACCGACCAGGTAACTGTTGGAGCAAAGCTGGTAGATAGCGACGGTGCGCCCATCACGGGACGTACTTTGCAGTTCTCTATCGGCAACGCAACCGCCACAGCTACAACCGGCCCTTCGGGCGAGGCCAGCGCAGCACTGACCCTGCAAAGTCCAGCCGGAACTACGAGCCTTCAGGTGAGCTTTGCGGGTGACTCTGCCTATGGGTCGGCGAATGCATCAACTGCGTTCACTGTCTCCAAGGAGAATACCCAGCTAACCCTTGCGGACGCAGTCGCAACTAAGAATAGCCCGGCTGTTGCAAGGGCAACGCTTACCGAGGCCGATGGTGCAACTCTCGCAGGCAAGACGATCAAGTTCTACGTCGAGTCTAAAGAGAAGGGTCAGACCACCTTCGTGCTCGTCGGCACCGCAGTGACCAACGCGCAAGGTGTAGCAGCTCTTGAGATACCGAGCAAGTATGTCTCGCAGGCGAAGAAGGCAGTCCGTGCCGAGTTCTCGGAGGATGCTAGCTTCCTCGGAACGACAGCAAGCGCCTTTACTTACAGGTAATAGACCAGCGGCAGTTGTATTTCTGCCCTAGGTGAAGGGGATCTGGGTTCTCTCAGATCCCCTTTCTCGCCTGCTGCCTAGAGTACCGATTCAGCCAGTGGCTACTCGGAGTAACGCTGGGCACTTCCCACCAGCGCCAGCAACTCGTCTCGGGCCAGGGTGTTTAGGGACACCACGTCTTCAATGTAGGGCTGGCCCATAGTGAGAGTGCCCGTTTTATCGAGCAGCAGCACGTCAGCCTATCCCAGCGCCTCAATATACTTGCCCGCCTTTATGAGGCAGCCGGGAGCGCCCTCCCCTTCGGGTAGTACAGTCCCGGGACCTCAGTGTGAGTCATACCGCACTGGGGTCCTTCTCTTTGCTAGCTTGCTCCAAGGACCTGGGGATGGGGGTTGTAGGAAGGGGTATATGGTTACCTTCTCTGCCTCTACAACGTTAAAGCTAATGGGGAGGCTGACCTGTGAAGCGCCCCTTTGCATTCCGGTGCATCTTTACTAACGGCCCTCTGTGGTAACACTTTAGCAGGGCCGTTAGTACCCTTAGTACCCTGCCCGGTTGAAATAACAGATGGCACCGTTGATGCTAGTCCTAATCATTGGCTGGCCAGCACGGGCGTTCCTCCAAGTCACCTGACAAAGGGAAGTGCTGGCACCGATTTCTTCCTTCCTTACGAGAGAGCTGCTGCACATTGGCTCCTAGTAGCGGCTCTCTTATTTCCTTTATGATGTAAAAGGGGGCACGTGCTCTGCTTAGTGTTGTATGTCGATAGAGTGCAAAGAATATGTAAACCTTCTTCCTTTTCGTGTGTGAGAGCTACCCCAGGCAGGCGCTGTGTGTAGCTCTCACTTTTTTGGGACACAACAAGGGGGTCCATTGCGGACCCCCTTTGTTCTTACTCCTTGTACCAAACGATTGTTGCTTGTGTCACCTGGTAACAGGTTACCAGGTGACCATGAGTTACTACCGGATAGCCACCAGGGTAAGGGAGTAAGGACCGCCGAGGTCAGACGTTACATCGTTGGTGGTGGCGGTGGCGGTCAGGGAAGCCACGCCAACCAAGCGCTGAAGCGTGATTGGGTATGCTGGCCGAGCTGGCTGAGGCCAGTGCCGTCGGCGTTCACCAGGTGCAGGCTTGCTGAGCAAGCGCCTCCTCCCTCGATGTTGTTATGAGTGCAAGGGCCTGCATGGTCCGAGAGCACCACGAATCGCTGGCTATCCGGTGCCCATGCGAAGGCGGCTAACCCTGTGGCGTCCTGGTCCAGTTTTTCCGGCAGCTGCACCACAGAGCGCAAGTCCCCACCCTCGGTATCCATTACCCACAGGTTCACTGGGTCATCGTCCGTCCGGCGGCCCAGGAAGGCGATAGACTTGCCGTCCGGAGACCATGCAGGGGCGTACGCGCTCCGGAAGTTCTCAACCAAGGATCGGGGCTTGCCACCGGCATTGGAAGCAACAGGCACACGGTAGATAGCGGGCGGATACTGGTAGCTACTGAAAGCCAGGTGCGCACCATCTGGGGACCAGGCAGGGCTACGACCATGTAGCCCCTCACTGATACGCCGGGGCGTAGAGCCTGTGGCGTCCTGCAGGTATACGTCATCGTCGGGATCGCTAGCGCCTCGCTGGTCATGCTGATTGTAGGCGATCCGGCTGCCGTCGGGCGAGTAGGCGTAGTCGTAAAAAGTGCTCTGCTCAGTCTGCGGGTCCTTGTCCCCTAGCAGTCTCAGGTCGGTTGCCTTTCCATCTCGTCCTACTACGAACCGAGCGGGTTTGTTACCGATCATGCCCCCGAACAGCAGCTCACCGCGCGTCTGGGACCAGGAGACACCCTGCATAAAGGTGCCATAGCCACTGCTCGGCTCCTCCAGCGGCCGGGATATCGCCCAACCCTGCATTGCGCCCGTTGAGGGGTCCACCAGGTAAATCCCCAGCCCATACGCATTGTGTGGGTTGGCAACATCGTGCACCGTTCCCACGTCCAGGATGACGTTGCTCATGTTGGTGGGTAGTGCCATGATCGTGGGTATAGGCGGCGGAGCAGGATTACTGTTACAGCCGGCCACTACAAGTAGGGCCAGTGCCATGCTCAGACCCGAAAGTAGCTTCAGCATGAGGGATCTTATCCTTACCATAGGTTCGCAGCTTTTATGCTCGTACCGGAAATCTCTCACTCACAGTTTAGCAAAGCGTAAGGGAAAAAAGTCGCACAAGAAGTCGCACAGCCCCAAGTACGACCTTGGGCGCAGGATGTGATCCACCCAGATATGGAAGGCGGGCTAAACTGCCGCGTCTATGGTCGTGGTTTTAGTGCTTTTCGATGTTATGGCCTCTACGTTTTGTGCGTTCTGGTTATTTGTAGTCCCTGGGCAGATCTATACTTTCTAATAATGTGTGACAACGGACATGTGGGTAGGCTGCGCGAATATTATCAGCCAGGTCGAAGCTCCTCGTGGGACAGTAAACTTGCCTGTAGCCCCGCTAACCGTTCAGGGGGCGGCCTGGGTGCGCATCATCGCGCGTATCCCACCCGGCAATGCGATGACATGGCCTACTCGTCCACCGGATACAAAGTGCTAACCACTATATTCACGTCCAGTTTTCACGCGTTATGCACAAGGAATCCACCTACAACCGAGGTTGCGGTGGAAAACCTACTCTGACTCGACTTATGGTTAGTGGCAGTAGTATGATAGCTCTACATTGAGCAAGGTAGCGATGAGAGCCAGAACTCCGATTTGAGGGAGGCGTTCTGGCTCTACAACATAACTGCGACGGCCCATATCATTGCCTGGTTTCTCGTCTGAGACTCCAGTCCTGCAACGAGCCGTTGCACGTAGGTGATTATATTCATCTGAACCAGTGTTCAATGCGGTTTCCACAATAACTGAGGAATCTCAGCGAAACTGTGGAAATATGTGGATAACTTACCTCACAGGGAGAATGCTACCGTAGAGGAATAAGCGGAGATTATACCCGCAAGACCGCAGAAAAAGCGATGGGGCAGCCCGGCCTGGAAAACTGAGACTGCCCCACCTGCAGCCCATCACCCCTCAGCGAAGAAAGGAGGCACATCCATGCTTGGCCCCTTACAGGCTCAGGCAAGATCTCCACCTACCCTCCGACAGGGCTGGTGCTCGTAAAGGGTACCAGATTGCCTGATGCACGTCAACCTTCTTGTGAATAGAAGGAAGTGGCTTATGAGACCAAACTATGACCAAAGTTGAAAGGAAACGGAAAAGGAAATGCAGACTTCACCATGGCACTCTGTCAAGCCTAATGCCCCCAGAGTGTACCACGACAACACTGAGTGTAACACCGGCAACAATATCGAGCGCGAGAACCGCAGGTCTGGCACGGACGGGCGTCCTAAGTGTCAGGAATGCGACCGGCTCGACCGCGCAGGCCGTTAGGCTTTAGCCAGATTTCCCGATCCTCAGCAATGCTCCGGCTTGGTGAGGGT
Source organism: Chloroflexia bacterium (assembly GCA_036386675.1). Classification (GTDB taxonomy): domain Bacteria; phylum Chloroflexota; class Chloroflexia; order QHBQ01; family JADMIH01; genus JADMIH01. The sequence continues at coordinate 51,677 of DASVVE010000030.1, read as the reverse complement.
CGGGGGCGACGTACTTAGCTCCCTGGCCATCGGCTTACCAGCGCTGTAGATGTTTCACTCCGCTGTTACCGCGCAATTACGAGAGAACATGTACTCTACTTTACGAGTAAAACGCGAATTTTTGTTCTAAAGGTGATATAATGGGTCACAGCCGATGACACATTTGGAGGAGATAACGAATGCCTAAAATTACCTTCTTCCCGCTTGGAAATGCAGATAGCTGCAGAATTGATCTAGATAGCGGGAAAAAGCTACTTTTCGATTTTGGCAACATGCGGAATCCTAATGATAAATACGACCTGCGTATCGACTTGGCTGCCGCGCTGCTGGAAGACTTACGCGCCGCCCGTAGGGATTACTTTGACGTCTTTGCCTTGACCCATCTTGACGATGATCACTACAAGGGCGCGAGCGAGTTCTTCTGGCTCGAACACGATCCTGCGTATCAGGGTGAGGGCCGTGTCAAGATTAAGGAATTTTGGGTGCCGGCAGCTGTTATTCTTGAGGACACCGACAAGGAAGAGGCCAAGATTCTGCAGGCTGAAGCCCGTCACCGAGCGATACTGGGTGAGGGTATAAGGATCTTCTCCAGGCCCGAAAAACTCCGCCAATGGCTTAAGGACCACGGTAGTGTTCTGTACGATGATGATGACTTTGTAATAGATGCCGGGCATCTGGTGCCCTGCTTCGACAAGGTAGAGGATGGTGTCGAATTCTTCGTCCATTCGCCGTTTGCCGTTGCTAGCGAGGGCAAGCCGGAGGACCGCAATGAGGGATCCCTGGTCTTTCAGGCGGTTTTCAGGGTGGATGGTGTGGATACCAGGGTGATGTTGACGGCCGATACCATTTGCGGCAATCTAGCCGCCATAGTTGACATTACCAACGCCAACAAGTACAGGCACGGAGGCGTGGATCGGCTTGGCTGGGACGTGTTTAAGTTGCCGCATCATTGCAGTTACCGATCTCTCTCCTCCGTAAAGGGGGAAGAGATAACAGAGCCGCTGCCTCAGATTAAGGAACTTTTCGAGGTCCACGGTAGCGACAGGTCCATCATCGTGTCGCCCAGCAAGCCCATACCTGACGACGCTGACGATGACGCTGACGACCAGCCTCCGCACAGGCAGGCTGCCAACTACTATGAGAGTGTGAGGGACAACAAGAATGGCAAGTTCATCGTGACCATGCAACACCCCACGAAGGTCCGGCCCGAGCCGCTGGTCATTGTCATAGACCGCTTCGGCGCTACGCCGCAGGAGACCATCACGCGGGGTACGGTTGCGGTAACGACCCATGCAGCGCCCAGGGCTGGGTGATGTAGTGATGCCACGCGAAACTATTACGTATGTAGATATGCCCGGCGAGAGCGTCGTGGACGTCGAGCTAACCGTATCAAAGGCGCAGGAGCTTGCACGCACCCTGCGCCTTATTGATCTGCCTTACGCACGTCTTGCCGAATGCCGACGCATCAGCGCCGATATAGAGACGGTAGTTTTCGATGTAGACGTACAGCTGGGGCAACACCTTGCGAATGACATACGGCGTACCGAACGCATTGCCGCTGTCTTTCGGGGCGAAGACACGTACTACCCGGAGACTTTGGCTCTACGTCACGGCTTTCCGCACGTACCTCACCTCAACATCCACAGGGAGCAGTATCCTCGTAGCCTTTGCCTCTATGACAGGCCTTACAGCGAAATACGACTCCATTGGACGGCACTAGCTTATGTAGAACGCATAAGGGAGTGGCTTGCACTCACTGCACGAGGAGAACTGCACGCGGAGGACCAACCTCTGGAGCAGCTACTGTTCGGGGTACCCTCTTACCTCGTGATTCCGGCTGACACCTTTGATGATGTGGATTCTGGCAGGCCGACCCATCTATTCGTGTATCCGGGTCCCATCGGCGAGGAGGGAATAAGGGCCGAACTTTGTTTCGCATATCGCTCTGTTCCGGGCGTTGGAGAACCGGCAAGCCCTCTGAAATTTATCGCCACAACCTTCAGGGGAGCGCCACAGTATCATGGGATCATGCACTGGCAGCCTGGCAACCTTAAGGAGTTGCATACCTTCTTGCAGTCGGCAGGGATAGATCTGGTGGGCGAGTTACGGATCCGTCTGCGTGCCTGGGAGAGAGACCCTCGCATGGTTGCCACCAAGCTCATACTGCTCGTGGCATTGCCCAAGACCAGGGTGTCAGGCGGAGACGTAGAGAGCGTGGAGACATGGGCGTTTGCCACTGTTTCGACCGTGGGAGAAACGGGGCACGATATAGGCATATGGGACCTGCACCATGCAGTGCCAGGTACTCTCCTGGAAGCAGACCTGTCTAAGGACGGCAGCGAAACTGGCCTGGTAATGCTGAATCCAGTGTATGCGCTTGGCCGCGAGCGCGCCGCTCGGCTGAATGGTGTGGAGGGTCGGCTGGACCGCAAGATTACGGCAGTGGGACTCGGTGCCTTAGGCTCTCAGGTCTTCGATAACCTGGCGCGTGCTGGCTATGGAACCTGGACTCTGGTCGATGGGGACATGTTCCTGCCTCACAACCCTACCCGACATGCTCTGCACGGGGACGCAGTTGGCTTTTCAAAGGTGGGTCCTCTGGCGTATCTCGCAAACGAAACAATAGAGGGGAAAATCGTTTCCAAACACCTCGTAGCCGACGTACTTGACCCCGGAGAGGCAGCAGATCAGTTACAGGAGGCTTATGCCGATACTGAAATCTTGCTTGACATGTCTGCATCTGTGCCTGTCGCACGTTACCTCGCACGGGATGTGGAGTCGCCCGCTCGCCGGGCCTCACTATACTTGAGTCCCTCCGGCGAGGATCTTGTTCTACTCGTAGAGGACCAGGACCGCAGGATGCAACTCGACGCCCTTGAGATGCAATATTATCGAGCGCTCCTCCTCGACCCCGCGCTGCAGCACCACTTGAACAGGGCTGAAGCGCGAGTGCGCTACGGTCTAGCTTGTCGAGACGTTACCGCAATCATCCCCCAAGACCTGGTAGCTCTACATGCCGCAATCGGCAGCCGTGGGTTACGCACAGCTCTCGCTTCTGCTGGCGCGACCTCTACGATCTGGCGGGTTAACACCTCGGATCTCACAGTATCGAAGACGCAGTTGCCCATCCACCCGGTTGTTGAGCAGCAGCTTGGAGACTGGCGCGTCTATGCAGATACCTGGCTCCTGGAGAAAGTCATGACCAGGCGCAGGGAGAAACTGCCGCGGGAGACCGGCGGTGTGTTGATTGGCACGTTCGATACGCAGCGGCAGATTATCTATGTGGTCGATGTCCTCTTCTCCCCGCCCGATAGCGATGAGTGGCCTACCGTATACGTACGTGGCTGTCAGGACCTCGCCGCCGAAATCGCAAGAGTCAAGACCATCACCGCAGGAGCGCTGGGTTACGTGGGTGAATGGCATTCTCACCCGCCCGGCCACGGTCCCGGTGCAAGCACCACAGACGAAGAGGCAATTGCGATGTTGGCTGCCGAGATGGCCTATGAAGGTCTGCCCGCCCTCATGTTGATTGCAGGGCATAACCAGGAGCATGCCTGGTACTTGGGACGCACGCTTTAGCCAAATAAGCATTCACACAATTGTCTAACCTATAAGATATGAGATAGGAGCCAAAGCTATTGTGTCGCAAGTAGATGTACCGGGCACTCTGCCCGCAGGCAAAGAAGCACTAAAGATTGGTATCGCGCTGTCCGGTGGCGGAGTTCGAGCTACCGTCTTCCATTTTGGGGTCGTGGGGAGGTTAGCTGCTGAGGGTATGTTGGAGCAGATCAGGTTTGTCAGCACCGTGTCCGGTGGCAGCCTCGGTACCGGGCTGGTTTACAGTGCTGCCGGCAATCGGTGGCCTACAAGCAAGGAGTACCTGGAGCAGCTGGCACCCAGGGCAAGACATCTGCTGACCCACACAAACGTCCAACGAGACCTGGTGCTGGGTACTTTGACTCGCCCCTGGCTTTTGCTCAAGGGCAGGGCGCAGCTTGTATCGGAGAGCATGCAGCATATTTGGTTTTCGGACAAGCGTAACCCGAGGCTGGCCACAGTGGAGTCTGTTATGGCATTGGAAGCAGCTATCAAGGAGTTGTTGCCGCGCTTTATACGCCGACTACCAGGCAACCCTAACCCTGCGGCCGAGAGCCTGGACAAACTCATACAAGAAGCCGGGTTGCGTCTGGTGACATCATTTGTTCTTGAAATGCTGGGCGAGACAATAGGAGTGTCACCCCAAGACATTCGGCTTTGTCAGGCGGCTGTAGAAAGGCGGAATGCTATCATGCACAATGGACAGAGGCAAGTTAGCATACAAGAGGCAGAAACCTACGTAGATGCAATAGACAGGGTAATAACAGCATTGACAAGAGGGGCGAACGAGCTTGCATAAAGATGCGCACTGTTCGGGACCCTTTCTACCCTCGGATGGGCAAGGTGGCGCAAACTGTCGAAGATTGTATCAACGGCCGACGGTAGACTTTCGAAGAGGCATAGGGTAGAGGAATGCTACCGGAGGGAAAGCGGGAGGCTTTTACCTACAATGACAATGTGAGTAAGTGTTGAACTGTTCCTGTCCAAGTCCATTACTTCGCCCGTCCCGATGGACAGCCGCGTGTACTCTCGAAGGAACTCTCTCAAGGTGGCTTCTACATTGACCCCCGGTCACCCTTCTGCTGAAACGTCGCACGGACTTCCCCAAGGCGCAGTAACATCTGCTGGTCGGCATTCTTTAGTTTGCCTAACACTCGGGCGTTCGGCATGTTCAGCTTCCACCAACTGACGTCCCGCTCGCCCTGCAATCATGTGCGATGCGCCAACCCCTCAAAAAGGGAGAAGGTGTGTCTGGGGTTAGTTCGCCACTTTATCGCTAGTACGCCTCTTTATACCGAGGACGCCACTTTATTATCAGTTAATAGCTACCAGGGCCGTGAGCGTCGAAAGGATACGTTCGCGGTCCGCCTCGGTGATGGTTGCAGGCATGGAGTTCAGGCCAGTAAGTTTGCCCTCGACTTCAAACTGGAACCAGACAGGTTCATCGGTGGGGCCAAAGTTAGAGGCCTGTTGGGGCTTGGCGAGCACCACTGCCGCCTCTATATGCCGCGCCAGGCCGTACTGGTCCAGGTAATAGCGCAGCAGCTGCGCGTTCTTACGCACCTGGCCTACGGGGTCGTCGAGGGTGCGCCATTTCTTCCCCGAGAGGTACTCCCACACTTTGTTCTGCACTCGCACCGGGGCGCTATAGGCCTTTACTTCAAGCGCCCACACGCCAGCAGGACCAACGAGTACCAAGTCTATGTCCTCTTTGCGCTTGGGCAGCTTCACACTCCGGAAGACAGTCCAGCGACTGTCCAGGGCCGCGCGTACCATGTTTGTCGCCCACTCTTCACCCTCTCTGCCGTCGCGGTAGGAGCGGAATTTGCCAAGCTCCTGATTCCACCTGCGCCTGACATAGAGGGCTATCGGAAGCACCAGCACCAGCATCCAAAACAGCACCGCTATTACCTGCAGAACCCAAGGGTAGCCCTGAAGGGCGCGTGATACACCGCTCCAAATCAGGGCGAGTGTTAGTCCGCCCACACCGAGCAGACCTACGACGCCGTAAAACAGGGCCATCGTCATACTGTCGTACTGCTGCTCTTCGAGGTACTTGCTGCCGCCGTGCACCTTGGGGCCGTACCGCATGGCGTTTTGCACCGTTTCAGGCTGGCCCAGCTCGTGCGCCAGCAACGTTATCGCGGCAGCTACTTTGCTGGGGTGGGGACGCAGCTTGATGATATAAGCAAGGTTCACTACGTCCATGCGCTTGCTCTTGAGCAGTTCGCCCATCGTGCCTTGTGCGCCTGCGTGAGGACCGTAGCGTATCTCCCACGGCTCCTGCTCGGCTCGCTCTAGGGGAATGGGTGGCGCGATAACTATACGGGTAGCATTGTTATTGCTGCTGCGCCCGGCATCTACTTCCCCTGGCCCATTTTCTTGCATATCCGGTTTTGTCTGCATAGTATGTCGGCTCTCCAACTGCCTGCCCTTGCCCAGCGCGCGGCATGTACCGGGGGCTAGGGCATTACAACTTCGAGGTGTGTACTCTCCGCTGGCACCCGGCTGGCAAGCCGCACGACCTACTTCGCAATATGTAGCCCAACTACCCGGAGACGCAGGAGTTGGAACCCTAGGTTCATCAACTGCAAAACAGTCGTAGAAATCTCTTCCCCTCTACTCTGCATAGCAATCAGGACAAGTAGTGGGAGCGCTCGAAAGTCATTGCCGGTGACATTATATCGAATTCTATTACATATGTGCATTAGGTGTGGACCGTCTCCCCTCGCGCAGAGTCCAAGTTGCACATGGAGCCTGAAGCTGCTGGTACGTAATTAAGGCTGTATGTCGCCGACCTCGCCAGCCGAAACATTTTTTTCGACTTATATTTGGCAGCAAGGATACTTGTGGAGTTGATAGCTCCTGCCTCGCCAGCCGAAACATTTTTTTCGACTTATATCTCTGCCATGTGTAATGATTACAGCGCGAGTAGTTAGAGGGGAACATACTGGTCCACAGTAGTGCCTATGACCTTCGCGACTGGATGGGGCTTGGCCGACCAGTTTATAGTCATGCTGTGATTTCCCTGCGCGCTTCGGTACGTAGTTTACATACCTTACATACGGACCTCTTTCATGGTACCTATAACCAGGAATATTAGCCCCAAGCTACAGTTTTTGGTACATTACGTACATCACTTACACCAGAAAAGGATACTCTAGTTAAACCAATCACAGCCACGCTATGGCTATCGTCCCGGTGGGGCTGCGAGTAGCCCAAATCCTCTTCTACGAGGTTGGCGAGACCGCGCGCGAGTACCAGGGCAAGTACGGCTCCTGGAACGACTGGTCGCCCAAAGACATGCTGCCCAAGCTGTATCGCGACTACGACCTGCAACGCGTTGGCACCAACAGGCTCCCGACCCGCAACGGGCACGAGACATTGGTAAGGTAGTTGCTTCTCGTGGGGAGTAACACGTAACGCGTAACGCGTAACTCGTAGGGTTAGACTGTTGCAGTGGTGGGTGTGTTGCGCAATGGTTGGGAATTAGGCATACTACATTGTTGTTTTGGATGTATGTCGCCGGTGCGCGCACGAGAACTGAAAGAACATATAAATTCCTGACCTTACGAGTTACGCGTTACGAGTTACTCCCCACGAGAAGATAACCTATGCCATTACGTTGTGAAAGTCCCATTACAATCTGCTTTCGGACTCCGGCGGCCCAGTGTATCATGTGCAGCCGCCACTTTTGCGCGCAGCACGGCGAAGTCGACGCGGCAGTATGCCGATTGTGCAGCGCCTCCTATCGCCGCAGGCTCCACGATGAAGCCGCCCAGGTCGCTGAGGTCGAGCGCCGGGTAAACGCCGAGGCCCGTAACAATGACGGGATTTGCGGCTGGCACGAGTGCCCCAGCGAGCTATACGCCCGGTGCGAGCGTTGCGGCGCGTCGTACTGCCCCCGCCACATCAGCCGGCACCGGTACAACTACAGGTACCGCACTCGCAGGGGCATCTACAAGCGGCAGGCCGAGGTCACACTCTGCGACGCCTGCAAGCCCTACCTGGACGAGTACAAGACCGAAAAAAGCTGGCGCGACTGAGTGTCAGGCATGCCAGGCCGGCAGCGAAGACCGCCGCACCCCTTTATTACACCCACAGGTGAGCGTCAATGAACGATACTGATCCCAACAGGCCCCGGCCGGTGGTCCTGCTGATTCTCGATGGCTGGGGGCTGCGCGAGGAAAATGAGAACAACGCTGTCGCCTTGGCCGACACGCCGAATATGGATCGCCTATGGTCAGAGTACCCCCATACGGCCCTGGACGCTTCCGAGCACGCGGTTGGCCTGCCTGCCGGGCAGATGGGCAACTCCGAAGTGGGGCACCAGAACATGGGGGCGGGCTTCATCGTCTACCAGGACCTTACCCGCCTCGATAAGTCTATAGAAGATGGCTCCTTCTACGAGAATCCCGAACTTGTGGCGGCCTGTGAGCACGTGAAGTCGCGTAATTCCACGTTGCACCTGCTGGGACTGCTTGGACCGGGCGGCGTGCATAGCCATTGGGCGCACCTGTTCGCTCTGCTGGAACTGGCAAAGCGGCGCGGTATAGACAAGGTGATTTACCACGCTTTCACCGACGGGCGCGATACACCCCCCCGGAGCGGCCTCGGCTACATGCAAATTGTGCTGGACAAGTTCCGGGAGACCGGCGTGGGGCGGGTGGGCAGCGTATCGGGCCGCTACTACGCGATGGATCGGGATAAGCGGTGGGACCGAGTTGAGAAAGCGTACAATGCGCTCGTGTTGGGACAGGGCAGGCGCATCAACGACCCCCTGGAAGTGTTTGTGGCCTCGTACGCAGAGGACGTTACCGACGAGTTCATAGTGCCTTCCGTGATAGCAGCGGAGGGCGAAGAGCCGAGCACGATAAAAGCTGGCGACGGCGTAATTTTCTTCAACTTCCGCAGCGACCGGGGACGCGAACTGACGAGGGCCATAACCGATGTCGATTTCCAGGGCTTCGAGCGCGAACAACGCCTGTCGGACCTCTACTATGTCACTATGACCCGCTACGAGGAAGACCTGGACGTGCACGTCGCATTCCAAGCAATGGAAGTCAAGGTGCCCCTGGCCCGCGTGCTGAGCGACCTGGGCCTGCGGCAGTTCCACATCGCCGAGACGGAGAAGTACGCCCACGTGACGTTCTTCTTCAACGGCCGCACCGAGACGCCGTTTGCGGGCGAGGACCGCGTGCTAGTGCCGTCACCCAAAGTGGCAACCTATGACCTCCAGCCGGAAATGAGCGCCTACGGCATCGCGGAAGAGTTGACCGCCCGCATCGCCAGTGGTGAGTACGACTTCATAGTAGCCAATTTCGCGAACGGTGATATGGTGGGCCACAGTGGCAAGCTGGACGCTACCATGTTGGCATGCGAGGCGGTTGACCGCTGCCTGGGGGAGGTGTACCGCGCGATGCAGGACGCTGGGGGCGTGATGCTGATTACCGCCGACCACGGTAACGCCGAGCTAATGGTCGATCCCGACAATGGCGGCCCCCACACCTTCCACACCACGAACCCTGTGCCTTTTATCCTGGTCGCGCCGGAAGGCAGCCACTTGCGCCAGGCAACTCTAAGGAGCGGGGGCCGCCTGTGCGACCTGAGCCTGACCATCCTTGACATAATGCAAATTGACGCGCCGGGTGATATGAACTGCCTGACGTTGATACAGCACTAGAAGTCACCTCCCAAATAAGCAACGGGAAATAGCACATGGCTCCTCCCTTATCATTCTGAGCGCAGCGAAGAATCTCGTCCCTCACCACCCGAGTACCACCTTTCCTTCAGCCACGAGGTACCAAAGGTACCATAAGAAAGAGGAAACATCCCTGTAGAGGACGAGATTCTTCGCTGCGCTCAGAATGACAAGGAGGGGTCTGGTTCTGGTATTCGGGCCTGCTGTTTATAAGATGGCTTCTAGTAGGAAGCATAGAAAGAAGGCCGGGTCAGAGACTCCGGCCTTTCTTATTGTGTCCAATTCGCGGTTACACGTAGCGGGCGCTTGGCTCGATGTCCATAGCCAGATCGTGTTGCAGCGCGTCCTCGTAGCGGTAGTGGGCGGCGGCGGCTATCATCGCGGCGTTGTCGGTGCACAGCACGATGGGCGGGTAGCGAAAGGGGATAGACAGGCGTTCCTTCATGCGCGACCTTAAGAGGGCGTTTGCCGCTACGCCGCCCGCTACCAGCACCTCCCGCGCGTTGTACTCGGCCGCCGCAGCCGCCGTCTTCTCGACCAGAGCATCCACCACGGCAGCCTGGAACGACGCCGCAAGGTCGGCTACGGGTAGCTCCCGCTCCACGATAGGCACGGCAGCGGCGGGCGGGGTGTGGCCGTTAGCGCCATCAGCTTCCTGTTTCTGCCACGGCGCGGGCTTGCTCATAACTACGCCGTACTCCTGCACCTTCCTCAGGAGGGCCGTTTTGAGGCCGCTGAACGAGAAATCGTAGGTGCCCTTGAGCCAGGCGCGCGGCAACTGGAAACGGTTAGGTTCGCCACCCTCGGAGGCGCGCTGTATGGCAGGTCCGCCGGGGTAGCCGAGACCCAGGATGCGAGCTGCCTTATCGAATGCCTCTCCCGCCGCGTCGTCTATGGTCTTGCCGAGCATCTGGTATTGACCGTGCCCGGTCATCAGCACAAGCTCCGAATGCCCACCTGACACGATCAGGTTCAGCACCGGGAACTGTGGTTCCGCCGGGGTCTCGCCAACCGCCGACGCTGCCTCTGGAATGAGCCAGTTGGAGTAGACATGCCCCTCCATGTGGTTCACGCCCAGCAGAGGCTTCTGACGTGCGAACGCTAACGCCTTGGCCGCGTTCACGCCCACCAGCAAAGCAGGGGACAAACCGGGGCCTTTGGTGACCGCGATGGCATCAACCTGGGGCCAGTCTAACTGTGCGCGCGTCATCGCCTCGCCCAGCACGGGCACTATTGTGACCACATGCTGTCGAGAAGCAAGCTCCGGCACGACCCCGCCGTACTTTTGATGCAGGGGGATTTGAGAGGCGATTACGTTAGCGAGTATGTGCCTGCCGTTGCGGACGACCGCCACGGAGGTCTCGTCGCAGGAGGTTTCGATGGCTAAGATGTTCATAGGCTTTATATTTATTGCAGTCGGGAGCGGTCTACCGGGCGGGCAGCCGGCAGGTCGGTGTAAAAACTAGACTTGAGGCGGGCCGCCAACTCTTCGCGCAGGCGTGCCATGCGTTCCTCGAAGTGTGGAGAGCTTACCGGCTCGCTCCACATGATGTAGGCGTCTTCGCCGTTGTCGCTGTAGTAGCGCTTGCGGACCCCGGCGATCTCCAGGCCATACTTACGATACAGCGCCTGCGCCGGTAGGTTCGACACTCGCACCTCGAGGGTGACGCGCGCGGCCTTCATCTCCGCCGCGATGTCCACCAGCCCCAGGAAGAGCAACTCGCCCGCGCCCTTGCCCCTGTGATCGGGGTGCACGCCGATCGTTGTCACGTGCCCCTCGTCCACCATGAGCCATAGGCCCGCGTACCCCACCACTGGGAAACGCCGGTGCATACTATCATCCTCGCCCTCGAGATGGCCGTTCTTGCGCCAGGGCAGCAGCGAAGTTAGCCGTGAGAGGCCGCTAGCCTGCTGCGTCTTGCTCGGCGCAACGACTTCGCTGCCGTCGGGATTCAACTGCATATGGGTAAGTTGGCTCAGGTTGAAGGGCGTCGGCTCAGGAAGGCCGACCTCCCGCGCCTGCTCCGGGGTTAAGTAGCGCACGACGATGTAGCGATTCGTCTCGGGTGTCTTCAGTTCGCGCTTGTAGGCCGACACCGGCCAGGGCATGGTAAAGCAGACCCGCTCGATGGCGGCGACCTGGGCTATGTCGTCGTAGGTCATATTCTCCAGAATATAGGGCATACTATCTCAGCAAGTGCTCCTCATCGAGCATGGGTACAGAGTGCGGGCCGCCCTGTAAGTATACACTCTTTGCACACGAGGCAGGTCAAGACTCGAGCTTAGGTTGCAAGTAGATGGCCTGCAAAGTAGCCGGGTCGTCGGCCTCGCCTCTTTCCGCGCGCTGGAGGGCAAGCTCGGCCAGGTACCCGGCGCGCCGCAGACCTGCCGCTGCCGGGGCCACGGACGCGTCGTTGCCCATGATGCCACTTATCTGAGCGGTGGCCGCCGGGTCTAGCTCTCCACAGAAGAGGGTGGCGATACGTGCTTCTCTGCCTGTCTCCGCGACGACCGCAGCAATCTCCGGGATGGTGTTGTTAGCGTAATCGGTGAGCCTCTGCCATCTCGCGCCCCGCGTGCGGTAGACGGCCCACCCGTAGCGCCCCCTGCCGAACGCCAGCACCGCACACACCTGGGCTGCGGTGACCGCGACCTGCGAGTAGGCAAGCACGTCCAGGCTGGGAATCCCCCACAGCTTGATACCGAGAGAGTATGCCAGCGTCTTGGCGGTGCTGATGCCGATGCGCACCCCGCTGAACGACCCCGGCCCGGTTGCAACCGCTACCCCAGTTAGCGTGCTGGTCTCGGCACCCACCAGCGTCATCAGTCGCTCCACGTTGGGGAGCAATTGGGTGGTTTGTTCCCGGCCAGAGCGCCAGGTCTGCTCCGAAATCACGCCTTCGCCGGGCAAATAGAGGGCGAGGCTGGCGTAGTCGGTCGATGTGTCGATGGCGAGTATCATGGGGGTTGCGAACCGTATATATTGGGACGGCAAAGTGTCGCAGCTAGCGGGCAAAATAAGCTTGAGCTACGCGCCATATGCTTCCTTCTTGAACTGCTCGACCAACTCTCGGTAGCGCCCGCCGAGCGCCCATAAGCGGAGGGTGCGCTTGGTTTCGCTCAGGTGCCAGAATCGGATCATAAGGTACTCGTCGGGAAGCCAGGCAGCGGCCCCCAGAGGCCACTCAATCACCGTGACACCATCGCGGGTTAAGTAGTCGTCCAAGCCAAGCGTGGCGACCTGCTCGTCTCCTTCAAGGCGGTAGAGGTCGATGTGTGAAAGGTGCGCGCGCTCGCCGTCGTACTCGTTGATGAGGGTGAAGGTGGGGGAGTTGACGTACCGGGCGTCGATGCCGAGGCCATGTGCAATGCCCTGGGTGAACGTGGTCTTGCCGGAGCCGAACTCGCCTTCGAGGAGGAGCAGGTCGCCCGGCTGGAGGAACCTGCCCAGGTGCGCGCCGAGCCGCCGGGTCTGGTCGGCCCCGTGGCTGACGATGTCTAGGTCTGCGACTGCTGGAAGCTCGCCCTTGATCAATGCTATCACGCCCCCGCGTGCCCGGAACGTCTCTGCGCCCGCTTCTGGAGCACCCGCCGGTATACCGCCACCGTCTCACGAGCCGAGCGGTCCCAACCGAACCCCGCCGCCTGCCCAAGCGCCCTCGCGGCGAGTTCGGCCCGCAGTTGCTCATCCGACAACACCCGCTGCATCGCCTCTAGCCAGGCTCTTTCGTCGCCGGGGTCGAGCAGCAAGCCCCCACCGCCCACCACCTCCGGCAGTGCCGACGTGTTGGAAGCCAGCACCGGCGTACCGCACGACATGGCTTCGAGGGCAGGCAGTCCAAACCCCTCGTATAAGGAAGGATAGGCGACCACAGTGGCGACATTATACCACAAGGGTAGCTGCTCATCGGGCACGCGCCCCAGGAAGGTCACCTGGCCCGACCGGGTGAGGCCAACACGCTCGGCGGTCGCGAAAATCTCATCGTAATACCAACCCTTGCTGCCCCCGATGTACAGCCGCACATCTTCAGCGGCGGGGTTCTCGGCCAGTGTCGCGAAGGCCCGGATCAGCAGGGGGAGATTCTTGCGCGGCTCAAGCGTCCCCACGTAGAGCACCACGCGCCCGGTGATACCCTGTTGCGCTCTGAAGGCCTCCCGCTCGGCGGCACTTATGGGCCTGAACTGCTCGCCAACGCCGTTGTGCACCGTGGTCACTCTGCCGGGCCGCACGCCCAGCAACTCTATCACGTCCCGCCGCGTAGACTCCGAGACGGCGATCACGTGTGCGGCGTGGCGGGCCGACCAGCCGGTCATGGCGCTCAGATAGCGGCGCTTGGCCGGGTGGAAGCTTTCGGGCGAGCGGAGGAACACCAGGTCGTGAATCGTCACCACGGTGGGACAGGGCGAGAGTACGGGCCGCACGTTCACGGGGCAGTGTAGCAGGTCTAGCCTGTGTCGCAGGGCCGCGCCGGGGAGAATAAGCTGCTCCCAGGCAATTCGCACCGGAGCGCGCTGCGTCGGGAAGCGGCTCCTGGCGAGGGTGAGGTTCCCTGGCCGCCGGTCCCGCACGGCTTCGGGCAAGACCTCGTTGCCGGTGAAGCCTGTGAACTGTAGGTCGGGCGCGACGGCTGGTATCTGGAAGAGCAGTTCGTCTATGTACCGGCTAAGCCCCGCCTGGCGGTAGCTGCCGCTGAAGGAGAGCAGGTGTGCATTGATTCCGACGCGCATGCTACTATTATACCCGCGTGCGGCATGCGCCCGCACCTGACAAGGATGGTTAACTTCATTCACCTACGCACCTATCCAGGCCAACTGAAAGGGCGCTCATGCTGCTTCTATCGCTCAATGCAGGCCCTCTATAGAGCTGTTCGGCTCTTCGTATGCCTACAATTGCGGGCGACCCCCTAGCGTGCCGGTCCTCGCCATGGAGGTAATATGTGTCTCTACTTTTAATCACTCCCCTGGTTTCCGAGGGTTGACACGCAGCAAGACTTGTAGTATATTCTTATACCACTGCGCTATACTCTTAGATGGTTTGTCGTACCGTGCGGTGTACGCGGACGCATGAGCCTCGGTTGTTATTTTGAAGCGCAGCTTGGCTAAAGTTACATAATTCAGCACGTGCCCGATTATATAATCGGGCAGATTGCGCTATGAAATCTTCGAGAGGAATCAAGCATGGCCGTGCAGGTACTAGTCAAAGATGATCTGTATGTTTTGAACCAGTGCGCCAAGTATCTGGCCCGGAGTAACTCAGATTCACGCCACAACTTCGGCCAGTTTGACCCTGGTGACATACGAGCCCGCATCTGCGAATCGTGGCGGTTTCCTATTGTCGACGTCTACAGTGACGGAGTGAACTTCGAGAGCACCTACGCACAGAACGAGGTGACGTTTGTTTATTCCCATGAAGGCTCTACTCCTCCTCAACAAATCTCTGTGGTGGGCACCTTCAGCAATCTCTACGAGCCGGTACCCCTGCGCAAGGTTGGGGACAGCAAGTACTTCACAGTAACTGTGCTAGTTCCTAAGGGACAGATTCACACCTACAAGTACATTTTGGATGGGGAAGCGATTGTCGATCCAATCAATCCGCAACGTGTAACGCTGGACAACGGGAATATCTGGTCCAGGTTCTTCACCTTCCTATGCACGACTCCGCTTGCACTCGAACAGTGGGAGCGGGATCTTCTAGCCAGGTTGACGGACCACGTGCTCCCTTTTAGAACGAAAGAAGCGCAGGACTTCCTGAATCGCTACTATTATGGCCTGGACCGCCAGACTAAGGACACACAATATATCCGCGCTTACCGCCTTGACGAACCGGTGGGTGTGGTGAGCTTCATAGATAATCTGCTGGCGAGGGAAGAAAACCACCACTTGATAGACTATAAGATCTGCCTGCCTTTGATCCGTGAGCTACTCAGGACGCGCAACCCTTTCGTCGAGCCGACTCTCATGCCCGCCGATCTATATGAAGACCTGTACAAAGAGATGGCGACGGGTAACGTCAACGGCTGGGACTACAACCGCTACAACAACCCGCGCTATTTTCTACAGTTGTTGCGGCGTCATACCTACACCGGCGCATTTTCGCACCCACGGTACGGCGGGAACATAGGTGCGAGTGGGTGGGCATATCTCGAAGAGACGTTCCGAGATCAGAATGGAAAATCTGCGTTCGATTGGCGCAAGGCTCTAGAGGTACCGCTGGGTAGCAATGCCGACTACCATGGTTGAGAGTTGCCGCTTGATATTTGTTTGAGGAGACGTTATGCAAACGGAGTTCGACGTAGTTATCGTGGGCAGCGGCGCGGGCGGAGCGCCTATAGCATATACACTGGCAAAGGCCGGGAAGTCTGTGTTGGTGCTGGAGAAAGGCCCATTGTTCAAGCCACAGTACCAGGACCCGCTTGGCTTGAGCGACTTCAAACGCGATGAGGCATTCTCGACGGGGGCGGAGAAACGGATTCAGATCCCCGAAGTCGCCAACAATGGGGCGTCGTACTATTCCAGCCACGTTGAGCCGGACCTCAACGATGAGCCGCACGTCTATCGCCGCCCGGACGGCCAGGATGCGGCTACGATAGAGGGTTACACCGCCCAGGTAGTTGGTGGCGGTACTCAGCTTTACGGCAGCGTTTCTTTGCGCTTCAGCCCTCTAGACTTGCGTTTGAAGAGTTTCAACGAGGGCCGGACCGACCTGCGCTACGACCCCAACGGGGATATCAAGCGAGAGGCGAGGGACTGGCCCATCACTTATGACGACCTCGAGCCTTACTATTGCAAGGCAGAGACTATCATCGGCGTCAACGGCACCCAACAGGGGCAGACCAAGCCGTTCAGCGAGGACTGCTACCAGAAACCGCTCACACCGAACCCAATTAGCCAGTACATCGAGACCGGCATGGACGCCAAGGGCATGCCGCGCTATCGCACGCCTCTGGCATTGATCACGGAGGACCACGCGCCGAGCGGGCGCACGGTGCCGAGCGACCCCGAAACGGCGAAATCAGGCTACGTCAACCGCTATGGCGATGCGCTTGGCCTCAAGTCGAGCACCTGGGTGTCGCTCCTCGGCCCCATAAGCACGCTGCCCAACTTCGAGCTTCGCCCCAATTGTGTAGTTACCCACATCGAGTGCGAAGGGAGCGTGGTGAACCGTGTTCACTACCTTGATCCGAGTGGAATGCCGCAGGTCGTCGAGGGCAAGCTCGTCGTGATAGCCTGTTCTGCAATCGAGTCGGTGCGCCTGCTGAAGCTCTCTGCGCAGTTAAGCCCCGAATTCGACCAGCGGATCAACCAGAACGACCTGCTCGGCAAGTACTTCCTCACGCACTGCTTCGGGGGCGCGTCCGCCAATGTGCCGACGCCGAATCGCTTCGACAAGTCGATCAGCCTCGACAGCGACTGGGCTACTGATTTCTGCGCCACCGAAGACTTCCTACGCGACAGCCATCTGTGGGCGGGTGGTGCCATCTACAACAACACCTCCGACCGCGCCCTGCCGATGTCCCTGGCGCGCAACTACGGCAGCCAGGACCTGGATACCGTCTGGCAAGCATTCATGGATGCCACGCAGCTAACCGGGGATGCGCTGGTCACTTTCCTGGACAGGAACTTCGGGCGGGGCCTCTCTGTTAGCTTCATGGCGAACCAGCTGCCTCTGAAAACGAACCGCATCGAGCTGCACCCGGCCGTGAAAGACAAGTGGGGCCGCCCGGTAGCTTACATCCTGAAACAGTGGCACTACCATGACATCGCGCTGATGAATACCTTCGCCGGTCAGTGCGCCGACATACTAACGCGCGCCGGAGTGACCGACGGGCTTGGAGAAGGCGGTGTCTACATGGCCGAAAACGCCCTGGCCAGGTGCGCCAATCACATCCTTGGAGGGGCGCGCTTCGGCACGGACCCTCAGGACTCCGTTCTCGATACGACGTGCAGAGCGTGGCACTTTGATAACCTTTATCTCACGGACGGTTCGTTCATGCCTACTTCGGGTGGCGCGAATCCAACTTTGACCATACAGGCGAACTCATTCCGCGTAGCAGATGAGATGCTGAAAAGGATGTAAAATCATGGACCCACGTTTTGGGGATATCTTTACAAGTCCAGAGAATAGCGTCTTCAAGGTAGTATTTTTCCCCGACCGCATATACCATGCGGCCTATCTCAGCGCCTCTCGCAGCTCGCGCTATCGCTACAACGTCAGAGAAGTGCGCAGCAAACTCGATACCACCATCCTAAAGGGCGAAGTCTATATGGATGGCAAGTTCCTGTGCAACTTCATGAGGATCGAGTATCGTGCCGGCCGCCTGGTGGAGCTGGCCCGCGAGGAACAGCGCCGCGTGCAAGATGAAGTGCTCGCCTGGGTGAAGGTGATACCCGCCGACCAACAGAACACAGCGGAAGCCACTGTAAGGCTGCACTATTCACCCTGGATTGACGCGCACCAGGTGGAAATCTGGGAGACGCTGGAACCCCCACCAAGCACCCATCACGATTTTGAGGTGCTCGATCAGATGGGCTGGCAGGGACCGATTACCCGGGTGATGGAGTTCGGACCGGCTTTACGCGACATCAAGGCGCTCAAACAGATACAGCTGGCATTCAGGGAAAGCGACCGGGACTTGCCGGCGGGCTACCTGATCAACGATCCACAGTGGGACAACAACTACATGGCTTCCCACCAGGAGCCTCGCACGCAGGAACCCAGTTCGCCCCAAAACACTATCGAGGATAACAATTACCAGATCAATTTTCAGCGTGGCTGGTACTTTCAGGCGGAAGATATCACCCCCGTGCGCTACGTCAATGCGATGATGGACCCTGATAATCCCGACCGCCGCGATGACAACGTCATCGAAATGCGCTGGCTCGTGCAGAGGGACCTGGGCAGCTCGGTCGTCTTCTTTCATGAAGTAACGATCCCACCTGGGGAAGTGGAAGGAACGCACCGCCACATCGGCTCGGAGGAGCTTTACTATATCGTACAAGGTGAAGGTCTTGCTTACCTCGGTGTGAACGACGATCCGACCACCGCAAGCTTTCCAACCGTGCAACGGGAGATCTACGGCCTCGGTATGCACGACTGCAAGGAAGTGCCGGTAAAGCCCGGCAGTGTGATCTACACGAAGAGCGGCGGCATCCACGGAATTCGTAACCCCGGCACCGAGCCTCTCAAGTTTGTCGCGTTCCTGTACCACAGCGCGTAAGTGCGCGATATAGCCGGGCCCGTCGAGCCTTACAGCCCATTGTAGTCGGAGTTGCCCCTGCCCAGGCGCGGCGACCGGCTCGCACGCGATTTAGAGTTGCCTTTGCCGGCAGCAAGTGCCGTTTGCCTTAAGGAGTCACGAATGTTCATAGTTCATAGCGATACAGTTGTCCCAGTTGATCCCAACACTAAGCCCAATTACGACCAGGGTAACTCCCTGCTCAAGCTACTGCACATCATGCAGACGGTCCAACTGGCGGCAGAGCGCGAGCGATACTTGATGGACTACACCCAGTATCTATTCCCTTTCGAGCACCTCGAAATGTACGGCCCCAGCGGCGCTAATTTCCAGGTGCTTGATGCTACGCAGCAGGACGATAAGACGGATTTCCAGAAGCAAAACGTGCGCGATTTCTTCCTCGGAGATACGCAGCTCATCAGGGGTTGGGTGAACGTTGGTGATTGGACGGGGGCTTTCCTGCGAGTTTCTTACCGAGGCGGCGTCGATTCGCGGCTCTCGGCGGCGGCCAATCATCAATTGGGACAGAAGATTAAGCTCTGGATCAAGGTCGGAGAGGCAACAACCCTCCAGCCGATTGACGTCCCTTATAACGAGACGAGCGACAAGTACGAAGTAGAGTTCTGGGGCTACCCTGGCTCCGATCTACGCAGCAAACTGGACAGCAAGGCACAGGATGCTTTCGATCGCGGCGAGTTGCAGCGCAGCGACTTGGTCAATGGCGTGCTTTCAGACTTCAACCGTAACGGTCTGGACGACCGTTATATGGTACAGGTAGTGCCGAACAGCACCATGCACCCGATCCTGCCCTTATATATCGAGCTTGCGTGGAGCGATAGCACGGGGACCACCTGGGACTCGCAGCACGGGGCGAACTACCGCTTTGGGTTCAACATGATCCTCCGTGGCTGGGAGAATTTCCTCAGCGTGGGGATCAGCCCAAATCCGCATGGCGGCGTCGGGTTCCTGGAATATCGAAACCTGCTCTCTAATTATGGCCGCTACGCAGGCAGCAACGAACTAGGCCGCACGCTCGAACCGTGGAATTTTGACGCCTTTGGCAGCAAGGCGCATGCGCAGCCCTATGAGAACTTCTTTGCGATCGATTACATGGATTCGCACCTGTTGAAGGCTAATTGTGGTATTGGGCTGCACCGCCATCGAGACAACCAGGAGATCTTTCTGATGATGCAAGGTCGTGGGTTCATGGTGGTGGGCGATTGGTGCAAGATGCCGCAGCGCGAGCGCTGTTTTGAAGTTCGCACGCTACGCGCGGGCCACTTCGCTATGTTGAAAGGTGGCAACCTCCACGGGTTGATGAACCCGAGTGACGCAGACATCTATCTCTTCATGTGCGGTGGGTACGATTGATGGCAGGGCCACCAGACTGGGACGCTATCGTCGGTTCTCCCGGCCCCCTTGGGGCCACCTGGATAGAGGAGGAATCTGCCTTCAATTTCGCTCTCTATTCCAGGTATGCCTCCACAGTCACACTACTTCTATATTCGCCGCAAGATTTCGCCACCCCGGTTTTTCAGTTGAACTTTGACCCGCTGCAAAACAAGTCGGGGCCTATCTGGCACTGTAGGATACCGCTGGCTGCCACAAACAACGCGACGTATTACGGGTACATGGTGCACGGGCCGAGCGCCCCCGACCCCGGCGAACGATTTGATCGAGAGAAGGTCTTGCTCGACCCTTACGCGATGGGCGTCTTGTTCCCGCCCAACTTCAGCCGAAGCGCAGCTAGCCGTCCTGGGTCGAACGCCGGCCGCGCGCCCCTGGGCGTGCTACCCGCAGAGGCTACGCCAGACGCTGCGCCCTTCGATTGGGGCGACGACCGGAGGCCGCACCACACGTCAGACCTGATTATCTACGAGATGCACGTGAAGGGTTTTACCGCCGGGGGCAACTCCGGGGTGAGCGCGGAGAAGCGGGGCACCTTTGCAGGCGTAATCGAGAAGATTCCGTATCTACAGGAGCTAGGTGTCACCGCTGTAGAACTGATGCCCATCCACCAGTACGATCCCCTGGAGAGGAACTACTGGGGCTACATGACTTTGAACTTCTTCTCGCCCCACCAATCCTACTCCATCAATAGCGAGCCTATAGAGGCGTTCAACGAGTTCCGCTCTATGGTCAAGGCGCTACATAGCGCAGGTATAGAGGTCATCCTAGACGTCGTCTACAACCACACGACCGAACTTAACGAGCGAGGTCCCAATTACAGCTACCGGGGAACAGCCAACAGCGCCTATTACCTGCTAGAGAAGGATATGCGCACCTATAGGGATGACGCGGGCACAGGCAACGTGTTGCGTTGCGCGCACCCGTACGTGCGCAAGTTAGTAGTGGACAGTCTCCGTTTCTGGGTCAAGGAAATGCACGTGGACGGGTTTCGCTTCGACCTGGCCTCCATCTTCACCAGGGGGTCGGATGGCTCGATCCTTGAGGACCCCCCCGTGATGGCCGAGATCAGCAACGACCCCTACCTGGACAGCGTTCGCCTCGTTGCCGAGGCCTGGGACATGACGAGCTACCAGTTGGGGCGCGCCTTTCCTGGAACGAGCTGGCTGCAATGGAACGGCAAGTTCCGCGACGACATACGTTCTGTCGTCAAGAGCGATCCCGGCAAGATCGCTGACCTTATCAGGAGGCTGTACGGCAGCGACGACCTCTTCCCGGACGCCTTGCTGGATGCCTACCATCCCTATCAGAGCGTCAACTTTATTACCGCGCACGATGGGTTCTGCCTCTACGACCTGGTATCGTACAACAACAAGCATAATGAAGCTAACGGCCACAACAACAGGGACGGCACGGATGCCAACATTAGCTGGAACTGCGGGTGGGAGGGCGACCAGAATGTGCCGCCTCAAGTCTTGGAGCTACGCAAGCGGCAGGTAAAGAATTTCTGCTGCCTGCTGCTTTTAGCCAATGGCACGCCGATGTTCGTCGCGGGCGACGAGTTCATGAACACACAGGGGGGCAACAACAACCCGTATAACCAGGACAACGAAACCTCCTGGTTGGATTGGGACCTGCTGACAAGGAACCAGGATATCTTCCGATTCTTCAAGAAGATGATCGCCTTCCGCAAAGCGCACCCGTCGCTGAGTCGCAGTGGCTTCTGGCGAGCCGATGTGACCTGGTATGGTGTCCAGGGCCAGGCAGATCTGGGTTTCAACTCCCATGCGCTGGCTTTTTGCCTGCGGGGCGCTTCCCAGCAGGACGAGGACATCTACGTCATGATCAACACGTACTGGCAAGATCTGGTCTTCACCGTTCAAGAAGGGCAGGCTGCCGAGTGGCGGCGGATAGTTGATACGGGCCTGCCGAGTCCGCAGGACTTCCCTGAACCCGATCAAGTTGCGCCACTTCAGGATCTCAATTATCCTGTCGAAGCAAGGTCAATCGTAGTTTTAAGCCGTTCATGAGTTTTGAGGCTCAACACCGAAAGGAGATGCAGAAATGGCAATTTACATAGTAGAGCGCTTCTTGCCTGGAATGACGCAGGAGCAGGTAGAGAAGATACAGCAATCGGAAAAGAACCTCACCCAGGCCGCCGAGTCCGCCGGAGGGCAGATACGACACATACGTACTATTTACGTGCCGGGCGAAGTGCATTACATGAGCATGTTCGAGGCAGCGGATCCCGAGTCGTTGCGGGCGGCAAATGAAGAGGCAGAGCTGCCCTTTACGCGCATCATCGAGGCTGCGGAGCTATAGACCCCTAAAACTCCCAGGTAGCGCGCGTACGATGCAAGCTGTCGTCACGCTCTACCGGAGTAGCGCCTTGACGGACGAGATGGGAGGAGAAGATGGCTGGTGAGCTGATTGTGCGCGTCATTTATCCACTAACGACGGGCCGCATCATCCTGCGCACAGATAGGAACTGGGAACAGGACGTGGAGCCGGAGTCCGTCAGCCCCGACGGCACGCAGACTCAGTTTCGCCTGACTCTAGATCGCCCGTACTGCTACTTCAAGGCGTGCCTTAGAGATGGGAGCGCTTTATTCTGGTCGCAGGGCACTAACTACCTGGGAACTACGAACGTGCCTGGGGGCAAGGATATTTATCCCTTCTTCCATGGCAACCTGACAGGCACATTCACTGATAGGCTTGAAGTACCGGGCAGCTCGCCGGGCAACTCACATCCGATTCGCGTGTACCAGCCCCCCGGCTACTCCGAAAACACACTGAAGCGCTACCCGGTGCTATATATGCACGACGGCAAGAATCTCTTTTTCCCACGCGAGGCGTTCGGCGGGCAGCCCTGGGCCGTCAACGCTACAATGGACCTGCTCGACTCGATGAACGTCATCGACAAGGTGTTTGTGGTCGGCATCGACACGGATGATCGTATGACAGACTACACGAAGCCAGGTTATGAGAGATACGGCCGATATATCGTGGAACTGCTGAAGCCCTTTGTGGACAGCAAGTTCCGCACTCTAAGCTCGCCACAGACGACTGCCGTCATGGGTTCGTCTCTCGGCGGTGTGGTGTCGTTCTACCTGGCCTGGCAGTGGCCCGACGTTTTCGGCAAGGCTGCCTGCCTTTCCAGCACCTTCGGCTTTCGGGATGACCTGCTGAGTCGAGTGCGAGGAGAGGAAGCGCGCGGCCAGTTTTATTTAGACAGTGGCTGGCCCGGCGATAACTACGAGGCTACGGTAGCAATGAGGGACGCGCTGCGCGAACGTGGCTACCGGGCAGGAGAAGACTTGCTCTACTTCGCTTTCCCTAATGCACTGCATGACGAAACGCACTGGGCATTGCGCAGTCATATACCCTTCCAGTTTTTCTTTGGTAAGCAATTCGCTCGCGATTGAAGGGGCGGGCGTCAGGACACCCCGTTCTCCTCAG
Organism: Chloroflexia bacterium; assembly: GCA_036386675.1. Lineage (GTDB taxonomy): Bacteria > Chloroflexota > Chloroflexia > QHBQ01 > JADMIH01 > JADMIH01. The sequence goes on along the minus strand of DASVVE010000030.1, from coordinate 28,277 downwards.
GAAGTTGAGCGCACTACATAGACTTTGTACCACTTTCCGCACGATGCAGACGCTCCAGCGGCCAAGAACGATGAAACGGGCCGGCACCAATTATGAAACCAGTCACCAAAGGATTAGCCACCTAAACGAGCACTAACTAGTACTTTTCTCCTACTACCTCTTGACATGACATAATACCTCACGTATACTCCCTTCAGCGAGCCGGACGGTACTTTTCGGCTAACCACCCGCTCATAGCAGCATGTAGCACTTCAGTCGCCTGGTGTGACGTTATGGAAAGGCAGTAGCTGCTACCTAGTGCGCGGGGCGGTTTTCGCTTGAGGCCAGGGAGAGACCAGGAGCAACATGACAGGCAGGAGGGAATGATGTCCAACCGAGCATGGCGCAAAGTGCGACTTGCTGTTGCTGTAACCGCCCTATCAGCGGTAGCGGCTTTGAGCGTCAACTGGGCTCCGTCCAGCGTCAATTGGAACAGGGCCAATAGCGTGAACTGGTCGAGCGTCAACTGGCAGCGTGCAGGCAGCGTCAATTGGTCGAGCGTGAACTGGAACAAGGCGACGAGCGTGAACTGGGCCAGCGTCAATTGGAACAAGGCCGCCAGCGTCAACTGGAGCTAGTCGTCCCCCTGCTACCTGCAACACGACTCCGATGTGCCTCTCCCGAGGGTGGGGCACTTTTCATTTGCCGGGCGTGAGAACGAGGTGTGTTCGGCTTGACGATGGTGGGGGGTTCGGGTATAATTGCTTACGTCCGCTCCGATAGCCGGGGCCGGGCGGTCGCGAGAGCGAACATGGGGATGTAGCTCAGCTGGGAGAGCATCACACTGGCAGTGTGAGGGTCTGGGGTTCGAGTCCCCACATCTCCACGAACTGGTAAGTGAATGTGAAGCAAAAGCCTTGTACAAACATGTACAAGGCTTTTGCTTAATACTTGAGGCAAAAGCCGTCCGAAGACTCTTCCTACCTCCTGCGCGAATTTGCCCTAAGTTGTCAGTGTGGTGGGTATTTGATTGCAGTGGCTCAACCATTATGGTACATATGATGATACCTGATAGAGCACAGGAGTGATGTTTTAGTGCCATGAACTCAAGATCCACTGTGACGAATAATCAAAACACACCGGGGTCCAATGAATGGGACTCAGCACTCGTAACCTACCTGGCAGAAGTAGGATCGCTCAGCAAGGAGTCGGCTCGCTCTCACCGCTTTGCCATGTTCTTACAGCAGGTGCTCGGCTTGGACACAGATTTTGTTGAAAGTTACAGTACAGGAATAGAGCATTATCTCAAGGTGAAGCAAAAGGATAGGTTACTTAGAGGTGAAGCGGACAATCTCTTTGGCAACATTATCTTGGAGTTTGAATCCGACATACCGAAGAAGCTCAATGAGGCTGATGAGCAACTCCGACGTTACACCGCGATTCTTTGGTCACAAGAAACACCGGGTAACCGAACTCCATATATTGTTATTGCTACGGATGGGATCCGTTTCTTGGCTTTTACACCGCATTTGCTCACCATCAGTGAATCCGTAGATATTAGGCCGGAGAATATTGGCCTCAACCTCATTGAAGAAACGGATTGGTCAAACCTTACTGGAGTTGAAGTATTTTATTGGTTGGACCGATATTTCCTCCGTAAGACCATCCTCAGGCCGACGAGTGAAGCAATTGTCGGGGACTTCGGTGTAAATAGCCATGCTTTTCAAACTGCCACACGGTCACTTCTAGTACTTTGGGAACAGGTCAAGGAACATAGCTCATTTTCAGTTGTCTACGAAAGTTGGAATAAGTATCTCCGTATAGTCTATGGAAGTGATATTGCAGGAGACGAGTTATTCGTCCGTCACACCTACCTAGCCACGTTGGCGAAACTCATGTCTTGGACTCATCTCTCTGATAATAAGAGCCGTCCTGGTGACTTGCAGATCATTGAGATGTTAGAAGGCCAATTCTTTAGAAGACAAGGGATAGAGAATTTTATTGAAGAAGACTTCTTCTCATGGCTCGCCCGAGGACCAGCAGCTACGATAGCGGCTGCTGTTGTTCGTCAATTGTACAGCCTGCTACAGAACTATGATTTGAGGGAACTTTCAGAAGATGTGCTGAAGTCTTTGTACCAAGAACTTGTAGACCCGGAGACCCGGCATGAACTTGGTGAGTTTTATACTCCCGATTGGCTGGCGGAACGTATTGTCCGTAAATTGCTTGATACCAATCCTAGTGGGACCATTTTGGACCCTGCGTGTGGGTCAGGAACCTTTCTCTATCTTGCCATACGCGACAAACAAAGCCGGTTCGAAAGTAGAAAAGAAACTCTATATCATATACTTGGTTCAATCTTCCGAGCTGACATTCACCCATTGGCGGTCATAGTTGCTAAGACAAATTACATTTTAGGACTTGGTGATCTGCTCCAACATCGGGAAGGAGTGATTACAATTCCAGTCTACCTTGCCGACACACTCCGTCTGCCCGAGTACGAAAAGCGAGCTAACCTAGTACCCATAAGTGATGTTCTGGTGCAGCAACAGCCTGGATATAGAGTCGTATTAGAGGACCAGGCTATCCAGCTACCAGCAGAATTAGTTGAAGAGAACAGACTATATGACGAAGGTGTCGAATTGGCGCGTGAGTTTGCTTATCGCAACCGGGGAACCTCTAGCTCAACTACAATTGAGGGGTTTCGAAAGTTTCTGCAAGCAAGGCAGTTCGCATACTTAGCCAATGAAATATACATACAGACGTTTTACGCAATAGCGGAGACATTGAAGCACTTCATCGATATTGAACGTGACACGATTTGGGCTTTTGTGCTCAAGAACATCTATAAACCATTATTCTTTAAGAACCAGTTTGATTTCATTGTAGGTAATCCACCCTGGATCGCATTTCGATTCACCGACCCGATATATCAAGTTTTCCTCAAACGAGAAATTACGCAGGGGTATCGGCTTCTCTCCAAGGGTAGCCAGAATATGCCCAACCTTGAAATTGCCACCTTGTTCTTGCTCCGCGCTGCTGATTTGTACCTAAAGAGGGGCGGACGGATTGCTTTTGTGCTGCCCCGTAGCATATTCAACGCGGACCAACATGACGGCCTACGCAGACGCACTTTTCAGCTCAAGGAACAAGTAGAACTCAATGCCCAAGTTCAGGACACACTCTTTTGGGAGGAGGTTTGGGATTGCGAATACGTAGAACCTCTCTTTACGGTCTCGTGCTGCGTATTGTTAGCGCAGAGGGAGAGATTTGAAAGCGCCGAAACTGGTGCCTACACCTTCCCAGGCAAGATACTGACCGGGAAGTTACCTAGGAAAAATGCCTCCTCAACTGAAGCTGAAAGCACCCTAACTGAACAGGTGGTGGATTATTCGCTACACTTAGCAGGTAGGCGCTCTTTCTGGGCACCGAGGGTTGCGCAGTCCCATGTTGAAATGGCTGGCAACTACTATAAGAAACTCTTCCAGCGTGGCGCAAACTTCTCGCCACGCACGTTCTGGTTGGTTGATTTGAAGCGCAATCGGCTGGGTTTCAATTCGAACATGCCAGTGATTATCAGTCAGGCGGCAAGTAGAACAGGTCCTGAGACGAAGTATGCAAATATTAGGCTTGAAGGTAATGTTGAAGCCAAATTCCTCTATTGTACCGCTCTCGGAGACGATATCATCCCATATGGTTATCGCAACCTTAGGCTTATCGTATTGCCTGTAGTGCCTACAGGTACAAATTACACTCTGGTAACCGTCGAAAAGGCACAGGAGAATGGTTTCTATGGTCTAGCGCAATGGCTGGCGCAAGTTGAACTGCTGTGGCAACAGAACCGTGGAGAAAAAGCCGCCAACGCGAGTGCAGTTGAATGGTTGGACTACCGGAAAAAGTTGGCTGTGCAGAACCCACTTGCCAGATATCGTGTGGTTTATCCAAGCTTTCAACGAGTTAGTTTTGCTTCATTTCTTGACACCGAACAGGTTTTAGATCATGTTCGCCGCCAGACAGGGATTCAAGTAGCTAACTTTGTAGTGGATACTGCGCTTTACTATGCTGAAACAGATGACAGAAATGAAGCTATGTACTTATCGGCCGTGTTGAGCTCAGGCGTAATTGATGAGCGTCTAGGTGAACTTCGCCGGAAGCTGCAGAAAGGCCATCCGAATGTCCACAAGAAAATCTTTGATGTTGCCCTGATACCAAAGTACTCGCCCGACGATATGATACATCACCAACTAGCAGAACTTGCCGATCAATGCCAACGTGTAGTCTCCACATTAACAGAGGGCGGACATGCGAGCATTACTGGCGATATCACGGGCGTGCGACGACGTGTACGTCAATTATTGTCTGAGCAGCAGGCGACCATTGATCAGTTGGTGCGTAAGCTTCTTTGAAGAGTACGACGATCCCTAGCCGGTGCCGTTTGTGCTTGTTTGGCAGTATTGTGGTATCCACTATCTGTCCACGTCGCGTCAGGGATAATGTTAGACCTGGTGCAACTGTATAAAATTCCCACACCCATCGTCCAACACCGCCTGCGTACCCCAGTCCGTTACCGTCGGCTCCTGGCTGAACACCACGCCCAGACCTTTCAGCCTGTCATACTCCTTCTGAACGTCGTCAACGCCGAGGACGATGGCGGGCAGACCCTGGCTGTAGAGGGCTTGCTGGTACGCCGTGGCGATGGGGTTGTCGTTCGGCTCGAGCAGCAGTCCGGTGCCGTCCGGGTCTTCGGGAGAGGCCACTATCGCTAGCTGCGCTTCGGGCATGTAGAGCCTTTCGGTGAAGCCCAGGACCTGCGTGTAGAACTCAAAGGCTTTGGTAGGATCGTCTACGAAGACGTTGGTAAGTGCGATTTTCACTTTGTTCCTCCTGTGTGGGGTCGAGACTTGCGGGCAAGTTGTGCGACACGAGAATAGCACAGGCGTTCTATGTAGTCAAGGCCGGTTTGGGGCGATTTTGCACATCTACATGGGAGAAAGGCAAGCCGGGTACAGGCAACAAAAAGACGCCTCCAGGGAAGCGCCTTACGGTTGAGTGGCTGGGGCTTGTTAGCCGGGGTTACTCGGCCTCAAAGGCAGGAGAGTCTAAAGGTAGCACGACCGTGAAGGTCGATCCCGCGCCCTCCTGGCTCTCTACCGAGATGCGGCCGCGATGTTGCTCTACTATCTGTCGCGCGCCTGCCAACCCGACGCCGGTGCCGTTGATCTTGTCCCTGACGTTCGAGCCTCTGCGGTACCACTCGAAGATGTGGGGCAAATCACCGGCGGGGATGCCCAGGCCGTTGTCGTGGACCGTCACCACCGCGCACAGACCGAGGTTTCGGGCCTCACCCTCGTCTATGGGGGTGGCGTCCGGGGGCACTTCCTCGTAACCGATGCCTATCCTGACCAGCCCCCCCTTCGGGCTGTACTTCACCGCGTTGGTCAGCAGGTTGTCGAGCACCTGCTCCAATCGCGCGGGGTCCCAGCGCCCGATTAGCTCAGGCAGGCCGGTCTCTACGACGATCTGGTGGTCTTCCGTGCGCTGCTGGTGAGTGTCGGTTACGCGCCTGGTGAGGGCCACGAGGTCCAGCCGTTCGGGTGTGATGCGCAATAGCCGACCCGGTTGGATGTGTTGGGGCGTGGACAGGTCGTGGACGAAGGCTTCCATCTTGTCGGCTGCATCCGCAAGCCGGGTCATGGTCGCGGCAAGCTGCGCGGGGTCGGGCATGTTACCCCTGGCGAGGCGCCTCTGCATGAGCTGGGTCACGCCTTTGATCACCGCAATCGGGTTGTTCAGGTCGTGGGACACCAGCGACAACAACTCCTCCTGGGCGCGCACGGCGCGTTCTGCCAGCTCCCTGGCCGCCTGCTCCTGCGCGAGGAGGCGCAAGCGTTCCTCATCGGCACGTTTGCGCTGCGTAATGTCCTCAAGCATGGACAGCGCGTAGAGGACCGCACCTGCCGCGTCACGGATTAGCGCCACCGATAGCTGAGCCCATACTATGTCGCCGCTCTTGGTGATGTAGCGCTTCTCGATCCGGTAGCTGGGTATCTCCCCGCCCAGCAACTGTGTTGCAAGCTGGAGGTCCGCCGCCACGTCCTCCGGGTAGGTCAACTCGGTAGCCGTGAGCTGCTTAAGTTCGTGCTCGCTGTAGCCCAGGAACTTACATAGGGCGGCATTGGCCCGGAACGGCTTGAAGTCAAGTCCTACCAGGGCCAGGCCGATAGGCGCTCCGTCAAAGGTCTGCCTGAACCGCTCTTCGCTCTCCCGCAGGGCTTCTTCATGCCGGATGCGCTCCGTGACATCGCGGATGCTGGAGAGCATTGCCACTCTCCGCCCGTCTTCTTCAACGAAGTCTACCCTCGACTCGACTACACGCTGAGTGCCATCCTTGCGGCGTATAACTGACTCGAAGGTTGGGGGTTTCGCGGGATCGTTGAAGGTCTCCTGGTACAACTCGTTGGCCCACTCGCGACCTTCCTCGGGGAATATGACCGCGAAGTTCTGCCCGACTACCTCCTCTTCCGGGTAGCCATACAACTCAACGTAGGCCCGGTTTACGGCGATGACCGTGCCGTCAGGGTCCGACAGGGCCATCGCGTCAGCCGACGCCTCCCACACCGCGCGAAATCGTCCTTCGCTTACACGCAGGGCCTCGGCCACCTGCCTGCGTTCCGTCACGTCGTGCAGGTAGACAGACAGCCCGGCATCCGAGGGGTAGGCGTAAGCCTCGAACCAGGCGGCGAGGGTCGGGTAATAGGCTTCAGCGCGAACGGGTTGCTTACTGCGGATGGCCCGCTGGAACTCGGAGTAAAGGGGAGTGTCGACAGCTTCGGGGAACTCGGCCCAGACGTTTTTACCGATTAGCTCAGCCCTGGACCTTTGCAGCAGCTCTTCGGCTTTGGGGTTGAGGTAGATGAACCGCCAGTCGCTGTCTACCGCGTAGAAGGCAGCCGCAAAGCTCTCAATCAGGGAAGCGATCCTCGCATCCGCGGCCTCTACACTCTCCGGGAGGTGCGCGCGCTCCTCAGCCATGCCACCCAGCTGCTTACTGCCAGTGCTATTCTTGCCGGATGACCTCATCGTGCTACCTGCTCCTGAGTGCAATGGTCAGCCTAATATCGAGCTTCGGAATAGAGCGTGTGCTCTGGCCGTTAGCTCTTGAGGCTGGAGGCTTAGGCGTTTCCAGAACCCTGAAAGAAAGTTCTAGCAAGCAGATCCCACTTATCAATATCGACTATTACTATACCACATTAAATGGGCTTGCGGAACAGGCAGATTCGCGTGGAGGAGAGTCCTTCATATGCTCTCGCTCTCGCCATCGTTTTCATTGCCTGGATTGGCATGGTGCGAGGCTATCGCTCTATGCGATAGGCAATAAGCTGTTTGCCGTCCCGCACGTACAAGGTGCCGTCCCGTCCGTAAGCCAGGCCAGTCGGAGAGGTTAGCAGCGGCGCGCCACCACCGCCGCGAGTGCGGACGGCATACCCCTCTGCCTTATTGATGGACATTACTTGCCTGGGGCAACTTACCTCAAGCCAGCCATCATTGCTCGCCAGGTACATGGGCGGGCATTCCACGTCTATGCTACGCACGAACCGGCCCGCGCGGTCGAACTGTTGGACCAGGTGGTGCTCGGTGTCCGCAGCGTAGATTGCACCCGATGCGTCAACCAGCACCCCGGACACGTTGTTGAACCCACCGAGCGGTTGCAAGCTCAGCAGCGGCTCGCCTCCCTCGGCACCGTACTTGAGCAGGCGACCCCCCACTTTATCCGCCACGATGATCGAGCCGTCCTGCGCTACGTGGATGCCTATCGCCACGTCACTCTTGCCAGCAAGCGCGACCTGTCGCACAACCTGCCCATCCTCTCGCATCACGAGCAGGGCCTGGTCGGCGGGGCCGTTGTTCAGCAGGTACAGCAGGGTATCAGGGCCAACCGCCACGTCACCGGGGTGTGCATAGGCGATTGGGCCGGAGGCGGTACTTGCCTGGATATCTGTATAGACGCCGGTAGCGGTGTCGAGCACGCCAAACGACTGCGCCTTGTAGTCCGCCATGTAGACCTTGCCTCCCAGGTAGGCGATACCCAGCGGTTCGCTCGGATCTACCTTCAAGTCCCAGCGCCGAAGCTCGGTGCTGACGGCGGGGGGCTTGCCGTAGCCGGGATTGTCGCGACTGAGCGGCTTTATCTCCTGCCATTCGCCCCAGGTGAGCGGCCTGGCATTTGCCTGCATTCGTTGCTTCACTTCGGCGGCGAAAAAGGCAAAGCGGTCGGTCTCGATCCAGGGTTGGCGGTAGAAGTGGGCGCTGGGGGAGGCCTGCCATTCGACGTAATGCGCGACATTGCCCATGCCAACCAACAGCACTCCGAGCGCCAGACTTCCTACCGCCACTCGCCGCTGCAAAGGAATCGGTAGGCGACCCACCAGCAGCACGAGGCCCTCAAGCGCGCAAGCCGCAAAGAAGAATAACGCGGGCAGCCAACCCACGCCCCTGGCACCATCGGGCGTCCTGGTGGTCAGTACCTGCGTCAAGGTCCACGACACGATAAGCATCGCCCACCAGAGCCACGTCTCAGGCCGCCTGCGTACCCTGGACCAAAATAGACTCAACACCAGGCCCACCAGCACAGTCACTCCAGTTACCAGGTCGAGTTGCGGCTCCCCGAATGGCGTGTATCGCCCGGTCATGTTCACGCTCCCGATCCACAGCCCTAGTGCGTTGCGGCTCACCTGGCCCCAGAGCGTACCGGTGGGATCGGCAACAAACTGTGGAGTGTTGGGTATGAATATCGTGCTGCTGCGAGAGTTGAAGATGTCCCAATTTTGCACGATGAACAGCAATTGCGGCAGGAACAGCAGTACCGCTACCGTGCCGGTGAGCAAAAAGCCCAGCGTCAGCGGCTTCCATTGCTTGCGGTAGAACCAGGCCGCCACGGGGAAGTAGACCGCTATCGCAAGCAGGATAGCCCGGCCCGCAAAGTAGCCGTAGAGGCCCAGCGCGCAAAAGAAGCCCGAAATCGCAAAGTAGAACCAGCCACGCCAATGTTGAGAGTTGTCTTTCACCCGGTCTATCGCCCGCACCAGGAAGAACATAGCGGCCAGCATGTAGAAGGCGACATGCACGTTCTCCCAGGCGCTGCGCGAGAAGTTGAGATACCACAGGCTGGTTGCCAGGAGTACGGCAGCCAGCGCGGTGGCTACGAGAGAGAACTGGCGGCGCAGGAGCAGGTAAAAGGGCACCAGCGCCAGGCAACTGAAAAGGGCGCTTGGTAGGCGCATCGCTGTGACCGTTGCCCCGAATACCGACACGAACCCGCTCATCATGTAGACGCTGAAAGCGGGCTGTGGCTTCCAGTCGAACCCGAAGAAGCCGTTCACCTTCGGCGCGCCGTAAAGTATCCGCATCGCCTCCTGGAAGTTGTCGGCTTCGTCTGGGTTGAAGTTGTCGGGGAAGTGCTCCAGGTTGAAAAGCCGTAGCACCAGGGCACCCGCGCATATGGCTCCAAGCACCAAAAGGTCCCGCCTGGTAATGCGCGAGCGACTGTTGGACGGCAGCACAGGGCCTGATGCGGCGGGAGTCGACATGCAGGCAGAGTACACCAAAGCCGCCATTGCTTTCAAATCGTTCAGGGGGACCGCTGGCGGTCATGCCCTACACTGAGTTCCTTACGGAGTGCCGCCAGCGTCAAGAACAAAGGTACCCAGCCGCGGCTGAGCGTACGTTGGACACAGGAATCCTGCACCCCTTTGTCATCCTGAACGCAGTGAAGGATCTCAGATGCTTCTTTTGTCGCTGTGCCGAACCTTCATCCGCCATAGTCGATCGCGCTCAACATCATCCCTACTCACCTTCTTGAGATCCTTCACTGCGTTCAGGATGACAGGGGGCGGATGGTCGCATTGAACTGTGCAGGGTCTAACTACGCAAACCGCATTGGTGAAGAACATCACCTGGTGTTGGGTACTCCATGCCGTCCGGCCAAAGACCACAGCCGTAGGACTTTGCCCTACCACGGTAGGATTGACAGTCGCCTGTAGCACTCGCTATAATGGAGGCAGATACTGATATACTATCGCGTGGAAGCGGAGTAGTAGGCAGGTCCGTATACAGCGAGCAGGGATAGGTGCAAGCCTGCGTTGGACGCCGGAAGGTAAATGCCGAACTCGCCGCAGAGCAGCACCGTGAACAGCCTGACGGCTCTCAGCGCGTGCCGGGTTGCGCCCGATACAGCGCGCTTGAGTGGGTAACCGCCGCGAGCATGCTTGCGCCGGGTGCCAATCGGGGTGGTAACGCGGAAGGTAAGCCTTTCGTCCCTAGCGGACGGAGGGCTTTTTGATTTGGAAATTGGAATTTCGAATTGCGAATTTGCTCCGATATCAACTAAATTCGCAATTCGAAATTCCAATTTCCAAATCCTCAGGGAGGTGAGTAAGGTGGAGAGAGCCGAGAGATACAGGCCGCAGACTATCGAGCCGAAGTGGCAGAAGATGTGGCACGACGAGAAGGTGTACTTTGCGCAGCCGCGTGAGGACAGGCCGAAATTCTACTCGCTGGTGATGTTCCCGTACCCATCGGGTGATTTGCACATGGGCCACATGCGCAATTACACTATCGGTGACGTATTTGCGCGCTACCAGACGATGCGCGGCTACAACGTGATGAACCCGATGGGCTGGGATTCGTTCGGCCTGCCCGCCGAAAACGCCGCGATCAAGGATGGCGTCCACCCGGCTGCGCGCACTCCCGATAACATCGCCCGTATGAAGGACCAACTGTACAAGATGGGCCTGGTGTACGACTGGGATCGCGAAGTAGCCTCTATGGACCCTGACTATTACAAATGGACTCAGTGGATGTTCCTGCTGATGTACCGGCGCGGGCTGGCATACCGCAAGAAGGCGGCAGTATGGTGGTGTCCCAACGACAAGACGGTGCTGGCGAACGAGCAGGTGGTGGAGGGCCGTTGCGAGCGTTGCGGCGCGGAAGTCATCAAGAAGGACCTGGTGCAATGGTTCTTCCGCATCACCGAGTACGCCGACCGACTGCTGGACGACCTGGACGCCATGGATGAGTGGCCGGACCGGGTGCGCACCATGCAACGCAACTGGATAGGGCGTTCTACCGGGGCCGAGTTGGAGTTTCAGGTCGAAGGCCAGGAGGCCGTAATTCGCACCTTCACCACGCGGCCCGACACGATCTTCGGCGCGACCTTCCTGGTGCTGGCCCCCGAACACCCCCTGGTGGAGCAAATCACCACGCCCGAACAGCGGGACGTGGTGCGTGCCTACGTGGAGCAAGCCCGGCGGCAAACGGAGATCGAGCGCCTGTCCACCGACAAGGAGAAGACCGGCGTTCACACAGGTGCATACGCAATCAACCCCATGACGGGCGCCCGCATACCCGTGTGGATCGCTGACTACGTGCTGGTGACCTACGGCACGGGCGCGATACAGGCTGTGCCGGGCGGCGACGAGCGCGACTACGACTTCGCGCTGAAGTACGGCTTGCCCATCATATCGGTTGTGGAACCACCTTCCGCACGAGCGGCGAACGCTGGTCAGGACAACACTGACCCAGCCATCGCCCCTGTGTACAAGCAGGGATACGAAGTGCCGGTGTACACGAGCTACGAAGGGAACATGGTGAACTCCGGTCCCCTGGACGGCATGGCCCCGCAGGACGCCAAGCAGGCTATCATCCAGTTGCTGGAGGCCGAGGGTAAGGGGCGGGCGACCACGACCTACCGGCTGCGCGATTGGCTGATCTCTCGCCAGCGATACTGGGGCGCGCCCATACCCATCGTTTACTGCGACAAGTGTGGCGAGGTGCCGGTGCCCGAAAAGATGCTGCCCGTGGTGCTGCCACTGGACGTGGAGTTCAGGCCGGGTGGCGAGTCGCCCCTGGCCCGTATGGACAGCTTCGTCAATACGACGTGCCCCCAATGCGGCGGCGAGGCTAAGCGCGAGACCGATACGATGGATACCTTTGTCGACTCGTCGTGGTACTTCCTGCGCTTCTGCGACCCGCGAAACGAGGAGTACCCCTTCTCGCCCGAACTGGCTAACTACTGGATGCCGGTGGACCAGTACACGGGCGGCGTCGAGCATGCGATCCTGCACCTGATGTACTCCCGGTTCTTGACCAAGGTAGTGGCCGACGCGGGCCTGGTGAGCGTGCAGGAGCCTTTCAGGCGGCTGTTCACGCAAGGCATGATTACCAAGGACGGGGCCAAGATGTCCAAGAGCAAGGGCAACGTCGTGCCGGTGGACCTGATGGTCGAGACCAAAGGCGCGGACACCGCACGACTGTTCAGCCTGTTCATCGGCCCGCCCGACGAGGATGCCGAGTGGAGCGACCAGGGCGTCGATGGCATGTTCCGCTTCCTGAACCGCGTGTGGCGGCTGTTCGAGGGCAACGTCAAGGTCGTGGACGAGAACGGCGCGGCGCGGGCAATCGGGGACTACTCGTCGTCCGACCGCGACTTGTTGCGCAAGGTGCACCTGACGATCCAGAAGGTGACTAACGATATGCAGAGGTTTCACTTCAACACGTCGGTGAGCGCCATCATGGAACTGTCGAACGCCATGCAGAGCTACCGCGAGGCCCATGGCCCCGAGACGGCGGCCTACTCGATAGCGGCCACGAACCTGTTGCTGCTGATCGCGCCGATGTCGCCGCACATCGCGGAGGAACTGTGGCACCGCTCAGGAGGGCAGGGCAGCGTCCACATTCAGGCGTGGCCTCAGTTCAATGAAGAACTGGCTGCGTCGGACGTTATCACGCTGGTCATCCAGGTTAACGGCAAGCTGCGGGATAGGATTGAAGTGCCCGCCGACGTATCGGAGGACGAGGCGACGACGCTGGCGCTGGCAAGCCCTAAGGTGCAGCAGTTCCTGGAAGGCGGCACGCCCCGGCAGGTGCGCTACGTGCCGGGGAGGCTGGTGAACATCGTCGTATAGCGAACCTCCAAACCAACTTACCCTCGTATGCACAGCGAAGGGGTACCCACACGAGCGGGTACCCCTTCACCATTACACCTGTTGTCTTGCCGCGTGCTTAATGCGGCCGTGCGCTGCGCATGGAGGCCGTAAACAGGTCGAACGCCACCAACGCGATTACCACTAACATTATCTCGAACATCTGCGGCCTCCTTTCTTCAGTCTGTGCAGCTTCATTTTCTGCTTCGACTACAGTGTAGCAAAGGAGGCGTTCGGGCGGATGAGTACTTAGGGGTGCTTTGGTTGAGACTTTGGTCCTATCTGGATTTGGACCGGCGACCTAGCAACTGCCATGTTCGCGAGGCTAGGGTTGGATCCAGATGACAAAGCTCAGTTCCTGGTCGGCAAGCTTGCCCGTGACTTCCCAGCAACCGGGCGTCGGAAAGCCCACTCCGACCAGCATGGCAGACCCGATGTCTTCGGCATAAGCATTGGTCGCCTCGTACGCGTTGAGCGGGGGCGCGGGCGCGTCCACGCGGCGGCCCGTTACCCTGAGTTGAGGCGTGGGGGCCTCCGTCCAGGAATACCCTTCTCGCCACCAGACTATTTTTTGTCCGTAACCGTCCCGGCTGATTGGCAGCCCAGACCAAATGCCTTCACTTGGGAGCGCGGTCCATAAGCGATTTGTGCCGTACCAGAACTTACCCGCCCAGGGTGCGGATGCGTGATAGGGTGCTGGAGCCGCGAACGGGGTTTCGGGTGGCTGTGTCACGGCGCAGTTCTCGCGGTCCGGCGTAGGCACGGCGGTAGGAGTCAACGCCTCAACCTTCTTTGCTACTTCACCCACCTTACTTGTGGCAAGCGCCGTGATTGTCGGTGCAATAGTTGGTAAACCGGCTAACTCTACTGCATGCCCAGGTCCGGCCATGTTCGCCAGGATTGGGATGCCCGCACCGAGCAGCAGGAGGATGCCTGCCAGCCAAACATGACGCGGACTATGCATACGTTCCCCCTTCCGAGATCGTGTATCGCTGATTGTACACCGAAGCAGTGCACCGGGTTCCATGAGGCACCCTGCCCTTGGTGGTTGCCCATGTCGTGTGAAATATCGGGGGGTGAAAGCAAACTGCCCGGACGGTCCATTACCGATGTCCGGGCAGTCGTTGTGGGGGTTATTAGCGGGGTAAGCCCAGCGTCTTCGGGTCTATTGGGACCGGGTCCCGGCTGTCTGCTCCGTAGCGGAGAGCCAGCAGGTCAACGACGACCAGCGCCCCCAGGCTGAGAAGATATTCCATCTCTTTGCTCCGTTTCATGTGCCGGTGTTAATGTAGACGCCAGATTTTGCTTTATGCAGGTTTGTTTATGCTGGTTTGGTTATATAGGTCCGGTCTGTATTATGCCCTTATTGTACGGGCTGCTACGTTTCTGTGCGTCGGTATTTTGGAGTATTGGGGGGCTACTTTGGGACTTAGGGAAGTACAACGCAAAGAAGGAGCGTCGATAGACGCTCCTTCTACGCAATACCTTGTAATTTGTAAATGCCTACGTGGTGCTGTTCGCGCCCACTGCTACGGGTACTTCCGCCGGTGCCGCCGGGGCAGCGCCGTTGGGGGTCGGACCGGCCGGTACCGGACTAGTCGGCGCTGGTCCTGCGGGAGCGGGTCCGGTAGGTGCGGGCCCTGCCGGGGCCTGGCCTTGCGCCTGGGCGGGAGGTGCGGCGGGGCGGGGCTTCGGAGAGGGCTTGCCCGGCTTGGCAGAAACCACCATCGTCATCGCCTTGCCATCCATCTTGGGGGCCAGCTCGACCACTACGTTCTCACCGAGCATCTGGCGTACCTGCTCCAGCACGTCGCGGCCGATCTCCGGGTGGGCTAGCTCGCGGCCACGGAAGCGCACCGTTAGCTTCACCTTGTCGCCGTCTTCGAGGAAGCGCTTCGCCATGCGCGCCTTGGTGTCAATATCGTGGTCGTCAATCTTGGGGCTGAGGCGGACTTCCTTGAGTACCACTTGCTTCTGGGTCTTGCGGGCGTCGCGTTCCTTCTTGGTCTGCTCGTAGCGGAACCGCCCGTAGTCCATCATCTTCACGACCGGGGGCACCTCGTTGGGGGCCACTTCCACCAGGTCCATACCCCGCTGGCGAGCGAGGGCCAATGCGTCACGCACAAACATGAGGGCGTTCTCTCCGTCCTCCCCAATCAAACGCACCTCGCGTGCCCTGATGCGCTCGTTAATACGAAAATCCCTGCTGATGTGTTTGCTCCTTAGCTAAATCTTGAGAATAGGAAACCGAGACGAATGTTCGCCCCTCTAGACTAACATTATCACAAAGGCCATGCTTAGTCAATAGCACCTTTGGGCAGGAACAGGCGGCAATTTCAAACCCTACTTTGCGGAGTAGAGCCGGTGCACGATGGCACCATCGCGGGTGCTGAAGCTCCGTTCCAAGGTAACCGTCTTCCCGGCTGCCTCCGCTTCGTTCAAGAACTGCTCGAAGCGGGGGTAGGCAGTCTCGGTAGGGTCGTGGAACAGGTAGATGGTGTTTGGGTCTTGCAGGAGTTCCCTCAAGCCCTCAAAGAATTCAGGTGTCGGTTCCGCTGAGTAGCCGTATGCCTCCACCGGGTTCACCCGCTCCCCGGTCAGCAACTGCACGGGCCGCTTGAAGCCCCAGTCCATCGCCACCACCTTCGGGTCGGGTTCCAGGCCATCGAGGTAGCTTGAGAGACTGTAGACCGCGTCTGAGAAGGTAGAGCGCCCGCCGCCCAGGCCGAGGTCGCGGTGATACGAGTAGTCCACGATCAGGTCGACCACCATAATCGCGCCCACGACGATGACAGCGGGCAGAAGGCGCGCCACCCTCTTGAAGCCGGGAATTACGGGCACAGCACGCTCGGCCAGCCACGCGCCACCGCGCACGAGGAAAGCCGCGATTACTATATAAGGAAGTGGTAGCACAACAATCAGGTGCGTGGCCCAGAGGCCCGATATCGTGACGGCGCTTTGGGCGACTATCACACCGATGAGCGCGATCGCGGCCAGAGACACTCGCGTCATGTGCCCGGCGTGCCTGTCGGAACCTAGCACCACGCACAACCCAAGGCCCGCCGCCCAGAACAGCACGCCAGAGGCGTCCACAGGCCACAGCCCAAGCGGCCCACCCGGTGCCGTACCTTCCGGTCTGCCGGACCCACCGAACCACCACGCTGTGCCGCTCAAAGTGGCCGTAGCCAGCAACATCCAGCTCGCGCGTGCAGTGTCTGCGCTGCGGAAGGCCTGAAGGCCCATCATTACAATCCCCACCACTCCCAGGCTGATTGCCAGCATAATCATCAGGGAAGTGAGGCCCGTGGGTATCAGGCCGACGACAAGGCTGAAGGCAGCAGCCAGGCCAAGCCCGGAAACCAGCCAGCTAATTCGCTCAAGACCGCTTATGCGCTTCTTTGCCTTGTGCCAAGGCTGGAGAGCCAGTGCCATCAAGCCGAGGGCGGACAGGGCGAACACCGCCGGGGTGAACGGGTTGCTGTAGGTGCTGGCGGCCAGCCCCTGGAACCAGAAATAGCCCCCGTCCAGCACCACCTTAAGGCTGTCAGTCTCGGACCAGAGGTTGCGCAGGTAAGCGGTGTTGTCTACGCCGTGGCTGGTGGTGCTCAAGTCGGTGAGCGACCCACGAATGAGCAGCCAGGTGCCCCGCGTCATGAGGTTGTAGAGCAGGAAAGGTAACGCCCCGAGGCAGAAGGCGGCGAACGAAAGCACTGCAATTCTCAGCCAGCTCAAGGGGTTGCGCAACAATGCTCCCCTATGCTCCCACGCACGCTTGCCGAAGAGAATAGCACCCACGACCGTGACGGCCACAATCACCCACAGGAACAACAGCTTCGTCGTCAGACCCAGCCCCAGCAGGAACATGCCCGTGTAGAGCGCGGCGTTGCGTTTGCCTAGCGGGCGGTTACGCGCCCAGTGGGTGAAGGCGAGCAAGGCCCCCGTAGTAATCGGCACCACTTCGTTGACGACGTAGACGCCCAACCGGCTCCAGAATATCCACGAAGGAGACACGCCAAGCATCAGCACCGTCAGCCTCGCGACGGGCCTGCCGAACCAGGCGCGGGCTAGAAAGTAAGCCAGCACTATAGCGACGAGTCCTACCGTAATGGTCATGAGGCGCAGGGAAAAGACGTTGACGCCGCCAAGGGCAAAGAAGGGTATGGCAAGGTAGGTGCTTGTGATGCCCTGGTAGTCGCTGCTGGACATCAGGGGCAGCATCGTGCCAAAGACGTTGATGCCCACGCCGCGCTGAAGCTCAACCGGGTGGCCCAGCACCACCTGCATGGCGGGGATTACGTCGAAGGCCTCGTCATTGTAGAGACCGGGCAGGTCAAGCTGGTAGACGCTGATAAGGAAGAACGCCAGGCACGCGAGCGACACGGAGGCGACATCCGCCCACGTCTCACGCCACGTACTGGTGCGAGTGGCCGGTGTTGCTGCCTCTTGAACGGCTATATTGCTTTCTGTTGTGAGGGTTGCCAAGCGGCGTAAATATCTCCAAAGATGGAATGCGCGCGATGGACGCTACTCCTAGTTTACCCGCGAAAGGCCCTGCTCGGCTTGCTCGACGATGTTCGGGTCCTGCGAGGTCTCGATAGCCCGTGCGAACGCCTCCGCGGCCTGCTGGCGCTGCCCCAACTGCTCGTAGGTAAGGGCCAGGTAAAACCAGGCGTCCCCGTTGCGGGCGTCGAGGTCCACTACCTTCGCAAGGGCCGCCACTGCCTCCGCATCCTGACCGCGGTCTCGGCTGGCGAGACCAAGTCCGAGCCAGGCATCTACCAGGCCGGGGGCCTGCTGGGTAGCCTTCGTGAACGCGGCCTGGGCGTTTGCCAGGTCCTTCCTTTGCAGGTACGCCAGCCCCAGCGCATTCAAACCCTCGGGCCAGTTGGGACGCAACTGCACGGCCGCGCGGTACTGTTCGAACGCCTCGTCCCACCTGCCTAACGCCACGTAGGTCTCCCCGGCGAACAGGTGCGCGGGCGCGTAGTTCGGGTTGGCCTTCAGAGCCTCATTGTAAGACTGTACGGCCTTTGTATGGTCGCCCATCGCGGCGTAGGCCCGACCCCTCCCAACCAGCAGGTCGGGCGATACCGGTGCCACAGCCAGGCCACCCTCAAACGCTTGCAAGGCGCTCTCCGGGCGGCCCTTTTGCAGGTACAACTCGCCCAGCGCCAGAGGCCCCACTATGCCTCGTGGGTCAACGCTAATGGCATGGAGAGCGAAGCTTTCAGACCTGGCCTCATCCCCTGTGCTCGCATAGGCTTTCGCGGCCAGCGCCAGCAATCGCGAGTCCTGCGGCGCTATTTGGAGCGCTGCTGCAAGGGATTCAAGAGCCGGAGTCGCATTGCCCATCGCCAGTTGAGCTTCCGCGAGCCAGTGGAAGCCTTGCGCGTCGGTGGACCGCATTGCGATGGCCTTGCGGCTGACTTCGGCGCTCTCCGCGTAGCGGTCGTCCAGGAACAAGGTGCGTGCCCATCTTATAAACGCATCAAAGCGTTCCGGGTCGCGTTCTGCCGTCGCCTTGTACTGTTCGGCGGCTGCCGACCACTGTTGTTTGTTCTCAAAAGCCTGTCCCAGGAAGAAATGCGAGTCCGCGCGTTCCGGCGAGAGTTCGACCGCCCTATGAGCCTCTGCCAGCGCGCGGTCAAGCTGTCCCCTGGCAGTGAGTAGTTGCGAGAAGGCGAGATGCCCGTCCGTATTAGTGGGCCAGATGCTGACCAGCCGCTCAAACAGCTTCTGGGCGTCCTCTGCCTGGCCCGCCAGCACATGCAGTTGGGCGGCCCCAAGCAAGGCATCTGGGTTGTTAGGCTGGACGGCAAGCACCTGCTTGAACTCTTGCAGGGCCTCCGGTGCCTGCCCGTTCGCTGTCAGCAGTTGGGCCAATAGGAGGTGCGCCTCCCAAAGCTGGGGGTCTGTGGCGGCCATGCGCGTGGCATCTACTGCGCCCGCTATATCGCCCAGCCGCTGCAAGAACCTGCCACGCCACAGGTAGCCGGTTGTGGTGCGCGGTGCCACCTGTAAGGCCAAGTGCAGGGTTGCTGTGGCGGCAGCCTGGTCGCCCATCGCCATGTAAATATGATACACCTCGTCGTAAGCGGGGAAGTAAGCGGGATTCTGCGCCAGTAGCTGTTGCAGCGTGCCAATCGCTTCCTTCGGGTTGCCCTGGGCCTTTTGCAAGTGGGCGAGCGACATGTACGGCTCAGGGGCCGATGGGTCGAGCCGTTGCGCCTCCTTCAGGACTTCCGCTGCCGACCCACTGTCGCCCATCTGCGTGTAGACGTTGCCGAGTTGCAGGGGCACGTCGGGACGTTGCGGGTCCAGCCGCTGGGCATGACGCATCCTTTCGACGGCGCGTTCCAGCTTGGTCGGTTCGCCCCGTATGCGCCTCCAGATACCGCCCAGGAAGCTCTCCGGCGGGTCCTGCCGCGCCAGGTCCGCCCAGGTCATGCCCTGGTACAGGTAGATGCCTGCCAGTTCCTTGTTCAAGGCCACAATTTCGCCGGTTGCCCACTGCCCGCGCTGGCTGTCACTCACGGCGTGCGCGCTGGCTTCTTCCTTGCGCAATGCGTCCAGCCAGGCGTTGTACAGTCCTTCTGCTCGGTCGAGGGCGCTCATGGCCTCAGCAGGTTGCCCCAGCATGAGCATGGTAAGGCCGAGTAGGCGGTGCGCGGGGGCCGCGTTTGGAGAAACCGACAATAGGCTCTGCAACTGCGACCGGGCTGCGTCGGGCTGCGATTGCCTGTACAGGACTTCGGCTCGCTCCAGCTTGGTTGCCGGGTTGCCGGGGTCCAGCCTGGCGCTTTCCTCGAGGTCTGCGCGGGCAGCGGCAAGGTCGTTGCCGCGCAGACCGGCTCTGCCCCGAGCAAGATAGGCGAGTGCCTGGGCTTGGTCGTTGGCCTCGCGCGTATTGAGCACCCGGTCGCTGTCAGACCTCACGCCTGCCAGGTCTCCCATCGCCAGGCGCACGGCGGTCCGGTTGACCAGCCCCTCTATCGGCAATATACCGGCGGCTTCGAGGGCATCGAGAGGCACGGCCGCCTCCGCGTACTCCTTGCGGGACAGGTCGGATGCAGACTCCAGCAGTGCCGCCAGTTGAATGCCGGAGGTGCTCCCGCCAGAAGGGTGGCGCTCCTCAATTTGTCCGAGCGTCGTCCTCGTTCCGTAAGCCGCCCGCGCCGCGTCGGCATAATGCCCTAGCTTAAGATGCGTGATTGCCAGGGAGAAGGGCACAAGCGGGTCTAGGCCCTGGCCGGCAGGAAGATAAACCTGCGCCGTTGTAGGCAGCATCACCTGGGACAGGTCGTTCGGCTGAAGCTGCGACCAGGGAGCCTGCCAGGGACGGAACTGCGCGGCCAGAACGAGGCTGGCAGTAATCGCCCCGTCATGCCCAACTTCGCCCCACCACAACGCATCTGCCCCGAGCCGAGAGCGTTCGGCCTCTGCCTCTTCCGCGCCGGTAATCACACGCGAGGTCTTGCGCAAGACAAACGGCTGGAGGTTGCTGGTTGTGGCGACCTGTTGCAACTGCGCGCCGAACGCCTCCGCCGGGCTGCCCTCCCGTGGCGCTGCCTGGAATTCGGAATACGCTATGACTGCCGTGCCCTCGGCTACCTGGGGAGTTCCGAGCGTCGTTGCGACGTACAGGCCCCCGGCGGCACAGGCGGCGACTAACCCACTGACGAACACGACCGGCACTATGCGCGGGCGAGGCCCTGCCACTCTCGACAACAGCCCGCGCATGTTACGAGGGCCGCCCGGTTGCCACTGGGAGGAAGTCTGGGCTAGAAGGGGAACGCCGGTTGGCAGCAGCTTCGTCGTGAGGTCGCGGAGGATGCGTGGGAAGGGGTTGCTCCGCCGCCTCAGCCCATCCACCGCAAGCGCGCCGAGGCCGATAATGAGCATGAGCGCGCCGGCCGCGAGCAGCCAGTTTACGTCCACGGCTAGCCCTCTCGCCCCTCGTTGAGTGCATTCTGCTTGCGTTGCTCGGCCCACTCCTGCATCCGCTGACGCAGCCGGGCCTCGTAGCCGCGCTCGGTCGGGCGGTAGTAGCGCCGGTTCTTCAGCGAGTCGGGTAGGTGGCTTTGCTCGACCTGGCCGCCTTCGTAGTCGTGGGCATATTTGTAGCCTTGCCCGTAGCCCACCGCCTTCATCAGCCCGGTGGGAGCGTTGCGCAGGTGCAGCGGCACAGGCTCGTTGCGGGTGCGCATCACGTCGTCCTGCACCAGCTTGTAGGCCGAGTAGAGGGCGTTACTCTTGGGGGCCAGCGCCAGGTACACTACCGCCTGCGACAACGCCAGGTTGGCCTCAGGCATGCCCAGGAAGTGCACCGCCTGCTGAGCCGCCATCGCTAGACCAAGGGCATTGGGATCGGCCAGCCCTACATCTTCGGAGGCCATGCGTATCACCCGGCGGGCGACGAACAGCGGGTCTTCCCCGGCTTCCAGCATGCGCGCCAGCCAGTAAAGCGCGCCGTCGGGGTCGGAGTCGCGCACCGATTTGTGCAGCGCGGAGATGGCGTCGTAGTGCCCTTCGCCCGCCCTGTCATATTGCAGCCAACGTTGCTGTGCGGCGTCCTCCACGGCTGCCAGGCTCACTTGTCGCCGCCCCTCCGCGTCCGGCTCGGTAGACACCGCCGCAAGCTCCAGCGTGCTCAGCATCGAGCGGGCATCGCCGTCGGAGATGTTGAGCAAATGCTGGCGCGCCTCCGGCTCAAGCTTGACGTTCAGGTGTGACAGCCCGCGTACGTCGCTGAGCGCCCGGTCTACCAGCTTGTCGAGGTCGTCGGCGTCGAGAGCGTGCAGCACGATCACGCGGGAGCGCGACAGCAGGGCCGAGTTCACCTCGAAGGAGGGGTTCTCGGTGGTCGCGCCGATCAACGTGACGGTGCCTTCTTCGACGTGCGGAAGTATGGCGTCTTGCTGGGCCTTGTTGAAGCGGTGAATCTCGTCGATGAAGAGGATCGTGCGCGGCCCCTCTGCGGAGATGCGCTCGGCTGCTTCCTTGACGATGCGCCGGAGGTCGGCCACGCCGGCGGATACCGCGCTGACCGGGGCGAAGTGGGCGTTGGTGGTGTTGGCGATCACGCGCGCCAGGGTGGTCTTGCCGCTACCTGGTGGGCCCCACAACACCAGCGAGGGCACCCGGTCAGCTTCGATGGCCCGCCGCAGCGTCTTGCCAGGGGCGAGCACGTGCTCCTGCCCGACTAACTCGTCCAGCGAGCGGGGCCTCATGCGCGCGGCTAGAGGTGCGTCCGGCTGGGGTAACACGGGCACCGGCATCTCTACTTTAGAACCTTTGTCCATATAACGATTATAGCAAAGCGTACCCGTCGGCGTGGCGTTTTCCTCATGCGTGATACACCAGGGTGTGCACTTCAAAAACTTGTCATAAATTGCCCAAAAACTGGTGCAAAAGTAGGGAAGCGAATGGCAGTCCCGCCCGTTATTCTATACAGAAGAACTTTCCTCCTTTGGGATAACCCCGGTGGATCGCCCAAGCCGCCGGGGTTAGTCCTTTTAAGACGGGCTTTTTGAGACTTCCAGAGTGCTCTCCCCGTGACACCGACATCTACTCAAAGTCCGGGCATGAGAGCCTACCTTTGCCGGTAAGACTAACAAGAAAGAGTGGCCGGGATTTGCAGAATCCCGGCCACTCTTTCTTGTTGGTTGTAGTCCTGTGACTGTCGTGTTCTTGTGTGAACTTCTAGAGCCTGTTATGAACTTTGGAGCAGCAAGTGTGGTAAGCTTGGTGTGGGGGTGCGAAGTTACAGCTAGAATGAGCGATATAGTTCCAACACCTTATCCTATACTCAATACTATCTTGCGCGATTTAGTCGACAGAGTACACAAGGCTCTGCACGCCAATTTTGTTGGTGCCTATCTGCAAGGTTCGTTCGCTGTGGGTGATTTTGATGCGCATAGCGATTGCGATTTCATAGTGGTGACCGAAAAAGAGCTTTCAGATGATGAAGTTGCGGCTCTGCAGAGAGTGCACGAGCGTATCTACGGCCTCGACAACGTGTGGGCAAAGCATCTTGAAGGCTCGTATTTTCCGAAGGCGGTCCTGAGGGACTATGCTTGCAGTGGCGGGCAGCTTTGGTACCTTAATCACGGTAGCAGTTCACTCATAAGGCATAAGCACTGCAACACAATACTAGTCCGGTGGGTGGTTCGTGAAAAGGGAGTCATCCTCAAGGGACCTCCTCCAGAGATGCTGGTCGATCCGATCCCGGTCGATGTGCTACGCCAGGAGATCATGGCCGTCATACAAGACTGGGGCAAGGATATCCTGAACAATCCCGACCCCTGGAACAACCGTTTTTTTCAGGCCCTTATCGTCTTGAACTACTGTCGAATGCTACACGACCTCATTATGGGCTACCCCGGCTCCAAGCGGGGCGGTGCTGAGTGGGCAAAGGCTAACCTGGACCCTTCGTGGACGACGCTGATAGATCGTGCGTGGAGGGGACGCCCCAACCCGGCAGTGTCCGTTCGCCAGGCCGCCGACCACCAAGATTTTCATGCTACTCTCGAATTCGTCCAGTACATTACAGACAAAGCAAACGTTATGTACCCAGAGCTTATTACCCGGGCTTAGTCCTTCCCTTTGGCCTTGCTTGTTCTCCCAAGTTCATTACAGGCTCTAGGAACGTTTCCCACCAGGGTGGAAGGATGGAGCGTGCTCTGCTGCCGGTCCACGATTAACGAGGTTCCAGGTTTGCTCCTTCCATAGTAACCTGTCCAACATCTCCATAGACTGTCCAGCAGACAGAACGTGCCTCTTCTTGCGACAGGACCTGAAGCCTCTCAATTCGTCCCCCGAACTCGGACCGCAGCATCCAACCGCCGGGTTCAGCAGGGACCACGTAGAGCTTGCCGTCTGTGCCCTGCATTATCCACTGGACCTCTGGCGACTCATCGCTTACACGATAGACCTCGTATGCCTCGCTGCTACGGGACGGCGGTATTGCGCCTGGCATACCCTCCGCCTGAGGAAAGCTAATGCCATCTCCTGGGGCGGCCCGGCTTATAGGGACGTTCCTCTAATTCCTGCAAGCATGCCTTGCACACATCCAGCATATATCCCGCTTGTGGATGGTGGCCTTTATATTCCGGCAGCATTCGCATGATCATCCCGTAGTCGCCAGTGACGGAGTGCCCATGCAAGCAGGTACCCTCCGCGGCTTGCAACGACCTGCGGCTCACCTCTTGTGCCGAACAACTGAGGCAGTGCGCGTGATTGGACATATTAGGGCAATTGGGCGTCGCGCACAAGGTCAGATTATCTCCCATATTGAGACTCCAATTAGATGCTCCTTTACGGCTGGCAAGTGTAGCCGACGAACTGTTTCTAACCCGCCGCCCATGTATGAGGAAGAGGGAAGCGTGCGTCTGCTCGCTTTATAGGTTGAGGTTACCCGCTGACACGCACCCTGGGGTGGTGCCACAACACGCTCCGTGGCGGTTGCCCCAGCGCCTCAAACACTTCGCAATCGCAGCGCGCGCCCAGGTCGATCAAAGCCTCTATTGCCGGCTCAGTCTGCTCCTGCATGGCGCCGCTGCTTAATATGTCGCGGGTGAAGCGGAAATCGCTGTAGCAGCCAACTGCCAGCACGAGACGCAACCGTCCGGCCAGACCATCAGGGTGAATGCCCAGGAGCTCAAGTCGCTGGAGTTTCAGCTGCTGAAGCGCCTGTTTCCTCTGGTGCCTGCGCCTATCGGCCGCCCGAGTCCACCAGCCCCTATTGCTCACTTCATCGTGACCCGAGGACACTGTGGATAGGTGTGCATTAGCTTCCGCGTATTCGTGTACCATCTGCTTTCCCCTTCTGCCCTGTCACTCTGTCCCGCCTGCTGGGCGAAACGGGCATACGAACGAGAATATCGAAGTCGGTATCTGAGTAACCCTATTGCTCGGTGCAGAGACGCTGTCTCCATGCTCCGAACTCCACGCTGTCTTGTCTATCTACTGTGCACCTTGAAGCAAGGTTGCCTGTGGCAACGCCCATCAGATGGACCGGTCATGCCGAACCAGAATACCGGGTTCGAGCCCTTGTATCGCTGACTAGAGAAACGAGCGTTTAGTACTTCTTCTGCGAGGAGCAGACGGCGAGAGGAAGGACACCGGTCCGACATGGTACCGTGACCCGGTGCACCAGGAACTTGATGCGGGGAATGCGCCGGCGGAAAGACCAAGAGTGGTCACTTCATCTGTTGCGGCGGAAGTTAAGATGAGGCACCTATATAATACCGCATTTGTCATAACTTATCAACACTTAGCTATAAATATCCAACAGCACCAATACAGACCAGCTATGGCTCGGTCATAGCGCGCAATGTGCTTTTCGGGTTATTCTTGGGAACAACGTAGATGGCACCGTGTACCCCGGCCTGTACTAGCTTGCTTTTACACTCCCCATTGGTTATAATCGGCAACTGTGGCGCATCGCGGCAGTAGCGTACTGTCGTGTCTTGTCATTGTGTGCATTGTGAGGGAGGGGTAGGGGACATGACAGATTCGTCTAAGGTCCGTTCCGGCCATTTCGCAGCAATTCTTATGCTGGTGGCCGGGTTTTTTATTGCCGTAGTTGGCCTGGGGCTAGCGTTCCAGACGCCTGGTGCGAGGGCAGCAGCACCGGTCAGCGCGCCAAACGCGCCGTTGGTCTCAACATCGGTTGTGATCAGCGAGTTTCGCACACGCGGTTCAAATGGTGGTAATGACGAGTTCATTGAGTTGTTTAACCTATCAGCCGTATCGGTGGATATCAGTGGCTGGAAGATTAATGGCTCGAATGTTACGGGCGGAACAAGTACTCGGATTACAATCACGGGTACCGTAGTCTTGCAGCCCGGCCAGCACTACCTCGCCACCAATAATAATGCAGCCAACTTCTATAACGATGGAGTTGCGGGCGACGGACTCTATTCGACGGGCATTGGTGACGATGGCGGTCTGGCCCTCCTCAATGCTAGCAACGTTATTATTGACCAAGTTGGCATGAGCACAGGCTCTGCTTACAAAGAGGGCACCCCTCTTACCCCCAAGACGACTAATGATGACCAGAGCTTTAGGCGAGTCGATCAGTGTGTCGATACCGACAATAATGCCACTGACTTCACGCTTGCCGCTACGCCCGGTCCGCAAAATCTCGCCTCGACTTATGAACCATGTGGCGCGACGCTCACCGCGACAGGCACCGCAACAGAAGCCGGGACTGCAACAGAGACCGGCACCGCCACTGAAACAGTAACGCCAGGCGGCCCCACATTCACCGAGACAGGTACCGCGACAGAGACCTCTACCCCCACTCAAACCGGCACCGCTACTCAGACTCGCACCGCCACCGCCACTGCGAACATTACCACGCGGATCCGCGACATCCAGGGCCAGACCCACCTTTCGCCTTTGAACGGTGCTAACGTCACCAACGTACCCGGCATCGTCACGGCGAAGCTGTCTAACGGCTTCTACATGCAGGACCCTACCTCCGACGGCAACGAGTCTACGTCCGAGGCAATATTCATCTTCACAAGTAGCGCGCCTAATGCGGTCCAGGTCGGTTATTCCGTTCTGGTCGGTGGTACGGTCACCGAGTTCAGGCCCGGCGGTTCCGGCGGCACGGATAATCTCACGACCACCGAGATTACAGGTCCGACTGTGTCCGTCGTCATGACGAATGCCACCGTGCCCACACCGGTCGTGATCGGCACGGGCGGCCGCATTCCACCTAACATGGTTATTGAGGACGATGCCGGTACGGGCAACGTCGAGACTAGCGGCGTATTCGACCCTGCACAGGACGGCATTGACTTCTACGAGAGCTTGGAAGCCATGCGCGTGCAGGTCAACAATCCCGTGGCGGTCGGCCCCAGCAACAGCTTCGGGGAAATCGCTGTGCTTGGCGACAATGGCGCGAACGGTGGAGTCCGCACTACGCGGGGCGGCGTCGTCATACAGGCCAACGACTTCAACCCGGAGCGCATCATACTCGATGATACGATCATGAGCACTCCTTCGGGTGTGGACGTGGGCGACCACTTCAGTGGCCCGGCAATCGGCGTGATGGACTACGGCTTCGGCAACTTCAAGCTCTACATCACGCAGGCACTCACGGTCGTCTCCGGCAACCTGCAACAGGAAACGGCGGTACCTGCCGCCCAGGGCGCGCTCTCCATCGGCAACTACAACGTGGAGAACCTCGACCCGTCCGATAACACCTTCGGGCTGCATGCCAGCGCCATCATCACCAACCTGAAGGCCCCCGACCTGCTTTCCATCGAGGAGATTCAGGACAACAACGGCGCGACCAACGACAGCACCGTTGCGGCCAACCTGACCTGGCAGAAGCTAATCGATGCCATCACGGCGGCGGGTGGCCCCACCTACCAGTATCGCCAGATAGACCCCGTGGACGACCAGGACGGCGGCGAGCCGGGCGGCAATATCCGCGTGGGCTTGCTGTTCCGCACCGACCGCGGCCTCAGCTTTGTGGACAAGCCGGGTGGCAACAGCACGACCGCTTGTACGTTGCTGCCGGACGGCACGCTCGCTATGAGCCCCTGCCGTGTGAACCCCACCCACTCGGCCTTCAACAGCAGCCGCAAGCCGCTCGCGGGCGAGTTCCTGTACAACGGCCAGAAGATCATCGTTATAGCCAACCACTTCAGCTCGAAGGGTGGCGACGACCCGCTCTTCGGACGGTGGCAGCCGCCAATCCGAAGCTCTGAGGTAGCGCGCCACCAGCAGGCTCAGATTGTCAACGGCTTCGTGGACTCTATGCTGAACGCCAACGCCAACGCCAATGTGGTTGTCGCCGGCGATATCAACGACTTCCAGTTCTCGCAGACGATGAACTACCTGGAGACCGGCACCATATCCGGCACGGGCGACCTCGAGCTCCAGAACCTTATCGAGACCCTGCCGTTGAGCGAGCAGTATACCTACGTGTTCGACGGCAACTCGCAGGCGCTGGACCATGCGCTTGTCAGTCCTAACATGTTCACCTACCTGGTCCAGTATGACGTGGTGCACATGAACGCTGAATTCGATCCGCAAGTCAGCGACCATGACCCGGCGGTTGGCCGTTTCAACATCCAGGGAGCCAACACGGCTACGCCTACCTCTACATCTACCGCGCTGCCAAGCTCTACAGCCACGCGCACAGCCACAACAGCACCCTCGTCCACGAGGACGAGCACGGCAGTGGCTACAAGCACCCGCACGAGCACCACGGTACCGAATGCCACATCTACTACCACAGCCAGTGCCACAGCCTGCCCGATCCAGTTCGCTGACGTGCAGCCCGGCGACACCTTCTAC